>NZ_FONY01000010.1 GCF_900113045.1 Thermoflexibacter ruber
TTTAGGAAATAATGCTAAGTAGTTCTTCTTGACTATTTTATACCAAGCCTTCTCAGAATCGCAAACCATTTGACCGACAAGATTTAGACAAATCACTTCACTATCCGAAAAAGTTGGTTTAGGTCCCGAACGTTCAACTAACTGACCGACTTCTTTGTAAATTTCATCTATAATGAAAAAAGTAAGGGTCAGAAAATCTGATAAATTTAACTCTTTTATATTATCTTTGAATACTGAATCAATTGCGATTTGGTGCATAGGTTATCTCTTTTTATGGTTGCACCTTAGAGATAACCTTTTTTACTGAAAATTCCAAACTAGCACAATCGGTATCATAATGTTAAACTAAAAGACAAAGCTACTTTTTTCTATTTCTTTTTATTTTCAAAGTTAAAAAATAATTTTGAAAAATGAAAAACTTTATAAGAGGCTCTATCAAAGTTTCACGGAAACAAAACACAATTTTTTTGCGTTTTACCGATAAGTGTAAAATTCTATGTCTATCTTTACTTTATAATTGTTGAATCAATAGCTTATTCCGATAGAAAAAATCAAAGCAGACGTTATCAAAAATAAAAAAGTCTTCTTTTGATAATTGTTCATCTTAAATTACTTTTGATACGTGAAGAAAATAACCTTACTATTTGCTATTTTAGGTTTGGCTTGGGGGGTAAAAGCCCAAAAAAAAGGCTCAATTAACGAAATCCTATATAAAAGTGAAACCACGTATGGGCTTAATTTTAGCACCAATGCGGGTCTAATAGGCGGTGTTACTATCAGACATACTCGAGCTATTACGCCTAAGATGTACCATTATTTTGGTTTAGATGCCGTCAATATCCGCCACCCTAAGGAACAACGCTCCACCAGCCGACTTTCAGGGCAGACCTTTATACCCGGTAAGCAAAATGCACTTTTCATGCTTCGCCCCACTTACGGTAGAGAATTTATTTTGTTCAAAAAAGAAGCCGAGCAGGGGGTGCAAATCAACACACACTTTTCTGCGGGACCTGCTTTAGGTTTGGTCGTTCCTTACTTTATAGAATACAGGTATGACAATAGAAGCCAACGCACCGAGCAGTATGACCCCGCAAAACACATCTTGTTTGAAAATGTAGTAGGCTCACCCGGCATATTTTCAGGGTTAGGGCAATCAAGCCTGACCTTCGGAGGTACAGTAAGGGCAGGGATTAACTTTGAGTTTGGGAGTTTCAAAAATAATGTAACAGGCTTTGAGTTAGGCATCGCCGCCGACTTCCTCTCTAACAAAGTAATACTCATGCCTTTGGCAGAAAACAGGTCTAACTTTTTTTCTGCCTATGTAGTGCTGTTTTATGGAGGAAGAAAGTAAGTTTTTTAAAAAGTATTTAACTTGATTTAATAGATAAAATGATAGAACTACCAGTCATAGAGCCAACCACAGAAACTCAGCCCCCAAGTACCCCATTGCATCGCAAACCAAGCTGGCTGAGGGTAAAACTTCCTGTGGGAGAGAACTTTACAAAAGTTAGGAAAATCGTAGATGAATATAAACTACACACCATTTGCCAAAGTGGGAATTGTCCAAATATGGGCGAGTGTTGGGGAGCGGGTACGGCTACTTTTATGATTTTAGGCAATGTGTGTACGCGCAGTTGTACTTTCTGTGCCGTAGCAACAGGCAGACCGAATGAGTACGATACCGATGAGCCTCGCAGGGTAGCCGAAGCTATTAAACTCATGGGCGTAAAGCACGCAGTGATTACTTCGGTAAACAGAGATGAACTCAAAGACAGAGGAGCAGAAATTTGGTATCAGACCGTAATAGAGGTAAAAAAATTAAATCCTCATACTACTATAGAAACCCTCATTCCTGATGTAAAAGGAAATTGGGAAGCCCTTTACCGTATGATTTCCGCAGGGCAGGAGGTGGTTTCTCATAATATGGAAACCGTCAAGCGATTGTATAGGAGAGTACGTCCGCAAGCAAAATATGAACGCAGTTTAGAACAAATCCAACGCATCAAAGAATACGGAAAACGCACCAAATCAGGCATTATGCTTGGCTTGGGAGAAACTGACGAGGAGGTATTTGAAGCGATGGACGATTTGGTAGCTCATGGGCTTGATGTGCTTACGCTGGGGCAGTACCTCCAACCTACCAAAATGCACTTAGAAGTAGCTGAGTATATTCACCCTGACAAGTTTGCCTTTTTCAAGGAAGAAGGATTAAAAAGAGGTTTGAAGTATGTAGAGTCTGGAGCTTTAGTTCGCTCCTCCTATCATGCAGAAAGGCACGTAAACGTTTAGATAAAATGCTGATTCGCATAGTGAGAATGACATTTCAAAAAGAAAAAGTAGAAGATTTTTTAGCTATTTTTTCAGAGTCCAAAGATAAAATCAGAAATTTTCAGGGCTGTTTGCATTTGGAATTGCTCAGAGATGCAGAACAGCCTCATGTTTTTATGACTTACAGCCATTGGGACAGTGAACAATCCTTAGAAAAATATAGGCAATCTGCCTTATTTCAAACTACTTGGGCAGCCACTAAACTACTTTTTGCCGACAAACCTTTGGCTTTTAGTAGTTATTCCTTCGTAAAAGTTTGAGGTTTTCGCAATTTTCTACTATCTTTGTTTTTAATTGAAATAGTTAAAATAATTTGAATTTGTTTGATATAGTTAGAACATCTTGCTTTTCAGCTATCTATACACTCATAACTTATAACTCATAACTAAAAAAATGTACTCAATTTTATTACAAACAGGCGGTGGAAGTGGAAATATGATGAATTTGCTATTCATCGTGGGTATGGTAGCAGTTTTCTACTTTTTTATGATTCGGCCACAGCAGAAAAAACAAAAAGAGCAAAAATCATTTTTGGAAAGCCTCAAAAGAGGCGATAAAATAGTTACTATTGGAGGAATGCACGGAACTATTTTGTCTATTGAAGGAAATACGGTATTAGTAGAAGCAGACCAAGGCGTAAAACTCAAGTTTGAGAAATCTGCAATTTCACAAGAGCAAACCAAAGCCGCCTACGGTAAAACAGAGGCAAAAGCCTAAGTATTTTAAAAACTTGAAAGCACTTGATTGGAAAGGAATTAGCTTATGTGTGGTGATAGCTACTTTGATTTGGTTTTTTAATGCACTAAACAAGACCTACACCACACGTATCAGATTCCCTGTTATTTTTAAAACCAAGCAAAATAATGTTGTTCCAGTTAATGACCCTCCGAATAGCTTGGAAGTAGAAGTAACAGGACAGGGCTGGAGTTTGTTTCGTAAAAACTTTGGCATAGGCGTAGAACCTGTTATCATAGACCTTATTAATGTACTTCGAGTAAAAAATTTTCCTACTAAGGCTTTTTTACCTATTTTTAGTATTCAGTTCAAGGATATAAAAATTAACCAAATCATTCCTGATACCATCAAATTAGATTATAATAATGTCATTAGTAAGGAAATATATCTTGACTTGCCTATTAGCCAAGTTGATTTGAAAGAAGACTATAGGATTACTTCTCCTATACAAATTGCTCCCAACAGAGTTACTTTCACAGGAGCAAGTTCTTTGGTAGAGGCACTGGGAGATACTATTTTTTTAAGTATCAAAGCAGAAGATGGCATTAGCAAAAACTATAATGACTACGTAGCGATTCAATATCCTGTACATAAACACTTAAAGCCTAAAGTAGAAAAAGTAAGAGTTAGCTTTCAAGTATCTCTTTTTGTTCAGCATAACCAACTCATACCTATTGAGTTACTCAATTTTCCTGCAGACTCCTCCGCCACTATTGATGAGAGAAGTGTTATCTTAGAATACTGGCTACGAAAAGAAAAAGAAAATAGAGTACGCACAGATACTATTAAGGCTATCGTAGATTTTAGAGCAAGAAACAAGAAAGATTCTACTATTACCCCTATGCTATGGATTCCCCAAGATTTGACTAATACCAAAGTAACGCCTTCAAAAGTAAAAATTCACTATGGCAAGTACACTAAAAATCGGAATAACAGGAGGGATAGGAGTAGGTAAAAGTACTGCATGCCTGATATTCAAGCATTTAGGTATTCCTGTTTACGATGCAGATACGCGAGCCAAATGGCTCATTAGTCATCACCCTACGCTTATTTCCGAAATCAAAGCCTACTTTGGCAAGGAGGCATACTTCAATGGCGAACTCAATAGAAGATATTTGGCAGAGAAAGTTTTTATTGACAAAGATAATATCCAAAAAATGAATAGCTTAGTCCACCCTAAAGTAGGGGAGGACGCTAAGCAATGGTTCAATGAACAAGAAGGAAAGTATCCCTACATCATCAAAGAGGCAGCTTTACTCTACGAATCAGGTTCTTACAAAGAGTTAGATAAAGTCATTGTAGTAACTGCTCCCTTAGACCTCAGAATAGCACGCATACAAGCCAGAGACCCTCAGCGAAGCAAAGAGGAAATCTTAGGCATTATTAGCAAACAAATGCCCGAGGAGGAGAAAGTAAAGAGAGCTGACTTTGTGATTTATAATGATGAAAAACAAATGCTTATTCCCCAAGTGCTAACAGTACACCAAGCGTTAATAAATCTCTCTAAAAGCAACCACGTTCCTATTTTCAGAAGCTAAATCCTCCATGAAAGCCAATAAATTGATGCCCTAATCTTTCTGAGAAAGGAACAGGACTGCCATTATTTCTAATGATAAAATAATTTACTTGTATCTGTTGAGATTTAAGTCCTATAGAAAAATAAGCCGATTTTGAATGGTTTAACATAAGCCGAATTCCTACATTGCCTTGCACCATGAAACCTGCATTATCTGTGCCTTGCCTATTCTCCGACCAACCAAAACTATGTCCTGAACGGAAATTGAAAAAGGGACGCCACTTACCCTTGGCAAAATCAGTACGTAAATCTAAGAATATAGGAATTAGCTGTAAATTTCCTTGTTTGCTGTATCCCGTCCCCAAACCTATATAAAGCGAAGGTGATAGGGCATAGTTGTAAGAAAAATTGATTTCCTGTCCCTGCATAGTATTTCTTAACCCGCCAAAACGAGTCATTATATTACCTGTCCCAACTGTATGGGCTAACTCCACGAAGCGTACAAATCCTGTACATGTAGATTCTGCACTTTTAGGACTCTCAACTCCTTCTACACGCTCATTTCTAATCTGCTCTATTTCGTTGATTACAAGAGATAAAGCAGTATGATTCAAGGTTTCAAATTCTATAATTTGATTTTCTATCTTTTTGATTTTACCTTTTACCACCTTCCCATTTTTCAAGTAAATAACATCTGCGTACTGATGCTGGCAGCGAGCCTGCATAGAAAAAATAAACACCAAACCAATAACCAATAATATATATTTCATATCATTTTTTGGATTTATCTGACATAAAAACGAGCAAAACAGCTATTCGGTTTAACATTTTAAAACTTATTAGCATGCTATTTTAACTTTTTTAAAATAGCTTAGAAACGTAGTTTATTAGTAATTGATAATCAAGCAGTTTATAGCTTGATTTTAGGTGAAAAGTATATAATTAGTGTAATTATTGCTGTAAATAAAAAACTAATTTAGCAATGCCTGAATTTTTATTTTTTATTCCTTTATTTTAATTTTGGGTTTCAAAAAAAATATATCAGGATAAATCTATGCCTACAAGACTGCTTATTCTCAAGAATAAAAAAGCATACCTATTTTTAATTCTTTTTTTTATTAGCTTTTTACCGAACAGCTGTCAAGAAAAAAAAAGAGCCAACACTAAGCTAAAAATTGTCTGCACTACCAGCATGATAGCAGATGTATTTCAACAAATTGCAAGGGACTCGGCTGAGGTCGTAGCACTGATGGGCGCAGGGGTCGACCCACACTTATACAAAGCCACGCATGGAGATATAAAAAAACTACTTTCTGCTGATGTAGTATTCTACAATGGCTTACATTTAGAAGGAAAAATGGGGGAAATTATGCAAAAGTTGGCACGACAGAAGCCTGTAGTGGCTCTAGGAGAAGGGCTTGACTCTGCTCGACTTATCTATCCTATGGAAGATGCTCATACCCCAGACCCGCATATTTGGTTTGATGTCATGCTTTGGAAAGAGGCAGTCCGATATGGGGCTATTGCTTTGGAAAGAATAGACAAAGAACTATTTGCAGGAAAAAGAGCAAGCTATTTTAGAAAAAATACAGAAGATTATTTGCAGAAACTGGACAGCTTGGACAGAGCAGTAAGAGCCATCTTAGACCACATTCCTACCAGCCAAAAAGTATTAATCACCTCTCATGATGCTTTTTCGTACTTTGGGCGTGCTTATCAGTTCGAGGTAAGAGGTTTGCAAGGCATCTCTACTTTATCTGATTTTGGTTTGAAAGATGTGTCAGATTTGGTAAATTTTATTGTTAAGAACAAAATAAAAGCTATCTTTGTAGAAACTTCTGTTTCCGAACAGTCTATCAAAGCGGTCATTAAAGGTTGTCAAGCACAAGGGCACCAAGTGAAAATGGGAGGGAAACTTTTTTCTGATGCACTTGGTAAAACGGGTACTTTGGAGGGAACATACACGGGTATGATTCAAAGCAATGTAAAGACTATCGCCAATGCTTTGAAATAAAGCTAATTACAATTGTCTGATTATGAATATTTAATAATTATGCATCTAATTCATTTTATCCTTATCTTTTTTTTGCAAGTTACAGTGGCGAATCAAACAGCCAATGACTTAGTAAAAAGTAAAGTCAAAGAGGTAGAAACTCAGCAGTTTCAAAAAATCATCGTTCCAGAACTCCCAGCCTCTCTTTCTTTTGCGGGAGAGCCTGTACCCTTAGAAGATGCAGACATTAGAGAACGACTTGAGAGAGAACTCATTAACAACTGTTACAAGCACTCTGCTACTCTGATTATTTTGAAAAGAGAAGGCAAATGGAAAGCACGTATCCAAGCCATTTTGAAAGAGCAAGGTATTCCAGAAGATTTTTTCTACTTAGCTGTAGCCGAAAGTGAATTAGATGAATATGCCCTTTCTCCTGCTAAAGCATTGGGTTTTTGGCAGTTTCTCAAAGAAACCGGTAAAGAATTTGGTTTAGAAATCAACAATTACGTCGACCAACGCAAAGACCCTATTGCTTCCACTTATGCCGCTTGCAAGTATTTGAAAGCGGCCTATGAGAAATACGGTAGGAATTGGACGCTTGCCGCCGCTTCCTATAATCGTGGTATGAACGGGCTTAAAAAAGCCTTAGAAGCCCAAAAGGTAGATTCTTATTACGACCTTTACCTCAACAGAGAAACCTATCGCTACGTGTTACGTATCTTAGCTTTGAAAGCAATCATGGAAAATCCCAGCAAGTACGGGTTTCATATAGAAGATGAACAGCGTTGGAAAGCAGTAGAAACTGAACGCGTATGGATAGATAGCACTATCAACAACCTGCCTGAGTTTGCTAAGCAAATGGGGATTAACTATAAAACCTTGAAAATATACAACCCTTGGTTGGACAGTGAGGACTACAATTTGGTAGTTCAGAAAGGTAAAGGTTATTGGTTCGAGATTCCCAAAACAAAAAACTAATAAAACAAGTAGCTGTTTTTCAATTAAATAGCTTTAAAAGAATATGAAAAAAACAGGAAGAAAAATAGTCGCTTATTCGTCTATCTTGGCTACCTTCTTAGCTATTTTATTTATTTTTTGGTCAGAAGAAGTCAAGTATTTATTGCCTACTCCTATCCCTCAAAGCTATCAAGAAGTAGCTATTAATCAATCTGTTTCTGTAGAAGATTTTATCCAAACCCAATCTACAAAGCCTATATTTTTACATTTTTTCAATCCAGACTGCCCTTGCTCAAAGTTCAATCTCAGTCATGTACGAAGTCTGATAAAGAAGTATAATAAAGAAATAGAATTTTATGCAGTTTTGCAAGTAGAGGGAAAGAACTATGATGTAAGCCAATTTACAAAAAAATACGACCTTCCTGTTAAAGTTATTGTTGATTATCAGAATATTTTAGCAGAGAAGTGTGGAGTTTATTCTACTCCTCAAGCAGTCATTCTGACTACTGACAGTAAACTCTATTATCGCGGTAATTATAACAAATCTCGCTATTGTACCGACAAAGCGACTAATTTTGCTCAAATGGCAATAGATAGCCTCTTGCTTGGGAAAGAACCTCCTCAGTTTGGTATTTTAGCAAGCCAATCTTATGGCTGTGAATTGCCAAAAGAAGAAGAAAATTGATTTTAATGAAAATAAACTTGTTTTTTTGAAAATAACAGTAGAAATTCAGTTTTCATTTTCATCTAACGCTCTATTACATTGAAAAAAAAGCAAGGTCAGTTTGTCAGGTCATTGACTATGGGTGCGGCAATGATTTTGGTCATTAGCTCAGTGATAGGCTCGGGAGTATATAAGAAGGTAGCCCCTATGTCTGCGGAATTGCAGTCACCAACGTTGGTACTTTTTTGTTGGATTCTGGCAGGTATTATCAGCCTTTGTGGCGCATTGAGCAATGCAGAAATTGCCAGTATGCTCGCTGACTCTGGGGGAGAGTATGTGTATTTCAAGCGAATCTACGGCAGATTCATGGCATTTATTTATGGTTGGAGTACTTTTACAGCTATCAAGACTGCGGCAGTGGCTTCTATTGCCTACGTTTTTTCTCAATCTTTCAATGCCCTCTTTCCTCTACCTAACCTGCCCGATGCGATTGCACAAATAGATATTTGGGGCTTATTCAAACCCTTTGAAAACTTTGGAGTAAAGGCTTTGACCATTTTTCTTATCTTATCTCTGACTTTTCTGAATACCAGAGGGCTAAAAGGAGCTTCTTTTTTAAGCAAATCCATTACTACTTTGGTGATTATAGGTTTAGGCGTAATAGTCATTTCTGGATTACTTTTTGGACAAGGAGGAAGTTTTGCTAACTTACAAAACCCTGCTATCCACTATATTTCAAAGGATTGGACTGATTTTAGCTTAATAAAATCCGTATTTGGAGCGATGTTGGCAGCGTTTTGGGCTTACGAAGGCTGGAATACCGTAGGCTTTATCGGCGGGGAAATTCAAAATCCAAATAAAAACCTCCCTTTGGCTCTCTTTGGGGGCATGGTCATCATTATTTCTGCTTATATCTTAGTAAATTTTACCTACTTCTATGTCATGCCCATAGATAAAATTATTGAAGTCCATCAATCCCAAAATGAAATTGCGGCGGTGGCTGTCATTCGTTCCTATGCAGGAAATATTGGTGCGGGTGCCTTATCTGTTCTGATTCTATTCACTACTTTTGGCTGTACCAATAGCACTATCCTCATGCCACCTCGCATTTACTATGCTATGGCAAAAGATGGATTATTTTTCAAAAATGCAGAATACGTCCACCCCCGCTACAATACCCCGAATACAGCCCTTTGGATTCAGGGGATATGGGCTTGTGTATTGGTACTTTCGGGTAGTTTTGACCAACTTACTGATATGCTGATATTTGCGGCATTTTTCTTTTATGGAGCTACGGCATTAGGCGTATTTGTTTTGCGTATCAAAGAACCTAACACGGAAAGACCTTATAAGGTGTGGGGCTATCCTATCGTACCTGCTCTGTTTGTTATTTTTTGTTTTGCCCTGATAATCATTACCTTGTTCACTCACCCCAGAGAAGCGGGCATAGGATTGGTACTCATGCTGACGGGTGTGCCTTTTTATTTTTATTGGAATAGGAGAAGGATATTGGAAGAATAAAATTTCATCAAAACTATAAATACAATGAGCCAAAAATTAAGAAGCTACGATTGGTTTGGGAAAAATGATAAAATGGGTTTTGTCCATAGGTCTTGGTTGAGGAATCAAGGCTATCCTGACGATTATTTCCAAGGCAAACCCGTCATAGGGATATGCAATACTTGGAGCGAACTCACCCCTTGCAATGCTCACCTGCGAGATTTTGCAGAAGTAGTTAAAAGAGGCATAGTAGAGGCAGGTGGCTTCCCTTTGGAGTTCCCTGTGATGTCCTTAGGAGAAACTATCATGCGTCCTACGACTATGCTTTTCCGCAATTTAGCCAGCATGGATACGGAGGAGAGCATCAGAGCCAACCCACTTGACGGAGTAGTTTTGCTGACTGGCTGTGATAAAACTACCCCAAGTACAGTTATGGGAGCGTGTAGTGTAGATTTACCCACTATTGTCGTACCGGGCGGACCTATGCTCAATGGAAGGTTTCGGGGGCAATGTGTAGGTTCTGGCTCTTTTAATTGGCTTATCAAAGAAAAACAACACGTAGAAAACTACACCGCAGAGGACATTCATGAAATGGAGGTAGGCGTAGCACGCAGTCAAGGACACTGTATGACTATGGGGACGGCTTCTACGATGGCTTGCATGATGGAAGCCTTAGGACTTACGCTCCCGGGCATGGCAGCCATTCCTGCAGCGGATTCCCGCAAAAAGCTCATGGCTCAACTTTCAGGGAGAAGAATAGTAGAAATGGTCAAAGAAGACCTGAAGATTTCTAAAATCCTTACTCGTCAGGCTTTTGAGAACGCAATCGTTATCAATGCGGGAATAGGAGGCTCTACTAATGCTATTATCCACCTTTTAGCTATTGCAGGAAGGCTGGGCGTGGAGTTAAATTTGGAAGATTTTGATATAATAGGCAGTAAAGTTCCTCTTTTGGCCAACCTAAAACCTGCGGGAAAATACCTTATGGAGGAATTTTTCTATGCTGGCGGCTTGCCTGTAGTAATTAGAGAATTAAAACAATATATTCATAATGAAGCAATTACAGTTAACGGGAAAAGTATAGGAGAAAACAATGCCCATGCGCCTTGCTACGACCAAGAAGTAATTGCAAGTGCAGATAAACCTTTGCTCAAAGAAGCAGGAATTGCGGTATTGAAGGGAAACTTATGCGAATACGGGGCAATTATAAAGCCCTCTGCGGCTACCCCTGCCTTGATGAAACACAGAGGCAAAGCAGTAGTTTTCAAAAGCATAGAAGATTATCACCAACGCATAGACGACCCCAATTTGGAAATAGACGAAAACTCTGTCATCGTCTTGCAAGGAGTAGGACCTGTAGGCTACCCGGGAATGCCAGAGGTCGGTAATGTGGACTTACCTGAAAAGTTATTGAGGAAAGGTATCAAAGACATGGTAAGGATTTCCGATGGACGCATGAGCGGAACGGCGGCAGGAACGGTAGTATTGCACGTTTCTCCCGAGTCTGCTATTGGAGGAGTTTTAGCCTTAGTCAAAGACGGCGACATGATAGAATTGGACGTGGAAAATAGGAAACTTCACTTGGACATTAGCGATGAGGAGTTAGCAAAACGCAAGGCAGCATGGACACCACCCCCACCGCAAGCTGACAGAGGCTATGTCAAATTTTACATAGACCACGTACAGCAAGCGCATCTCGGGGCAGATTTAGACATTTTAAGAGGTGGCTCAGGAAGCGAAGTTACCAGAGATTTGCATTAGCAATAAAAGGTTGGAATTTGAAAGTATTACTCTTGTTTATAATTTGTAGTCTTACTAAACTTTTGAGAGTTTATTAAGGCTATTTTTTATTATATTCTTCACAAGAAACATCTCATTGATTAGCATACGCTTTGACAAATAAGGACAAATTATCAACAGCACTTGCCATTTTACGTACAGAATCGTACATTTTATCATCAGTTTCCACATAAGTACAATTTTTAGAAGCAGTATTATGCCAAAGTTGTTTTACTTCATCTTGCAGTTGGGCATTTTTTGTTGGAAGTTGCATAAAGGCTTGTTTGATGGCATACTTCACCTCGTTGGGGAGGTCTTTTTTCACAATCACAGGGCTATTGTAGATAGGTTCTGAAATCCAGATAATTCTTACATCGTCTTTCTCTATGGCTCTTGCCTGTATCATTTCTTGTAGCTCATCATAACTACAAGCTCCTGCTAATGCCTTCCCTTCTTTGATAGCCAAAACAGTTTTCTGATGTGTTCCTCCAAAGACAATATTATTAAAAAACATCTCCGCTGGGTTTATTTTTTCCTTTGCCATATACAAGCGAGGAACTAAATGCCCTGAGGTAGAGCCAGAGTTTACAAACATAAAGTCTATGTGATGCGAGAGCCTTCTTATATCTTCTATGTTTTTCATCTGTCCTAAGGAATCAGGATTGACAATGATACAACTTTGGTAAGTAATTGGCTTCTGATTTTTATCTCCTATCATCAATAAAGGCTCTACATTGTTAGTTTCCTGAGCTAAAATGTAGCCAAAAGTATTCATAATTGCTACATCTACCTTGCCTTCTTTGAGCATTTCCACCAAATCAAGTGTTTTCTGCGGTTTGACGAGAACTATCTCTGCGCCAGTTTGCTGACTTAGATATTCCTTTAATTTGTTAAAGGTATTATCGTTTACTGAGCTACTTACATTAGTAACGATTGCCAAAGTAATCTTTTGCCTTTGAGCAAAAAGAGGCTGAGCAATTGTGAAAGTAATAAAAGAAAAGAATAAGAAGATACAGAAGCTGTAGATTTTTTTCATAATGACTTCCAATTTTGTAACTTAAATTTAATTCGAATAATTGTGAAAAGCTTGTAAAATAGAATTAAGTTAATGTGAAATTTAGAACTCAAAATTGCAAAATCAATCAGCTTTTTGAGCAAACTTCCAATTCTTATCTTAGAAGGAGAGGGAGTAGCGAGATAGGCGGGAGAAAGATAGCATTTCTACCTTGTTTAATCACCTTTCTTTTATATAAAATCTTTTTTAGAAGAATAACAGCTACTAAATTTTTAGCCAAACATTACTCAAATGCCTATTGATGTTATTAAAATCTACCTCTGTATAAAATCTTGCCTATCCAATAGCTTTATTACGTAGTTTTACGTTAAAGTATGTATCTGCTAAATCATTGAGATACTTTGAAAAAAAACGCAAAAAATAGTATTATTCTCACCTTTCTGTTTGTGCTAAGCTGGCAGTTTGTCTTTGCTCAGATGCAAACAGAACCAGCTATAGATAGTGCTATGCGCAACCTTGTCAATGATGCCTTGATAAAAAATGAACTGGAGGTAGCCAAAATGCGAATGAATTATGAGTTGCTGAAACAACAAGATGAAATCGCTCTCTTACAAAAAGATAACCAACTCATGAAAGCTACCACACAAAAACAAATTCTTATCATTATTGTAGCGGTTTCTTTGGTGATATTCTTGATGGTTCTTTCTTTTATTCTTTACTTCAGTAATGCCAAAGCGCACAAACTTAATACGCTCTTAGATAAGCAAAGAAAAGAATTGAAAGATAAAAATGAAGAGATACAACAACAAAAAGAAGAAATCGAGGCGATTAATAGTAATTTGGAACTCTCTATTACTCAGCATACCAAACAACTGCAAATTACAGTAGAGAGTCTTTCACAAAGAAATAAAGATTTAGAGCAATTTTCATACATAGTGTCCCATAACTTACGCGCTCCTATCGCCCACCTCATAGGCTTAGCCAATATTTTTAACAAGGAAGCCCCAGAAGACCCTATGAATCAGGAAATCCTAACTCACGTACAAAAAGCGGCCTATAACTTAGATGTGATAGTCAGAGATTTGACGCACATACTGAGTATAAGAAATAATCTTAGCTTACAAAAAGAAAGAATAAATCTGCCTGAACTTACCCAAGAGGTCTTAGAAAGTTTAAAAGAAGAAATTATACAAGCCACTCCTCAAATCAACCTTAATTTTAATCAAGTTAGCTATATCTATTCCGTTAAATCCCATATAGAAAACATTTTGTTACAGCTAATTTCCAATACACTTAAATACAGGAAAAAACGTGTAGCCCTTCAAATGGAAATTTCTGCAATCGTTTCTGAGAATAATCAATTCTGCCTTACAGTCAAAGACAATGGTCTGGGCATAGATTTGACCAAAGTGGACACATACAAAATTTTTGGACTTTACCAACGTATGCACACCCATGTGGACGGAAAAGGGCTGGGGCTTTACTTAGTCAAAACCCAAGTAGAAGCACTGGGAGGGAAAGTAGAGGTAGAAAGTGAAGAAAATGTAGGCTCTACCTTCAAGGTAATACTTCCTCTCTCATAAAATTAATGTTTTTATCTATTCCTTTTTCAAATTCTTTTCATCTTTTGCTAATTTTGTTTTTGATATAAAATTTTAGCTTGTTTAATAGTATTTTGCATCAAAAATACTTATTAGTTTACTACAAAAAATTTGAAAAACTTAATACTCAACCCCATACTACATGATTCCAGTTTTTGAGCCTATCATAGAAGAAGACGAAATCAATGCTGTCGTTGATGCTCTTCGCAGAGGAGAAATCTCTGGCTCTTTTGGTCGTTATATTCCTGATTTTGAGCAAGCTTTTGCTAATTACTGTGGTGTTAAGTATGGCATTGCAGTTACCAGTGGCTCTACTGCCCTGCACGTAGCTGTTACTGCGGCAGGCATAGGCGAGGGTGATGAGGTACTGGTCAGTGCAAGTACCAATATCGCCACCGCATTGGCAGTAATCCACAATAATGCTATCCCTGTGCCTGTGGATTCTGAGCCTCTTACGTGGAATATGGACTTAGATTTATTGGAATCTTTGATTACTCCTCAAACCAAAGCCATCATACCTGTACATCTTTACGGACATCCTGTAGATATGGATAGGCTCATGGAAATAGCCCAAAAACACAAACTCATTGTCATAGAGGATGCCGCAGAAGCTCATGGAGCGACTTGTAGAGGGAAAATGGCTGGCAGCTTTGGCGATATGGCTTGTTTTAGCTTTTATGCCAATAAAATTATTACTACAGGTGAAGGAGGCATGATTCTTACTGATAACAAAGAATATGCAGACAAACTTAAACTCCTTCGTAATCTGGCATTTACTCAGCCACGCTTTTGGCACGAAGAGGCGGGTTTTAACTTTCGTATGACGGGCTACCAAGCTGCTATGGGTTTGGTGCAAGTAGGCAAACTGGACGGCATCGTTAATGATAAAATCAAAATGGCTCGCCTCTATGACAAGCACTTAGCAGGAATTAAAGGCGTACAAACACCCTATACAGCAGATTGGGCAAAGAATGTCTATTGGATGTACGGTATTGTGGTGAAACCTGAGTTTGGTGTAAGTAGAGATGAGTTAGTGCAAAAACTAAGACAGGCGGGGATAGATACGCGTACTTTCTTCTGCCCTATGAACCTACAGCCCTGCTTACAAAAACGCAAAGGGTTCAAGCAGATTGACTGTCCTGTAGCAGAAAATCTTTGGGAAAATGGTTTGTACCTGCCCTCAAGTACGAATCTAACAGAAGAACAAATTAGCTTTATTGCAGGAGAAATTAGAAAAATCGGGCAAAAATAACCGAACAATCACATGCTCAAACGCTGGCAAAGGTTAGTAAAATCTCTACATAACAAAAAGTTTCGCTACCAAGAAGGATTATTCCTCGTAGAGGGAGAAAAAAGTGTAGTAGAACTGCTTACCCCAGAAACTAACGTGCAGGGCATTGAAGTCGAAGCCTTATTTTATACACCTAAATTTGCCCAAGAGTATGTGAAGTATTTGGCATCTTTTCAAAAAAAAGTAGCTTACAGTGAGGTAGTTACACAGGAAATACTTCAAAGCGTTGGTACTTTGCAGACCAACGATAGTATTTTAGCAGTGGCGCACCTTCCTCAGAACCTTCCTTTTGATAGGGCTGATGAGATGGTGTTGGCATTGGCAGACATTCGCGACCCGGGAAATTTAGGAACGATTATCAGGATAGCAGATTGGTATGGGATAAACAAGATGATTTGTTCTGAAACAACTACAGATTTTTACAGTCCAAAAGTCATCTCTGCCTCGATGGGGTCTTTTCTAAGAGTAAGACCTTATTACTGTCAATTGGACAATTATCTAAGAGAGAATTTTTCTGATAGTGTTTATGGAGCTTTTTTAGATGGTAAAAATATATACGAAGAAGATTTTAAGGCTCATGGCATTATAGTTATTGGTAATGAGTCCAACGGTATTTCAGATGAAATAGCCCAATACATATCGCATCGTATTACTATTCCTCGATTTGGCAAGGCTGAATCACTTAACGCAGCGATAGCTACAGCAATCATTTGCGACAACTGGAAAAGACACATTTTATTTCACAAGTCTTATCAAGATAGAAAAAGATAGACTTTAACAGTCGCAAGTAAAATCTTGATAGCCATTATACTTTGGATTATATTTCTCATCTATCTTTACTACTCTGTCCAGACGGATTTTCTCTCCTGTAGCTAATTCCATAAATTCTTCTCCTCTTTCGGTAGTTAAGGATTTGATGACGGCATTGGTAGTAATAAACTCGTGAATATCCGTGTAATATTGTACTTTTACGTATTTTTTTAATGTGGCATTGGCTTCCAAGATGTCATAGAATCCACAATCAATAGGGTAGTAACTTTCCATAATATTTGTTATCAATTTATTATGTTTCACAAAAACTTCGTCAACTTTGTAAAGATTTCTTTTAGAACGATTCCTAAGAGCTAATTAGTTCAACTTTACATTTGCCTATGTCCTTATCTTTGAAAACTAATTGAAAATCGTTTTTTTACAAACTAATTTCATTAAGCATAGTTAAATACATGATAATTATATTATCTTGATGTACTTATCGTTTTCACTCATGAAAAATAAAACGGTTGTTATCACAGGAGCAAACTCAGGCATAGGCTACGTTACAGCCTTAGAGATTGCAAAGTTAGGGGCAGAAGTAGTCATGGTTTGTCGCAACAAGGACAAAGCAGAGGCAGCACGCCAAGAAATCATCAAAAAGAGTAGTAATACCGCTATATTGCTCAAAATAGCAGATTTGTCTTCCCAAAAGCAAATTAGGCTCTTGGCGGAGGAGATTAAAAAAGAATATCCTATCATAGATGTCTTGATTAATAATGCGGGAGTGCTTGTGCCTGAACGCAGAGAAAGTGAGGACGGTATAGAGCTTACTTGGGCAACCAATCATCTTGCTTATTTTTTGCTGACAAATTTACTGTTAGATAATCTCAAAGCCGCCCCCGCAGCGCGCATCGTCAATGTGGCTTCAGAAGTTCAGCAGATAGGCAACATTTATTGGGACGATATTGGGCTTACTAAGAGTTACACTCCTTTGAAGGCATACGCCCAATCCAAATTGGCAAATATCATGTTTAGCAATGAGTTAGCCAAAAGATTAGAAGGGACAAAAGTAACTACCAATGCCCTGCACCCGGGAGCGGTGGCTACTAATTTTGGTAGCGATGGCAAGGGCTTGATAGCTTGGCTTTTTAAAACTTTCAGATGGTCTTTGCTTAGTGCCGAGAAAGGGGCAGAAACCTCTATCTGGTTAGCTACTTCACCACAGGCGGAAGGTTTGACAGGACAATATTTTACCAAAAAGAAAGCTATCAAAGCTAAAACCATTGCTTATAGCAAAGAAGCACTCAAAAGGCTTTGGGAGTTGAGTGAACAGATGACTAACTTAGTACAAGGAGAAGCCGCCTGATATTGCTGGTAATTTTCTTAAAGACATTTTTTATGAAAATAGCTTTTATAATAGTTTTACTATTCATGATTAAGCCCTAAGAGTTCTGAAAATTCTTAGGGCTTTTAGCTTCGTTCAATTATCTTTTACTTTGTTTCCTCATTAAGCATCTCTATTACTAAGCTGATTTCTTGTACGGTAGCCTCGGTGTTGCCAGAGAAACCTACACTTTTGAAACGAATATCTCCATTTTTATCAATGATGTACTTGGTAGGAATACCCGAAACACCAAAGTTGGCTACTACGGTGTTGTCATTGTCCAAAAGGACATTAAAAGTATATTTTTTCTTTTCTATAAAATCTCCTGCATTTTGCTTTTTGTCTTTGGCACTTTCCCATGTGTCTATAAAAACAAAAGCTACGTTTTTGTCGTCTTTGTACTTATCTACGGCTTGTTGCATGGCTGGGAAGGAAGAAATACAAGGTCCGCACCAAGTTGCCCAAAAATCCACGACTACAATTTTGCCTTTCATGCTTGCCAGACTCACCTCCTCGTCTTTCAGATTTTTCAAAGTAAATTGAGGAGCTTTTTCCCTAATGAGTTTTTTACTAATCTCATTTTTCATTTTTTCTTTGCTTGCTTTCTCCAAGGCTCCGATGTAAGTTGTCCACCCTTTTTCACTGCCTTTTTCTTTGACATAGATTTCTTTGAGCATTTCTTTCATTTTGGCAGAGGCAGCCCCAGTTCTTATAAAGTCTTCTAATTCAGTTTTCAAGGAAGCAGAGGCTTTGCTTTTAGCAAGAGCAAGCACGTAGCGTTCGTTATAGTCAGCAAGCCTTCTTTTGTATATCTCTACGGCATCTTTTAGGTATTGGTAAGCCTCTTCGTACTTGCCTTGCTTGTACAAGATATAGCCGTATGTATCTGCAAACATGCCATAAGTATTTTTATTTTCATCTTTAAATGCTTTCTCAGTAAAATAAGAAGGTTTTTTGCTCATATCCACAGGCATATCTTTCCTTGCTTTTGCCCAAGCAGTGGCTTTTTGGGAATATGCTAATGCCTTGTCCAAGTTTTCGCCTTTCTCTGCCCAGCCCCAAGCGATGTTATTGTAAGTGTGTGCTAAATTGTCTATGGATTTGCCTGCTGAGAGTTTTTCAAACTCATCAATCTTATTGGCTTTAATCGCCTTATTTACAAGCAAATAGTCCAAAGATTCTATGTAGCGAGAGGAAGGGAATTTTATTTTGAACTCCTCTATTAATTTCTTCACTTGCTCAAAGTCTTCTTCTTGGTCAATCTTATCATACTCTTTCCACTGTACTTCGTTCCCAAGTGGGTACTTTTCTTTCAATAGATTTTTATATTTTTCTGTCTTTTCTTTATCCCCCAAACGCTCGTACTGTCCTGCCAAAAACTCCAAAGTATTTTCATCAAATTCTTTTTTGGTTTCTAAATTAGCTAATTCTTGGGCGATAATCTCATTGGCTTGCTCTTTCTTCTCACTTTTTAATGCCCGTAGATAAGTGGCAAGAGTTTGGATTTTTTGTTTTTGTGTAGGATACAGCGCAAACTCCTTTTCAAAAAGTGCTACTATTTTAGGATTATAGTTTTCATCATTTTCGCTAATAAGGTAATACCACCTTGCGTAGATAACTGCTAGACTGCCATAGGCATTTTCTATGGGTTTTTGCTGGGCATCATAGACCAATGCAGTGTACCAGTCTTTGCCGTTAAAATCTTTTTGCTCTTCGTTAGTAAAAACAAAAATCATACTTTGGACGGTATCAGGCACTTGAAAAGAGCCTTTCCAAAAGTTGTCAGCTTTGTTGAGGTCGATTTCGTGAGCTATGAGTTCATAGTCTTTGCCAAAGTAAATGATACAAGAAATTTCCTTTGCCTCTTTCAAGTCCTTGACGGGCTGATAGGTAATTTCTAAAGTTTTTCCTGCTTGAGGAAAAGCAGGTAAGATTTGCAGATTAGAATAATTTATTTCTTGGGCAATAGCTAAGTTGGCTATCCAAGCAAGGCAGAGGAACACCAATAGTTTTTTCATAAGATTCGTTTTTAAAGTAAAAGGATATGATAAAATACACAATGTAGAATTGATCCCCTAAAATACCAAAAGTTATAGAAGTTCCATGTAATTTTTTACTTTTAACTTTCTTATGTTAAAACTTTGTATTTTTGTTAAAAAGCACTTGGTTTGAGCAGCAAGCCTGTTGTTTCTTCTAAGCCAAAAAGAAGATTCATGTTTTGCACTGCCTGCCCAGATGCTCCTTTCGTTAAGTTATCTATTAAGCTAATAATCAATAGCTTGTTTTTGTGTTTTTCCAAATACAAAATACATTTGTTTGTATTTATCACTTGCTTCAAATCTGGGTTGGCAGAGGAAAGCACCACAAAAGGTTCGTTTTCATAATAACTTTGATAAATAGCTCTTGCCTGCTCTATTGTTGCATCAAAGTGGAGATATACCGAAGCTAAAATGCCTCTGGTAAAATTGCCACGATAGGGAATAAAGTTAATGTCATGGTTAAAATTGGGCTGTAACTGCCTAATACTTTGAGTTATTTCTGCCAAGTGCTGATGCTCGAATGCTTTATAAACAGACAAGTTATTGTTTCGCCAGCTAAAATGGGTAGTTTCAGTAGGTTTTTGCCCTGCCCCTGTAGAGCCTGTTGTTCCGCTAATGTGTATTTCATCATTTAAAAGGTGTTCCTTTGCCAGCGGAAGCAGTGCTAACTCTATGCAAGTAGCAAAACACCCGGGATTAGCAATAAAGCGAGCCTGTTGAATAGCAGGTTTATTGAGTTCAGGTAAGCCATATACCCAATCTAACTTTCCTAAGCGGTGGTCTTGGCTGAGGTCTATGATTTTAATGTGAGAGCCTAAAGTATGTTTTTCTAAAAATTTGACAGCTTCGCCATGTCCCACACAGAGGAAAACGACATCTACCGCTTGCGAAATTTCGTCTGTAAAGTGTAGTTCTGTTTCTCCTATTAGGTCTTGATGTACCTCATAAATGGGCTTATGGGCATTGCTGTTGCTATGCACATAAGCAATCTCTACTTGTGGGTGGCGAAGTAGTATTCTGAGCAATTCTCCCGCAGTATAGCCTGCACCTCCTATGATTCCGATTTTCATTTTAAAAGATATTTGCTAATTTTAATTATACCCCACAAAATTACACTCTTTTATCGTACTACCTCCTTGCATTAGGACAAAAATTAGAGATTTTCCCTTATTTTTAAAAGTTCAATCTATTTCAAAACTATATGGAAAACATTTCTGTCATTGTCCTATTGCTTTCTGGCATTACTTTCTTGGCGATTTTGAGCAATAGATACAAATTTCCTATTCCTATTGCTTTGGTTTTAGCAGGTTTAGTGATTAGCCTTATTCCTAACCTACCTGTAGTTATTTTGAAGCCAGAGGTTGTTTTTTTAATCTTTTTACCTCCCTTGCTTTATGCGGCGGCTTGGAATACAAGCTGGCATGACTTCAAGGCAAATCTCAGACCTATCTCCTTAGCGGCGTTTGGCTTAGTCTTTTTTACTACAATTTTAGTTGGCTGGGCGGCACACGAGTTTATTCCTAACTTGTCTTGGGCAGAGGCATTCCTATTAGGGGCTATTATTTCGCCTCCTGATGCTGTTGCCGCTACTTCTGTAACCAAAGGGCTGGGTTTGCACCCACGCATCATTGCCATTTTAGAAGGAGAAAGTTTGATGAATGATGCAAGCGGACTAATAGCCTACAAGTATGCCTTAGCCGCTATTATGACAGGTTTCTTTGATTGGGGGGAAGCAAGTTGGCACTTCTTTTGGGTAGTGGGAGCAGGTACAGCGATTGGCTTGGCTGTGGGTGGGGCGATGTATTTCGTGCATAAATACTTAGTCCGAGATGCCAATATCGAGGTGGCTTTCACTCTTATTACGCCTTTCGCCTCTTACCTTCTGGCAGAGTCTATCCATGTTTCAGGAGTGTTGGCAGTAGTAAGCACAGGTTTATTACTTTCTTATAGTTCAGGAGAAATTTTTTCGCACCAGTCGCGTATTCAGGCGTATGCTTTTTGGGACGTGATTATCTTCATTTTGAACGGGCTGGTTTTCATACTTATAGGGTTGCAGCTTAGCTATGTTGTCAAAGAAGATACTAACCTTTGGCTATGGATAGCTTACGGAATAGGGCTAAGTATTTTCATCTTCTTTATTCGGCTGATTTGGGTCATTCCTGCCTCAGCTATACCAAGAATGCTCAGTGCAAAAATCAGACAAAGAGAGCATTACAGCAGAAAATATTGGTGGGTATTTACTTGGGCAGGTATGAGAGGCGTAGTATCTATGGCGGCAGCTTTGGCTTTGCCCTTGACTATGCCCGATGGAACACTCTTTGCCAATCGCGACTTAATCATTTTTCTCACTTTTTGTGTCATTATTTTTTCTTTGGTGTTCCAAGGGCTTTCTCTGCCTTGGCTCATCAAAACCCTAAAATTGCCAAGACACTCTATTCTGGCAGAGGAATACGAGATTCGTTTAGCCTTGGTCAATCATTCCATTGCCCATATAGAAGAAAACTTGGCTTTCATAGAGGAAGACTTATTGGCAAAAATCAAGAGCAAATACGAAATCAAATTTAATAGGCTTCAAAAAACTACCTTGCCTTTGGACTATCACCAAAAACATTTGCTCAACCAAGAAGAAAACACAGAGCAGACCATAGAAGACCTGTTCAATCAGTTCACTAAGTACCAGATAGACCTGATAGAGGTAGAAAGAAATTACCTCAAAAAACTGCATAAGCAAGGAAAAGCTAATGAGGAGGTGCTAAGGAAATTAGAAAAAGAACTTGACTTAGAGGAAGCAAGGCTGAGAATGGAGATGTACGATGAGTAATATTTTCTCTTTTCTTTTGTTGAAAAATTGAATAATCACTAAAATTGCAGTTATGCAAGTAAATACATTTCCTTTGGTAACGAAAGAAGAAGCAAAAGAAAAAATCAGGGAACTCATAGAAAAGTTTGAGTCGCAGAAAGAGTATTTTAAAACCTTAGAATACAACGAAACCCAAACGCGCAAGGATTTTATTGACCCTTTTTTTAGGGCTTTGGGCTGGGATATAGACAACAAAAAAGGTAAGTTAGAAAGCTATCGCGATGTAAAGTTAGAGGACAAAATCAGAGTAAGCGGACGCACCAAGTCCCCCGATTATGCCTTTAACGTCAATGGCAAACGCACTTTTTTTGTAGAAGCAAAAAAGCCTGCCGTCCCTATCAAAGAGCAACCTGAGCCTGCTATCCAAGTGCGGAACTATGCTTGGAACGCCAGCTTACTTATTTCTGTAGTTACTGATTTTGAGGAGTTTGCTATCTACGACTGTACCCGAAAGCCCCGAAAGCACGACAGAGCTATTACTAAGAGGCTCAAATACATTCACTATACCCAATACCTCCAAGAGTTTGATTTTCTCTGGGATACTTTTGCTTTTGAGAATGTAGAAAAAGGAAGCATCACTGCCTACGGTCAGAAATATGCTGACCTCAAAAATGCCGAGCCTGTCGACAAGGCATTTTTAAAATCTTTGGAAGATTGGCGTACTTATTTAGCTACCAATATTGCCCAGCTGAACAAAAACTTAGAGGAGTACGAACTCAACTTTGCCGTACAGCAGACCATAGACCGCATTGTGTTTTTGAAAGTATGCGAAGACAGAATGTTAGAAAAAGAAGGTAGCCTCATTGCCCAAATCAAGAAAGGCAACTATTACCAAAACCTTTACCAATACTTTGTCCTTGCTGACCAAAAGTACAACTCAGGACTATTTGACCTAAAAAAAGATACCGTTACTGCAAACTTACACATTGACAATAAGGTAATTAAAAGTATCATAGAGGAACTGTATGGCGAAGATGAAAATGGGATTACTTTCAATTTTAACATCATTCCCGTAGAAATTTTAGGTTATGCCTACGAGCAGTTTTTGGGCAAAGTCATTTACCTTACCTCGGCTAACAGTGCTAAAATAGAGGAAAAACCCGAAGTTCGCAAGGCTGGGGGCGTTTACTACACTCCTCAGTACATCGTGGACTACATCGTCAAAGAAACGCTTGGAGAGGTGATTGCGGGCAAAACACCCCAAGAAATCTCAGCTATCAAAGTGCTTGACCCTGCTTGCGGGAGCGGTTCGTTCCTGTTGGGTGCTTATCAATACCTTTTGGATTATCATTTAAGTTATTACCAAGCCCATCCTTCTCCTTTGGGGAAAGCAAAGGGAGGGACTGATACACTTACCCCTGACGGCAAACTGACTACGGCAGAGAAAAAACGCATTTTGCTCAACAATATTTTTGGGGTGGACATTGATGCTCAAGCCGTAGAAGTTACTAAGCTAAGTCTGCTTCTGAAAGCCTTAGAAGGGGAAACCGAAGCCTCTATCCATGCCTCGCTCAAACTTTTCAATGAAAGAGTGTTGCCCTCTATTGACGACAATATTCAGTGCGGCAACTCGCTGATAGGCACTGATTTTTACAATAGTGGTCTGTTTCTTACACCCAAAGAGGAAAGGAAAATCAACGTTTTTGATTGGAAAATTGCCTTCAAAGAGGTGTTCAGACAAGGCGGTTTTGATGTGGTGATGGGTAATCCGCCGTACAGGACTTTACAATTAGGAAAGAAGCAAGAAAGTGAAAAAGAATATTTGTTGAATTATTACAAGACTAAGTTTCCTTATTCTTTTTCATATAAAGTGAACCTTTTTGCATTGTTTATGGAAAGAATGGTTTTTTTACTAAAATCAAAGCAATCTTATGCTTCCTTTATTGTTCCCAGCACATTTCATAACTCTTTTTATTTCAAAAGCTTACGGAAATTTCTTCTTGAAAAAGGCTCTTTTTCCTCTATTTATGATATTCGCTTTAAAGTTTTCAATCAGGCTGAGATAGGGGGAAATAGTATTTTTGTGTATCATTTAGACAAATATAATAGTAAAATTCAACTCAAAATAGCAGAGAACAGAGATGAGTTTAAAATACCTAAAATTACTACCATTACTACTGAAGATATACTTCAAAATGAGCATTTTAATATTAATTTTTTTACTAAGGATTTACGTTTTGAGGAGAAATTTAAAAGATTAAGTTTTGTAAAATTAGGAGAGATAGCAAAAATATATCAAGGCATTATTACGGGAAATAATCAAAAATTTCTTGCAGAAAAGCGAGTTTCATCTGATTGGCAACCTATTTTACGAGGTAGAGATATTAATAGATATAGTATTAGTTATTCCAATATCTATGTTTACTACAAACCTGAGGAACTCTGGAGCAACGCAAATGAAAAAATGTTCAGAGTTCCTGAAAAAATTATTAGCCGTCAAACAAGCGACAAATTAGTAGCCACCTTAGATACAAATAGTTATTTTTCTTTAGATAGTACACATGTAATTCATCTCAAAAATGATATTTTTTCTTTGAAATATCTTTTAGGCATTTTTAATTCAAAACTACTTAATTTTATATATCAGTCTAAGGTAAATGAAGGGGGTAGAGTATTTGCACAAGTCAAAGTAGTGAATTTAAAAGTTTTACCCATAAGATTAATTGATTTTAATAACCCCACCGAGAAGCAAGCTCATGATGAAATTGTGAAGTTTGTAGGAATGCTCTTGGAGTTAAACAAGCGATTACATAAGGCTACTTTGCCCTCTGACATTCGCCAACTGCAAGCCCGAATCCAAGCGGCAGAGCGGCAAATCGACCAACTAATTTACCAACTTTACGAGCTAAGCCCCGAGGAAATCAAACTGATAGACCCTGAGTATGAGTAAGAGATGAACTTTTTAGCAGAGTCAATAAATTATCTCGTCATGCTCGCTCAAGCCATTGAGTACTTCTACCAGTTCTAAGGTTTCTACGCCCTTCTGGATTTTAGTTTTTATCACCTCTCCATTCTTCTTTACTAAAACACTGTCTGACCCTACTAATGCGAACTTAGGAATAGTCAAAGTTTTGTCTTTCTGATGGATAATGATATTTGCTTCTGCTGTTAGCCCTGCAAAGTTGTAGGGAAAATCCTCTACAAAATCCGCATCTACTCTAAAAGACTGCTCTTGTTTGTTCAGCACTTGGTATATCTTGCTTACCTTTGCCTTGTAGATTTTATCTTTGTAAGCATCTACCTTGACGAGTACATCTTGCCCGAGTGCAATTCGGTGTATGTCCAATTCATCTACACTAAGTTTTAGATACACATGCTTTTTATCTCCTATCAGGGCTAAGGCTTCATTTCGTCTTACTGCTTCGCCTTGTGCCTTGTAAATTTCAAATATTAATCCGTCTATAGTGCTGCGAACCACATAGTTGCTCCCATCTTTGGCATTGATTTTATATTGGCTTTCAGCATTTTGCAAATCTACGTAGAGTTGATTTTTTACTTTTTCAAAGTTGGCTTTGCGTGATAAAAAATCATTTTTAGAAATCTTAAAAGTGGTAGCATAGCGGTCATACTCTATTTGGGAGGTAGCATTTTGTTCATACAAATTTTTGTACCTGTGGTAGTTGATAGAATCCTGCTCATACTTGATGCGTGCATTTTGGAGGGCTATTTCCAATTCGCGAAGTACAGGTGAACCCTGACTAAGATTTTGCTTGCTGACTTGATAGACTTCCTTAGAAGCATTGAAGCGCGCATCTGCTATATCACTTTCTATCCTGAAAAGGGCTTGATTTGCCTTCACGGTATCTCCTTCCTGTACCAAAGATTGAATCAGCAGACCATCTGCCATAGCATATATCTTGTATTCATTTTTAGGCAAAATGCTCCCTGAGGCATATACTGATTCTGTCAGTTGCTTGTATGCTGGTTTTAGGGTTTTCTCTTTTTTAGAACAGGAAAAAATGAGGAAGAACTCAAAAAATAAAACTATAAAAAATAGATACCTAATTTTCATCACTTTTATCGGTCTGCTTGTAGTTTTCACTATCAAAAGTAATGAAAACATAAGAATTATAGAAAAATCTACTATTTTTTTAAAGCAATATAATTCCTTTTTTCATACTACTCTCAATCCAACTTAAACTCCTCAAAGCCAATATTTAACTTTTCATATTCTTGGACAAGGCTTTTAAAAGATTTAGAAAGGATAAGTTGGTGTATGGTATTGATGTCCTCAGCAAAAATGCGGTCTTCGGTAGCAAAAGCTACCTGTTGGCGAATTTGATTGACTACGTCTTCTACAAGAGCAGTAGAGCGTAGAGGTCTTCTAAACTCTAAGGCTTGGGTAGCATACAGCATTTCTATTGCGAGAATATACTCCAAATTATCAATGACTTGGTGCAATTTTCTTCCACTGATAGACCCCATAGAAACGTGGTCTTCCTGCCCAAGTGAGGTAGGGATACTATCCGCAGAGGCAGGAAAGCAAAGCGATTTGTTTTCAGAAACTAAGGCAGCAGTAGTATATTGAGGAATCATAAACCCAGAGTTTAATCCTGTTTCTTTTAATAAAAGGCGAGGCAGACCAAAACGTCCTTCTATCATCAAATAGCACCTCCTGTCCGAAATATTCCCTATCTCTGCGGCGGCTAAAGTAGCATAATCCAAAGGCAAGGCTAAGGGCTGTCCATGAAAATTGCCCCCACTTATCGTGTCATTTTCCCCAAAAATAATTGGATTATCTGTAACAGCATTGAGTTCTATCTCAGTGAGTTCCTTTAAGTGTAACCACGCATTGCGAGAAGCCCCATGTACTTGTGGCATACATCGCAAGGAATAGGGGTCTTGCACTCTCTCACAATCCACATGAGATTTAAGTACTTCTGATTCTTTGACTAAGTTATAGATTCTTTGAGCGACTAATAGGTTGCCTCTAAAAGGGCGAATCCGATGCAGTCGAGCCTCAAAAGGCTTGATAGACCCCATGAGAGCCTCCAAAGAAATAGCCCCAATAATATCAGCTAATTCTAAACAGTGATGCAAGCGAGCTACCCCCATGACGGCATGAGCCAAAATAAACTGCGTACCGTTGATAAGAGCTAAGCCTTCTTTTGCTCCCAGCTGGATAGGGGCTAAGTTGTACTTTTTTAAGATGTCAGCGGTAGGTACTATCTTGTTTTCATCAAAAACCTCTCCCAAACCCAGCAAAGGCAAAAATAGATGAGAAAGCGGTGCTAAGTCCCCAGACGCACCTACAGAGCCTTTTTCAGGAACTACAGGAATCACATCATTTTCTATGTGCCACAAAATCCTTTCTACTGTCGCTAAGTTTACTCCTGAAAAACCTTTGGCTAAGGATTGTACTTTGCAAATAAGCATGAGTTTAGCCAAATCTTTGGCAATAGGCTTCCCTACCCCAACGCTGTGGCTACGAAGTAGATTATATTGTAGGGTTTTGGTCTGAGTATCTGAAATAATAGTATCGCACAAGACTCCAAAACCTGTATTGATACCATATACTTTTTCGCTTTTAGCTACAATGTTCTCAACATATTGCTGACTTTGAAGGATTTTTGTGCGAACTTCTGGGGTAAGCGTAGTAGCAAGAGAGCCATGCAGTATTTGTATAGCTTTACCGACAGTAAGCAAGTCCTTTCCGTAGTAAAACATAAGTTGGTATAATTTAAAGTTTATTGGTTAAGACTATAATTGAACGAATACGATGCTTAAAAAATTGATTTAAAAAAGTTATTTGTATAAGAGTCTGTTTATCAAGCCAAGCCGTATTAATAAAAAACCACTAAACTACATGACGTAATTTAGTGGCTTATCTCTTTAAAATACCCAGAACCGGAATCGAACCGGTATGGGAAAACTCCCACTGGTTTTTGAGACCAGCGCGTCTACCTGTTCCGCCATCTGGGCTACTGTTGAATTAGTGTTTGTTTTGAGTGGTGCAAAGGTCATATCTTTTTTTCTTTTTTACAAGTCTTTCTTAAAATTTTTTATTTGTAGATGATGCCTCTATATCTAAATGCCCATTTCCAATGAAGCGTATAGTTTTGAATGTCTGCTTGTTGGAGTAGATTTTTTAACTCTTGATATTTGAAAGCACGCAAAACTGACAAGGGGGCATCGTGCTGAACCAAATAAGAACCTCTTAAAATTTTAGTAATGTACTTAATGCTGTAATAAGCAAACCAATGGCGATGCAAGTCATTGATAATAAATGCAATACGAATTTGATTTTGTATTTGAGAAAATAGTTTGACCAACTCTGCATCAGTAAAATGATGACAAAATAGGCTACAAATGACTATATCAAACTTTTGATTTTCAAATTCGTCTGAAAAAATGTTCAGCTTTTTAAAATGAATATCAGCTTTTTTTTGCTTAGCTTTATCTTGGGCATAGTCGAGCATGAATGGGTTGGCATCTATGTCGATGAGCTGAAGGTTGAGCTTATGCTGTTTTCCCCATTTAAAAATTTCCCTGAGTGTATCTCCACCCCCACAACCCAAGTCAGCAATGCTAATGCTTTGATTAGGAGGCAGCAAACCCTGTCTATGCAATTTCTTTAATGCTCCTATGACAATGCTGTTCCCTCCTAAGTATTTGTTTACCAGTTCTAATTCATCTAAATTTTTTTTTAGAGCCTCATTAGCCAAACTAAGGTCATCCATAAGTTCAGGTTGAGAGGAGCGAG
Source organism: Thermoflexibacter ruber (assembly GCF_900113045.1). GTDB lineage: Bacteria > Bacteroidota > Bacteroidia > Cytophagales > Thermoflexibacteraceae > Thermoflexibacter > Thermoflexibacter ruber. Next base: position 29,119 of record NZ_FONY01000010.1, read on the forward strand.
ATTCAAACATCTTTATTAGGCTTTTTATGGTGTGTTGATGATAAGATTAACTTCTCAAAAGTAAGCAACTTTGACAAAATTTTGTGTTTTATCAAAGTCGCCTGCTGGCTTTTTTCTATCTTCTTTTGATTTATTCTGTATTCGTTTGTTTCTAATAATTATTCTAAAATATGGACATTTACCATTGATTGCCAAGTCTTTTCCGTCATTCCCTTTTCTGAATTTAATTATTTCAAATTGGTCTGGATTAAATTTGTGTAGAAATGTTATAGGAACGCCCATATATCCGTCATAATCCAATGGTATATCCTCTGTTTTATCAACGTTTATGCCGTCATAGTTGTCATATTTTGGATATTCGGCTTCGTTCCCAAAATATTTTTTTGTAAGTTGTATGTCTTCGTGTCGTTTGAAGTTGTCTAAATTTGTTAACCAAAGGCAATTATTTGGGGATACTATCCTGTTTCCTAAACTGTCTATTCGTGCTTCTGTTCCAAAAAGTTCGTAGTGGTCGGGCACAATAAAACCTGAAATACCTCTGCCAAGATGTATGCCTAACCATGCTTTGTTTTCCTTAATAAGTTTAAAAATTTCTTTGTATGTTATGGCATTTATGTTACCAATAATCAAAAACTTTTTTTCATATTTTACTAACTGCTCCACATACTCTCTGAATAATGAAAAGGGCGGATTGGTAACAACAATATCGGATTGTTTTAAGAGTTCAATGCTTTCAGCACTACGAAAATCACCATCTCCATTAAACTCTTTTATTTCAATTGGCGTATTGGGTTCTGAATACTCTGTGAAAAAGCCTTTTTTTACGTTACCATTATTGAACAAATTTATTTCTTGCTTTTGATAACAGGCGGTTATGATTTTTTTTAAACCTAATTCATTGAAATTTAATGAAAAATATTTGAAAAAATTGCTGGTTTTTGGGTCATCGCAATTACAAAAAACCACTTTGTTCTTAAAATGGCTTTTGTAATGTTGTAATTCACTTTCTATATCGCAAAGTTGCGTATAGAACTCATCACTTTTTGATTTTTTTGCATTTTGCAATAATTTATTTGTTGCATTTCTTGCCATAACCCTTCTTTTTTACTTTTTGGTTATCTGATTGAATAAATCACTGCCCAAGACTTTAAGGGAAGTTTTTGAAATTTCAATCATAATCTCAAACATTTCCTTACTGTTCCACTTTTCTCCCTTTCCTTGCGTATAAATAGACGTTGCTTGAAGCATAATCGTTTTGTCTTTGTGCTTAACAAATTTATTCACGCAAAGATTAGTGTTAATCGGCATTCCATAATTTGCAGAAGTCAGCCTGTCTAATCTATTTAACATACCCGAGTTATATTCAAGGGTTACTATTCTTCCATCAGGTCTTTCAATGGCAATTGTTTCAGTTAAAAAGTTAGAACCTTCTAAAAACAGGACATAAGGAAAATGTGATTCAGCAAGCATAAAGTTAGCAATTTCTGATATATTTTTATGTGACCTTTCAATCGCATTACCAGCCGCCATCAAATCTTGATTATCCGCTTTTCTGACTAAAATACCTTTTTTAATATTCTCAATGTCTTTTCCTTGATGTTTTGCTCCTGAAACTAAAATGACTCTCCAACTATCGTTGTCGTCCTTTACTTCAATTATTCCGCCATCGGGGATAATGCTTGAGTTTGGAACGAAAAGAGTTTGTCCTAATTCCGGGTCAATTTTCTGTAATGCTTCGTTTATTTCTTCTTTCCGAATACTTGTTCTGTAACGGAAAGTCAATTGCGGATATTCTTCTTCAAGTTGTGCGACAACAAATTTTGATATTTCTCCAACTGTTAAGTCGTGTAATTTTGCTTCGTCTCCAAAAATACCTACTACTCCTTGTGATTTTTTATGTTGGTTTGTCAATCTTGTTGATTGGTTCTTTTTTGCCATTTTATCAATTATATTTTCTTACAAATTTAGCAGTAATGGTCGTCTTTTAAGCTTGCAGGCAACGTTTTGCAGCTTGGCGCAGTGGTGGATTTTGAAGCACAAAACTGTCAATAAACCACAAAAGTTGGTTCGGGGTAAAATGTTCAGTTAACCATATCACCCACCATTACACCAAGCCGCTGTTAGTTGCAAATGAATTTTACATTTGCTTATGCCATAGCTATTTCCTCCTCCAATACTCTTTCTAAAGTAGGCAGGGAATCATAAAGTTCTTTGTAAGAATGAATTACAAAGTATTTTTCTTGGAATTTATCCCTAATGTAAGGAGTATGAACGATTTGTTCCACATCAAAGGGGACTTTTTGAGGTTTATCACTGAGGCTGTAAACAGACTCGCCGCTTGAGGAGAGAATGCCTGCACCGTAAATTCTAAGCCCCTCAGGGTCTTGGATTAGTCCAAACTCTACCGTGTACCAGTACAGGCGGGCTATCATTTCTACCCCCAACTCGCTATCTAAGAAACGCAAAGCAATGGCACTCAGCCCTTTGAGGAAGTCGCAAAAGTCCAAATTGGTTAGCATAGGGATATGCCCAAAAGTATCATGGAACATGTCTGGCTCTTCCAAGTAGTCTAACTGTTCTAACTTTCTCAACCAAGTCGAGGCGGGAAATCGCTTGGTCAAAAGTAGTTCAAAAAATTCTTTGTTAGGAATCAGTCCCTTGACTACTTCAATGCTCCAGCCGCTGATAGCCATTAAATGTTTGTTGGTTTCCTCATAATTAGGAATACACTCTCTTGTAAAACCAATAGCTTGGATACCTTCTAAGTATGCCTTAGAGGCTAAGTTTGGCAGCTGCTTCATCTGTCTATCAAAAAGTAATTGCCAAACGTGGTGGTCTTCGGGAGTGTACTTAGCGTAGTCTTGTCGCATATTAAAACTCACCATAGTCGTTGTTAAATTGGTTAAGGTTATGTATATTTTTTGGAACAAAAATAGTAAAATTTAGTCAAAAGACAAAAGCAACTATATTCAGTATTTACGCAAAGGACTACAAAATAGTTGAGTTATGGCGTAAACAACAAGCAAGGGAAAATTTTTTTATCATTCTCTATATACTTTGGGCAAGTTTGGCTAACTTGCTGGTTTAAATTATTCATCAAAACACAATGACAGCAGAAATTCATACAGAAAAAGGAGTAATGAAGGTTTCATTTTTTGAAAAAGATACTCCAAATACAGTAGCTAACTTTGTTGATTTAGCGAAAAAAGGCTTTTATGACGGACTTACTTTCCATAGGGTTGTACCGAACTTTGTCATTCAAGGCGGTTGCCCAAGAGGAGACGGACGTGGCGGACCGGGCTATACTATCAAATGTGAATTGGACGGCGACAACCAGTACCATGAACGAGGAGTACTTTCTATGGCTCATGCAGGCAAAGATACAGGAGGTTCGCAATTTTTTATATGTCATAACAGAGAAAATACCAAGCACTTAGACCGTAAACACACTGCTTTTGGAAAGGTGTTTGAAGGTTTGGAAGTGATAGACCAAATTCGTCAAGGTGATAAAATTATAAAAATCATTATTTTAGATGATAAGGTATAGTGTCTTATCGGTCGTACCTTTATTTTTGAGGAAAAGTTAGTAGGTCGGTAGGAGTGTTTTAGCAAAGATTAGGTAGTAAGCAAAAAGAAAATTTTAGGAAAATTGTTACTTTTGCAAGCTAATTGCTATAAATGAGCAAAGAAAGTCTAATGGTCTTTTCTTTAATTATATAGCATAGCTTTTTAAAACATTTGAAATATATGAGGAAATTGCTTTTGTTCGCTTTTTTGGTTTTTACTAACTATTCTTTGCTTGCGCAAACTAAACCCGCACCCAAAGATAATGGTTACAATCCGAATTCTTTGCGTCCTATCCACAAGCACGACCAACTTTTTAAAAGGACACTTTGGGTTAGAATGGATTGCAGAGAAAAAATGAATAAGTCTTTTCATGCAAAAAATCATGAACTTGCCAGAGTGATTTTAGATGGGGTAAAAGCAGGTCTAATACGCCCATACATGAATGATTCTTTGATTACTCGAATGGACGAGCAGACCTTCATAGAAAGGCTGACCATTCCTGAGGGGGCACCTGAACTAAGTGCAGAAGAAAAAGCCTTAGGGTTCAAACCCGAGGACTTGCTCACAGGCGGAGGCGATGCTTGGGAAGATGATGAAGACGACAAAGAGAAAGCAAAAGTTCCTACCAATAGATTTTATCTCCCTCAAGATATGTACATTTTTGAAATCAAAATGGATTTGATTTTTGATAAAAAACGTTCAAGAATGTATCGTGATATTCAAGCTATTACCATTATTATTCCTGCTGAGCGCAACCCTGCCAAAGGAATAGATATGCCGATTGCTACTTTCTCTTTCAAAGAATTAGCCAGAGATGTTTTTGAAGAAAATGAGCAAGCCATCTGGTACAACTTTGAAAATCCTGCAGCACACATGAATCTTTTACATGCCTTTGACCTGAATCTGTTTAATGGTAGAATTGTCAAAATGGAAAATGGTGATGATTTGTATATAGATACTATGTATGGCAACAACCAAAGGGCAGCTCTCATTGCTTCTGAACAGATTAAGTATGACTTAGTAGAGTTTGAGGCTTTGCTTTGGGAATACTAAGTTCACATCGATGTTTCAAAAATAAGCATTCCTGAGTTGTAGATAGTGTCTGACTTAGAAAGTCAGACCTACACAGGGAATGAGCATTGATTAAAATTTGATACAGCTCGTACAAGTTTACACAGCCCAGCATCATGTTTTAATGATTATCTCCTAAATCCATTTTTTCAAAAGTCTGAACGATTTTCTCTGCAATTAGGTATTCTTTGTACCAGTTCTGGTCTGAGGGAATAATGTGCCAAGGAATTTCATTACACTTTTCAAATATCTCCTCATAAACATTCATAAAATTATCCCATTTTTTTACTGTTTGCCAGTCGCCGTCGTTGTGTTTCCAATATTTTTTAGGATTAGTTAGCCTTTCCATAAGTCGTTCTTTCTGCTCCTCTGGCGAAATATGCAAATACAGTTTAAGAATGTGAGTATCGTTGTGTTTTAATAACCTTTCAAATACATTGATAAAATGGTATCTCTCTCGAATTTGCTCTTCGCTAAGCCAGCCCTCTATTTTAGGCACTAAAATATCTTCATAGTGCGACCTGTTGAAAACTTGCATCATGCCTTTGGCAGGAACTTGCTGGTGAACTCTCCATAAAAAGTCATAAGAAAGCTCAACAGCCGTAGGAGCTTTGAAAGCATATACGCGACAACCCAAAGGATTGACCCCGGTAAACACCTTAGCAATGGCACCGTCTTTCCCCGAAGCATCGACGCCCTGCAAAATAACAAGCAAACTATGTTTTGCTTGGGCATACATGCTACGCTGATATGTTCTTATTTTTTCTAAAAGGACTTTTGTTTTTTCCTTGATTGCTTCCTTGTCTGCTTCTTTGGGCGCGCGAGTGGAAATTGCTGATAATTTTTGCATATTGTTCTTTTTTAAAAAGTAATATAAACGGAGTAAGTTTCAACATGATCGCCAATTTTGAAATGTTTTAAATAAAAAAAAATGGCATTTATTTAGGGGAATTTTCTCACGATTAACCTAAAAAAAATGCCAAATTTATTAGAAATCTTCTTAGTCTTAGCCCCAGAAGTTTCTTTTGCAAATATAGCAAAATTAGCTAACATCATCACTACTATTTTTCGTTTATCTGTCCCCGTAACTACCCGAGCCATTGGTCGTTTCGGCAGTTTATCCACTCTTCGCTGGTAGGGAAATTGATTTCTTCGGTCAGTTTTCTGGACGCAAGTGTGGTGAATGTGAGCAGTGAAAAATCTCATTTTTTATCTTGCACACAACTGGTCAAACCTACTAAAACGGAGGCTTCCACCGCTGCAAATAATTTAGAGATGCCAAGCAATTTTTTGGACTTTCTGATTTCAAAAACTACAAACAACATCAACTGACTAATGCGGTCAGTATTATCTTTACTTGCCGGATAGTGGCGCAAATCATCTTGGAAAAGTACAAAAAGCTATTCAACCATCCTAAAGATTTCTATTATTGACCTAAAAGCCATTCAAAAGGCTCAAATGTACTATCATTATTTTTTAAATACTGAGCAGGATAGCTCTCAGGATTTTTTTAATGATGAAATCTTGCTTAATTTTGTTAAATTACGCGCCGTCAATATCGAGTAAACCAAAATTTGGCGGTAATATTGATTATAAAAAATCAGTATTTGTCTATCTTAGTGCATAAAGCATCATTGTAAGACTATCTATATTTCTCAAAAATTAAAAAAATAAAGAAAATGAAAAAACTTTTAATCAAAAACGTATTATTCATTACTCTTGCTATTGCTTTACTCGGTTGTGGAGGTAGCGAGAATACCTCCAAACAGAATACAAATGACCAAGAAATACAAATTGCCGTCATTCCCAAGGGGACTACTCATGCTTTTTGGAAAAGTGTACAGTTAGGTGCAGAAAAAGCAGGACAAGACTTAGGCGTAAAAGTACTTTGGCAGGGTCCTCAAAAAGAAGATGATAGACAAATGCAAATCCAAGTGGTACAAAACTTTGTCAGCAGAGGAGTAAGTGCCATCGTACTTGCTCCTTTGGATTCGCGCAGTTTAGTACCTCCTGTGCAAACCGCTATTAAGAGAAATATTCCTGTTATAATTTTTGATTCAGGTTTAGATGCCCAAGAATACAGCAGTTTTGTCGCTACTGATAACAAAGAGGGAGGTCGCCTTTGTGCCAAACGCATGGCAGAAGTCATGAATGGAAAAGGGAAAATTATTCTTTTGCGTTATGCGGAAGGCTCAGCAAGTACTACTGAAAGAGAAGCAGGCTTCTTAGAAGGCTTGAAAGAATTTGCTCCTGAGATAGAAATACTTAGTGATAATCAGTATGCAGGAGCTACCAGAGAGGAAGCCTTCCAAACTTCACAAAACTTGCTTAACCGTTTCAAAGAAGTTGAGGGCATCTTTGCACCTAACGAATCGTCCACTTTTGGTATGTTGAGAGCCTTAGAAACCTCAGGTAAGGCAGGCAAAGTAAAGTTCATAGGCTTTGATGCTACCAAAGAACTTTTAGATGCCATGCAAGCAGGAAAAATTCATGGACTTTCTGTGCAAAATCCTTACAAGATGGGGTACGAAGGGGTAAAAACAGCCTTAGCTGTGCTAAAAAAAGAAACGGTAGAAAAACGCATAGATACAGGAGTTACTATGATTACTCCAGAAAATCTGAATACCTCAGAGGTCCAAGAAATTCTCAAACCTCAAATACAATAGCATAAGATTTCATAAAAAATCTTAAAAATGATGAAAACATCGTAGTATGATGACTTTCATCATTTTTCTTTTCTATAAAGGCAAATACCTTTACAATATCAAACTTCAATCCGCCAAAAAATTATGAGTGTATTTGCCTTAAATAGAAATGAAATTCGCTGTGTGCAGTGCAAAGAGTTTCACAAAGAAAATTACCAAGTAGGAATATGCGATTTTTGTTTTGAAAAAAACAATAACTACTCTACCGTCGTACCAAGTAAAAATCTATATCAGGAAATAGATTTCTACAGCCCATTTCCTGTGGATATGAAGGCAAATGGTCTAATTTTGCTGTGGTTAAGCTATTATACTCCACAGAAAGCAATTAAAATGTGGCATAGCATCTTGACGCTTGGGAAAACAGAAGAAAACAACCATTTACTTAGCCCGCAAAAAATCTTTGAAAGATATGCCAAAGCAGCATTACCCGATGTTGCAGAGATTCATGAAGTCATCTGTTGCAAGGTCAGAGTTTGAATAGATAAACTTATGCCCTTTTTAACTCAAAAATACATATCTCAGGCAGAATCCCAATCCTACCGGGGTAGCCTATGAAGCCAAAACCACGATTTACGTAAAGATACTGATTTGCCTTTGTATATAGGTCTGCCCATTCTTCATAAAAATACTGCACAGGACTCCAACGGAAATTGCCTATTTCTATGCCAAACTGCATACCGTGTGTATGCCCTGCCAGCATCAGGTCTATGTCCTCGTACTGCTCCAATACCTCTGCCCGCCAATGACTTGGGTCGTGAGAAAGCAGTATTTTCACGCTTGCCTCGTCTGTATTTTCATAGGCTTTGGCTAAACTCCCATACTTAGGGAAGCGCCCCTTAGCACTCCAATTTTCTATACCCAAAATAGCAATTTTATCTCCGTTTTGGCTAAGGTATCGGCTTTCGTTCATGAGCAAGTTCCAACCCATCAACTTATGCGTAGCTTTCAAATCCTCCAAGTTTTTTCGCTTGGCTTCCGCAGAAGCCCACATTACATAATCGCCGTAGTCATGATTGCCTAAGGTACTATAAACCCCCAGAGGTGCTTTGACTTTGGCAAAAATATCTTGGTAATCTCTCATTTCGCTTGCCTCGTTGTTTACCAAATCACCTGTAAAAAACACTACATCAGGCTTTTCCCTTAGTAGCATTTCTATCCCTCCTTTTACGGCTACTTTGTTAAAAAAGCTACCTGAATGTATATCCGAAAGTTGGGCAAAACGCAAGCCGTCAAAAGATTTGGGCAGATTAGGCAAGTAAAGCGTTTTTCTATGTACTTGATAGTCATGCGCCCCAGAGAGAACGCCATAGCTCATCGTAAGCAAAGGGGTAGTAGCAGCTATCAGACCAGCCTTGCTCAAAAATTCAGAACGAGGTATCAGCTCCTCTCCCTCTGCATTGGTCTGATGAGTTGCCTCTATGATAGTTTCTTTGGTAGGAAAACCCGCAAACTGGTAGTAAACCCACTGTGCCAAGCGAACAAGGTCGTCAATGAGTAAGAACAGTACGGCAAAAACTTTGGAAAAATAAAAAATCACTGACCAAACCAAGACAAAGCGGGTAAAAGTTAGCAAGAATCCGCTACGAGGCACCAAGTTATAGGCAAGTACGCCCAGAATAGTCAATACATTCAACGACCAAAAAGTCCAGTAAATGATTTTAGTAGAAGTCGCATTTTTGTCATCAAAAACAGTTTTAATTGCTTGGAAAACATAAAAATCCACTGCAATTAATAACAAGGTCAAAATCGCAATCGCCACAATTTTATACATTTAAGATTAGAAGATTAGGAAATAAAAAGCAAAAAATAGGCTGATAGCAGGTGGATAGGATTACATTAGCATTAAACTCATATCTTGGTCTAAAAGTTTAATTTACCTCGTCTAAATATCTTTTTTGACATTTTTTAGGAATATGTGGAAGTTGATTTTCTACATTGTTAGAAAATAGATTTTTTAGATGAAAAGAACCCAGTAGGGGTGAGATATGCCACTCCTACGGAGTTCTTTTAGCCTAATGATGTTAGAATTTCTACCAATATACCATTCCTAACGGAATTAAATATTAACTCAAAACAACTTTTTTTAAATCTTTACCCTAAGAAAAGTTGAGCCAATAGATAATCCGCTACCAAAATCGCAATGCAACTGTTGGTAACTGCTTGCGTACTTGCGATGCCTACTTCTAAAGCTCCTCCTGCTGTATAGTACCCCTTGTACGCTGATATAGAGGAAATTAAGAAAGCAAAAGTAAATGATTTGATAAGGGCAAAAGTAACGCTAAATGTTTTAAAACCTTCTCTGATGCCTTGAATGTACTCGGCAGGCGTGTAAAGTTCTAAGACAGTACCCGCCACATACCCCCCTAAGATAGATAAAAAACCTGCTAAAATCACTAAAATAGGATACATGGTAATACAAGCAAAAATCTTGGGCATGACTAAGTAAGAAGCAGAGTTAATCCCCATGACCTCTATGGCATCTACCTGCTCGGTAATGCGCATCGTTCCTAACTGCCCTGCGATGTTAGAACCTACTTTGCCTGCAAATACGATGGCTGTTACTGTAGGGGCGAGTTCCAATAAGGTCATATCCCTCACTACTGTTCCGATAATGTACTTGGGAATCAAGGGACTCACTAAGTTATAGGTAGTTTGTACGGCAGAAACCGCCCCAATGAAGGTAGAAGTAATCACTACGATAGTCAGTGAATCTATGCCGATAAGCATACATTCGTCTATAAAGAGTTGCCAATAAACCTTAAACTTTTCTCTGTTGGTGAAGATTTTATAAAGAAAAATGACATACTTTCCGATAGCTCTCATGTGCTAAAAGGGTTTAATTTCTTTCTAAAAAACAAAGTTAGACTTTTTTCTTTGAACTTTCCCATTCTTCTATCGTCATTCTATAAATATAATCGTCATAGATGACTTCTCGTTTGATGAGGGCTTTTTTAGCAATACTTTCAAATTGGAAACCTGCTTTTTCCAAAACGCGCATAGAGGCTACATTTATAGGGAAAACCCCTGCATAAATCCGCACTAAGCCCAGCTTCTCAAAACCCATTTGGCAAAGTAGCCTAACAGCTTCTGTAGCAATACCTTTACCCCAAAAAGGCTCACCTATCCAATAGCCTATTTCGGCAGATTTTCTGAAAATATCTTGTTGTAATACTAAACCGCACACGCCTGCTAACTTGCTTTGATATCAAATCCCAAAGGTAGTAAGAGGTTCTTGGGTAGAGAGGTAGGCTAAAAAGTTTCTTGCGTCTTGCTCTGTATAGGGCGAAGGGAAAATATCTCGTACCCACATCGCTATTTGGGGGTTGTTGGCTAAGGTAGCCAAGGCTGTTACATCGGCTGAGGTCAATGGGGAAAGTGAGATAAACATAATATTTTCTAATGAGTTTATTTTTACAAACTTACAAACACAAAATTTATTGTAATAACTTTGAAGGCAAGTTTTCAAAATATTCATGCGAGCAAAAGAAATAAACTGTCAGTATCTAATTGTAGGTCAAGGAATTGCAGGCACTACTTTAGCTTATTCTTTACTTAAAAGAAAACAAAATATTTATGTGATAGACGACGGCTACCAACACTCCTCCTCTAAGGTCGCAGTAGGAATGTTCAACCCTATTACAGGAAAGCGCGTAGTCAAAACTTGGAAAGCAGATGTACTTTTCCCGTTTTTACATCATTTTTACCAAGAGTTGGAAAACTTTTTAGGAGTAAAATTTTTTTTTCCTAAGACTATTTATCGCCCTTTTGAAAGTATAGAACAGCAAAATCACGTACTGGGGCAGGCGGCAGAGCAGGCTTTTGCGGATTTTATAGAAATAGATAATAAAGATGAAAAGTACAAAGGCTTTGTTTTCAACGAATTTGGCGGTGCAGAACTCAAACAAGGCGGATACCTTGCAGTAAGCACTATGTTAGAAGCATTCCAAGATTTTTTAAAAAAAGAGCAATTATTTCTACAAACCAATTTTGATGAAAATAACTTGACTGTTCAGCATCAAGATTCGATTATTTGGGAAAATGCACAAACAAGTGTGAAAATCAATGCGAAAAAAGTTATTTTTTGCAGAGGCATTCAAGATGGGGAAAGTCGCTTTTGGAAGGCTTTGCCTTTTCGGGCAGTCAAAGGCGAAGTTTTAACAGGACATTTTCAAGAACAGTTAGCCTTTGAGGAAATCATCAATCGCTCAGGCTGGGTAATTCCTTTTGGCAATAATACCTACAAAGCAGGTTCTACTTACGATTGGGATGATACAAGTTTGGAAATCACTGAAAAAGCTAAAAATGAGATTTTAGACAAAGTAAACAAACTTATCAAATTCCCTTTTGCTTGCACACATCAAGAGGCAGGTTTGCGACCTACTACCACAGACCGCCGCCCACTCATAGGGCTACACCCTTTGTATGCTAATGTAGGCTTATTCAATGGTTTAGGCACAAAAGGGGTAATGCTTGCTCCTTATTTTGCTGATGCTTTCTGCGACTATTTGTTAGAAGGGAAAACATTGGAGGCAGAAGTAAGTGTGTTAAGATTCTTGGACACAAGTTTACAAAATTAAAATGAGCATATCTTTACTGCTTTAAGTCTCTCTCCGTCAATTTTTTATGATGCTCTACATGATAAATTGTAAAATACATCATCTCTCGAATTGTCAGTTTTCCTAACAAAGGGTGAGGTAAAATATACTTGTCTAATTCATCTTCTGTAAAATTGTCAATTCGTTGGTTTAAGATGACTATTTCTTTTTGTAGTGCATTAGTCAATTTATCTCTCCTATCAAGACTTACACTTTTAGGAATAAACCTACCTGTTGCTCTGCCCCCATTTTCTAACTTTTGTAAGTATTTTTTCACCAATTCATCATACGTTTTACTCTGCCTGTTTGCTTTCCCCCATATAAGTCTGAACAACAATTTAGGAAAGCCTAAAATTTGTCTTACAGGTCTAACGCCGAGATATATATGCTCAAGCTGCTGTCCGGGTGTCCATTTACTATTTTTGCTCAATAGAAACTCCTCCGCAGTCAGGCTACCAATATAATCGACAAAGGTCTTGTGATTATCAGATAAAAGGAGTTTAATCGCCTGTTTATTCATAGTTTTTGTGTTATCTACTTCTGCGACTTTATATATACCACAAATATATTTAAACCTATATAAACTCAAAAATTTCCATTGGCTTTAACAAAATAAGAAAATCCTCACTTAGCCTTTTTCTTTTCGTATAGTATCAAAAATCCCCAAGCTGCTCCACTTGCTATTCCACTAAACGCAAAGGGGAGAACAAAACCATAAGAAATATTGGCAAGCCAACCACTCAGCAAAGCTCCTAAACCAATACCTATCTCTAAGGCAATGTAGGTAGTAGCTACTGCCTTGCCTATTTTTTCCTTGTCGCAAAGGTCTATCGTCCAAGCAAACAAAGTAGGCATACCCATGCCCAAACCTAATCCATACAAACCTCCTGCCAACAAGAATGAAATGCTATGGTCTGCCCAAGCCGTCCAAATCATTGCCAATAGGATAATAAAAGCAGAGAATTTTAAAATGCCCAATCTGCCGTACCTATCGGAGGCTTTTCCTGCTAAAAAACGAGCAAGCAAAGAAGTAGAGGTCATGACAGCAAAGTAGAGTCCTTTGTTAGCAATTCCCAAATCTTGGCTTTTGTCTGGCGCAAGGGTAAGCACTGCTCCATAGGCTATTTCAATCAAAATCATGGCAATAGCCACAGGAAATACTTTGGGTTCTACCACTTCATTAGCCTCTATTTTTAGTAGCTTGATTTGGAATTGCTCTTTGGTAGTCAAAGTTTCTTTCATCTGATAAAAAATCAATACAGCAATAAAAGCAAGAAAAGAAGAAGCATAAAACATTGCGTTCAAGCCATAAGCCTGAGCAATAGCACTCCCAATGACAGGGGCAAGGGCATTGCCTACGCTTCCTGTCAGACTGTGCAAACCAATGGCTTCACCTCTGCGAGAGGCAGGAATAATGTCTGCTAAGTAGGCGGCTGTACCTGTGGGAGTAAATCCCGTAGAAAAGCCATGTACCAGCCTTAAAAGGAAAAATGCCCAAATGGTACTTAGAATTGGATAAACCAAAGAGCAAACTACACAAACTGCTACACCAAAAATCATCACAGGGATTCTCCCCACAGTATCTGCTAATTTACCGCTAAAGGGACGCGACGCCCCTGCCGTAAGTGTGAAAAGTGAGATGATAAGTCCCTTGTAATCTGCACCTCCTAAGTTACTCAGAAAAGCAGGCAGTTCAGGAATCATCATGTTAAAACTAAGGAAAAATAAAAAACTGCTCAGGCTAAGCAGTCCAAACTGAACGGTGTAAAAACTTTCTTCTTTCAAAGTAAATAGTCAATTTGATAAAATAAATAACGAGCGGCTTCTTATCTAACCTACAAAAATATTAGATTTCTACAAGAATCTATATTTTCTACATTTTAAAGTTTGTATGAGTAGAAAAACTATCTTTGTAAAATCGCTTCAAAGATTTTTCTAATATGCTTTTATTTTTCAAGGAAAACATCTCTCCAAAGGGAATCAGTTACTTAGACGAAGACGAATCAAAGCACTGCATCAAAGTATTGCGATTAGTCAAGGGAGATTTTTTATACCTTACCAACGGCAAAGGTGCCTTAGCCAAAGCACAAATAAGCCAGCCAAACCCTAAAAAGTGTGAAATAGAAATCGTTGATTATCAATTTACAGAAAATAATAAATCTTTTTACACTCACTTAGCTACCGCCCCAACTAAAAATGCAGAACGCATAGAGTGGTTGGTAGAGAAATGCGTAGAAATGGGCATAGACGAAATTTCTTTTGTGATGACTAAACACACAGAGAGAAGCCATTTTAATACAGAAAGAATCGAGAAAAAAGCCATTACTGCACTCAAACAATCTTTGCAAACATGGCTTCCCAAAATCAATCCACCTATGGATTTTACTAAGTTTATCGAGCAAAGAACTGAAAGCCAAAAATTTATTGCTTATGTAGATAATGAGAATACTCAAACACTTTTCAAAGCGGCAAAGGCAAATCAGCATTACTGTATATTGATAGGACCGGAAGGGGATTTTAGCAAAGAAGAACTACAAACAGCATTAGAGAATGGTTTTCAAAAAGTTAGCTTGGGACAGAACCGCCTAAGAACAGAAACCGCAGGTTTGGTAGCATGTTGCACTTTGAATATGTTGAATGAGTAGGAAAGTTTAATGCGAATGTAATTTTTATTTTTGTTTAGATGCTTATGAGAAATTTTCTTTCTAAGTTCAGGCAGCTTTCCGAAGAGGAAATCACATATTTTGAATCCTTAGGAATCACGCGAAAGGAAAAAGCCAAAACTTTGATTTTTAACGCTGATAAGCCTTTCTCCAAACTTTTCTTTATTCATTCAGGAATCATTAGAGCATACAGGCTTATAGACGGGGAAGATTATTCGTATTATTTTTTTACAAATAATGAATTTGCTGTAGATTTTCAAAGTTTTCTCACCGAAGCGGATAGTCCTTTATATTTTGAAACCCTAACTGAAACCGAATACACTGAATTCTCAAAAAAAGATATTCTTTCTTTGTACGACAAGTATCCAATTTTTGAACGTTTAGGGCGAGTCATGGCAGAGCAGGCATATCTAAGTGCAGCAGAACGTTTGAAACAACATCAAACAGATGATTTGAAAACTCGCTATCTCAAACTTATTTCTCGCAACCCCACCCTCTTTCAGGCAATTCCCCAGCATTATATTGCTTCTTACTTAGGCGTAAAACCTCAAAGTCTAAGCCGCATTAGAGCAGAAATAGCAGGTAAACTTTATTAGTTCACCTATGTGAATGTATAGCTTGATAGGTTTACAGAAATTTGTACTGTTCAGTTTTAATTATTTTACCATTTAAACAGTACCATCATGAAAGCATCAACTCAACGCAGCCTTACAAGATGGCTGCATATCATCGTAGGAAGCACCATTGCCACTTACATCTATTCCCCTTGGGGTGAGGTTCTTGTTTTTCAGCTGCTTACAAAAGTTGTTTTGATTCCACTCACAGCTATTACAGGTTTATGGCTGTGGAAAGGGCATCTTGTACGAAGAGGTTTTACAAAATCAGATAAAATAGTTACCCCTGTCATGTTGCTGCTATTGCTTTCTACCCCTACCCTATCAGCGCAGCAACGAGACTATGCTAATGTCGACTCTCGAGCAGTTCCAACTTCATTATGTTGGGGCGCAGAGTTTAGTCCTATTGGAGCAGGAGTGTTCAGACTTGCTCAGGGTAAGATTACTTATGCCTTAAATCCCACCAAACAATTCCAAACTGAGTTGGGTCTGGGTTATCTCATACAACCAGCCTCCCAAGCAAAAATGAGTGAAGCCTTCAATAAAGATGGGCTTTACTCTGCTTACATGGCATCTATAGCCGTTCGCCAGTACTTTTGGAGGGGGCTGCATTTTGAAGAAGTAATTAACTTTGGGAAAGGGAGTATCAGCAATAGCAAAGTAGATGGCAAAAATTACCATGCCTTTGTCGTATTTACTCAAACCTTTTTAGGCTACAAGTTCAATTTGTTTAGGAGAGAAAAATTCTCATTCTTTATTATTGGACAGTGCGGTTTTGGCTATGTACCTCTTAATACTAACCAATGGCCTCGCACTAATAGCACACAAATATATGGACTTGGCGATTTGAAAATAGGAGTTAATTTTTAAGACATAATCATTATGAATCATCTGTTAGACCAACAAATCATAGAGAAAGCCAAGCGAAGAATCGGTTTTAAAATACATTTTACCATTTTTCTATTACTGTTTCCTATAAATTGGCTGATTTGGATACTTACCGACACAACGTACTTATGGCCTGTTTGACCTTCCTTAGGCTGGGGGTTAGGAGTTTTATTCCACTGGATAGGAGTATATCATGCAGACAAGTTATTTTCTATTGACAAAGAGATAAAAAGACTGATATAACAATAGCAAAATATCAGGCTGATAAACATGAATTTATCAGCCTGATTTGGTGTTATTGGCAATAAAATAACTCATAGAATGAAAAATAATCACCTGCTCATACAATTCATCAAAAATACCTATCCTATTTCAGATTATGCTGCTGCACTCATCGCAGATAATTTTGAAAGGATTACTTATACAAAACATACCTTGATGCTAAAAGAAGGAAAAATAAACTCTGATTATTTATACCTTGAAAGTGGCTATATGCGTTCTTATGTTCTTGATACAGAGGGTAATGAAGTAACTACTAATATTTTTAAGCCTAATCAAATGGTTTTTGAAGTAGCTTCCTATTTTCAACGAAAACCCTCAAAAGAAAATATCGAGACTATTACTGAATGTACCGCTTGGGGAGGGAAATATGAGAGTTTTCAAAAACTTTTTCACTCTTTGCCAGAATTTAGAGAGTTTGGTAGGGCTGTTTTAGTAAAAGGTTTTATTTCATTCAAAGAAAGAACTATCTCAATGATAACTGAAAAAGCAGAACAACGCTATGAAAAACTATTGAGCGAAAGTCCAGATATACTCCAATACGTGCCTCTCAAATACATTGCCTCTTACTTAGGCATTACGGATAGTTCCCTAAGCCGCCTGCGAAAAGATTTTTTGCGAAAGTAATTTCTTGTCATTTGTCAAGTAGTTTTTCTTGATAACCTAAGAAATTTGTATAAACTAAAATTTAAAAGTTTATGCAAACAATAGCTTTTCAGAAAAACAATGTAGAAAGAAGAATCACCCTTATAGTTGTTTTTTGGGGCATTGCCAGTTTTTTATTGGGTTATTATGGCTTTTTCGCATCGATCCCCAGACCTATATTTGGAGGAGTGGTAGTTAGTATCTTAATAATACTCATCGTTGTTTATCAAAACAATCATACATTCCATGAATTCTGTAATGCTATTCCTTTGAAAGCAATAGCATTATTTCATGCTTGGAGAATTTTCGCAGGTTGGGTATTTCTTTCTTTTAGTGGGGTACTCTCCGAAACCTTTATCAATAATGCTTCTTATGGTGATATTATCTCTGGCTTTTTGGGTCTTGCTGTTTTTGCTCTTGGGCATACCAAACTAAACTACTACATATTTAATATTATTGGCTTGTTAGACTTTGTTTTGGCTGTCGGCACAGGCATCACATTGACTATTTTAGGAGATGACGGCATGAGTCCTATCATCCAATTACCTTTGATAATGATTCCTCTTTTCGGGGTACCATTATCAGGTTTTACGCATTTTATTTCGCTAAGTAGATTGCTAAAAATGAAACATAAAAACTTAACAGACATCATGGAGTAACTATGAGCCAAGAATTAAAAAAATTAGCCACATTTGGGATAATCATTAGTTTCTTGACCTCTGCTTATGTATCATTTTTAGGTACTGTTTTGCGACAAGGTTTTGGAACTGAAAATTTTGTAAATAACTGGATGCTTCTAATCCCCAAAGCCTATTTTACTGTTTTACCTTTTGTTCTTATTACAGGTCCTTTGGTAAGAAAATTGGTAGATTGGCTATTTGCCAAGTACGCTAAAAAATAAAGACATATCCCTGCTGGCGTTTATTCACTGACAGCAGGGATTTCCCTATTAGCCTGCATTTGCAAGGTGGACATTCTTTATTGAGGATTTGTAATCCGACTACCCCCTCGAACTCGGCACGAAGAACTTGGCTTATAGGCAGATGGCAAACCTATCTCTTACCTACTGCCTTATATACCACAGAACGCAAGTACGGTCTTTCATGGGTTAAATCCGTAATTTGTCTATATCAAATGGACAAAGTTCTTCAATCTTTAAGATAAAGTTCTTATTTTTGCTTTTGACAAATATGCTTAACCTAATCAGTGAATTGGCATGAAGATAAAAACTTTATCACTTTTTTGTATTATATGTAGTCTATTACTCACCAACCATGTTGCGGCTCAGTGGAGTTTGCGTTCCCCGCGTCAAACTATAGAAACTCACCTCAAGTATCTTTCTGAAGAGTACCAAACTAAAAGTAATGCTTGGCGATATGCACTTTATTCCTCTTATGCGCTTAACAACCCAAACTTAAGCAAGCAAGCCCGCAAAGACCTCCAACACAGAGCAGTATTGCTCAAAGAAATTTATGAAGGTTTAGGCGAATACATTGTTTTTGAGGACATTCCTGACAACCCTAATTATATGGACACTACTCAGGGACGCAAAAATGTTTATACTGTGGTCAGTAGGTTAGGTGTAGATATTTACTTGGAAAAAATCAATGGCAATTGGTATTATTCTAAGGAAACCGTGGAGAATATTCCCCTTATGTACCAAACAGTTTTTCCCTTGCAGATAGAAAAATATTTAGGAGTAAGCATAGAAGCAGGCGAAAAATACTTAGGACTGACCTTTTATCAGTACATAGGAATTGCTGTGTTGTTGATTATCAGCTTTTTCTTATTTAAAATTATTCAGTTTTTTGTGGAGTTTGTCTTGGCAAAAGTTTTTAGACAAAAAGACAAAGGAGAGGTTTTTGTTTCTTACCTTGTTCAGATTGCTCGCCCTCTGAGTCTGGCTTTTTTAATTACCTTTTTGCGTATTTTAGTAAGAGCTTTGCAACTGCCCTTAGAGTATTCTTATTTCATTCAACATTTTTTTGACATTGCCCAAATCGTATTTCTTACTTATGTTGCTTACAAAGCGGTCAATATTTTAGGCTTTTATTTGGACGCTTGGTCGCAAAGACCCAATAACACGCTCAATCTCCAATTTAACGCCTTGCTTAGAAAAACATTGAGAATTTTAGTCGTCATTTTTGGTGTTTGGGCTTTTACAGAAACTATTGGGTGGAATATTACAGGTATTATCGCAGGTTTGTCCTTAGGCGGTTTGGCAGTAGCTTTGGCGGCACAGGATACGCTTAAGAACGTATTTGGCTCTATGATGATTCTCTTGGATAAGCCATTCAAGATTGGTGATTGGATAGTTACTGACGGAATAGAAGGTAAAGTGGAGGAGATAGGTTTTCGCTCTACCCGTATTCGCACTTTTTATAATTCTGTGATTACTGTTTCTAATGCCAAAATTACAGATATGAAAATAGACAATATGGGTATTAGAGAAATGATTCGCTACCGAACTCGCATTTCCATTACTTATGATACTCCTCCCACTTTGATAGAAGCCTATATAGAGGGTATCAGAGAAATCGTCAAGGCACACCCATATACCAATAAAGAAAATTTCATGGTCTTTTTACACGATTTTGCCGCTTCTTCTTTGGATATTCTTTTAATTATTCATTTTCTTACTCCAGAAGTTTCCCAAGAGTTTGCTTGGCGACAGGAAATTTTGCTAAAAGTCATACACTTAGCTGATTTCTTAGGGGTTAGATTTGCTTTTCCTACTTCTACTATACACATAGAAAGCATGGTAGGGCAAGGCTCTATGATAGACAATACCAAGCTAAGTAAAGAGGCTTACCAAGCCAAAATCCAAGAGTTTTTGAAACAATATGAGGAGAAAGTGGAAGCGAATGAGTAAATTG
The DNA here is from genome assembly GCF_900113045.1 of Thermoflexibacter ruber. Classification (GTDB taxonomy): domain Bacteria; phylum Bacteroidota; class Bacteroidia; order Cytophagales; family Thermoflexibacteraceae; genus Thermoflexibacter; species Thermoflexibacter ruber. The sequence goes on from NZ_FONY01000010.1 coordinate 49,022, forward strand.
TTTCTGTAATCAATTCTTACCTCAACTTACATCTTCTATTCCAATGATTTTTCCTTCTGCAAAGTAAAAGATAGACTTGCCTTGGAGTAAAAGCCAATCGCCAGCCTTCATACCATTAGGTAAGTCTACCGCCAATTTGCCCTTGTAATCTATCATCACCTCAACTTTATCCTCTTCGTTAACAAGTTGTTTTATTTGCTGCTCTCTTTCTATAAAAAATCTTTTTGCTTGTTCTGCTTGAACTTTGAAAGTGTCTTTTCCTTTGGTTTCAAGGGTAAGCTCTCCATTAGAAATATTCTTAAAGTGAATCTCCTCGTGCAAGTTGGCTAACATTCCAGCAATATCAAAGTGGTTATAAGCATCTATGTACTTCCTGATTTGTTTTTCTTTTTCTTGTGTGGTCATTTAGCGTATCATTGTATAAGTTTTTGCAAAATTTTTTCTTGTAAATAGCCCCGCAAAATTAATTTATAAATATTCATTAAAGCGTTGATTATTAGTATTTTGTGTTAATTCATAACTTATATAATGCATAACTACTTACAATTTTCTCAAATATCATGATTATTTTTCAATTAAAGGTTCAAAATTCCTCATAGAATTTACTTGTATGCTTGATATACAAGCTATTCATTAGGGGACTTAGGCATCTCAAATTATTTTGACCACAAAAAAAACAGATTTGATAAAAGTACAGCGATTTTATCATAGTTTTGTAAGCGGAAAATAACGCAGAATCATAGCTTATGCTCACTCGTTTATTCATTAAGAACTATGCTTTAATTAAGGAGTTGGAAATTAATCCCTCAGCCAAACTCAACATCATTACAGGTGAAACAGGGGCAGGAAAATCTATCATGCTGGGAGCGATTGGCTTGCTACTTGGCAATAGAGCCGATGTACGTGTACTTTTTGATGAAGAAGAAAAATGCGTAATTGAGGGAGACTTCCAAATTGGGGCTTATAAACTCCAATCTGTTTTCAAGGAAGCAGACTTGGATTTTTCTGAGGAATGTAGCATCAGGAGGGAAATCAGCCCCAATGGCAAATCTCGTGCTTTTATTAATGATACCCCTGTGAACTTAGAAGTCTTAGAGTTGGTAACTTCTCGCCTGATGGATATTCACTCACAGCACGATACGCTTCAGTTAGGTTCTAATGAGTTCCAACTGGCTATTGTAGATAATTATGCTCAAAATCAGAATTATAGAGAAACTTACTATCAAGCCTATCAAGCCTATACCAAAGCAGAAAGTGCATACAAAAAACTGCTTGCCGAAGCAGAACAAGCTCGCAAAGAGCAGGACTACAATGTATTCCTTTTGGAGGAGTTAAACAAAATCAAGTTAGACCTAATCAATCAAACAGAGTTAGAGCAGGAGTTGGAAGTTCTTGAAAATGCAGAAGCTATCAAAACCAAACTCAATTTGGTGCTTTCTTTTCTTACCAATGATGAGCAAGGAGCAGAGAGTATTTTGCGCTCTGCCCTCGTAGAACTGCGTCAATTAGAAAACTATGCACCTCGTTTCCAACAGCTTTCAGAGAGAGCAAATAGCCTGTTTATTGAGTTAAAAGACATCATTGGAGAAATAGAAAGAGAGGAAGAAAAGACCTTTTTAGACGAGGAGAGAATTGTACAAATCAAAGAAACTCTTAATCTTATTTATTCCCTTCAAAAAAAGCATTACAAAACTTCTGTAGAAGAACTGATAGGACTTCGAAATGAGCTAACAGAAAAGGTAAACAGAGTGCTGAATTTAGATGAAGATATAGAAAAACTACGCCAACAAAAAGACCAAGCCTATCAAACTTTGTTGGAAATAGCGGAAATTTTGAGCAGTTCGCGCAAGGAAGTGATAGAAAAGATAGAACAAGAAGTCGACAATCTACTCAAAGAATTGGGAATGCCTAATGCTCACCTCTCTATACAACTTGCTGATACTGCCCCACAACCCTCAGGCGCAAACCAAGTAAGTTTTCTTTTCAGTGCCAATAAAGGAGTAAAGCCTGATACCTTGAAAAATGTAGCTTCTGGCGGGGAATTTTCTCGCTTGATGTTGTGTATCAAATACATTTTAGCAGGAAAAACCGCCTTACCTACTATTATTTTTGATGAAATAGATACAGGCATCTCTGGAGAAATCGCTATCAAAGTAAGTAAAATGATGAAAGAAATGGCAAAAAGGCATCAACTTATCGTGATTAGCCACTTGCCACAAACTGCAGCGAATGGAGATTGTCATTATTTTGTTTACAAAGATGATAGCTCAGAAAGAGCCATTAGCAAAATTAAAAAACTCAACGAACAGGAAAGATTAGTAGAGATTGCTCAGATGATAGGCGGAGCGAATCCCAGCCCTACAGCTTTGCAAAGTGCTAAGGAACTTTTATCTTTGTACTAAGCAGTATCTACTTCGCCTCTGAGATTTTGTATAATTCCACATTGGAAATCAAAGGACAAGCTTTGGATTCCAAGATGTTGATTTTTATTTTTGAGGTACTAATGTCAGGGAGATTGACTATGCGTTTGTTACCGATAGTTGTTTCTTGGGCTACTTTTTCCCAAGCATTATTTTTCCATACTTCGATAGAAAAAGACTTTACACGCTGTCCTAAGGTTATAAATTCTTGTATCACAAGCGTATTGATTGGTTTTTCTTTTTGTAAATCTATTTCTAAACTTCCAGTGGTAACTTGGTCATCAGTAGCCCAATAAGTTTTTGGGTCGCCATCCGTAACCTTATTGCCGTCAAAGTTATCATCATTTGCTCTGTAAGCACTTGCAATGACAGATGTGCCTTTGGCTAAGTTATTGGCAAAAGATTCATCTAAGTATTTTCTTAACTTCACCAGAGCAATAGAATCGTTTTCATGCACTAAGCCTCGTCTATCCACCGGTAGATTGAGTAAAAGATTGGCATTCCTTCCCACAGAGCTGAAGTAGATTTCTACTAATTGGGGGAGCGTTTTGACTTTATCGTCTTGGTCAGCATGATAGTACCAACCCGGGCGTATAGAAACATCGCACTCCGCAGGAATCCAGTGTGTACCGTCTTCGTGTCCAGAGGTCAGTTCTTTGTACTGAGGGTATCCCGGATACACTTTATCTCCGTTGAGTGTTCCCCAATTAGTAGGATTGGCAAAACCATTTTCGTTGCCTACCCAGCGTACATCGGGACCTCCATCACTAAAAATACAAGCATTGGGCTGATAGGTTCTTACTACCTCTATAAAACCTTTCCAGTCATATTCTTGCTTTTTGCCATTAGGTCCTTCGCCGTTTGCCCCATCAAACCAAACCTCGAAAATATCGCCGTAGCTTGTAAGGACTTCTTTGAGTGTGTTTTTGAAAACCTCATTGTACTCAGGAGTGCCGTAAGTGGGGTGATTCCTGTCCCAAGGCGAAAGATAAACGCCCATCTTTAAGCCATATTTCTTACAGGCTTCAGAAAGTTCCTTGACCACATCTCCTTGCCCATTTTTCCAAGTGCTATTTTTTACAGAATGTTCAGTGTATTTGCTTGGGAATAAGCAAAATCCATCATGGTGTTTTACGGTTAGGATAATGCCTTTCATGCCTGCTTGTTTGCAGATTCTTGCCCATTGCTCACAATCTAACTGAGTAGGATTGAATGTATTAGGATTTTCAGTACCATGTCCCCATTCTTCATTGGTAAAAGTATTCATATTAAAATGCACAAAAGCATAGTATTCCAAGTCATGCCAAGCTAACTGGCGCTGAGAGGGTACTGCTCCAAAAGGAGTAGGCGGCATAGCTTCCTTGTCTTTGCAAGCAAAAAGTAAAAAAAGGAAAGAAAAAATAAGTGAGGTTCTTTTCATATTTTATTTTGATTATTGGTCTAATGATTTTACACCTTTCTCAAATCCAGCGTATAAGGATACTCTGGATTGATTTCATCTTTAGGGTCAGTAGGTACAAACTTGGGCTGTAAGTCTATGCCTTTGGCTTCCACTCTGCCTATGCTACTGCCTGTGGCTTGTGGCGCATAGATGGGTTCTTGGTACTGCTCATAGTTGTAGTTCCAAAAACGACTGATTCTTCTTGACTCTGCCTCGTAGGAATTGACAGGGAAAACGTCATAACTTCTGCCCCCGGGATGCGATACAAAATAGGTACAGCCACCAATGGAACGCTTATTCCATGTATCATAAATATCAAATACCAAAGGCGACTGCACAGGAATAGTAGGGTGCAAGGCTGACCAAGGTTGCCATGCCTTGTATCTTACGCCTGCTACATACTCCCCATGAACTCCTGTGCTTTTCAATGGAACGCCTCTCCTGTTGCAAACTAATATGTAACGACTATCTGTCAAACCATTGATTTTCAATTGGATACGTTCTACTGAAGAATCCACATAGCGGGCAGTTCCTTGACTTGTTGCTTCCTCACCAAGTACATGCCAAGGCTCTATTGCCATGCGCAGTTCTATAGAAATGTCACCAATCTGTACTGTACCATAATGGGGAAAACGAAACTCAAAGAAAGCATCAAACCAAGAAATATCAAAGCCGTAACCTGCTCTTTGTAAGTCTTCTACGACCTCTTTCATGTCTGTAAAATTGTAATGAGGAAGCATGAACTTGTCGTATAGCTCTGTCCCCCAACGCACCAATTTGTGCTTATACGGTTTTTCCCAAAAGTGGGCAATTAAGGCTCTTATTAGGAGCATCTGTACTAAACTCATGCGGTAATGTGGGGGCATATCAAAACCTCTGAACTCCACAATGCCCAATCTTCCCGAAGCAGAATCAGGTGAGTACAACTTATCAATGCAAAACTCTGCCCTATGCGTATTACCTGTAATATCGGTTAAAAGATGACGAAAAAGCCTGTCAGTGAGCCAGAAAGGAACTTCCCTATTTTCAGGAATTTGACTAAAAGCAATTTCTAATTCATACAAATTTTCCATGCGTCCCTCGTCTATGCGCGGAGCTTGGCTGGTAGGACCTACAAAGGCACTTGAAAATAGATAAGACAAACAGGGGTGGTGCTGCCAATAGGTAAGCAAACTACGCAGTAAATCAGGGCGACGAAGGACAGGGCTGTCCGAAGGCGTTTTTCCGCCAATTGTTACATGATTACCGCCTCCCGTACCTGTATGCCTTCCGTCAATCATAAACTTTTCAGTGCCTAATCGGGCATAGCGAGCTTGCTCATAAAGCAATTCCGTATTTTTCACTAACTCCGCCCAAGAACTCGAGGGGTGAATGTTTACTTCTATGACGCCAGGGTCAGGGGTAACTTTCAGGTTTTCTATGCGCCAGTCTTTAGGCGGTTCATAACCCTCAATGCGTACAGGCATTTTGAGTTCGCTGGCTGTTTTTTCTACTGCCGCAATCAAGTCTAAATATTGCTCTAAATACGAAAAAGGAGGCATGAAAATGTGCAAACGTCCTTCCCTAACTTCTGCACAAATTGCAGTTCTAATGGTGTCAATGAGTTGAGAGTTATAAGTTTTAAGTTTTGGGTTATTTTCCCCTACCCTTGCTTGCGTACCCTTAGACAACTCACTGTTCCTTTCATACTTTTCCACATAGTTTTCTAAAACTTCCTTCTCAGCAAAAAGGTCGTTTTCAGGCATGATTTCTCGCTTTTCTGGCGACAGATAGGGTAGGGAGTTCAAAGGCATACGCAAACCAATCGGAGAATTTCCGGCAATTAAAAATAGATTCCCTCGCCTAAATTCCCACAAGCAAGTTTGCCATCTTCCGTCCCAATCATTCCATTTCAAAGGCAATACATAGCCTACAGGATTGTTTAAACCACCTTGCAAGACGTTTGCTATATTTTGGCGTTGCCAACTGTCTTTGAGGTCATATTCCAAAGGATTTACATTGATAGGTAATTTTTGTTCTTCTAAAATATAGTGTAAGGCATCTTCATAAGCAGCAATAATATGCAATGGATTCACATTCAAAAATTTACAAAGGTGTGTTAAAAATTTCTTGGCATCTTCTTGGGTGTAGCCATAATCTATGCCGTCTTTGGCAGTCCAAGCGTCATTTCGCCAAATAGGCAGCCCATCTTTTCGCCAAAAAAGCCCCAACTGCCATCGGGGGACGGGTTCGCCGGGATACCACTTGCCTTGGCTGTAGTGCAACAAGCCATTTTTTCCAAAAGTATCTCTTAGTCTGAGCAATAAATCTCCTGCCAATTTTCGCTTATGTTCGCCGTCTGCTTTGGTATTCCATTGGGCAGATTCCATGTCATCAATAGAAACAAAAGTAGGTTCACCTCCCATAGTAAGGCGTACATCGCCATTCATTAAGTCCTCATCTACTTGGTAGCCCAATGCCAAGATTTTTTGCCACTGTTCCTCTGTATAAGGTTTAGTAACTCTTGGGTCTTCATGGATTCGCTTTACTATGTTTGCAAACTTAAATTCTTCTGTTTTGCAAGCGGTCATCAAATAGCCTGTTACAGGGGCAGCACTTACATAGTCAGGGGTACAAGCGAGCGGGATATGTCCTTCGCTGGCAAAAAGCCCAGAAGTAGGGTCAAGTCCTATCCACCCTGCGCCTGGGATATATACTTCTACCCATGCGTGTAAGTCTGTAAAATCCTGCTCAGGACCTGAAGGACCGTCTAAGGATTTTATATCCGCAGTAAGCTGTACCAAATAGCCTGAAACAAAGCGTGCCGCTAAGCCCAAGTGCCTCAAAATCTGCACTAAAAGCCATGCAGAATCCCGACAAGAGCCAAGTCGTTTGGTCAAAGTTTCCTCACATGTCTGCACGCCAGCCTCCATGCGAATAGTGTAATTAATATCTCTATGCAGGCGTTGGTTGATAGCTACTAAAAAATCTACCGTTCTGATTTTTTTGCTTGTATCTACTTCTTTGAGCCATTCTTTGAGCAGAGTTCCGTTCTCGGCTACTTCTAAGTATGGGGTAAGTTCTCTTTTTAGTTGATTGTCGTATTGGAAAGGAAACTCATTGGCGTATTCTTCTAAGAAAAAATCAAAGGGATTGATAACCGAAAGTTCAGCAATTACTTCTACATTGACAGCCAATTCGGTAGTAGGCTCAGGGAAAACTACCCTTGCCAAGAAATTGCCAAAAGGGTCTTGTTGCCAATTGATAAAGTATTTTTCAGGTTTGATTTTCAAGGAATACCCTAAAATTTTGGTGCGACTATGCACCGCAGGACGTAAACGAAACACATGAGGGGAAAGGATAACAGGCTTATCGTAGCGATAATAGGTGTCGTGATTGATAGCAATTTTGATAGACATGATAGTTAGTTAGTTTTGAGTTAGGAGTTATGAGTTGCTGTTTTTGTATAGATTTTATGCGTGTGTTGGTAGCAAAGATAAGTAAAATAATGATTTTAGCAAATGTTTGAGTATGCTTTCCATATAAAGCAAAAAATGTATATTCAGAAGTTGAAAGAGTATGAAAAAAAAACATAAGGTGTGATGCAAATATGTCTTTGTAAAAAAATATAACCTCTGAGATTTTGCACAATCTCAGAGGTTTGAGAATATTTACCGCACTAAGAAAACATACAACGTCAGTTTCACTTTCCTTTCACATTTTGTGAGGCGATAACATTCCCATTTTCATCTGTTAGTCTTAAAGTAAAAGTAGCATCTGCTCCTTGCTGATGTTGGAATACGTAAGGAAATTGCTTTTGTCCTCTCATCAGTTTGCTATCACTAAAAACTACCCAGATAATTTGCTCATTTTCATCATACACTGCAAGTCTTGCCTTGTCCAAATCCTTATCCAATTTACAAGAGAAAGTACCTCTTTTAGTAATTGGTGCGTATTTTTTGGCTTCGGACTTGTCTAAGAAAATTTTTTGCTGGGCAACCGTTTTTTCTTTTGCTTTGACCTTTAAAAAGTAGTTTTTATGGAGAGGAAGTTCTCGGTTGGTACCTGATAATTCCGTTTTATGAAAGCCTTTTTTGAGCAACTTATTGTCTGATAGCAAGATATATAGCTTATCTTCCTCATCATAAATACCTACCCGCGCTTCTACGTCATCTTCAAGATGATATGTTAAAGTAGTAGCTTCCATTTTCTGCAAACTTGATACAGAGTCATTTTTAGTAACAATTTTTTGACTAATGATTTTACCATCTTCTTCCAAGCGCAGATAGAAAGTAGAGGTATCGTTCAAGGTATGGTTTACTCCCATTTTGAAGCGATAAAATCCGGGTGTTAAAGCCAAATTGCTAAGATGACGGTCAAAAACTTGTCCATTGCGAGTGTAGAGTGTCAGCGTAGCATTTTGGGTATAATCAGGAATCAAAACATCTAAACTCGTATTGATAGAGGTAATTTGGTGAGGACGAGACTCGTAGTTTTTTGCATTACACAGTTTGCCCGTAGCTTCGCTAACTATTTTACACAATTCCCTGACCATGAGGCTGTCTTGCCCATAGATATTTTCTAAGCCATTACCCCGAATTACTGCCCATACAGCAGACTGAGCGGTGCTGGTAAAATATTTTTTCTCGTTGATGAACTGAGCCAATTTGAGCAAATGACCTTCAGCCATTTTCCAGAGTAAAAAACTTACTCCTTTGGCAGGAGAACCATTACTTGGTTGGATACAAACCGTTTGCAGACTTTTTATATCTGTTTGTTGGGGACGTAGGGCTATTGCCTGCTCCTTTACCACCATTAAGTCTTGTTGCCATTCTTCTGTATTGTCAAAAATAGTCCCCGCCAATATCTTTATTTCTAAAGGCTTAGTAGAAATATTTTTAACTTCGATGTCTAAACATTTGCCGTTGTAGCCTCCTTTTCCTGTGGACTTAACTGAGGCTAACTTTTGCTTGACTGCCTCTATAAGGCTGATAGGCTCTCCTGCAAAGCAAGGTGCAATAACAGACACAAGGAGATAAAAGCTAAAAAGATAGAATAAAAGTGATTTTTTCATAGGTATTTTCTTTTCTATTGAATTGCCAAAAGGCAGGTAAAGTAAATAGCAACTCTGACCTTAACATTCAAAAAAAGTTATAATACCCCTTTGGTGCTTGGAATCTCCTCATTGCCTACTTCTTTGGCGATAGCCATGCGGACAGCCTTGGCAAAAGCCTTAAAGGTAGCCTCGATTTTGTGATGCTCGTTACTTCCTGCAATGTGGATATTCAGATTGCAAAGTGCTGTATCTGAAAAAGATTTGAAAAAGTGAAAGAACATTTCCGTAGGCATATTGCCTACTTTTTCTCTTTGGAAGGTAGCATTCCATACCAGATAAGGTCTTCCAGAAAAGTCTAAGGCTACGACTGAAAGAGCCTCGTCCATAGGCAAGGTGAAATGCCCGTAGCGAAAAATGCCTCTTTTTTCTCCCAAAGCCTTTCGGAAAGCCTCTCCTAATGCCAAAGCAGTATCCTCAATAGTATGATGTTCGTCTATGTGCAAGTCGCCTATGGCTTTGATAGTCAGGTTGCAGCGAGCGTGTTTAGCTATCTGCTCCAATAAATGGTCAAAAAATCCAATGCCTGTTTGAATATCTGCTTTGCCTTGTCCGTCTAATTCTAAATGAATGGTAATATCCGTTTCGTTTGTTTTGCGATGCACCTGTGCGGTTCTTGCTTTATGCCTTCTATCTTGTTGGATTAAGAATTGGGTTATCTCTTCCCAGTCAGAAGTACAAAGCACAGCTCTCTCATCTTTTTTTCCTATCAAAATACCTTTTGCTCCTAAGTTTTCAGCTAAGGTTACATCTGTAAGTCTATCTCCAATAGTAAAAGAGTTTTTCAAATCATATTTCGTTTCATCGAGGTACTCAGTCAGCATGCCTGTATGGGGCTTGCGAGTAGGTGCTTTTTCGTGTTCGAAAGTGCGGTCTATGTGTACTTTGTAAAAGTTAATACCCTCATTGGTAAGTAGATTCATCATTTTTTCATGGGCAGGTATGAAAGTGTGTTCTGGAAAAGAAGGTGTGCCTAATCCGTCTTGGTTTGTAACCATTACCAGAAGAAAGTCTGTTTCTTTGGCAATTTTGTGCAAAGAAGTGATGACTTTGGGAAGGAAAGCTAATTTTTCTAAGGAGTCAATCTGTTCGTCAGGAGGCTCAGTAATAATAGTTCCGTCTCGGTCAATAAACAAGATGCGTTTTTTCATGGTATTTAATATGCTTTGATAATTCGGTTTTATTGCAAATGTTTTGCAATTTTAACGATAACTTTTTAAAAAGCAAGAGAGTAAAAAACCTGTGTTTATGTAAAAAACTGATAATCAGATGAATATTGTTGTGATAGGGAGTACAAATATAGACATGATAGCCCAAGTACCTCACCTGCCCCAAGCAGGGGAAACGGTGATTGGTGGTACATTTTCCCAAGCATACGGCGGGAAAGGAGCAAATCAAGCTGTAGCGGCGAGTAGGATGGGAGGGCAGGTAACATTTATCTCCTGTGTGGGGGACGATACCTTTGGTACAGAGGTAATCCAACACTTTCAAAAAGAGGGTATTTATACAGATTTTGTATTCAAGGAGAAAAATGTGGCTACGGGAATTGCTTTGATTATGGTTGATGAAAAAGGAACTAATAGCATTGCTGTTGCCTCAGGAGCAAATGAAAGACTTAGCCCTCAGCATATCGACCAAGCAAGGCAGGTATTAGAAGAGGCTGATATTGTGCTTTTGCAGTTAGAAATCCCCTTAGCAACTGTCATCTATGCTATAGATTTGGCAAAGCAAATGGGAAAAAAAGTCTTACTAAATCCCGCCCCCGCTCAAAGGCTACCCAAGTCTTTGCTTAGCAAGGTAGATATTTTGATACCTAATGAAATAGAGGCGGAAATGCTTACAGGTATAAGATTTGAGGAAGAAATCAAAATAGTAGGAGAAAACCTACTTTCTTTGGGAGTAGAAACGGTCATTATTACCTTAGGAGAAAAAGGTTGCTATGTTATTGATAGTCAATCAGCAAGACAGATACCTGCCCCCCAAGTAAAAGCGATAGATACCACTGCGGCAGGAGATGTATTTTGTGGGACGCTGGCAGTAAGTTTAGCAGAGCAGAGGACATTGATAGAGGCAGTTCACTTTGCCAATGCGGCCGCTGCCCTTTCAGTTACCAAAGTAGGAGCGCAACCATCTGCTCCTTGCAAAAGTGAGATAGAGAATTTTTTAAAAGGATTACTTGCAAAAAATCAGTAAAAAGCTACTTTTCAAAAATGAACACAATATATTCTTAATTTTTTACACTTACTTGTGCTTATATTTATCTACATTTTCCACATATACTTTAATTTATGTCTATTACTCATCAACTTGCACTAACTTTTATTTCAGGTATCGGTTGTAGTCTATCAAAGCAACTTATTAGCTATTGTGGTTCAGCAGAAAAAGTTTTCCAAATGCCCAAAAGTAAACTTTTAAGGATTCCTAATATCGGTGAAATTCTGGCTGACCAAATCATTTCGCAAGGCAAGGAAGCACTACAAAAAGCAGAAAAAGAGGTACTAAAATGTGAAAAAGAAGGAGTTAGCATATTATCTTACTTGAATAAAGACTATCCTACGAGGCTCAAGCAGTTAGAAGATGCTCCTACGGTCTTATTTTACAGAGGAAAAGCAGGCTTAAATCATAGCAAAGTCGTCAGCATAGTCGGTACGAGGCAGGCTACAAATTATGGTAAAAGAGTAGTGGAGGACATCATTCATACCATTAAAAAATGTAATCCTTTGGTAGTAAGTGGTTTGGCTTATGGAATAGACATCGCCGCACACAAGGCTTCCCTGCAAAACAACCTACCAACAATAGCTGTTTTTGCTTGTGGCTTAGATTTTATCTATCCACCAGTGCATAAATCCATTGCTGAACAAATGATATTGGAAGGAGGTTTATTGACGGAATACCCTTTGCAGACCAAGCCTGACCCGCGTCAGTTCCCACAACGCAATCGCATCATTGCGGGTTTGGCAGATGCAACTATTGTAGTGGAAGCTGGTACAAAGGGGGGAGCGTTGATTACTGCCGAGATAGCTAATCAGTACAATAGGGAGGTATTTGCCGTCGCAGGAAATATTTACAACAAATACTCAGCAGGTTGTAATAACTTAATTAAAGAACACAAAGCCAATATTTTGACTTCTCCCGAGGACATTATTACTTTCATGAATTGGAAAGAGGGAGAAGTAGAAAAAGATAGGGTAGTAAAAAAATTGACGATAGACTTAGATGCTGAGGAACAGGTTATTTATGACTTGCTTATGAAGCATAAAGAGCTTCATTTGGACGAGTTGGGGTGGCAATCTCAATTAGGTGTGAGCAAGGTAGCTACTGTATTGCTCAATATGGAATTTAAAAACTTAGTCAAAGCCCTACCGGGCAAAAAGTTTGCTTTGCTATAAAACTTATTTTTTTGATTGTCATAGAACGATTGTTTTCTTTAAAAAACCCTAAGAACTTTGAAAATTCTTAGGGTTTGATTTATCTAAACCGCTTATAAAGTCCAGCCTTCTCTGTATTCTCGTCTTACAAATTGGTTGGCTTCATCAAAATTGGTAATTTTCATATTTTTTGCGTCCCAAAGCAGTTTTTTCCTACCGGGATAGTTCCTTCCGTCACGCATAGCATAGCTTCTGATAGCTAAGTTGCCCATGAGTACTGCCTCCGTGAAAGGACCTGCATAATCAAATGGGGAACTTAATTCCATATTTCCATAGCCTTTGATACAAGCATCTACCCACTGAGTATAGTGTCCTGCTTCTCCTCCTTCTACTCTTGGAATCGTTGGTTTAGGAAGTTCTACTTCTTTCATACGAGAAGTAGGCAAGAGTACAGGCATACTTTGATAGTTTGCCATCAGTTTACCCTTAGTTCCCTCGAATATATAGCCGTTGCCACCACCACCCATCTGCTCGTCAGGGAGTAGTTCTTCTGGTCTTTTTGGAATGAGTCCTCCGTCCATCCAAGTAAAATTAATACTGCCTTTGCCATCTTTACGTGGGAATTTAAGATGTATAATAGAAGAAGCGGGACAGCTATCTACATAATTTGCTTCTTTGAAAAAGTCTTCCCATGCTGTGGTCGCACTGCACTCTACCTCAGAAGGATAGTCTATAGGAAGGCAACGAAAAGCGGCATCCATGATATGACAAGCCATATCGCCCAAAGCTCCTGTGCCAAAATTCCACCACCCACGCCAGTTAAAAGGTAAATAAGCAGGGTTAAAGTCCATAGGCTTGACAGGACCTAACCACAAATCCCAACTTAATTCTTTGGGAATATCAAATTTGCCTTTGGGGGTAGGAATACCTTGGGGCCAAACTGGGCGATTTGTCCATGTAAGTACATTGGTAACTTCCCCTATCAGACCTGCTTCTACCCATTCTTTGGTTACTCGTACATAGTCAGCAGAGGCATACTGGTTGCCCATCTGCGTTACTACTTTGTACTTTCTTGCGGCTTCGGTAAGCATACGTGCTTCGTAGATATTGTGTGTGAGTGGTTTTTGTACGTACACGTGCTTACCTCTTTGGATAGCTGCCATAGTAGCCACTGCGTGTGTATGGTCAGGTGTAGAAACAGACACAGCATCTATATTTTTAGATTCTTTGTCAAACATTTCACGAAAATCTCTGTAAAACTTTGCATTAGGGAAATTTTTACGTGAATTGGCGGTCATTCTTTCATCTACATCGCATAAAAAAGCAATTTTTGCTTTTGGATTTTTAGCAAAACCTGTCAAGTCAGATTCTCCTTTTCCCCCTACTCCTATACCCGCAATGTAAAGCGTGTCGCTTGGGGGAATGAATCCCTTACCTCCTAAAACAAAACGAGGTACGATGCTAAAAGCCGCAGTAGCTATCCCTGCACTTTTGATAAAATTTCTTCGTGAAAGATTTGATTTGGTAGCAGTGCTTTTCTCTTCGTTAGACATACTCATTGATTGATGATTTTTAGTATTAAAAATAACTGAATTTATAAAAAATAGTATTGATTGAAATGCAAAAGTATCTATCTGAATGTCTAAAATTGGTCAAGCCACACAACTACCTTTCCCCAAGTAGCAGTTTTTATACTTTCTTTTCTTTAGGTAACTCTATCACAAACTCAGTCCCCTTGCCTAATTCACTGTTTACACTAATCTTACCGTTCATTCGCTCTACTAAGGTTTTGATAATAGATAAGCCCAATCCTGTAGAACTTTCCCCTGCGGTAGGTCTGGCAGAAAGTTTTTGAAATTTCTTAAACATCTTTTTTTGGTCTTCAGGACTAATACCAGGTCCTTCATCTTTGACAGAAATAGAGACGATGTGAGAGTTTTCTACCGCCGAGATGTAAATATTTTTTTCTTGAGGTGAAAACTTGATTGCATTAGAAACCAAATTGTCTAAAATACGATTGAGGTAACTGCGGTCTGCATCTATCACCTTCGTATTCAGTTGTTGGTCAAAATGTAGCTGTATTTTTTTGTTCTCTGCTTGTTGTTTGTAGCTGTTTACCACAGGAATCAAGAAGTTTTCTAAGTCAACCTTTTCCCAGTTAATCGCTTCTGGTTTTTGCTGTTCTATGGCATTAATATCTAACAAGTCTTCTATGAATTTTTTGCCCTCGAAAGCTACTTTGCGTATCATTTGCACAAATTCTTCTTGCTCTTCGTTCAAATCTCCCAAATTGGGTAACAACTGTGCGGCTCCCGCAATTTTGTTGAGTGGTGCTTTCAAGTCATGAGCTACTATGTTCATCAAACTATTTTTCTCTCTGTCTAAGTCTTCTAATCGCGTATTTTTCTGCTCTATCTCCTGTTTCTGTACCTGTAATTGAGTATTTTGTTGTTCTATCTGAACTTTTTGTGCTTGTACTTGAGCGAGGGTTTCTGCCAATTCTTTTTTCTGCTTGTCCAACCGTCTTGATAAGATAAAGAGGAAAATCGCCGCAAAAGCAAAAACAAGAGCAATTAAGGAGAAAAGGATAATCTTATTTCTAAACTCGGCTGCAAGTTGCCTTTTTTCTGCCTCTATTTTCTCGTATTTCTCCTGCAAAATCTTTGCTAACTCTGCTTGTTTCTTCAGAGAATCTTGTTTGGAAGCAATAAGTAACTGCATCTGAGCTAATACTTCGCCTGACTGTTGCTGTAACTGATTATAAGTTTCTTCATTCTTTGCTAAGGTTTCTTTCAGATTTGCCAAAACTTCAGTGTATTTCTTTTTCTGTGCCTCGGTCAAAGATTTATCATTTTTGATTTTATCTTCTATTTTAACAATCTCTGCACTAATTCTCTTACTTTTTTCTCTCAATAGAATAGGCACAGTAAGTAGTTCCTCTGTAATTTTTTCAATATTTTCTCTTACACCTGACGTGTTTGGTGGAGGAATCTCTGTCTGAGCCTTTTTTATAAAAATGTAAGCATATCTATTATCTTGTTCTTTGTGTGTTACAAGGTAACTTTCTGGAAAAATAGGTTCTATAAGTTGAGTAATTGGAGATTTTAGGGTAATCTTGCCTTCTGTGTTGGTGATATAAGAATCTTCATTAATGAATACTTTGAGATTTGCCGCAGGTTTTTTGTCTTCTAAATAAATAATATATTCAGAGATACCTTCTTGTTTCTGAACAGTATTTTTATTGTTAGCAATAGTCTTAGGCTCGCGATAAATAAGGCTAAATCTCACTGTGCCATTGGGTTGTTGTTCTGTATTTATATCCTCTTTGGCAATAAGTATTCCTTTAACCTCAAACTTGCTGTCTTTGCTCACTTTTTGATTGACCGGCGTATGTATGGTAAACCTGCCTGTTTTTGTAGTAACAACTGTTTCATTAAAATCTATGTACTTCACGGGAGTATTAGCCATAAGGCTTCCTCGTTCGTCATACAATGTCCCTGAATTTTCCTGAGTATTGTGCATGATTACAATCATCTCCTTCCCATCAGGGCTAAGAGAATATGATTTAACACTTTTCCCTTTCTTAATGAAAACAAGACTATTAGCATCAAAACCTGCCCTATCTTCTAAATAAAATCTAACCTCTCCTTTCCCGTCTGTAGTTCGTTCAATTTTGCTACCCGCCAGACGCACAGTTACTCCTGCTAATTTGGCATTATTCTCATCAAATACTCTAATAGTTAGCTGTCCTCCTCCTTGTGCGTAAAGAGAGTAATTTCCTACTAAGAAAGAAATTAACCCAGCTACTAAAAAAGTTTGTAGTAGTCGGGCAATCAATATATGAAGTACTTGATATTGAGTATTTGAGAGTTTCATGTTGTTGCCAATGCTTACTAACTAAATTTATGATGTTAGCAATACAAAATATTTCGCCAAAAATACAAATAAGTACATTTTCTATGTATAATTTTAAAACTTTTTTACATGGGGTCAAATTTCTATTACAGCATAGAGAGCGATAAGCACAAGATAGTTATTAAAGTCCTCAAATTTGATTATTGTAAAAACGTAATAAATATAACAAAAGACGCACAAAAAATTATATTTTTATGATAAATTTTCTTAAATTAATGCAAAAAGCACCAAACTTCCTAAGTCCGATACTTGTAAGTTTGATGCTTTGTTTTTTGTATGCCAATTTACTTTGAAAAAACTACTCTTTCACTATTTTCTTTATCTGTTTTCCTTGTCCATTTTGTATTTCTACAAAGTAAACTCCTTTTGTCAAGTTTTCTAAATCCAATACCACTTCTTGCTTGGTAAACTGTTTTTCAAAAATCTGCTCGTTGATTTCCTTACCCAACATATCTTTCAAGCGAATTTGCACCTTACCTTTGTAATGGTTGTCTATATTGATTTTCAACTCTTTACTTGTTGGATTAGGATAAATAAGCAAGGATTCATCTGGAATTACTTGAGCAAAAGCGACTTCAAATTTCAAGACGAAACGACTTGTATCTGTGCCTGCGTTGGCAGAAAAAGTATAGGGTTTTTCTCTCAAGTTTTGGGTAATTCCTAACTTCTTGTCTTCTAAGTAAATCGGCAAGTTTTCTTTGAAGTTTCTCAAATCGCTCAGGCTGATTTCATGCTGCCCGTTGCTTGCTACATAGAAATGCAAAGGCACTTCTTTGGGCAAGTTTTCTATGGACATAGCATTGTAAACCAAGTTTTTATTCCCCACTTTGGTATAAAGGCTTGGGGCAGGACTCGAGTTGAGCTGGATTTTAGGTACGTCTAAACGCTCATCAAACCCCTCAGTTGCGCCTCTTTTGAAGAAAAGTACCGTTTCATCTGACCACCTTTGAGAGGAGAGTTTTAGCTTCATTGCTCCTTGTGTTTTGCCTTCTTCATTTTCTTCAGTCCTAAAAAACTGAGTATTATTGTAAGTGCGCATCGCATTAGTAAATACTAAGTTATCGCTACCCATATTTGCTTTTAATACAAAGAAACCCTGTCCCATAGCAATTTCTTTCGTTCCTGAATTTGTCCCCATTTGCACGTCTGCATTGTAAGTTGCCCAAGTTCCTGCGTAAGGGGCAGTAGCAATCCTACGATGGATAGTTGTATTTTGAAGTTTATTGCTATTTACATCAATCATATAACTACAAACCAAGTCCCAATCCAAATTGGAAGGATAAGGATTGCCTACTAAATTCCACCCAGAGTTAGTGGCTGTGCCTTTGGTAATAGGAATATTGATGTCCCCGTTATTGAGCGTACCTACCCAATCTATGACTGTTCCAGAGTTGAGGTTTAAGATGTAGCCTCTGCCCACCTCTAAGTTTTCAGTCGTATTGGCAGGAGATTCCCAGCCTTTTTCAAAAATATCAAAAGTGGCTGGCGAGCTGACCACTTTGCTTTCATTGTAGCGATAGACATTAGGGAATGCACCTGAGTATGGCACTACCCAGTCATAAGCAGGGTTTAAGACCGCTGCAAAACCCACCCCATTAAAATCGCTGACCTTGCCATTGGAAATCGGGGAAGAGAAATAATTGTAGCCTTGAACTGTGGTGCGAAGGGCATAATTAGGCACGTGTCTTTGTGCGGTTACATTGCCCACTACCACAGAAGTCCCATGATTTTGTACCATGCTTTGATGACTTGCACTGGATAGCAAGGTCAAGTTTCCATTGGAAATCAGATTGCCGTTTAGTAAAATCACCAACTCTTTTACTCCGCAGGCATTGGAAAGGGTTACGTGATTAGCATTATCAATCGTTAGGTTTCTCACTTGTGAAGGGAGGGCATTTCCTGTGTTTTGAGCGGCATTTCCCTTGTAAATATAATTGGCATCATTGCTAAAAGTACGCGTACCTATTACCTGTACATCGCCTGCCGCTCCAGAGGAAGTAATACCTGCATTGCTACAAATTTGTAATATCCCGCCAGCTTGCAAGTTAAAGTTTCCATTTCCAGTAATGATATGGCAATCTGTAATTACCTTACCTCCATTTTGAATAGTAAAAGTACCATCTACATTGATATTTCCATTCAAAGTTAGCGTTCCTGTACCTGTTACCGTTACATTGTTGTAGTTACCACTATGAGTTTCATTCGCACTTACAGTTAAGTTCGGATTGGGCGAGGGGTCGGTGGTAAAAGTAGCTACCGAAGTATAAGCTGTCCCATTAGCATTGGTGGCATAGCCCTTAAAAGAAATATTAGTATTGGCGGGAAGCCCTGTTGCGGCGGTAGTAAATGCACTTACCGCCGTACCTCCCTCGATAACTTTGGTAACGCCTGTTCCCCCAATGATAGGGTTGTTGTTAGTGCTTGTAACCGACCAAACGATGCCTCTTTCTGTAATGGCAGAGCCTCCGTCTGCGGTAATAGTTGCTCCCAAAGTTGCAGAATTGTGGGTAATAGTCGCAGAGGTAGGGGTGTTAATAGTAGGCAATGCTCCCCCTTGTATGATGATGGTATAATCTTCGGCTTGCCCTGCACCAAAACCAGAAAAACCTGTAATCTGGCAAGGGCTAACGATACCTCCTGACATATCTGCTAACACTCTCATTCTCAGGGGCGTGTTGGTGAGAGGAGGAGAGGCAGGGATAGTAACCGTACCAAGGTGAGGACCTTTAGAGTTATTGGAGGTAAAAACTGTTTCACCAGCATCTACAAAATCTCCATCATTATTAAAATCTATGTAAATCCGTACATCGTGAAAGTTCAAGTCAAACCATGTCTTTACAGAAACATTGTAGGTAGTGTTAGTTTGTACGGTAGTGCCTTGATTACAAGTCATGTCCGTGTAATTAGTCCCGTCGCCTGCGGAAGAGGAGGAGGTTACGTTAATCGTATTTGTGCCATTGGTAAAGGTAAAGTTTTCTATGCCAAATCCATTACCTAAACCATGAGTCGCAGAAAAAGCACAAGTGGGGGCAGTAGGCAAAGAAGCAGGCGGAGGCTCATCTCCCAAAGAACTGACCAAAGAGGAGCGAGAGCTAAGCAAAGCACTTTCCATTCTGTTTGCTTGCCCAGCAGTAAAAATGTCTTCCCCACAAGTAGAATAGTTCATAATATTTCGCAACACTGCCGTAGTCCAAGCTGCGCCTGTGCATGGATTATTGCCTGAAGCGCAAGTCAGGTTTGGGTTTTCATGAGGTTCTGTATCGCATACTTTATCCCCGTCTGTGTTACAATTCCCATTGGCAGGGCAGCCACTGTCATCTCCTTCAAAGGTGTGGTACAGCCCAAAAGCATGACCTAATTCATGGGCAAGCGTTCCACTTGTATTGGTCATTTGGCTTGCTAAGATTATCGTTCCATCAACATTAGCAGGTGCGCCCGGGAAATAGGCATAGCCCGCAGTGAAAGACCCACAGCATACTGTTCCATCATTTCCATCAATCTTATTGACTACCCAAATATTATAATAATCTTTATTAGACCAACGACTTAGGTCTTTTACTACTTCTTCATCTACCCCTGTCATGGTGCTTCTCTTAATTCCACCCGCTACATAAGTGGCATTTCCACCTACATTTACCCTGTTAATCCCTGTAGTAGCTGCGCAAGTGGGGCTTCTTTTTGCTAAGACAAACTCCATATTCGTATTGGTACTCAGCATAGAGCCTGCAAAAAGTTGATTCGCATGGTCTAAGGCT
Source organism: Thermoflexibacter ruber (assembly GCF_900113045.1). GTDB lineage: Bacteria > Bacteroidota > Bacteroidia > Cytophagales > Thermoflexibacteraceae > Thermoflexibacter > Thermoflexibacter ruber. Next base: position 69,013 of record NZ_FONY01000010.1, read on the forward strand.
TGCTGAATTTGAGCATCGGAAATGTTATAACTCGTACCTACTGCCGTCCCTGTGTGCATTACGTGAACTACTACGGGAATAATATAGGTAGCGGCTTCAGTTCTGTAAGCACTTCCTTTTTTTATCATCTCGAGTATTTTAGCCTCCATCGCCTCTACGTTTTTTCTATATTGCTCGTCTTTTTGAAGCATACTTTTGTGAATCTGGTCAAAAGCACACTGCCTAAAACGGTTTTGAGCAAAGGCGGAAAGTTGCAAAGTAATAAAGCAAGCCAGAAGCAGTGAGCGAAGGTTTACTGAATACTTGCTTAGAAACACAATAGGGTATTTTCGTTTCATGAGTTTAACTATTTTTTACTAAGGTCTATAACGGAGTAAATGGCTTTCAAGTTAATAGATTTTAACAATGTAATAATAATTTTAAGCAAAAACTATGTCTAATTTGGAAAAGCGTATGTAAGTTTACAGCATAATTTTTTGCATACAATTTTAAACTACTTAAATCTCATGAAATTCAGAGCAGAAATAGATGTAATGCCCTTAAAAGAATTGCTTGACCCACAAGGCAAAGCCGTTATGCTTGGACTAAAAAATCTTGGCATACAAAGCCTTGATGTGCGAATAGGGAAGCATATTAGCATAGAAATAGAGGCAGATACCAAAGAAGAAGCAAACGAAAAAGTACAAACCGCCTGTCAAAAATTACTTGCTAATCCTATCATGGAAGGCTTCGACTACGAACTTATAGAAATATAAAGCTTTGCCGAGGCAATGAACTTATTTTTGTATTTATTGTTTTTAGTATTAATGAAGTAAAATAGAGATTATGTTTTTTTACTTCACAGCAAAAAATTATTTTGACAAAAAATTAATAACAAAATGGCAAAAGCAGTAATTGAAGCAACAGATAAAAATTTTGAAGAATTAATTGCTTCTGATAAACCCGTCTTAGTAGATTTTTGGGCAGAGTGGTGCGGTCCTTGTCGCATGGTAGCTCCTGTAGTGGAGGAGTTGGCAGGCGACTATGAAGGGAAAGCTACCGTAGCTAAACTCGATGTGGATAGCAACCCAGAGGTTTCTTTCAAGTATGGTATTCGCAGTATCCCTACCTTGATGTTTTTCAAAAATGGTCAAGTGGTAGATAAAATCATCGGAGCGACCACAAAAAACGTTTTAGCTAAAAAATTAGAAGCACAATTGTAGTCTTTTTTATACAAATTGAGGTAAATCAAACAGTTTTGGTAGGTTTCTGCCAAAACTGTTTTTATTTTCAGAAAATAAGTGCTTTCTTGCAAATCTGAAAGACATTTTGCAAACAAACAATTAGCACGTATGATTCACGTAAGTACTGAAATAGGCAAACTCAAAAGAGTAATTATTCATAGCCCTGATAGTGGTTTGGGGAAGGTAGTCCCTTCCAAAGCACAAGATTGGCTTTTTGAGGACATAGTCGACCTAAAAAATATTCGCAGACAAGAGTACGACTACTTTGTCAAAATTTTACTTTACTTTTTAGATACTGAAAAAGTCAAAGGAAAGTTAGCAGAGATAGATAAACCTGAAAATAACAGAGCATTTTATAAGCCCGATGATGCTGGCTATCACAAATCAGATAAAGTATTGGATATGCAATACTTACTTTCTGAAATTCTTGTCGATAAAAGCCTTAAAAATGAGATAGTGGCTTCTATCTGTGCATTAGAGCGTTGTTCTTTTGCCCAACAACGCCTCCTCAATGATTTATCGCCCATAGAGTTAGCTAAAACATTGATTTCTGGCTCTTTGCCAAATGAGCAGATGCTTTTTGCCCCCGTTCCTAATTTTATTTTCACTCGCGACATAGGCATTACTATCAATGACCATATCTTGCTCAATAAGCCTGCAAAAGAAGCGCGCCGCAGAGAGTCTTTTATTTCAAAATATGTATTCCACTATCACCCTACTTTTGAAAGCTATAAAGATAAACTCATTGAAATACAAGACGATGAGTTGTTTTTCCTCTTAGAGGGAGCAGAGCGCGAACATAAGCAAGTTACGCTGGAGGGAGGCGACATCATGATGGTCGCTCCTAATAATCTGCTTGTAGGAGTGAGCGAGCGCACTACGCCCAATGCAGTAAATAAAATCATAGACGCTTTATTCAAGAAAGAAGTAGTAGAAAAAGTATCAGTTATCAAAATTCCGCCTAAGCGCGATTTTATGCACATAGATACTGTTTTTACCCAAGTAAAACGCAATATGTGGGTGCTTTTTGGCAAGTTCTCAAAGCGACAGTTAGAAGAAAAAGACCGCTTAGAAAAAATGTATAGCAAGAGAAAACGAAATGAGGAAAATCAGATGAAGATAATGCAGTTTTGGGAAGGAAAGCGTAAGCCTGTCGAGTTTGACTATTTAGAAGATTTATTAGACGACATCAGCCAGAACGACCTCAATTCCAAATCTCCTACCCAATTTATTTACTCTGGCGATGATGTTTTTCCTTATAGTCAAAGAGAGCAATGGACTGATTCGTGTAACTTGTTGGCTATCAAAGAGGGAGTAGTGGTAGGCTATGACAGAAATCATCACACAGCAGAGGCTTTTGCTAAGCAAGGATTTAGGGTAATTAAAGCGGCAGAACTGTTGGAAAAGTTTGAAAAAGAAGAACTTAAGCCTGATACACTCAAAGATACTCTCATCATGCTTCCTTCCGCAGAGCTTTCAAGAGCGCGAGGTGGCTCGCACTGTATGAGTATGCCTATCCTAAGAGATAAACTGTAGAGGTAATAGGGCTGGCAAAAAGGCTTTCTCTCATTAAAAACGGCAAGCTAAAATAGACATAATCAATAGCTTGCCGTTCAAACACGAAAATTTCTCAAAAGAAAAAGAACAACAAGTACAAAAATATAATTATCCATAAACCGTCTAAGAAATGCCAATAATCCTTTAATAGACGCATTTTCATTTTTTCATATTTGTTGCTAAAGATAATGAGTGCTTGCACCGCATCTTCGCTTGCTTTTTTGTAATGGTTGAACTGTACTATCGCAAATATTAAGCCCGCAAGCAGGTGTAAGATATGTAGCCCTGTTAAAATATACATATAAGAACCTGCTGCTTTTCCCGAGAACCTAATACCCTGTGCCACTAAACTTTGCCAGCCCAAGATTTGGCAAATTGAAAATGCTGCTCCTACAATAAACAGATAAAAAAGATTTGTACGCAAAGATTTTGCTTCGTCTATATGGAAGTCTGTCCATGCTTTTTGGGCAAAGTAGCTACTGACCAGAATAAAAATAGTGCTGACAAAGAAAAACTTAGGAAAAGCTAAATTACTAAGGTCAAATTTTTCTAAGGATTTGGTAAACCCAACTAAAAGAAATAAAAATACTACCCCGCTACCTGTCATAGCTAAATAGAGCATAATGAGGAAGGGGTGCTGTTTTTCTAATCGTTTGAAAAGAGGAATCTCTTGAGTAGGAACGTTTTTTTCCATAAAATAAGCAATATTGAAAGGTATCTAATTAGTTACGAAACATTTTTTGAAGGCTTTATGTTTTATAGTGGTTCAATATTTAGTTGGTTCTTGATTTTCACTGTTCCAAAAATTAAAAGTATATGAATTGGCAAAAAATAACTTCATTAGAAGACTTAGCAAAAATTAATCAGCAATCTTATCACCAAAAAGCACTCATTTTTAAGCATAGCACTCGCTGTTCTATCAGTGCCACAGTCCTAAATCGATTAGAAAGAAATTGGAAAGAGGAACAGGCAAAACACATCATTCCTTTTTATTTGGACTTAATTTCTTACCGAGAACTTTCTAATCATATTGCTGATTTTTATGGAGTTATACACGAGTCCCCACAGGTCTTGCTCATAGACAAGGGCAAATGTATTTATCATGCTTCACATTTTGATATTAATTTTGCTGAAATCGTGCAAGAATCTATGGCTAATTACTAAAAGCTACCTCCTAAATGCTTTGTGTGTAAGCACGTAACTGATACTTAATTGTAAACTAAGCGAGTTTAGAAGCATATTGTCAAAAATATCGTGATAACCAAATACTAAATCCTGATTGGTATATCGTTGGGCGGGATTGACGATGTTGTTAAGCCCGTATCGATAAGTAGCAGAAAATGAGAAGCGAAAGTTTTGAAAGTGATAACCCATGCCTGTACCTATGACCAGCCCGTAGTAATGGCTACTGAGTAGGTTAGTAACGTCATAGCGAGCAGAAGCAGTATTACCAAAAAAATCAGTCTTTTCTCCATTGATGCGTATGCCGGGTAGTTCTTTGATGACTAATGTTTTACTTGCATTAGACAATAAGCCATTGAATGCCCCAAGAAGCAAGTAGGGTTTAAACTTTTTGTCGATTAAGAACTGATAACGCATCACCGCAGGTATTTCTATGTAATTGATGGATTGGATACTATTCTTTTCTAAGTCTAACAAAAGGCTCAAATTAGGTGCAGGGTTGTCAGCCCAGCCATAAAAATCCCGATAAGCAAAGCGATAATTGCTATAAGAGGGCTGTATCAGCAAGGCAAAGTTTTTTGTTAGGGCATAAGTAAGTAAAAAACCCAGCCTAAAACCTATCAAATTGTTTTCTTCAAAACTATTAAAATACTTTTTCTCAGAACTTATGCTATTGCCTAACTGCATATTGTTAAATATAGAGAACCGCTCAGTAGGCATAGCAAAAGAGAGATTGCTCCCTATGACCCCTCCTATCTGTAATCTTGGAGCTATATAGTAATCATAGCTTTTCGATTCTCTGATAGCTAACCAATACTCTTGGAAGTCCTCATCGACCCTAATGGCAAAAAGTTTACTTAGAAATCTGTCAGCTAAATTGGGTTTGTCCAAAGCGATATAAGCACGACAAACTATACTGTATATATCGGCTTGAAACTCCTTTTTTACTTTTCTGAAATCTTTGGATTCGCGAGCCAAATCCTCATCTTTCTCTAAACAAGATTTTCTAAATAAGCTAATAACTTCTTCTAATTCACCATTTTGATACAATTTTTCTAAGTTATTGGCTATGGTTTTGTATTTATTATTGAGCAAGGTAATTTTAGAATCAGTATCTTGGGCAAAAGAAGTTTGAATCATCAAAGAAAGAAGCAATAATAACAATAAGTATCTCATTTTGTAGTGTTTGTTTTATTCAAAGATAAAAATATTTTGAATAATTGTGCATGGAGAAATGATTTATTTCTGTGTAGGTAATTTTATTTAGAAAGAAAAAAAAGGAACAGCTCTCACTTGGCTGTTCCTTTTTTGAAGTATAGTTTCAGGTTTATTCCTTGATAAACGGATAGTCTGCTTGCAGATAAACATCTGTATAGATTTCGGAAGGGTCTGGGTAGGGAGATTTTTCTGCAAAATCTACCGCATCAAGCACCTCTGCTTTTATCTCCTCGTCTATTTTTTCTAAATCCTCCTCTGTAGCAAAGCCTTTCGCCAAAATAGTCGCTCTTACCTGCTCTATGGGGTCTTGTTTTTTGTACTCCTCTACTTCCTCTTTGGTGCGGTACTTAGCAGGGTCTGACATAGAATGTCCTCTGTATCTGTAAGTTCTAAACTCTAACAAGGTAGGACCTTCACCATTTCTTGCTCTTTCTGCTGCTTTGGCTACTGCTCGGTGTACCGCCTCTACGTTCATAGCATCGACAGGTTCGGAAGGCATATTGTAAGCAGAGCCTAACTGATACAGTTCCACTACATTAGATGTTCTTCTTACGGAAGTACCCATCGCATAGCCGTTGTTTTCTATCACAAAAATTACGGGTAGTTGCCAAGTCATCGCCATATTCAGTGCTTCGTGAAAAGCTCCCTGCCTTACCGCTCCATCGCCCATGTAGCACATGCACAAGTTTTTCGTACCTTTGTATTTTTCAGCAAAAGCAATACCAGCCCCCAGCGGAATCTGTCCTCCAACAATGCCATGTCCCCCAATGAAATTTACTGATTTATCAAAAATGTGCATAGAACCTCCTTTGCCTTTGGTTGTTCCTGTGGATTTTCCGTAAAGCTCAGCCATGACCGCTCTTGCGCTTGTGCCTAAGGCTAAGGGATGTCCGTGGTCGCGATAAGCAGTAATCCACTTGTCATCTTTGGTCAAAGCAGAAACCGCACCTGAGGCACAAGCCTCCTGACCAATATAAAGGTGGCAGAAACCTCTGATTTTTTGTTGCCCATATAGTTGCCCTGCCTTCTCCTCAAACCTACGCATCAGCAGCATACTCCTGAACCAATACATATAGGTTTCCTTAGAAAACTCATGTTCGTTTTCTATGGCTATCTCTGCCGTTAGACCATTCGTTTTTACTTCCATAATTTGCTGTATATTAGAATAAACCGAGATAAATATAGCTAAATCAAATACGATAGTGTAAAATTGAAAACTTTTTCTTTAAAAACCAAAACTTAGGGCTACACGAAGCCTATTTATATCTTGGAATTTTAATTTTTTCATAAATAATAGAGGCACTTGGAAAAACACCCTTGATTTTATAGTACAATTCATAGGCTTTAGGCTTCTCTAAATAATTGCCTACTTTTACTTTGAAATTGGGCTGTACATATTCCAATTCAGGTCTATCTTCTGAGCCTGTCCTTAAGTTGTTAAAATCTGCCATTGCTTTTTCTGCCTCCTTTCTGTCTAAACCTGAATAAATCTGTATTCTATATCCCTTGACAGAAAAAGATTTGTTGCTTTCTGCTATCTGCCCCAAAAGCGTATCCAAAGGAACTTTCATGCTGCCTATAGGTTCTTGCAAGTTAGTAACAGGGGGTTTAACTGCATTGTTATTAGGATTTACTGTTTGCACAGGAGTATCTGTTGGGTTAAATTTTATTCTAAAACTACTAACATCATCGCTAAAATTAGTGTTTTGGGAATTACTAACGGTGGAAGTAGTCTTACAACTTACCGATGCAAGAAGTATCACAAGAAAAAAACATTGTTGGGCTTGTTTCATAACTTTATCCTAATTATCTTTCAAAGTAACATCATTCTATTGAAAAATCAAAATGTCGACATCTTATATTACTGCTATCGGTACGGCAAATCCCTCCACAAAAGTAGCACAATCTCAAATTGCAAGTTTCATGGCAAAAGCCCTTCAATTAGACAAAGTAGAGGAAAGACGCTTGCGTATGCTTTACAAGGCGACTGCCATAGATTTTCGTTACTCCGTCATCAATGACTACGCCCAATTAGCTGATTTTGAGTTTTTTCCCAATACAAATGGTTTAGAACCTTTCCCTAACACTACTGCTCGTATGAAAATTTACGAGCAATACGCCGCAGACTTATGTGTAAAAGCAATAGATAACTGCCTAAAAAATAAAGACTTACTAACAAAAATTACCCACCTCATCACCGTTAGCTGTACGGGAATGTATGCTCCGGGTATAGACATAGAAATCATAGAAAAATTAGGCTTACCTACTCATACTCAACGTATTTGTATCAACTTCATGGGGTGCTATGCCGCAATTAATGCCCTCAAAGTAGCCGATGCGATTTGCAAGGCAGATGCTCAGGCTTATGTACTCATAGCCGATGTAGAACTTTGTACCTTGCATTTTCAAAAAGAAAATACTGAAAATCACTTGCTTGCTAATGCTATTTTTGCTGATGGTGCGGGAGCGATGCTTGTGCAAGCCCAAAAAGCAGAAGGCAAAGCCTTTAGTTTAGAAGGTTTCTATTGCGATTTAGCTTCTGAGGGAAGAAGCGATATGGCTTGGTTTGTCAGAGATTTTGGTTTTGAAATGCGACTTTCCTCTTATGTTCCTAAGTTATTAGAGGGAAAAATGAAAGAATTGATTTTCAAGCTATTAAGCAAGTTTGGTCTGACTTTAGCAGAGATAGATACCTTAGCAATACACCCAGGAGGAAAAAAAATATTGGAAACGGTAGAAAAAATCTTAGCCTTGCCTCCGCAAAAAAATCAATATGCCTACGAGGTACTGAGAAACTTTGGCAATATGTCTTCTGTTACAATTATTTTTGTATTAAAAAATATCTTAGAAAATTTTGATTTTCAAAAAGATACAGCCAATATTTTGGGTATGGCTTTCGGACCTGGGCTTACCGTAGAGTCAGCCTTAATGAAAATACACCAATAGACTTCTTGCAAAAGCGTTTTTTTTATCGCCTCACCCCTGCCCCCTTTCCTTCTGAGAGGGGAAATAGGTACTTTCGCAAGAACTCTAATAAATCATTGCCATTGCAAAGCAATCAATCGCTTGTAAAATCCCTCATTGGCGAGCAGGTCTTCGTGTGTACCCCTTTCTATAATTTCACCTTCCTGAAGCACAATGATTTCATCAGCTTGTTGGATAGTGCTAAGTCGGTGGGCAATGACTATGGAAGTACGATTTTCCATGAGGTGATTCAGGGCATCTTGTACCAAACGCTCTGATTGTGAATCCAAAGCGGAAGTTGCCTCGTCCAAAATCAAAATAGGAGGATTTTTCAGGACTGCCCTTGCGATGCTCAATCTTTGCCTCTGCCCGCCTGAGAGTTTCATTCCCCTGTCCCCAATATTGGTTTGGTAGCCGTTTTCTGTTTCTATGATAAAGTCGTGAGCATTGGCAATCTTAGCCGCTTGAATTACCGCTTCTTCCGTAGCGTTAGGCACACCAAAGGCAATATTGTTAAAAATAGTATCATTGAATAAAATAGACTCTTGGGTTACTATGCCCATGAGTTTTCTCAACTCTTCCAAGTCGTATTGTTGGATATTTGTGCCGTCAAGCAAAATTTCTCCTTCGCTCACGTCATAAAATCTTGGAATGAGGTCTGCTAAAGTAGATTTTCCGCCCCCCGAGTTGCCTACTAAGGCAACCATCTTACCCTTTTTTATTTCCAAATTGATGTTTTTCAGTATAGTACGTTCTGAATTATAGCTGAAGAATACATTTTTGAAAATAATACTTTCCTTAAATGCCTTGATGGAGATAGGATTTTCTGCATTTTTTATCTTTGGTCGAATATCTAATACAGCCCAAATCCTATCGGCGGCAGCAAGTCCTCTTTGCAAAGCACTCACCGCAGAGGAAAACGCTTTTGCAGGATTGAGAATTTGTAGAAAAATCGCAATGTAAGCAAAAAACTGAGAGGCAGTCAAATCCGGGGAGTCGCTCAGTACCAAAGAACCACCATAAAGCAAAATAATACAAACAGTAACTACGCCTACGGTTTCGGAAATCGGGCTTGCCAAATCTCCCTTATTAAGAATGTATATGATTGTCTTAGTAAAGCTTTGATTTTGTTGGTGAAACTTCTGGCGGATAAAGTCAGACGCATTGAAAGCCTTAATAATTTTTAAGCCTGAGAGCGTTTCCTCTACGGTGGAAAGGATTTTCCCTAACAGTTGCTGGCTATCTATGCCGTGTTTTCGTAGGCTTTTTGCCAAGCGTGCAATAAGCAAAATAGCTACGGGCAGTACTAAAATTACAAAAATCGTTAGTTTGAAGGAAATATAGAGCAAAATACTAAAATTGACAAGGATAGTCAATGGCTCTTTGATAATGCCTTTGAGTTGCATCACCGCCCCATGCTCTACTTGCTCTACATCGTTAGTGATGCGAGAAAGCAAATCTCCTTTTGCCTCATTGGAGAGGTAAGCCAAGTCCAAAGACAACATTTTATTAAAAATTTCCTCTCGTATCTTACTCAAAATCTTATACATCGCCTTGTTTATCACTACAAAAGAAGCATAGCGAAATACATTGGAAAGCAGTACAGAAACCACAATAACGGCACAGACCAACTGCAAAGCCTTCATGCTTCCGTATTGCTTCACTATGTTGGACAAATAATAGTAAAAAAACTGCTTAGGGTAATTGATACTCCATGCAAACTCTGGCTTTTGCAAGTTTTCAGCAGGAATGCTTTGGAAAAGTACATCTAAGACCGGGGTAAGCAATACAAAGTTCAAAGAGCCAAAAATCACAGCTAATAAGGTCAAAATCAGATAGGTAGGAACGTAACTACTGTATGGCTTGGAATAAGAGATAATGCGTAAATAAGAATTCATTATTTGAAAAGGGTATCTTTTTGAGCTGGCAAAGTTAGGAAAAGTATTGAATTTTTCCCTACATTGCCTTTCTTAGCAAAATTTAACAATAAATTCCTAATAAATTAGTTGCAAAACTAAAAAATTAGTACTATGTTTGAATTGCGAATGATAAATGATAGATTATAAATTATAATGTATATCAATCATTCATAACTTATAATTACTAATTCATAACTCGAAAAAAGATGCAACTTACCAAAGCAGAAGAACAAATCATGCAGGTATTGTGGGACTTAGGAAAGGGTTTTGTCAAAGACATCATAGAGAAGCTGCCCGAACCCAAACCTGCCTATAACACAGTGGGAACCTTTATGAAGATTCTAAAAGAAAAAGGTTTTGTCGACTATAATGTCTATGGAAATACTTATGAGTATTTTCCTTTGATTTCTAAAAGTGAATACAGTAACTCATTCTTAAAGAACTTTTTAAGCGGCTATTTTGGTGGCTCGTTTGAGAAAATGGTATCTTTCTTTGTCAAGCAAAATGATATGGACTTGAAAGATGTAGAGGAGTTGATGAAGCATGTAAAGAAAGATTTAGAATAGTTTACAATTGTTTAAAAACGGTTTGAGGACTGCTTGAAGTAGTCTGACATTATTTTCCCATTTATAACTCATAACTAAAATGACCTACTTCATTTATCACTTTCTTAGCGTGCTTGTCTTTTTTGCTTTCTACCAAGTTTTCCTAAAAAAGGATACTTTTTTTGAAAGGAATCGTTGGTATCTGCTGACTTCTCTGGCAGTGGCTCTGCTTGCCCCTTTTTTGGATATTCCTCTATCAAGACAGCGTGCTACCGAAATAGGTGAAATGCAAGTTTTTGTGCTTCCAGAGATTACTGTAGAGCAAACAGAAACGCAAAGCTGGTCATGGGGAGAAATAGTTGGGAGAATTTATTGGTTAGGAGTGGGTATTGCCTTGATAATGTTTCTGATACGTATTTTCAAATTAATAAAAATGATAAAGGAAAACGAGTTAGAAAATCGTTTCCACAATTATTCAAATATACGAGTTAGAAACTCGCACTCCAGTACTTTTTCCTTTTTCAACTACCTTTTTTGGGATAGTTCACAAAACTTGACTAAGCAGGAGGAGAAGCAAATCTTAGAGCATGAGTTAGCACACATCAGAGGAGGACATTCCTACGACTTGATTTTCATAGCCTTGCAAAAGGTTATTTTTTGGTTTAACCCTCTCATTTACTTATACGAAAAAGAAATCGTCAATCAGCACGAGTTTATTGCAGACCGAAAGGCAAAAACTATCTCTAATACAGAGGATTATGTCAGCCTTATGGTTAGTTCTCTATTTAAAAATTTACAACTTGATTTTATACATTCATTTCACAATCAACAAATTAAACAAAGAATCAAAATGTTACACGCACAAAAAACAACCAAGTTGAAAGGCAATGCTAAAACGGTTTTGGCGATAGCCTTAGTGGCTACAACTGCCCTATTGGTAGCTTGTAGTAAGCAAATTCTTCCTGAAATTGATAAAGCCACAATTGCCTATCAGAATGGAAAAGATGTTTATTTTTATCAGAGTGAGAAGGATTTTGTAAAACAATTAAGCCCAATCATTACTCGCCATGCCAAAAATGCCTCTATGGAACTTGATGAAAACAGCATGGCAGAGAGAAAAATAGTGAGTTATAAAGATGGGAAAAGTGTCTTATATACTGCTATTAAAGACAAAAACAATCGGTTAATTTCTATAGCTACTCCTTTAGAAAAAGACGGTAAAACATTTAAAATAAGTAGCACAGAATCCTCGATTTCATGTGAAGGTAGTTGTGGGTGTGTGGTAGAGTATCATCCACCGCAAAATAATAAACCAGCTTATTATGCGTGCTCTTGTAGCCCGTGCAAGATGCGTGTAGAATAGCAAGCGAACGCTCTCCTAACAAACAAATATCCTTTGCATCAACGAAAGTTGCATAAAATTCAATCAAATGTTAGTTAATCCATTTAAAATCAACATTATGAGGTTCGCAGCCTTATCAATGTTGATTTTTATTTAAAATTACTCGCTTCATTCTCGGTTTCTTTCTCTTTGTACTACTTCTAATTCTTTTTCTAACCTTTCAAAATGATAAACGATATTGCCTTGCTCATCATGTTTAATCTCTGCTTGCCATTCATGCAGTACCCTATCGTAAAGTTTTTCTTTTTCGCTGTTGGGTATATTCTCATCGAGGATTAAAAGAAGTTCTTGGGAGGAGAAAACTTTTTGAAGAAAGGAAAAATACTCATTTTCTTGCTTTCTCTTTTTGTTTTCTTTGAGCATTTTAGTCTTGCCCACAATAAAAGTAGGTAAAAAGGTACTATACGCTAAACTTATTGTTATCCAAAATCCATAGTAAAGCAAGCTAAACATTGTACTGAACATAAAATTAGAATTTTGCATAAGAAAAAACCAAAGCGGTAAGAAAAACAAAGCATACAAAAACTGTATAGTAATTGCCTTTGCCATAGTGGTATTTTCTGAAGCGTAATTGCTGTTCCACTTTCGCAAAGGAATAAGGTTATCCCAAATGTAGGGGGAGGCATTGGGCTTAGTATTGTACCAAACCTTGTTTTGGCTGTCTATTTCTGGAAAGTGATAAACGATGACTCCCTCTTCGGTAACATATACATTTCCTTGGTATTGTACCATCAGTTTAGTAGCTTCCTGCTCTGCCTTATCAAAACTCCAACCTGTCAGCATGACTAAATCTGCCGTAGTGATTTTTCCCCTGTGCAAATCTATGTATGACAAAATTCTTTTTTCTAAATCTAATTCATCTTTGTTCTCTTTTTCTCCAAAGATAAAGTTAAAAGCTATTTTTCTTATCTCATCTTTGCGAAAAGCATTGTAGTAAGGTGGAGGTTCTCCTTCACAAAAAAATTGGATAAGGTTATCTGTTTTAACTTTAAAACTTGGGATAAACTTGCGAAAAAGATAGTAAAAAGGAATCAGCGGTGAGAGAGGGGCAAGGGCAATCACCCAATTAATGATACCACCACTATAGTTTTTGTATAGGTCATTGGAAACCCGCCATTTAACAAAATTAACGATGCCTTTTTTGGTACTTTGCCATGCTTTGCTTGCCCACTTTGCTAAAGTATTTTTTTCAGGTTGAAAATCAAACTCATAGATAAGTTCTCCTTTTTCATTGACATCTAAGCGGCAAGGGTGCTTTTTGATGAGCTCTGCTAAGGCATCATTGACTTGGTACACAGAAAGCCCTGTTCTTACTATCAAATCCGCAGGAGTCATACCTTGTTTCTGCTTTTGAAGTTCTTGCTGTACAGTTTGAATATCCTGTTTGGTAGCTTGTAAAGGTTTGGCAGAAAGTTGGGTGTTCGTCATAGATGTCAATTTTTCTGATATGATTTACCAAATTTATTGATTAATTAGCAAAGAAAGCCTACTTTTCTGAAAAAGTAAGTAACCTGATACACTTATTTCATTTCTGTATGGTCGCCGAGATTGAGTTTGAGGCTTGGGCTTTTCAGTATGACATCATCTCCAATCAGCGAGGCATCTAAAACGGTATTTTGCAGTTCACTGTAAGAGCCAATAATGCTGTTTTTAATAATAGATTCCTTGATTTTAGTGTCATTGCCTATGGCTACATCGGGTCCGATAATGCAATTTTCTATTTGGCAGTTTTCCCCTATACTTACAGGAGGAATCAGGATACAAGAGCGGTATTTTTCAGGGTCAGCTGACTGAAACTCAGGGCGATTGAGCAGCACTACATTGGCGGCGAGCAGGCTGTCTTTTTTCCCACAATCATACCAGTAGTTTGCCTCAGCAATGCCTACTTTTTCTCCTTCGGAAAGCATGATTTTCAGGGCATCAGTCATGTAATACTCACCATGCGTAATGAGTTCGTTGCTTACCAAATGTTCTACTGCTTTTAATAATAGAGGCACGTTACTAATTTTATAAATCCCAATCAGTGCCAAGTTAGACATAGGAATTTTAGGTTTTACACTGACTTTCTCGATAAACTTTTTATCATCATCTAACTCTACAATATTGTACTGTCCAGGATTATCTACTCTATGCACTCCTGCTACGGAGTTTCTCACCCAAAGTACTTCCTGTGGTTTCAAACTGAAAATGCTATCTCCCGGCACGATGAGTATTTCTTCATCATTTTCAATAAATTGTCTTGCTGTCCATATTGCATGAGCAGTTTCGAGTAGGCTGTCCTGTGCCACAAATACCCGCTTGATTTGAGGGTAAAAACTGCTGATATAGCTTTCTATTAAGTAACCCGAATCCCCTATAACAAACACAAAATCATCTAAACCCACCCTCAGCAAGCGGTCTAAGATGTGTCCTAAAATAGGCTTTCCTGCCACTTGTAAGAGTGCTTTAGGTTGGGTGTAAGTATGAGGACGTAAACGCGAACCTATGCCTGCTAAGGGTATGACAACTTTCATATTTTGCAAATGGAGAATGTTCTAAAAGGTAAAATTTGTAAATTTTATTGGATTTGTAAAGTGTAAGAGTAAAAAGATTAGAAAAATTATAGCAGCACTCCCCTAAAAAGAAAAAGGCTACCTCCATAGGAGGTAGCTTTTAGCTACAACAATTAAAACATATCAACCTATAAATTCACAATATAAAATGCTATTTTTCTGTACTCCATTAGCTTTTCGGCGTTAGAAGGAATATCTTTCATCTCGGTAGTTTTCAAAATCACATTCCCCTCACTATCAACTACTTTTATCAACTCTACACCTCGCTCCAAAGTATTTGAGATAGCTTTGCTTACTTTCGCTTCAAACTCTTTACTTACCTGCTCTAAAAACGCCATCTCACTTGCACTATATATAACTACATTCTCCTGATTTTGTTCTTTCTTTTTTCCTTTGTCTTTGTTATCTTCAGCTTTCACACTGAAAATCAAGGAGAAAAATATAAAAGCTAATGACAATAATCTGAAACTTATACTTCTAATAATACTCATTCTATTAGTTTTCATCTTTATTAAAGCTATTTTAAGTTTAAGTAATTAATTTTCTTTCAGGTTTAACTTTTCTATCTAACTAAGATTTTTCTTTCTATTTACTATCTATTTTTTCTAATTATTTTTCTAATACTTCTCTATTAGCCAAAGGATATGCCAAAAAATAGTAAAAGTTTGACAATCATTATTTTATATATTTTTTTGCCTCAGCTTTATCTAAAAAAGTGTACGTTTTTAGATACAATGTGTTCATTTACGTACAAATTTTAGGACACTCTGCTTATTAAGTGAGCATTTTCCTCTTTTTATTTGATTATTTTTAGGCTTAATTCAGTTTTTTTTAAAAAATTTGTACTTTCCATGCTATTAATTTTAAGCATTTTTAAAATAGTTTAACATATTAAAATGTAAGTATTTCATATTTAATCACTTATTTTTATTTTATTGATTTGATTTTTAATCTATTTTAACAAAAATATCATACACAAGACACTAATCCTGAAAACATAATACAATGAAAAAAATTTTCCTTCTCGCATTTTCTTTTTTATATATCTTTCATTTACAAGCACAAAGCACATTTGTCCCCTTCAATACAGACTATTATCACTTAGTAGATAGGTATGAAATCAAAAAAGGGAGTTTTGCCGAGCATCTATTTACTGCTATGAAGCCGTACAGTCGCAAAGGGGTGGCGGCTTTAGCAGATTCCATGATTTTGAAACAGGGGCTTTCGCAAGTAGATAGGTTCAATTTGATTTATCTGCTCAACGACAACTCAGAATGGGCGGATAGTCTGGACAATAAAAGCAAAAAAGCGATTTGGAATCGTTTTTACAAAACCAAAGCAGACCTTTTCCGATTGAAAGACAATGACTTAGATACTTCTAAGGATTTTGATTTTCACTTAAATCCCGTCCTGCACCTAAGCGTAGGCAATGACGGCAATAGCCAAAAAAGACCTTTTACCAATACGCGAGGGGCAGAAATCAGGGGTATGATAGCGCGTAGGCTGGGTTTTTACTCCTATATAGCAGAAAATCAAGCGATTTTTCCCTTTTATGCCCAGCAGTTTATTACTGATTTCCAAGCTGTGCCTTATGAAGGATTTTGGAAAACTTACAAAGACCCTACAGGTACAAGTATTACTAACGGGGTAGATTTCTTGACTGCAAGAGGCTATATTTCTTTTGACATTATCAAAAAATATGTTTCCCTCCAATTTGGCTACGATAAAAATGCGTACGGCGTGGGCTACCGCTCGTTACAACTGTCTGATTTTGCCAATAATTATACTTTTTTGAAACTTAACACCAAGATTTGGAAATTTAACTATTCCAACCTTTATACCCAGATGTTTTCTGAATCTTCTGGCACGAATCGTCTGTATCCCAAAAAATATGTGATGTTTCATCATCTTAGCCTAAATCTAACGGACAATCTAAATTTTGGTTTTTTTGAGTCCATCGCTTATGGGAGAGATGACCTTTACAGAGATGATACTTTTGAGCTGGCTTACCTGAACCCAATTATTTTTTACCGTAGCTTAGAACAAAACATGGGCAGTCAAGATAACTCCATTGCGGGTATTGATTTTAAGTGGAATTTCTTGAAGCAATTTCAGCTGTATGGACAGTTAGTGATAGATGAGTTAGTCATTAGCGAGGTAAGGGCAGGAAACGGTTGGTGGGCAAACAAACAGGCTTGGCAGTTGGGTTTCAAGTACATAGATGTACTGAATATCCCCAACTTGGACTTGCAAGTGGAGCTAAATACGGTTAGACCCTTTACTTATACGCACTTCGACAAGCCCAGACTTTCCAATTATACGCATTTTAGCCAGCCTTTGGCACACCCGCTGGGAGCGAATTTTAGGGAAATTTTGGCAATCTTGCGTTATCAGCCTATCCCTAAACTGAGCCTGACAGCCAAAGTATTTTCTACAAAAATGGGCAGGGATTGGGACGGCAAAAATTGGGGAAGTGATATTTTATTGGACAACACGACCAAAGAATTGGAATATGGAAACCGAGTAGGGCAAGGGGTAGCTACTAATCTGACTTTTATAGATTTAACGGCATCTTATCAACTTAAACATAATCTTTTTATAGACTTAAAGCAAGTGATTAGAAATCAGCAAACGGATTTTGCGAGTAGGAATTACAATACCAACTATACTGCACTTTCCTTGCGGCTAAATATACAGCAGCGTTTGCATGAGTTTTAAGGATTATTATTTTTGACGGATTGATTTTCTCAATCTTCCTAACTCTGCCAATGCTTCTTCTTTGGCTTGCTTCTCTTTGTCCTTAGTTTTCTTTTCTACCGAGATAGGGATAAAAAATTGCTCTTTAATAAATATGATTTCACCGCTCACAAGAGGTTTAAAAATAAAGACCGTAGGCTTCAGCAGAAAACTTCATACATCTTTCAAGGTTTAGTAATTATTTGGTAATAGATAGATAGTAACTTTGCAAGTCATACGTAAGCACATATTTTTCCTATGCCATTTAATACTTTCAAAACCATTAAGGCTAAATTACTTTTCTCTTTTGGCATCATTTTTTTGATTACTTGCGTGGTAATTGGGTCAAATCTGTGGTTTACAAACAAAGAAGAAAGGCTCGGGCGTATAGTTGCCTTGCTTGGAGATATAGACCGCAATATACACATCTTGAATAAGTTAGAAAAAGATTTTTTTACAGACGAAGCCATTAATCCAGATTTTTATCGCACTGGCAAGAGCGAATATTTGTATCGGCGTGAGAGGGTACTTAATACTATTTACAGCAAAATAGAAGGGCTACGCCAATTTCCTGAAATAAGTCAATTTGAGCTGCTGTCAGATTTAGATGCGGTGAAAAAAGATATCGATGAGTACTGTGAGATTTTTAATAAACTCCATGATTTTGTTCGGATTAGAGGCTTTAAAGACTACGGCTTGGAGGGCAAAATGCGAGAGAGCATTCATACCATAGAAGAATCACCTTATCCTTTGGATAAAACTATCTTACTCACTGTTCGCCGCCATGAAAAGGATTTTATATTGAGGAAAGATGAAGATTATGTAAGAAAAAATATATTGGCTTTGAGAGAGTTAGAAGAAGATGTAGTGAAAAAAATCAAGCAAGAAGAGGCTCAAAAGCAAGTGAAATACCTAATTAATAACTACAGAGATACCTTTTTGCAATTAGCCAATGTAGAAAAAGAGATAGGTTTTGACAGCCAAAGTGGATTAAAAAAACAATTACGTCAGATTTCTGATAAACTTTTGATTCAATTAAATCTCCTTAACCACCTGCTTATCCAAAAGACCAATGATGTATATGCCAACATCAACTATGCTTTTTTTTCTACGATTGCGCTCTACGTAGTTGTTTTCATCGTTTTTGCATTTTTTATTACTCAATCTCTCAGCCTTCCTATTAGCCGCTTATCAAGGTCTATTAATGATGTAATAGACAGTAATTTTGCTAAAGATATGAAAGTAATTAGCGTGCAGTCCAAAGATGAAATTGGGGGGCTGGCAGAGGATTTTCAATATATGCTTACCAAAGTTCAGGAAAGTATAGAAGAAATCAGTAAGAAATCTGAAAAAATAGAAGAAAAGCAGCACTTACTAATGAAAAGTTTGGAATATGCCAAACAAATTCAAAGTGCTATCCTTCCCGACGACGAAGACCTCAGTAATTGCTTTGCAGAATATTTTGTCTTGTATATGCCCAAAGACGTGGTTTCTGGGGACTTTTATTGGATAAATCGGAGAAATGACAAGCTCTTTGTGGCTATGGTGGATTGTACGGGGCATGGAGTACCGGGGGCTTTTATGTCTATGATAGGGCATACTTTGCTAAATAAAATCGTTACGCAAACCAAAATCCATGACCCTGCTACCATTTTGGAGGTCTTGCACATAGAAGTCAAAGACGCTTTAAAGCAGGAAAATAACAAAAATGATGATGGAATGGACATCGGTATTTGCTTGATAGAGAGTGATAAGCACAATCCTAAGCATTGTAAAGTAACTTTTGCTGGGGCAAAATCTAAACTTTTTTATACTGACAAAGGAGAGCTAAAAGAACTCAAAGGTACTAAACGCTCCATAGGAGGAGGAAAAAAATCAGAGGCTAAATCATTTGAAAATCAAGAGTTTGTATTAAAAGGAAGTGAGATTATCTATCTATTTACTGATGGCATCACCGACCAGCAAAATCTTTCGGGAGAAAAATATGGCAAAGAGCGATTGAAAGATTTGCTAATGAATGTATCTCACCTTCCTTTAAGAGAGCAATATGGACGTTTATTGATAGAACTAAATAATTTTATGCAAACACAAGCTCAGCGCGATGATATTTCCTTAATAGGCTTTCGCATTTGATATATGATTTTTATTGTGTTCAAAAACTTTTTCCCCATTTACAAAAGTTGAAAGAACCTTAATGCCTCTTAGTTTTTGATTTTCAGTGGTCATCAAATCACTTTCCAACATTACAAAATCTGCTTGCTTCCCTACTTCTATGCTTCCTCTTTCTTTTTCTTCAAAATTGGAATATGCCGCCCAGATAGTCATGCCACGCAAAGCATTTTCTCTGCTGATGGCATTTTCCATTTGAAAGCCTCCCTCAGGCTTATTTTCTGCATCTTGGCGGGCTACTGCGGCATGAAATCCGAATATCGGATTGACTGCCTCCACAGGAAAATCACTCCCCAAAGCAAGTATGTTGGTTTGCTCATAGAGTTTTTGGTAAGGGTAGGCTGTTTTTACTCTTGGGAAACCTAATCTTGCTCCTGCCCAAGGCATATCCGAAGTGCAGTGCGTAGGCTGGACGGAAGGAATTACGCTATAATTTTTAAATTTGGCTAAGTCCTCATCGCTAACCACTTGAGCGTGTTCTATGCGCCAACGGCGGTCATTTTTACCTTTGAGCATTTTACCGTACATATCCAAGATAATCCTATTGGCAGAGTCGCCTATGGCATGGGTGTTGGCTTGGAAATCGCTATTGGCGATGAGTTGGAAGTTTGCTTCTAACTCATCTGGGCGAGAAAGTAAGAAGCCCGTAGTCTTGGGGTCATCGCTGTAAGGTTTGATTAAGCAAGCCCCACGAGAACCCAAGGCTCCATCGGCATAGATTTTAAAAGAACGCACATTGAGCCTATCTGTTTTGTAAATTCCTTTTTGGATAAAGTGTTCTACATTTGCTCTTGTGGCACTTACCATAGCATAGATTTTTATTTTTAATTCATTGCTTTTCTGCATTTTATCTATCAAATCTATAATTTCCTTACCTAAACCTGCATCATCTACCGTAGTCAATCCATTTTCAAAACAGGCTTTTTGAGCGGTAAGCAATATTTTTTTGCTTTCCTCTTCGTTAGGAGGGGGAATGACGCTACTTACTAAACGCATGGCATTGTCTATCAGTATGCCTGTGGTTTTTCCGTTTTTAGTTTCTACCAAGCCACCTTCTACTTGACCGCCTTCTATCAGAGGCTTCTCACCTATCCTTCCCTGCCTAAGAGCCGCACCGTTGGCTAAGGCGGCGTGTCCGTCTATCCTTACTAAATATACAGGCGTTTCAGGGAAAAGTATATCTAAGGTATCTCGGTGAGGGAAAGTTTTATCCTCCCAATCATTTTGGTCCCAGCCTCTCCCTAAAATCCATTGTTTATTAGGATTTTGTGCTTTATAATCTACTAATTTTTGGACAATTTCTTGGAAAGAAGATGTGCCTACCAAATCTACTTGTTGCATGGAATTGCCCAAACCAAAAAAATGACAATGAGCATCGTAAAACCCCGGATAGATAAATTTCTCTTTAGCATCTATCTGATTAGCAGATTGGTAGCTTTCTAAAATTTCTTTGGAACTCCCTATGGCAATAAACTTGCCGTCTTTGATAGCAAAAGCCTCTTGAGTAGTGAAGCTACTATCCACTGTATAAACTTTGGCATTGAATACGATTAAATCTGCTTGTTTTTTGCCACTACAAGCTAAGAGGAAAAGCAAAAGAACAAAAATATAGTATTGTTTTTTCATAAGAATATTTTTTGAATTGATACAAATGTATAAAATTTGAGCTATTGCTTTTAAAGCGTTTTCTTTTTTTTCAAAAAAATAATTGCTAATTGGCTCAAACTTATTTTGCTATTATTTTCACTATCACGGACTTAGAAACAGGGGTATGGCTCTTGTCCGCTTTCAAATCTATGGGAACGAGTACATTGGCTTCAGGGAAGTAGGTAGCGATGCACTGCTGAGGAATATCGTAAGGCACAAGTACAAAGGTTTTAGCGATTCTTTCCTCACCATGATACTTGCTATACAAATCTACCACTTGTTGGGCTTGCCAAGCAAACTTTTTCATGTCTTGAGGATTGATTAGTACTACTCTCCTCTCGTTAAAAATGCCTCTGTATCTGTCATTCAGCCCATAAATAGTCGTATTGAATTGGTCATGGCTGCGAATGGTCATCATCAGAAATTCATCTTCTTGGAGTTCGTGTTTAGGCAGTTCGTTAATGGTAAAATGTGCTTTTTTATCTTTGGTATGAAACTTTCCTTCTCTTGCGCCATTGGGCAAATAAAACCCGTCAGGATGTCTTACTCTTTGATTGTAGTTTTCAAATCCTACAATTACTTGCTCTATTTTATCTCTGATATTGTCATAATTTTCAATCATTTTATCCCAGTTTACTGTACTTTTTTCTCCCAAAGTTGCCTTTGCCAAGCCCGCCACTATGGAGGCTTCGCTCAGTAAAAACTTGGAAGCAGGAGGCAGTATGCCTTGTGAAGAATGGACGATACCCATAGAGTTTTCCACACTGACAAACTGCTCGCCGCTTGCTTGCACATCTTTTTCTGTCCTGCCTAAGCAAGGCAGAATCAAGGCATTTTTCCCATGAATGAGGTGAGAGCGATTGAGCTTGGTGGAAATATGCACTGTTAAATCGCAGTTTTGCAGTGCTTTAGCAGTATATTCAGTATCAGGCGTAGCCGAAAGAAAATTTCCACCTAAGGCAATAAACACTTTGGCAGTACCTTCGTACATGGCTTTGATAGCCGCAACGGTATCGTAGCCATGCTGTTGGGGAGGGGTAAAGTTAAACACCTTGCCTAAGCGGTCTAAGAATTCTGGTTTAGGCTTTTCTACTATGCCCATAGTGCGGTCGCCTTGCACGTTGCTATGCCCGCGCACAGGGCAAGTTCCCGCTCCCTCTTTTCCTATGCTCCCTTTTAGCAATAGCAAATTGACAATTTCTTGGATATTTCCTACTGCGTTTTTATGTTGAGTCAAGCCCATTGCCCAACAAGCAATGATTTTATGATATTTTTTGAGTAAATCTGCCGCTTTTTTTATTTCTTCTATGCTCACCCCACTTTGCTCTACTAAATATTCTAAATTGTATTTTTTCAAGTCTGTAATAAAATCTTCAAAGCCTGTGGTTTGTGTTTGGATAAAACCATAATCAATCGTATTTCTTTCGGAATGATGCTGATTTGCACTTTTACTCCAGTTCTCAAGTGTTTGGAGGTTTTCATTTTCTAATATACACAAAATCAATGCTTTGAGCAAGGCGACATCTCCATTAATTTTTACTTGCAAATACAAATCTGTCAGTTCTGTTCCTTTGCCTACCCAGTCTATTGGATTTTGAGGGTGTTTGAAGTTGAGCAAGCCTGTTTCCTTCAAAGGATTGATAGAAATGATTTTAACACCTTTTTTCTTTGCTTTTTGGAGGGCAGAGAGCATACGGGGGTGATTAGTCCCTGGATTTTGCCCAATAATCATAATAATTTCTGCTTTTTCAAAATCCTCTAAGATTACAGAGCCTTTGCCTATACCCAAAGTATCAGAAAGTGCTACTCCACTCGACTCGTGGCACATATTGGAGCAGTCGGGCAAGTTATTTGTACCAAATTGACGTACAAAGAGTTGGTAAAGGAAAGCTGCCTCATTGCTTGTTCTTCCCGAAGTATAAAAAATGGCTTCGTGAGGAGAGGAAAGTGCATTTAACTGCTTGGCAATGAAAGCAAAAGCCTCTTCCCAAGTGATAGGTTTATAGTATTTTTCCCCTGCTCGCAGTATCATAGGTTGGGTAAGTCTGCCTTGCTTGCCCAGCCAATAATCAGACTGCTCAGAGAGTTCCTCAACGCTGTAATTAGCAAAAAAATCAGCTGTGATTCGCTTGTCAGTAGCCTCCTCTGCGATTGCCTTTGCTCCATTCTCGCAGTACTCAGCAACGGCAGAACGCTCTTTGGGGTCAGGAAAAGCACAACTCATGCAGTCTATCCCACCTTTTTGATTGAGTTTCGAGAGTAGGGCTACTCCTTTGCTCAAATTCATCTCCTCCAAGATGTGTTTGGCAGTCGATAGCACTGCGGTTAGTCCTGCCGCACTGTCTTTGGGTTCGGTCAGGGTCAGTCCAGTGAGCTTTTCTGGGGGCTGGGCATGAGGCTTGTCTTGCATAAGAAAATAAAAGTTAAAGCTAAATCACTGCTTAAAAATTCCTGCTACTTGTAAGGACAAATCTAAAAATAAAATCTTAGAATTGGCGTTTCTTTCCAAGTGAAAATAGGCTTCATTGAACTTATTTTGTAGTTTTTCTACATTAGCCTCATGAATGACTTTAGAAAAGTTTTTGATAAATTCTAAGGATTGCTTGTCTGCCCTGACCAAATGCTCACCTCCAAACTTATAAACAAATGCCTCTCTGAGTAAATTCATGCCATATTGGAGCAGACTTTTTTGGGCTTCTTTTTCTAAGTCATTGAATTTGTCTGCCTCTTTGATGAGGTTGGGAATATCAAAACGAAAGCATAAACGCATCCAATCGCGAAAAGTGTCTTGGCTAAGGTTCTGTGTATCATTGAGTAAGCGATATGCTTCGTTCATATTGCCGTCGGCTAACATAGCAATTTGGCTGGCTCTTTCCTCATCGGTTTTCCAAACTTCTGTTAGGTGCTTTTTGATTTCTTCATCTTTAAATGGTCTAATCAGTACCAACTGTGTGCGTGATTGGATAGTTGCCAGCATATTTTCCGCACTGTTAGCCACCAAGAGAAAGATGGTTTTCTCTGGTGGCTCTTCCAATATTTTTAAAATGGCATTAGCAGCATTGACATTCATGAGTTCTGGTAGCCAGATTATCAGCACCTTATATTCTGCTTCAAATGCCTTTAAAGCCAAACTTCTGATGATGTTTCTTCCATCTTCCACAGGAATAATACACTGTTTTCCCTCTGCCCCAAAAGCCAAAGACCACGCTTTGAGAGAATTGTAAGGATTCTTCGTAAAAAACTCTCTCCATTCTTTCATAAATGCCTGACTTACTGCCTCGTCCCTTTTGGTAATTTGCTTAGTGGTTGCTGTAGGAAAAATAAAATGTAAGTCAGGGTGAATCAGGCGGTTCATTTTATAGCAAGAGGGACAGGTCCCACAAGAGTCCGTGCTTGTTTCAGTCTTATTCTCACAATTCAGAAAAGTAGCATACGCCACAGCTAAAGCTAAATTGGCACTCCCTTCTATGCCTAAAAAAAGCTGAGCGTGAGCAACATGATTTTTATTGACCGACTGCACAAGAGTTTGTTTAATATCTTCTAAACCAATGATTTGAGAAAATTGCATTTGCTTATATTTAAGAACATTACTGTTTTAGTGTTCAAAATTAATGAATTTTGATAAGAGATTTCTTTCAAAAGTTGTCTATTTGCTGATTTGGCACACAGATTTTAAAGAATAGATGGTTTTTTATCAAACAGGCAAAGGGCTTCTGTCTTTAAGATAAAATTTTTATTTTTACTTTTGACAAATATGCTTAACCTAATTCCTTGCTGGTTGGGATTTGTAATTTCGCCCTACTTTATCAAGGCTTTGCGATCCAAATTTATCATGTATTTATAATCTTGCCTTTTCATTCCAGATTTGCCCATGATTTTCCCTATCTTTGTCTA
Source organism: Thermoflexibacter ruber (assembly GCF_900113045.1). Classification (GTDB taxonomy): domain Bacteria; phylum Bacteroidota; class Bacteroidia; order Cytophagales; family Thermoflexibacteraceae; genus Thermoflexibacter; species Thermoflexibacter ruber. Next base: position 94,021 of record NZ_FONY01000010.1, read on the forward strand.
AAACAAGATAGAATATGATTGCAAAAAAATACATCAATCCTTTTACCGATTTCGGCTTCAAGAAAATTTTTGGGGAAGAGGCAAACAAAGACCTGCTCATTGATTTTTTGAATGAACTGCTCACAGACAAAGGCAAAATCATAGACCTGACTTATTTGAAAAGCGAGCATTTGGGGACTACTGACTTGGATAGAAAGGCAATCTTTGACCTATATTGTGAAAACGAAAAAGGAGAAAAATTCATTGTGGAAATGCAAAGAGCAAAACAGGATTTTTTTAAGGATAGGAGTTTATACTACGCCACTTTTCCCATTCAAGAACAGGCAAAGCGAGGCGATTGGAACTATCAATTGAAAGGGGTTTATTCCATAGCTATTACCGACTTTCTCATAGACGATGACAAAGCAAACAAAAACAAGATAGTGCATGACATCAGACTGATAGAAAAGGAAACACATAAGATATTTTATGACAAGTTGCGCTTTATCTATGTAGAAATCAAGAAGTTTGACAAGACCTTAGAGGAGATAGAAACACATTTTGACAAGTGGTTGTATGTGCTAAAAAACTTAGTAAAAATAGAGGAGATACCAGCTAAGTTGCAAGAAAAAGTATTTAAAAAGCTGTTTCAAATCGCAGAGATTGCACGTTTTGATGAGAAGCAGTTGCAATCTTACCGAGATAGCGAAAAGAACTATTTGGACTTTACAGCCTCTTTGGAAACTTCGTTTAATGAAGGGAAAATTGAAGGAAAAATTGAAATAGCCAAGAACATGATAAGAAAAGGCTTTGACAATGAAACCATTGGAGAGGTAACAAGCTTAACCCTTGAGCAGATAGAAGCATTGAGGAAGGAGGTGAAGTAGGAGAAGTTGTAAACTTTTATTTCTACCCGTTCTTCTTAGACTTAAACGCAGTGTGTCTAAGACGTTCTATCTGCCAGTTTCTGATTGGCGTGTAGGTGCGTAAGAATGAAAAATAAGTTTTATTTCTTGGTAGTCAGCAGGTTATGTAAAGTATAGTTTTTCGCGTGAAAATACGCGAAAAAGCGTATTTTGCCAGTAATTTATATATTATCTCTCGGTACGAAGTGCATAAATTACTTCTCTGTCCTTTTGGTTTGGATTGTGTGCAGGTGGCGAGTAAGGAGAATAAGGTGCAGTTTAACTACCTAAGCCTTCAACAAGCAATAAGACCAAATGGGTAGCCTTTTCATACCCAACTTTAAACGAAAAAAAATAGATACCGATGAGTATTTAGTAAGAGTATTGCATTACATACACTTTAACCCACTGAAACACCAGTTAGAAAAAATACTGAAGCTATTTCTTGTCATAGTTTTTTGGTAGAGAAAACACTTTCTTGGAAAGGCAAAAAGTTATTGAATTATTTGGTAGCATAGCAGATTTTTCAGAATTACCACCTAAAAAACTTATTGATAGACAAATTGGAAACGTTTTAGAAAATTAGTAGTTTCCAACTTTACATTAAAGGTACAAATTTACTTTAAATTACATCGTCTATGACCGTTTCACATTACGTAGCATCTGATTTTGAAGGATTTGAAAAACAGTTCCGTACCAATTTCATTAACTCTTTGAGTGGTTTTAAAAGTGTCAATTTGGTAGGAACTGTATCCAAAGAAGGCATTACCAATGTAGCTATTTTCAGCCAAGTATTTCATATTGGCGCAAATCCAGCTCTTATGGGAGTATTGGTCAGACCCGATACAGTTCGCCGACATAGTTTGGAAAACATAGAAACTACAGGTTATTTTACACTTAACCATATTCGTCCAAGTTTTTACAAACAAGCACATCAAACAAGTGCGCGCTATCAAATATCTGAGTTTGAGGCTTGTGGACTCACTCCCGAGTTTGGCTCTCTGCACCCTGCCCCTTATGTGGCGGAAGCTCACATCAAAATAGGATTGGCTTTAGCCGAAACGCATCACTTAGCTATTAATGGGACTATTTTGGTGATAGGCAAGGTCATAGAAACTTTTGTTCCTATGGATTACATTATGCCCGATGGCTATATTGACATAGAGAAAGCAGAAAGCATCACCTGTTCCTCTTTGGACTCTTACCACACTACACAAAGATTGTCAAGGCTTTCCTATGCTAAACCAGACAAAGCATTGGAAGAGATAAAGTAGCCAAAGCAAGATTTTTTGTCATAATCCTATTAAAATAAGAAAATTTGTTGGTATAATTGAATAAATTTATTACGACCCACTTTTTTAATACCAAACTACAAACTTATTTGATATGAAAATGAAACAATCAAGACGCTCTTTTCTTGCCAAAAGTGCTTTGACAGGAGCATTTAGTACACTTTCTTTGACAGGTTTTGGGAAAGAACTGGAAAACGCCTTAGAAAAATCCCCCGTGATGTCTCGTCCTTCTGACTTGAAAATCACCAATATCAAGTGTGGTTATATTCGTGGAGGGCATAGCCTATTTGTAAAAATTTACACCAATCAAGACATTTGGGGGTGTGGAGAGGGTGTAGATGCTACACCGGGTACTTATCACTTAGTCAAGATGTTTGAAAGAAGGTTAGAGGGTAAAAATCCGCTAAATGTGCATCGCTTATTTGAAGAGTTACGTAGGTCTGGTTTTTTTGAGGGGGCGCAGTCTGGGATGTATGTGGCAGTACTTTCTGCGGTGGAGTCAGCCCTCTGGGATTTGGCAGGCAAGGCTCTCAATCTTCCTGTTTATCAATTACTTGGAGGGAAGTTTCGCGACAAAGTAAGGGTATATTGCGATACTGCGCTGTACCAAAGCAAACTACCAACTCCTGCACAGTTCGCAGAAGCGGCAACTCAAGCAGTAAAGATGGGCTTTAATGCTATTAAGTTTGATGTCGACCAAGCTAATGACCCTGCAAAGTATGACTTCTATAACTGGACGGCAAGTAGAGGCGAACTCCAAAGAATGTACGACCAAATCTCCGCAGCTCGCAAAGCTGTAGGGGACAAGATAGATATATGCGTAGATATGCACGGAAGGTATGACGCTATTACAGGTGAGCAGGTAGCTAAAATGTTTGAGCCGCTAAACCTAATGTGGTTAGAAGAACCCATCCCTGCTGAGAACGTAGAAGCCTACAAAAAAATTACAGATTCTACCTCTACCCCTATTTGTGCAGGTGAAAACTTATATCTGGCTCATGGTTTTAGGAGAATTTTAGAGTTGGGAGCAGTAGATATAATCATGCCTGACTTGCAAAAAGCAGGAGGACTTGGCGAAGGACAACGCATCGCCAATTTAGCCAATCTTTATTATGTTCCCTTTGCTCCTCACATGGTAGCCTCTTATTTGGGGGCAATGGCTTCGGCTCATGTATGCGCTTCTGTGCCTAATTTCCTGATTTTGGAGTGGCAAATCTATTTCCATACTGACCCTATGTTCAAAGAAATTATTACTTTTGAGGGAGAAATGGTCAAAGATAGCTACATTACCGTATCCGAAAAGCCGGGCATAGGTGTAGAAATCAATGAGGAGGGTATGAGAAAATATGCTCAACCGGGCGTTCCTTTCTTTGAATAAAAAGGTTTGATTCCCATTTGTCCAATCATAAAGCGGGGGATAGCTATAGCTGCTTGTTTAAAATTGCAGATGTTACGGATTACACAGCCTTTCACAGATTTAGGTTGTGCTATCTGTAAAATTTGTGTTCTATGCTATCTTGTGAAATAACCCCAAAATTTTATTGACAAGAGTTTCTAAACCTTAGTGGAACTTTTAGGCAGTTTCTAACAGTTCCATTGAGGTTTGGGAAGTCAGACCTGCACTAAGAAATCATGCAAATAAAAAATAGTGCAACATTGTAAAAATATTCCAAAATAATACATAGTTTAGCATCTGCAACCGATTGCATAAACTTAATTTATATTTTGTCTTTTAACATTATCATTTACAGCGAAAACTAATCTAAGAAATCATGCAACAAGGACTTCAAACACTCGATTATCTGGTATTTATTTTTTATTTTATCGTAGTAGCTGGCTATGGCTATTGGATTTATCAAAGAAAAAAAGCCAAAGAAGCCTCCTCTAAGGACTTTTTTTTGGCAGAAGGTTCGCTTACTTGGTGGGCTATTGGGGCTTCGCTGATTGCTTCTAACATCTCGGCGGAGCAGTTTATTGGAATGTCCGGCTCGGGCTTCAAAATGGGCTTGACTATTGCTACTTACGAGTGGTTAGCGGCTTCTACTCTGATTATTATTGCTATCTTTTTTATGCCTATCTATCTGAAAAACAAAATTTTCACTATGCCACAGTACATTACCCAAAGGTATAATACTACGGTGAGTTTGATTATGGCAATATTCTGGCTCTTGCTTTATATTGTGGTGAATCTGACTTCTATTTTGTACTTGGGAGCAATAGCCATAGGTACGCTGGCAGGAATTGATATTTATACTTGCATGATGGGGCTGGCGATTTTTGCAATTTTTATCACCTTGGGAGGAATGAAAGTAATCGGCTTTACTGACGTAATTCAGGTACTTTTTTTGATTTTGGGAGGTTTAGCTACTACCTACTTAGCTATTGAGTTGGTTTCCATGCACAATGGTTTGGAGGGAATTATGGCTGGGCTAAGAGAAATGCAAAGCAAGGCGGATAGTCATTTTCACATGATTCTGACCAAAGACAACCCCAATTATGTCGACCTACCGGGACTTACGGTTATCTTAGGTGGTATGTGGATAGTTCACATGAACTATTGGGGTTGTAATCAGTACATTACGCAGAGGGCTTTAGGTGCAGACCTCACAACTGCAAGAAATGGGATTCTTTTTGCCGCTTTCCTAAAACTACTCATGCCTATCATCGTAGTACTGCCCGGTATAGCTGCTTATGTGCTTTACAAAGATGGTTACGGCAATTTTTCTGAAAAAATGTTAGGTGCTGATGGTACTATCAATCCCGACAATGCTTACGGGGTACTATTAGGTTTACTTCCTGTGGGTTTGAAAGGACTTTCTTTTGCGGCTTTGACGGCGGCAATTGTAGCCTCTTTGGCAGGGAAGGCAAATTCTATTTCTACTATTTTTACCTTAGATATTTACAAACATTATTTCAAAAGAGAGGCAAGTGAAAAGCACTTGGTAATAGTAGGGCGAATTGCGATTGTGGTTTCTATGTTAGCCGCTGTACTGATTTCTCCTTTTTTAGGCATAGACAAGAAAGGTGGTTTTCAGTACATTCAAGAATACACAGGCTTCATGTCGCCCGGTATTTTTGCCGTATTCATTTGGGGATTTTTCTGGAAAAAGTCTAATTCGCTTGGAGCAGTTTTGGCGATTGTAGGTGGTTTTGCCCTGTCGGTGATTCTCAAATTCTTGCCAGCTATGGGAGTAGATTTGTCTTTCTTGTATGCTTCTGGTTTTTCTTATCCTAATCCTAATGAAGCAGGTGTGTATGAAATTCCTTTCCTTGACCGCATGGGCTTTGTTTTTATCTACTGCTCTTTGGTAATTTGGGTTACAGGCATACGCAATCCTTCGCACAAAGGCTTAGAGATTAACAAAGAGATGTTCAAAGTAAGCCCAAGTTTTGCATGGGGAGCAGGGCTAATTTTTGCTATACTTGTCTTTTTGTATGCGTACTTTTGGTAAAATAAGTAATATTTTTTAACAAGTCATAGATATTTCCTGTTAGTCAAGGTTTGTTGTCTTGGCTAACAGGTTTTTTTAAGTGGATACAGTTCATTAGAGGTTAGTGGTTGAGGGTAAATATGAAAAATTTTTAATTTCCTATCTGAAACCGCATTTGGCTTGGTGGGTGCTGTATAGATTCTCTGTATCTTTGCTTGATTCGCTCTACTCCTATGGTAGAGTTATCAAAAAACATCTGCTCGGTAATGCCTGTAATAAGGAAACTTGTGCAAGGCTTTTTCTGACCAAAGATATGTACATCTACCCTTATTACTATCTCATGATTTCTGGCAGGAATAAAATTACCAGTGATATAACCATGATAGCCTTGTTCTCGGATAGTTTCTGGGTTGGTTGTATGGTCAAAATAGTCTTTTTTAGAGTATTTAAAGTTAATAAACTTTTTCGAGTCAGATAGTTCCCTACCGATGAATATTGTATTCCGCTCTGTAACCGTTTTGTAGTGTCCTTGGTCAAACTGATTTTCTTCTCCGTAGCGGAACTGCATGATTGCCAAGCGTGCATTCCGACAAATCTGCTCTGGTACGGGCTTGTCCGCTAACTCATTGTTTTTTTGTATTTCTCGTATTTGTTGTCTTAATTGCATGGTGTCGCTACGAAGCTGACTAAGGGCTTTTCTAAGTGCTGCAATTTGCGCGTTCTGCTCTTGTTCATCTTTGTTCCCTTCATCTAATCGCTTAATGATTTCTCCATATTTGTTTTGTAACTCTCTCAATTTGAGGGAATAAGCTAATGCTGAGTCTTCTCTAGCTTTAATTTGGTCACTAAGGTCATCATTAAGTTCTAAGAGTTGGTTATATTGACTTTCTTTTTCTTCTAATTCTTTGACTTTTGCATCTAACTCTTTATCAGCACGCAAATAACGCCTTTGGATAGCAATGGTAACAGTACTTGCTATAATAGTAATAATCAATACGATAAGTAGTGTAACATTTCTTTGTTTAAGGCGTTTTCTTTCGTATTCTTTTTCCTTTTCATGGGTGTAAATATCTTGAGAAAAAATCAAAAACTCTTTTTCCAAATCGGTCAAATCACTAACCTTTGACCATGCAATCATATCTTTTAAAAACTTTCCCCTAAGTGCCGTAGCTTTATCACTTTTCCCCGATTGTACCCACCTTGCCAAGTCAAAAGTAAAAGGTCTATCCAACTTGCTCAGCATTTCTACTACCCAGTGTTTGTTAAAAAACTGCTCGTAAATCTTGTTGTCTATGCGCAAATACCCTTTGTTACTTTCTGATACTAAACCAGAAAGCCTCAGGTAAATTTGCACAGGATTGGAGCGTTGGATAGGAATAGAAGTTCTGTTAAGTAGGTCTTGGTATAAGTGCAACATCTCTACTCCATAGCGCATATCAGAGCAGATTCTGTTTTGAATATTGGCTAAGTTGGCATCTAACTCTCCTGTTTGATGACTAAGGAATAGCTGCTCGACTAATTGCTTGACTACTTCTTTTTCATTGACAATAAAGCCTTTCTGCAAGAGATAGGCACATATTTTTTGCGTAAGGTATGGCTGTCCATTGGTATATTCAAAAACAGCTTTCAACAGTTTTTCTGGTTCGTGAGTAATGGAGGAGAATCCTTGTGTAAGGACGTGTTTGGATTCTTCAAAATTGAAATTTTCCAGATAAATAGGAACGCCAATGTTAAAAGGGGTGCGTGCAGAATCTCGCATCAGTTCATCAGGTGAAGCAACCCCTAATAGGGTAAAGTTTAAGCGATTTAGTTTGGGGTTGGTGTCCCTTGCATTGTAGAAGCTACGAATGACAGCAAAAAAGTCGTCAGCGTTAAATTCAGCAGAGTTTAGACCTAAAACCGTATCGATTTCATCAATAAAAATCACTATGGATTGCTTGGTCTTTTCTAAAACGACCTGTTCTAAAAAGTTGGCAAAACGACTCACAGGAGGCAGTTTGAGGTTATCCTCCCACCAAACCTCGAGTGCTTCGTAAATATCCAAGTCATAGGCGATACGGTCAAGCAGAGCATAATACCACTGCTCAGCAGAAACGTTGTGCGTACCTATGGAGGTCAAATCTATGGCAGAGCAAAGAAAATCCTGTTCTATAAGACGTTTCATAGTTTGCACTCTTAGACTCGATTTCCCCATTTGTCTTGCGGTAAGCACATAGCAGAAATGACTACCTTTCAGATGATAGAACAACTCATCGTCTGCCTTCCTTTTGACGTAGCTTGGAGAATCAAAAGGAAGCGAGCCGCCTGTTTGGTAGAAATTGATAGTGGTGTGTAAACTCATGAAAATAAAGCCAAAAAGATGTTTATTTATATTACGAAAAGGGCTTCAATTTAGTTGTAACTTATTTTGTAATTAGTAGCTAATTTTGCTATTCAATAATTTTTCATTTTCTTAGCAATAGGGTAGGGGAGTTATTGCTAAGAAAATGAAATAAGGAAAAATTATTCTTTACCAAATTATTGCATACTGTATTTTTGCTTTGTTGCCGTCCCAAACAACAGGAATGAGTAGTTCCTTTTTATCTCCACTTTGGCGAATAAATGCCTTGGGCTTATTAGCCTCTGAGATTTGTATGTAATATTGTTTGTCGTCTATACTATAAGCCCCATCTGGTAGCTGGGCTATCTCTTTGCCTTCTGCTATTTTAGCGTACAAGTTATTGACTGTTTGAGAAACATTAAGCAATAGCTCTCTGCTCAACGCCCTGCTATCTTCTATAGGCATAATTTTATCCTCTACAGTGATACCTTGATATATGTACTTGAAAGTAGGTCTTCCACTGTCGTCGAGGTTGTAGCCTTTTTGTCTAAATCCATCATTTTCTTTGTATTTACTTATCCATGAAGCATTGGCATCATTCAAGATGAGCAAAGTCGGTGTAGCAAAAAGTTCCACAGGATTGCCGATAGGGGCGGCTACTTGCGAGCCACCTCGGTCTTGCCACATACCTGTTACGTCTAAAAAATCCCCTCTCCATACTTGCATCAGTGTTCCTTGACTTAGGTCATAAGCGTAGTTAATTTTGCTAATTTCCCCTACTGAAATAACATGGGTACGCTTTTCTCCTTTGAAAAACATGAAACTACGGAGCAGATGTGGTTTTTGCTCTGGGTTGAGGTAAATCGCTCCCTCAGAAGCTATCAGAGGAATAGAACCTAAAGCGTGTAAGGGCTGGAAGCGCACTCCATTTCCTTCTATAAAAAGTCCTAAAGCCGTAGGAATCCAATTAGTGTTTTTTCTATATGCTATATCTATACTATGTTTCCCTTCGCTAAGAGGGATTATTTCTGTACGTTGTTCGTTGAACCAACTTTCAAACTTATTGGCTTCTATAGCTACTTTCTCATCAATGTATAAATGTGCCATGCCACCCTGTTGGATAGTAAAATAGTAATTGCCTGTCTCTGGCACAGTGAGTTCAGCTTTGAAACGAATCAAAAAGTCATTTTCTAAGCAAGTCAGCTCACTTGTTATGGCATCTGCTTTTCCTTGTTTTACTAACTTTAAGGTATCATAGCTTGGCATTCCATTGAAAATCCCTTTGTAGCATTGGTAAGTAATATTCTCTAATTTAAGTGCCTGTCTATCAAATCTTTTGTATTTGATATTGCGAAAAGCAATGGCTCCATGGTCGCCTTGTATCCTCAAGGGAGCAGAAGCCACTTCCCGCTCAGAAACTGCCCCTCTGGTTACTCCAAGCAGTTCTACATTTTCATGAATCAAGATACCGTTAAGAAACACTTTCACAAACTGAGCGTTAGCGACCTTTTTTCCATTGGCATCAAACTTAGGAGCAGAAAACTCTATCCTCAATTTTTGCCATAGTCCGGGTGCTTTAGAGGCATTCATACGGGGAGGGTGTCCTTGATAGCCTTTTTGCCCTTCGGGTTTGCTCTCGTCCCATCGCTCATAGATGCCTCCGCAATCTCCAGCTTTGACGGTTTTTTTTCCCCAAGAGTCCAATAGCTGAAGCTCGTAACGGCTTTGAAAATAAATCCCAGAATTAGAGCCTTTGGGCATCATAAACTCCAATTCCATTTCTATATCACCATGCTCCCAAGCAGTAAAAAGGTCTTCTTTAGCTTTTTCTGAGGGCATATTTACCAATATACCCGTTCCTGTAGAGGTACTCATAGAAGCATTTTTATTGCGGTCTGCATAAACATCGCCTACAATTTGCCAGTTGGTACTTGGATTCTTAAAATTACTGAGGTCTGTTAAAGAAAGTGGAGATAAAGGATATTCTTTGGTCTGAGCCAACAGTGTAGGATATATCCTTAAAGTCAGGAGAAAGCATAAAACCAAACATTTTATGCTGATAATAAGCGATTTATTCATTTTCATTACGTTTTTAATGATTTCTTTGGTGCTAAATTAAAGTAATTCTTGGGGTAAAAATAGTAATTCGTTAGAAATCTAAAAAACAAATCATGGAGCAGGGTAAGAAAATAACAAGGCAAGAGGGATAGCTCCTAATAATTTCAATATGGCTTAAAAGGTCAGACCTACAAGAAATGAATATTTGTTAGAACTTACTTATTTTGAAAAAGGATAACTAATAGATGTATGATTTTCAAGAAAATATCTTTGCAAACTCAATACTTACATTAATGCTACTATCTTGAATGTAAGTGTGTTCCTTAGAAAAAGATTTGTGCTGCCAATCTGAGGAATAGATTTGTACTGTTTCCATAAGAGGGTTGATTAACCAGCAAGAGGGAACCCCAGCCTCAAAGTACTTGACAAATTTTTCTTTAATTTCTTGAGTGCCTTGCCTTGGCGAGATGATTTCAATAATGCAAAGAGGAATTTCTGTAATTCTGATTTCATCAAGTACCCAGTTGAGAGGACGCTTAGGAAAAATAGCCAAATCAGGCTCAGATTCCCAATCATTGAGCAAAAGAGTAGGTTGCGTGAGTGCGCGATATTCCGTTCCGTAACCGATATAAAAAAGTGCCGCAAGATTAGACTGCACTACGGAATGATAGAGGCTTGGCATATCTATACTGATTTCTTCTGTTTGCATAAGCAATAAGATTTTGTTCAAATTTACAAATTCCCCAAAAATTTTCAAGTATTTGACTTTGGGATATGTAAAATAAAAAATCTAAAAGTTAATTTTGTAAGCAAAGTCTTGTTTACATCAAGTAAATAACTATCAAATGAACACAGCAACGCCTATTTACCAGCCAAAAAATAAAATACGCATTGTTACTGCCGCCTCGCTTTTTGACGGTCATGATGCAGCTATCAATATCATGCGAAGAATTATGCAAGCCTCTGGGGCTGAGGTTATTCACTTAGGTCATAATCGCTCTGTGCAAGAGATAGTAGATTGCGCCATTCAGGAAGATGTGCAAGGAATTGCTGTTACTTCTTATCAAGGCGGGCATGTAGAGTATTTCAAATATATGTATGACCTTCTGAAAGCAAAAAATGCTGGGCATATCAAAATCTTTGGAGGTGGAGGGGGGACGATTCTTCCCTCTGAGATAGAGGAGTTGCATGCTTATGGCATTGCACGTATCTACTCACCAGATGACGGCAGAGCGATGGGTTTGCAAGGCATGATTAATGATTTATTAGAAAAGTGTGACTTTCCTACGATTGATATAGCTAATTTGATTAGCACTTTAAAGTAGATATATAAAAATGATACAACAAAAAAAGCGTTGATTTATCAACGCAATATTTTAATCAGCTGAGGTTCATTTTTATGGGTAGGAAATGAAGTTAAATTTCAAATCTACGTCATCGGCGTACTCCTCGCCACTCTCAAGCATGTCTAAGTCACCTTCTTTGTAATACCAATTTACCTCAGCCTTACCTCCTTTGTTTTTCACATAGTTTTCCAGCATGTCAAATATTTCTAAGAAACGTCTTGATGAACTTGTATTGAAGTAAGTCATTTTAAAATTGAATACAAAACTTCTCCCAGGTTGTGAGAGGTAAGTACTGAGCCATTCAAAAATAGGCTGAAAAAATTCTATGGTGTATTCGTGATAAGATTCACCTGACATTTCTAAGATATTCGTCTGCGCATTAAAATCTACCGTAGGAATGTAGGTTGAGCCTTTGATGAATAAGTTGTCCATGTGCTTTGCTCGGGTTTAGATAATCTAACAGCTAAAGTCAAACTGTTTCCTAAAAATACCTTTGTTTTATTAATTAAAATTGGTTATAAAACTCTCAAAAATAAACAATTTTTTAATTCCAATACAATTTTATAAAAATAATACTTTGGAAATACAAATTGAAACAAACTTTTGCAGGAGTTTATATAAAAAACAAGAACATTTGTGGGGGCTGTCTGATAAATGCCTTTTATAAAGCAATAATACAAAAATTATGACAATATTTATAAAATCACAATTTTTTTTTAAAAATAAAGGCATAAACTTTTATAATTTATGCCTTTATGAGAAAATTGCTTATTTCCCTTTCTTTTTATTGCGGTCTTTTTTCTTGCGTTTGTCCCTATCATTGCGGTCTCTTTCGTTGCGTCTGTTGCCTCCTTCACCACCAGTGCCTTGCTCTGCCTTAGGAACAGTACCCGTAATAGGAGAAAGGTCGCGCTTGCCATATACTTCACCTTTGAAAACCCAAACCTTAATGCCTATTTTGCCATATACCGTCAATGCTTCTGAGATTGCATAGTCAATATCCGCTCTAAGGGTATGCAATGGTACTCTGCCTTCTTTGTACTCTTCGGTACGAGCCATCTCAGCACCTCCCAAGCGACCAGAAATACGAACTTTGATACCTTGTGCCCCTACTCTCATCGCATTGCTAATTGCTTGCTTCATCGCGCGACGATAAGAGATACGACCTTCTATTTGTTGAGCTATCTGCTGACCTATCAGGCGTGCATCAATTTCTGGTCTTTTGATTTCATAGATATTGATTTGCACATCTTTTTTAGTAACTTTCTTTAACTCCTCTTTGATAGTATCTACTTCCTTGCCGCCTTTACCAATGACTACGCCAGGACGAGCAGTATTGATAGTAATGATGATACGCTTCAAAGTCCTTTCAATAACGATTTTGGCGATGCTTCCTTTGGGAATACGCGCATTTAAGTATTTTCTGATTTTTTCGTCTTCTACTAACTTCTCAGAAAAATCTCTGCCACCATACCAATTAGAATCCCAACCTTTGATGATTCCAAGTCTTAGACCATTAGGATTTACTTTTTGTCCCATAGTATTTTACCTCTTTTTTTAATCGTTATTTGACTCTGTTGTATTGTTATCAGTAGAGTTAAAAACTGCTTGGGGAGCGGCTAACTCATCTACTATCAAAGTTACGTGATTTGAACGCTTACGAACGCGATAGCCACGACCTTGTGGGGCTGGACGCATTCTTTTAAGCATAGTTCCACCATCTACATAAATGGTTTTTACATATAGGTCTGCATCTTCTATCTTTCTGCCCTCGTTTTTCTGTTCCCAGTTAGAGATAGCAGAAAGTAATAATTTTTCTAATTTTTTTGCTCCTATACGAGCCTCGAACTTCAATATGTTCAATGCCTTCGTTACTTTCTGTCCCCTAATCATATCAGCCACCATACGCATTTTTCGTGGTGAGGTAGGGACATTTTTTAGTCTTGCTACTGCTTCCATTATTTCTTTTTATCTTTTTTAGCTGTATGTCCTCTAAAAGTGCGAGTAGGTGCGAACTCACCAAGTTTATGCCCTACCATGTTTTCAGTTACATAAACTGGAATAAATTTATTCCCGTTGTGTACTGCGAATGTATGACCAATAAAGTCAGGCGAAATCATTGAACGTCTTGACCATGTTTTAATGACTGACTTTTTCCCACTTTCGTTCATCGCCAATACTTTGTTCTCAAGGCGAAAATCTATATAAGGTCCTTTTTTAAGTGAACGTGCCATTATTTTTTCCTCCTGCTGATAATTAGTGAGTTAGAATATTTCTTAGGTGTACGGGTCTTCTTACCTTTAGCATAAAGACCTTTACGAGAGCGTGGATGCCCACCTGATGCTCTACCTTCACCACCGCCCATTGGGTGGTCTACTGGGTTCATTGCAACCCCTCTGTTACGCGGTCTGCGTCCCATCCAACGCGTACGACCTGCTTTGCCAAGTTCTACGTTCATATGGTCGCTGTTAGACACAGAACCTACGGTAGCCAAACAAGCGGTAAGTACCATACGAGTTTCTCCAGAAGGCATTTTCAGTATAGCATATTTACCTTCTCTACCAAGCAATTGAGCATAAGTACCAGCACTACGAGCCAAACTACCACCTCCACCGGGTTGGATTTCAATGTTGTGAACGATAGTACCCACAGGAATTTCAGCAAGGGGAAGGGCATTACCTACTTCAGGGGCTACGCCTGGACCAGAAATAATTTTTTGACCCACTTTAATTCCGTTTGGGGCAATGATGTAGCGTTTTTCTCCATCTTCGTATTGTACCAAAGCGATACGCGCTGTGCGGTTAGGGTCGTATTCCACCCCTATTACCTCAGCAGGTACGTGATGCTTGTTTCTTTTGAAATCTACAATACGGTAGAGTTTTCTATGACCGCCGCCTATGTAGCGCATGGTCATTTTGCCTGTGTTGTTTCTACCACCCGTTCTTTTCAAACGAACTATCAGCGATTTCTCAGGCTTACTTTTGGTTATCTCCTCAAAGGTAGGAGCTATCCGTCCTCGCTGACCAGGTGTAATCGGTCTTAATTTTTTTACTGCCATTGTGATTAAAGTATTTAGCAATAAGATAACTTGCTTATTTGCAAGGTTTTAATGCAACGATTTGTTACCAAACACCGTTTTGAGACCGCAAAGTTATATAAAATATTGATAATGACAATGCTTTACTGCTATTTTTTTATTCAATTTGATTTATATATCTTTAAGCTATTGATTTTAGGTAAGTTAGCAGAATTTTGATTCTATTTTGTGCTTAGTTTGTATTTTGCTAAGGTTGGTTTACATTTAGGAAAGAGCTAAAAAATACTGAGGCGTAGAAAATTCATTTACCTAATTCCCAAAATTTCAAAAAAACTTTAACTTTGCGAACTTTTATTCAAAGTAAATCAAATTTAGCATTAAAACTTTAAAATATATGTTGAGGACGCATACTTGCGGAGAACTTCGCCTCCAAGATGTCAATAAAACTGTTACACTTTGTGGTTGGGTACAAAGAATAAGGGATAAGGGAAGCCTGATATGGATAGACTTGCGCGACCGCTACGGGCTTACGCAGTTGATGATTGAGGAAAATTCAAGTGCGGAGCAGATTGTATTGACAGCAAGGCAGTTAGGGCGTGAATTTGTCGTGAAGGCAGTCGGAACGGTGATAGAACGTGTTTCTAAAAATAATAAGATAGATACAGGAGATATAGAAATCAAAGTCAGCGAGTTAGAAATCTTGAACCCTGCTAAAACCCCTCCATTTGTGATAGAAGATGAAACCGATGGAGGGGACGACTTGCGAATGAGATACAGATATTTAGACCTTCGCAGACCAATAGTTCGGCAAAGTTTGGAACTAAGACACCGCATGGCAAAAGCCACCAGAGATTACATGGATAGTCAGGGCTTTTTAGAGGTAGAAACACCCGTATTGATTAAGTCCACTCCCGAAGGAGCGAGAGATTTTGTTGTGCCTTCTCGGCTTCATGCTGGCGAATTTTATGCCCTGCCACAGTCGCCCCAGACTTTCAAGCAGTTACTCATGGTTTCGGGTTTTGACCGCTATTTCCAAATTGTAAAATGTTTTAGAGATGAGGATTTGCGCGCTGACCGCCAGCCAGAGTTTACCCAAATAGACTGTGAAATGTCTTTTGTAAACCAAGAAGATATTTTAAATACTTTTGAGGGTTTGGTAAAACATCTTTTTAAAACTATCAAAGGAATTGAGTTTGGGCAGTTTCCAAGAATGACCTATGCTGATGCCATGAAATATTACGGTTCTGATAAGCCTGACACGCGCTTCGATATGCAGTTTGTAGAAATTACGGATTTAGCCAAAGGCAAAGGGTTTAAGGTATTTGATGAGGCAGAAATCGTAGTAGGTATCAACGCCAAAGGTTGCGCGGAATATACGCGCAAGCAGTTGGACGAATTGACGGAATTTGTGAAAAAGCCACAAATAGGAGCCAAAGGCTTGATTTATGTGCGTTTGAGCGATGAGGGTATCAAGTCTTCGGTAGATAAGTTTTACTCTGCCGAGCAGTTAAGCGAGTGGGCTGGCTATTTCAAGGCAGAAAAAGGCGACCTTTTATTGATTTTAGCGGGAGAAACAGATAAAACGCGTAAGCAACTCAATGAGTTACGCTTAGAAATGGGGACTCGCTTAGGACTAAGAGATAAAAATGTGTTCAAACCTCTTTGGGTGTTGGATTTCCCCTTGTTGGAATGGGACGAGGAGTCTGGTCGCTACCACGCCATGCACCACCCTTTTACCTCACCCAAGCCAGAGGACATCGGCAAGTTACACTCTCGTCCAGGAGAAGTCAGAGCCAATGCTTATGACATGGTTATCAATGGAGTAGAGGTAGGTGGAGGCTCTATCCGTATTCATGACAGAACGCTGCAATCTACCATGTTTCGCCTACTTGGTTTTTCTGACGAGCAGGCAAAAGCACAGTTTGGCTTTCTCATGGACGCATTTGAGTTTGGTGCCCCTCCTCATGGCGGTATTGCCTTTGGTTTTGATAGATTATGTTCTTTGTTTGGTGGAGCAGATTCAATTAGGGATTTCATTGCTTTCCCTAAAAACAATGCAGGGCGCGACGTAATGATAGATTCCCCTTCCACGATTTCTGAGGAGCAACTAAAAGAATTGCATATCAAGGTTGATGCTAATTGATAAGCACTAAAATAATCTAATAAAATAAGCCGATAAAATTTTTTATTGGCTTATTTTATTCAAATAGCTATAAACGGTAATAATCCTTTATTACTCTGAAGTTTTTGCGTTTTTCACATACTTCTCCAGCCATTGGTGCATTTCCCAAAGGGTGTGCATAATGGATTCCTTCGCCGCATAGCCATGACTTTCATAAGGCAGACTTACGTAGCGAACTGTTGCCCCTAAGCCTCTGAGTGCGTTGAAGTAGCGTTCGCTTTGGATTGGGAAAGTGCCTGTATTGTTGTCTGCTTCTCCATGAATGAGTAGCAAAGGTTCGTTCATTTTATGGGCATTCATAAAAGGCGACATGGCATTATATACTTGTGGTGCTTCCCAGTAAGTGCGTTCTTCATTTTGGAAGCCAAAAGGAGTCAAAGTACGGTTGTAAGCCCCACTTCTGGCAATACCCGCCCTAAACAAGTTGCTGTGAGTAAGCAAGTTGGCAGTCATAAATGCACCGTAGGAGTGTCCTCCTGCCGCTACACGCTTCGGGTCGACCACTCCTAATCTTACGCCTTCATCTATTGCTGCTTTTGCACTTGCGACTAACTGTTCTACGTAGGTGTCGTTGGGTTGCTGATTGCCTTCGCCTACAATGGGGATAGTGGCATTATTCAAAATTGCATACCCCTGCGTAACCCAAAACAGTGGCGTTCCCCAATTCAAACGAGTGAATTGATACGGAGAGCCGCTTACCTGCCCTGCCGCATCTTTGCTTTTGTACTCGACAGGGTATGCCCAAAGGAAGGTAGGCAATGCGCCTTGCTCTTTGGTATAGCCTGCGGGCAAGTACAATTCTGCGGTCAAATCCACTCCATCATTGCGTTTGTATTTTAGCACTTGTCTGCTCACATCTTTCAGCTGAGGATAAGGGTGCGGGAAGAAAGTGATTTGAGCGAGGTTATTTTTCTTTGCTTTCAAACTGCGAATGAAGTAGTTAGGGTTCTCAGTTTGAGACTCTCTGGTAGTCAAAATTTGCTGCTGCTCCAAGTTCAAAACAGCGACAGGTCTTTCAAAATAAGGTGCTTCTGAACGCCACAAACGCTTAGTTTGCTTGGTAGTGAGGTTCAAAATATCGACAAAAGGTCTGTCGCCTTCGGGAGAAGCCCCTTGCCCAAATAAGACAATGCTGTTGTCTTTGCTAATATCCAAAACATATTTTCCATATTGATTTTTCTTTAGTTCAGGTGAGCCGGGGTTATTGTATCTGTCCTCAGAAGAACGGTCAAAAAGTACGACAGGCTCTGTCTTTGCACTTGGATTGATGATTTTAGTAATGGACTTCCTGGTAGCTCTCCAATACTCTGAGGCAAAAGCCAAGTTCGCGTTGCCCCAAGTAAAGCCCCCAAAACGGTAAGTAGAAGCATATAACTCGCTTGGAGTACCGTTGAACGGAGCATCGAGGGTAAATACTTTGTCGCGGATTTTTACTTCTTTTTTAGGGTCGCCGCCATCTTGAGCCTCTACCCAGTACAAGGTAGCGGGAGCATCACTGCGCCAAGCATGGTTTCTTTGCCCTGTTTGCACTGCATCAAAGCCCGAAGGAATATTGTCCAACAAAGGATTGTCCACCAGTGTTTTTACAAAATTTCCATTAATATCGTACAAATCGACTTTTAAAGGGAAACGCCCTGCGGGAACTAAGTAAGAATAAGGACGATGAGTGGTTTTTATCATTATGTATTTTCCGTCAGGGGAAGCATTGGCAGACTGAATTACTCCTGCATTACCTATTTTTCCTACCTTCCCGTCTAAGGAAATTTTCATTACTTGCGAAGTGCAATAGTAGTCGAATAAGGCTTCATCATAGCTATTTTTTAGTAAGTCTTGGAAAGTCATGGCAGGGGCTTTTTTACCCAAATTTTCTTGTACAGTAGGACCTGTAGGCACTCTATTTGGCTCTGGGGCTTTGCCTCTGCCTTGTGCTACTGTTCTGCAAATGAAGGTGTTATTATCTGCCAACCACTCAAAAGGACTCCCATAGTAAGCATCATTCATAGCTAAATCTGTTACTTTTTTAGCTTGGGCAGTGGCTACGTCTATTACCCAAAGCTGAATTTCAGAAGCAGTCGTATTAGTAAAAGCAATCTTACTTTCATCAGGCGACCATTGCACATTGCTAATCAATGGATTCTCTGGCAAGCCTTTGATAGCAATGTCTTCTTTCCCAAGTAGTTTGCGAAGTTTTAAGCCAATATAGTGGCTGGTGCGGCTTTGTCCATTAGTAGCGGGATTGATTCGCAAACCTGCCAAACGAAGCTCAGGCTGAGAAAGCTCGGCGATACTTGGATAATCAGCACGTTCCATGAACAACATCATGCTCCCTTTGGAGTCTATGCTCACCAAAGGCGTAAGTGGGGCATTGAACAAGTCCTCTATTTCTTTCGGAGGTTTTTGGTAAGTAAGGGCTTCTTGGGCAAGCACAGGAGTCATCAGACAGAGTGCTAAGCAAAAGCATACGATTGGATATAGTCTTTTCATGATAAATAATTTTAGATTAACTAATTAGAATAATGGTAATATTTTTTATAACAATAATACAACTCTCTAAGCAAAAAGCATCAAAAAAATAAAATATTCCTTCTTCTTGGAATACTCGAACTTATCTCTAAATTTGCCCTAAATAATAAAGATCCTTCTGAAAAAATTAGTTTCCATATTTTTATTGATATTACTTCTGCACAATATGCTGGGGTATTATCTATTTTTAGTATTCAAAAGAATACAAATAAATCAAGAATTGGCAGAGTATATAAATAGTAATCAAATTAAAGAGAGTGAATTAGTTGTGTTTAAAATCCCCATACTTATATATCACTATCCTGATAGAGAACTACATCATGCAAAAGGTGAGCTGGAGTATAAAGGTAATTACTACGATATAGTGAAACAAAGTATTTCCAAAGATACTTTGTACACTTATTGTTATAATAATCCCAAAAAAGCAAAACTCCATCAAGACCTCTCTAAACACAATAAAGAACATATTGTAAATCACGAACAAACTAACTCTTCCAATAACGCAAAAAAAGTAATTAAACCTTACCTCAAAGACTACATAGCTATTATACAAAAAATCAATTTAATTATATTACCGCAGCATACTAAAGTAGTTTATCCTCCTTTAATCGTTAAGTACTCCTCTATTAATATGCAAATTAGCTTACCTCCCCCTAAGCAGGCATAACTTCTTCTTCTTATTGGTTACTTCATTTTTGATACTTCATTCTTTACAATTTCTGTTTTTAAAGAAATAACGGAATGACTTACTCAATTTACTGTTGTTTCTAATTTATTTGATTATAAGGTACTTATAATCTGTACACCTTATTTCAAAAAAACACAAAAATATGCCATACATTTCCTTAGATGAGCATTTGCCCGGGATTACAGGCTTGCTCGAATACCGTCAGGATACCGCCAAACCGATTCGTGAGCTAACTCAAATTTTGCTCAGAGGTGATTCTACGCTTACGCAAGGCGAAAGAGAACTCATTGCGACTTTGGTATCTTCCAAAAACCAATGTAAGTTCTGTACTGCCGCACACACTGCCGCCGCAGATTTACTATTGGGTGAGTCGGAAACTTGCGAATTAGTCAAACAAGATTACGAGAATGCACCTATTAGCGCAAAAATGAAGGCTTTGCTGGCTATTGCAGCTTTGGTACAGCAAAACGGAAAAAACGTAACCTTTGAGGCAATCACACGAGCCAAAGAAGCAGGTGCAACAGACATGGAAATCCATGATACTGTGCTGATTGCGGCTTTGTTTTGCCTTTACAACAAGTATGTAGATGGCTTGGCAACCTTTACACCTTCTAACCCTGAATTTTATGAAAAATTAGGGGAACGCATTGTCAATCTGGGTTATAACCGCCCTAAGTACGGTTTTGATGAAATCAAAAAACAAAACGAAAGTCTTATTCAATCAATCTCGTAGAGATGACCGCTTTGTAGGAAGTTAATGTTAGGTTTTAAGTCCCATAAGGACGGAACAATGAATTACATAACAACAAGTTACGTCCCTATGAGACTTAGATTTTTTGTTTCTACAAAGCTATCGTTCTTAACGGAACTGAATAACGGATAACAAGCATTTCAAAACTCATAACTTATAACTAACATTGGAAATGAAATTAAAAATAGCTGAAAATCAAACCAATAAATGCAATAACTTGGCTTTTGCCTTGTGTATGCTTTCCTACCTGATTGGAGGAACGGTGGCTACTTTGATGTCTGCTTACTTGCCTGTGGCAATTCCTGAGCTATTGCAAAAGGTAGTTTCAGAGCAAGAATTAGGAGAAATAGGTGCGTACTTAAACTCCTCATTTATTTATGGTTGGATGGTCGGCGGAATGTGTATGGGCTTTCTCAGCGACAAAATAGGTCGTGTCAAAGCCTTGTCTTTTTCGGTAGGTCTGTATGGCTTATTCACTCTATTGGTCGTTTTTGTTCCTCATTGGCAGGTTTTATTGGCTTATCGCTTTTTGGCGGGCATGGGCGTAGGAGGAGTTTTGCTCATTAGCACTGTTTACATTGCAGAAATTTGGAAAGAGGACAGTCGCCCTGTGGCTTTGGGCATTTTGGCGGTAGCTTTCCCCATAGGCATCGTTTTGACAGGAGGCTTAAATGTCGTTTTTTCTTATTGGAAACAAGCATTTTGGCTGGGAGTTTTGCCTTTGATTTTGTCAATCCTTGTTTTTGCTTTATTGCCTGAATCTGAAAGGTGGAAAAAAAGCAAAAGTACAAAACAACAAACCCGCTCAAGCGATTTTTCTCCTGAGATTCGGCAAAATTTGTTTCTTGGTACATTGATTTTCGGTTCGGTCTTGGTGGCATTGTGGGCAATTTTTTCTTGGATACCGACTTGGATTCAAAACCTTTTAGCAGGAGTTTCTGATGGGCAAAAAGAAAGAGGCTTGACCATGATGTTGCTTGGCATGGGGGGCATTGTTGGGGGAGTTTTTTCAGGTTTTCTCATCAAAAAGTTAGGCATACGCACCACTTTGATACTCACATTTTTAGGTTGTATTTTAGCTTGTTGCTTGCTTTTTTTAACCAATACGAGTTTTTCGTCTATTATTTACCTTGAATTGGCTTTGTTGTCTTTGTTTTTTGGGATTAGTCAAGGCTCGCTTTCCAGCTATATTCCTTCACTTTTCCCTACCATTATCAGAGCAACAGCCACAGGTTTTTGCTTTAATATTGGCAGGTTTTTTACAGCCACAGGTGTATTTTTCGTAGGAACTTTAGTAAGTCTTTTTGGTGGCTTTGGTAATACTTTGTCTGCTTTTTCGCTTGCTTTCATCTTTGCTTTGTTAGGTACTTTCCTAAGCAAAGATACCCAAGGGAGAATGGTGGAGTAGTTATGAATAGTTATAAGTTATGAATTAATACAAATAATTGATAATTAGTAATTTGTGTAATAATTATAATATAAATTTACGTTTTTCATGTGATAACACATGAAAAATGGTTTAATACACTGTTTCACGTGTTATCACGTGAAACACAACCATCACTCAAAACTCATAACTTAAAAATGGCACATATCCAATTACCAGAAGGCGTGGCGGGAATCCGTAGCCTTGTCATGTTCAGACCCGATACAGGGAAACCTTTGTACGAAAGGGAAAATTCGCCTCTGAGCCAAGCAGAAAGAGAACTCATTGCGGCTTATGTTTCATTCAGAAACTCATGCGTTTTCTGCTCAATGAGTCATGCCGCCGCCGCTCGTTTTTTATACAAAGACGAAAAGCAAACCGTTGATTTGGCACTCAAAGACTATCAAAGCGCACCTATTCCCGACAAATTGAAGGCTCTGCTGAGCATTGCAGGAAAAGTACAGACTGATGCTCGCACTGTTAGCGCCGAAGATGTCCAGTTCGCTAAAAGTTTTGATGCAACAGATAGGGACATTCATGATACAGTGCTGATTGCCGCCGCTTTTTGTATGTTCAATCGCTATGTAGATGGCTTGGCAACGCTAACTCCTACCGACCCAAGTGCTTATGAGCAAATGGGTGAACGCATGGGAACGTTAGGCTATGTTTTGCCCAATAAGCAATAAACAATATCTTAAACCTTTCAAGTTTTCAAAACCTGACAGGTTTGAGTAAGTCTTAAATAAATAACTAATTATTAATATCTTACATCTCAAAAAAACATCTCACAAACAAAAACATGGCACACATAGACTTACCAGAACCCCTGCCGGGGATTAGAGGATTGATGGCTTTCCGTCCTTTTACAGCGCAACCTTTGAATCTTTTGGCGGAAGTACTTTTGCGAACAGATGAGGGGCTTTCCAAAGGCGAAAGAGAACTCATTGCCACCTTTGTTTCTTCGTTGAATGATTGCTTTTTCTGTCAAAATATTCATGGAGCAGTGGCACAGTATTACGCCAAAGAAGATGAAACTTTGGTGGAAAAAGTCAAAAGAGATTATGAAAATGCACCTATTTCAGAGAAGATGAAGGCGTTGCTTTCCATAGCGGCAAGCGTGCAGAAAGGAGGAAAATTTGTAACTGAAAGCCAAGTAGAGAAGGCAAAAAACTTAGGAGCAACTGATATAGAAATCCATGATACAGTGCTGATTGCCGCCGCTTTTTGTATGTTTAACCGCTATGTAGATGGTTTGGCTACTTTTGCACCTACCGACCCCGAAATGTATAAAGCACGAGCAAAAAAGATAGCAGAAGAAACAGGTTATGCACTTGCAAAACCACAGTGATATAAGGAATTTGTTTTTTATTTTTATTACCTTTGGAAAAGTAGCCTTGATTTTTGGGGCTATTTTTTATTGTTTTTCAAAATTGCATTAGCAGCAAAATTTCTATTAGCAAGAAGGCAAGTGCAATATAAAGAAGTCGTATCATTGCCAACTTATTTACTCCACTTTTATTAGGGAATACTACAAAGTTAATTTTTTTAGGGAAAGTGGAGAAAAATATGTAAATTTAACACGGTTTTAGAAGTAATCTATTGATTATAAAATTATTAACTTATTTATTAGCATAGTCTTGACATTCGAGCTAACTATACTTGGGGCTACTTCTGCTACGCCTACGGTAGGCAAGCACCCCACTTCTCAACTACTCAACTACAACGACCAGTTTTACTTAATTGATTGCGGTGAGGGTACGCAAGTACAACTATTGCGGTATGATTTCAAGTTTAATAGAATTAATCACATATTTATCAGCCACTTACATGGCGACCATTATTTTGGTTTGTTAGGGTTGTTGTTTTCTATGCACTTGCAAAAGCGTACTAACGACTTGCACCTTTATGCTCCCAGAGGTTTAGATGAGATTATCTTGACACACTTCAAGCATAGCAAAAGTGTACTTCATTATACGCTGATTTTCCACCCTTTTGAAGGAAATGAGCCTGAGTTACTTCTTGATAATGAAGATATTACAGTAACTACTATTCCAATGAATCACGGCATACTTTGTTGTGGTTTTTTGTTCAGGGAAAAGCCTAAAAAATTGAATATCAATAAGGAGAGACTTCCGACAAATCTGCCTGTTCCTTTGATATTGGCTTTGAAAGATGGAGAAGACATTTTTTTTGAAGGAAAACTTATTCGTAATGAGGAACTTACCTTACCGCCTAAGCCATTAAGAAGTTATGCCTTTTGTGCAGATACTAAATATACAGAAAGTATCATTCCTCAAATACAAAACGTGGATTGGTTGTACCATGAGGCTACTTTTACCGAAGATTTGGCACACAGGATTGAAGAAGGAACTTATCATAGCACTGCTAAGCAAGCGGCAATGATTGCTAAAAAATCTAATGCCAAACAACTTATCATTGGGCATTTTTCAGTACGCTACGGGGACTTAAATATACTTTTGCAGGAGGCAAAAGAGGTTTTTGAAAATACTGTATTGGCAGTTGAGGGGCATACTTATCAGATTACTGCATAAAGTATGGATAATTTTGTAAATTAGCAAACTATCTTCTTCTTAGTATTACCCAAACCACTACGGGTACACCTACTAAGGCAGTAATTGCATTAATAGGCAATACGTGAGGAGAATAGGGTAACTGACAAAGCATATCACATGCCAGCATCAGTATAGCACCCAAGAAGGCACAGGCAGGAAGTAGCCTCTTATGCTCTGACGTGTCAAGTAAGTATCTACATATATGAGGAACTGCTATCCCAACAAAGCCAATAATCCCACAAAAAGCAGTGATACAACCTGTTATCAAACTGGTAAGTAAGATAACTTGAATGCGAATTTTGTGAATGTTTAACCCCATGCTTAGTGCGTAGTTGTCGCCTAAAAGTAAACTGTTCAGTGGCTTATACAGAAATATGGAGGAGAACAAGCCAACAAGCACCAAAGGGGCAAGAATGAGCATTTTTTCCCAATCTACTCCTCCCAAAGAGCCATAAGTCCAGTTGGCAAAGCGTTGCAGTTCTTCTTTGTTACTAAAAGACTGCAGAATGACAATCAAAGCCCCCACACCATTGCCAAGCATTAATCCTATAATAAGTAAACTTACCAGTTGGCGGACTTGGGTAGCAATAAAAAGCACTAATGCCATGATTGAGGCTGCCCCTACGACTGCTGATACGGCTATTGCCCACTGCCCTGCAAAACTGGCAAAACCCACACCTGCCAAAATCAGTAAAGCTACTCCTAAACTCGCTCCAGAGGAAACACCTAAGATATAAGCATCTGCTAAGGGATTGCGGAATAGCGTTTGCATCAGTAAGCCACTTACAGACAGCCCTGCACCTGCTAATAAAGCAGTAGTGGCTTTGGGAAGTCGGAACTGCCAAACAATAATTTCCCAACTCTTCTTTTCTGTATTTTTTTTTAGGAGAATATTAAAAACTTCATCTAAAGGAATATAAACCGACCCATAACTTACATCAGCAATAAAAAATACAAGCAATAAAAAAAAGAAGATAAAAAAAGGATAAGATTTGCCTAATAATGTTTTCAAACGCTCTTTCTTGGGATTTATAGAAATAAATCAATTACTGCTGGCTAATACTACTTTGGCTTTTTTCATACTCTCCCCTATTTTTTCTCCGACTTGATAGATTTGTTGTTTTTGTCTTAGTAGATAAGACCTAATTTCTTCATCTCTCATCCCCTCGTAGTTGGTCTTATAGTTACGCATCCAAGTCATCATTGCTTCTTCTGCCCCATCTAAAGAGTTGAAGACGGTTCTGAGTTCTTTGAGTTGGTGCTCGTCAGAGATATTGCCTTCTTGGAGTTTGATTTTGACTGCTGCTTTAATTTGTACCAGATGGCTAATAGAGGGCATAATAGAGTCATGCATTAGCATCACTTCTTTTTGCAGGTTTGCAATAGCAATACATGCCTGTCGGTCAAGGGTCGGTCTGTTTTCATTTTCCGTTTTTTGACTGATGCAAGAAAAGGATAATGAAACTACAAGTATTAGAAAGTAATTTATAAAGTAGCTATGTTTCATTTAAAATGATAAATAAGTTTTTGTAAATTTCTACAAAATTAATCTGCATTTCAAAGGAATTTTTCCCTTTGTTTTTCATAAATTGAAAACAAAAATACATAAACTTTAAGTCGTTATAGCTAAATTAGCATTTTTTAACAACCTCATTATCATTTATTTATATGAAATATCAATCTATTTTATGCTTCTTTGCAACGCTTTTATTTGCTTGTCAAGATAATACAAAAAATGAAGAAAAGCAAGTAACTGATTCTATGATTGAAACAACAGGACAAGAAGAAAAGACGAGTATATCAAGTATGAAAGCCGAACTTTTATTAGATGCGAAAGCCTCACTGGGCGAAGGTGCGCTCTGGAACAGTAAAACTAACGAACTGTATTGGGTAGATATAGAAAAGGGAGTTTTGCATATTTTTAATCCTCAAAGCCAAGAGAACAAATCTATTAACTTAGGACAAAGGGTAGGTACAGTGGTACCTACGGCAGAGGGAAATGTTCTTGTTGCTTTGGAAGATGGAATTTATGAGGTAGATTTAAAGACAGAAAAGAAAAAAATGCTTACAGCACGCCCTGAGAAAAATTATCCTGATAATCGCTTCAATGACGGCAAATGCGACCCTGCAGGGAGATTTTGGGTGGGAACGATGTCCATGAAAGGCATAGCTAAGGCAGGGGCTTTGTACTGCTTTGATAATCAAGGCTATATCAAAAGGGTTTATGATAGTGTTACAGTTTCTAATGGCATTGTGTGGTCTTTGGACAGTACCAAGATGTATTACATAGATACCCCCACAAAAGAAGTAAAAGAATTTGCTTATGATATGTCCACGGGAAAAGCTACTTTTACAAAAGTTGCAGTACAAATTCCAGATGGAATGGGCTATCCCGACGGCATGACCATAGATAACGAAGGAATGTTGTGGATAGCTATGTGGGAAGGGTATAGCGTATTGAGGTTCAGTCCTTTTACAGGTGAACTCCTCATGAAAATAGAAGTACCCGTAGCAAGAGTAACTTCCTGTGCCTTTGGTGGAGAAAACTTAGATACTCTTTATATTACCACCGCCAGTATAGGAGCAAAAGAAGAAGAACTGAAAGAATATCCCCATAGTGGTAGTCTTTTTGTGGTCAAAACAGGACATAAGGGCATTCCTAACTTTGCTTATCAAAAGAAAAAGAAAAAAATGACAGTAAGTTTTTAGCTATGAGGTACTTAAGTTTTTGTACGAAAATGACCACTTACCAAAGTGTGGCTACTCAGATAGCACAGTCAAAGATGGCACTTATGATAGTAGAACACATAAGAGTTATATTATAAATACCGAAGAAGAATATCATAAGTTAGTAAATCAATGTCCTACTCTAAGCAATGGGTAAGTAGTTTCTCTATCCAAAATAGATTTTGAAAAATATAGTTTGCTGACAGGAGTTGTTTTTTGTGTGAGACCTCCTCGCGTTAGAAGTATGAAACTCATTAAGTATTGTGATGATTATGTTTTTACGATAGGGTTTGTTTTAGGTGCGGCTTCTATCATAGTTCCTAATGCCAATTACTTTGCTCTTGTCCCCAAAATACCTTCTCATTCAAAAATCAAATATGAAATTTATCAAAAATTCTTTTCAAAAACGTTATTTATGAAATCCATGAAAAAGTTAATCACAAGCGTTATCTTATTTGTTTCTTTTAGCCAATGTATTTATTCTCAAGAATATGCTGTTTATTTTTCAAATAAACAAAAAACAATACTGACTACTCCTCCTAAAAAAGTATTAAGTTCAACAATGCTTGACTTGCCTAATTTTGATAAGAAGGCTAAGTAAATCAAATTTTTATTTACTCCTCCGCTCCGTTAAGTAAGTGAGAAAATAAATTGGTTTCTGATAAAATACATTGTAGATGTTGTATAAAAGCAAAGAATCAAAAAACATGAATCAAGCAAATAATAATAAAATATTTCAAGATATAACTGATGTCTATGAGTTCATCAAAGATAAACAAATAGTTACAGATAGCCGTAGCCTCATTGCTGTACCGAGTGAGGCTGTATTTTTTGCTTTCAAAGGTAAACACGCAGACGGCAATCAATTTGTAGAGGAGATGTATGCAAAAGGAGTGCGTGCTTTTGTAACTAACTTGGAATCGTCTAATTTTCAACACTTGGAAGGGCTTTGGGTCCGAGTACCCCATACGCTTACTGCCCTGCAAGAGTTAGCCACTTTTCATAGGTTACAGTTTCCTCATTTAGAAGTGATTGGTATTACAGGAAGTAATGGGAAAACCATGGTAAAAGAGTGGCTTTCCCAACTTTTACAAGGGAAATTTTCGCTGGTTAAAAGCCCAAAAAGTTACAATTCGCAGTTAGGAGTACCTCTTTCAATTTGGCAAATTAAAGCACATCATCAGATAGGCATATTTGAGGCAGGCATTTCTAAACCCGCTGAGATGGTCAAGTTAGCCCAAATCATACAACCTACTTTGGGTATTTTCACTAACATAGGTACGGCACATGACGAAGGTTTCCATAGCCGCCAAGAAAAAATTAGAGAAAAACTCCAGCTTTTTCAGCATAGTAGGCTAATTATTTACTGCAATAATTATGAGGATATTACACAAGAAATTTTGAAAAGTAAGCCTACCTATCAAACGCTTACATGGGGGAGAAAAGCCAATGCTCATATCCAAATTTTAAATACGGAACGCCATGCAAACAGACAGACTTTGTCTATCCAATACCATTTTCAAAATCACTTATCCCAAGAAAAGTCAGGTAACTACTTGCTTAGCTTACCTTTTACTGATATGGCTTCGGTAGAAAATGCTATGCACTGTGTAGCAATGCTTTTGTATTTGGGCTATGATTTGGCGGAAATCCAATCTCTGATTTACCAGCAATTTGTAGGGAAAAATAAGGCTTTGCCGATGCGTTTGGAGCTAAAGAAGGGTATTCACCAATGTACACTCATAGATGATACTTATACCAATGATTTACAAGCACTTAGTGTGGCTTTAGACTTCATGAACCAACAACGGCAAAAACAAACCTTTGGACAATCCTTGAAGCATAAGACACTTATTTTGTCGGATATTCTCCACACCAATATGGCTTCTGAAAATGTTTATCAGCAAGTAGCACGTATGCTTCAAAGTAATGCTATCAGCAAACTAATAGGTATTGGGCAGGATATTCGTACTTTAGCGGTTTTCCAAGAAGAAACCAAAGACATAGAGAAATATTTTTACTCTGATACAGAGGAGTTTATACAAGATTTCTTACAAGGCAGGATTCATTTTCAAAACGAACAGATTTTGATTAAAGGAGCGAGGAAGTTTCAGTTTGATAGGATTACTGCCTACTTGCAAGAAAAAGTACACGGCACTCGCTTAGAGATTAACTTAGATGCTTTGGTGCATAATTTGAAATTTTATAAGAGTTTGTTAAAACCACAGACCAAGGTTATGGTCATGGTCAAAGCATTTGCTTACGGGAGCGGAAGTGCTGAAGTTGCCAGCGTTTTGCAATACCAAAACGTAGATTATTTG
Organism: Thermoflexibacter ruber; assembly: GCF_900113045.1. Taxonomy (GTDB): domain Bacteria; phylum Bacteroidota; class Bacteroidia; order Cytophagales; family Thermoflexibacteraceae; genus Thermoflexibacter; species Thermoflexibacter ruber. Next base: position 123,580 of record NZ_FONY01000010.1, read on the forward strand.
GCTGTAGCCTACACCGATGAGGGAGTGCATCTTAGGGAAAACGGAATCCGCTTACCTATCATGGTGATGAATCCCTCTGAGGAAACTTTTGATAAAATCATACAGTATCGCTTAGAACCAGAGATTTACAGTTTTCGCCTCTTGAAGCAATTTTTAAACTATGCCAAAATGGCTCAGATAAATATGGCTACTCCCTTGCCTATTCACTTGAAGTTGGATACAGGAATGAGGCGATTAGGTTTTGAAGTAATGGAAATAGAGGAAGTTGGCAAAATTTTATCTCAACATACAGCCTTGAAGGTAGCTTCTATTTTTACACATTTAGCAGGGGCTGATGAGGAAAGGCACAATACTTTTTCTTTACAACAACTTACTAATTTTCAAAAAGTAGCCAATGGATTAGAGAATCTTTTGGGTTATCATTTCATCAAACACGCACTAAACTCTGCGGGAATTACCCGATGGGCTGATTATCAAATGGATATGGTAAGGCTTGGTATTGGGCTGTATGGAGTAGAAGCCAACGGATTTCTCCAGCAGCACTTACAAAATGTAACTACTCTAAAGACGACTATCTCACAGATAAAAAATATCAAAAAAGGTGAAACAGTTGGCTATGGAAGGCGTTGGGAGGCTCAGCAAGACAGCAAAATTGGTACGATTGCCATAGGTTATGCTGACGGATATGACCGAAGATTTAGCAATGGACTTGGAAAGGTATTTGTCAAAGGCAAATTAGCACCGATTATCGGAAGTGTTTGTATGGATATGAGCATGATAGACCTGACAGGTATAGACGTAGAAGAAGGGGAGGAGGTCATTGTTTTTGGGAAAGAGGTCAGTGTGATTGATTTGGCAAAAAGCATCAATACCATTCCTTATGAACTTTTTACGGGCATAGGGGAGAGAGTGAAAAGAGTATTTTTTACAGAATAAGTAAATTAGAACATTTAAGCACCTGTTTGCGTTATTATTTAAAAGCCAAAGTTTTAAAAAGTATTTTTGATTAATTATAAAGTTAATTGTCAGAAAAAAACCTTATTATTGTAAGGAGAGTTTTAAATTTTTTTCAAAATAAAGCATTATCTTTGGCATATTGCTAAAAATCATTCACTTTTGATTATGTTTGACCGTATTTTTAATATTTTGCGTGCCAATTTGGGGGATATTTTCCAAGAACAAGAGGAAAAAATCTCTAAGGAAGACTGGGAACTGTACGAGCAGTACCAAAGAAATAAGCGACAAGAGGAGCAGAAAAACTATGAGCAACAGTTTCATCAGTCATCTTGGCAGCAACAGCAAGAAGAAAAGCAGTATTATGGCGTATTAGAATTGCCTTACGGTGCTTCATTTGAGGAAATTAAGATAGCCTACAAGCGTTTGATTAAACAATATCATCCTGACCGCTTTCACAACGACGCAGAAAAGCACAAAGCAGCAGTAGAAATTTCTCAGAAACTGAACGTAGCTTTTGCTTATTTTGAGAAAAAATTTGGTCAGTAGAAGTATTTATAAAAGTAAAATAAGAAATTATCATAGATATAAATTAACATGGGATTCTGGAAAAATTTAGTAGATTCCTTCCGTGCATTCTTAGGATATAAAATAGAACAGCAAGAAGACCCCGTCAAACTTACTGAGCAAAGTATCAGAGAGTTAAAAGTAGATTTGAGTGAGAGTTTGAAAAGTTTGGCAGAGGCAAAGGCAGGCTTCATCAAAGCCAAAAGAGAAGTAGAGCTGCAACAAAAACAGGCTGAGCAGTGTGAGTACAAGGCAACAGCATTGTTGGAAAAAGCCAAAAACGGGCAGTTAGATAGCCAAACAGCCGATAAGTTTGCCTTGATGGAACTGGGAAAAAAAGAGGAGATAATGAGAAGAGTAAATATCAGCCTCAAAGGATTAGAAAATTACGAAGCTATGGTCAAAAAACTCGAGGACCAAACCAGAGCTATCAAAGAGCAAATCTATGCTTGGGAAACTGAACTCAACACGCTTAAAGCCCGTACTAAAATCAGTCAAGCTACTAAAAATCTACACGAAAGACTTTCAAGGTTTGATACTAATAGCACAGCTAATCTGTTGGAGAGCATCAAGGAAAAAGCCATAGAACAAGAGGTGCTTGCTGAGTCTATGGCATATATATCAAGTGGGAAAACCAGTTGGGAAATGGAGGTAGATAAGATTTTGGGTATGGACAAACCTGCCAATAATCCACAACTCAATGAGGCTTTGAACCAACTCAAGCAGAATGTCAATTCGCCTGATTATAAGCCTACTCCGCCGCAAATAGTACAGCCCAAAGATGTGCCTCCACCGAGCAGTTTACTTTCTGAACTGGAAAAATTAAAATCTAAACTTAAAGAATAACTTTCAGATTATGAAAGGAGTAGAAATAATCCAAGACACCAGCAAAAAGCCAAGATATGCTATCATAGACCTGAATATCCTGCAAGATTTGTTTGATGATTTTTTTGGAGCCTTGATGGCAAGTGGTCAAACCAAAGGAGTAGATTTTTTGAGAGATGAAAAAGGCAATATCGTCAAAGCACGCATAGACCTGAATATTCATCAAAAAACTTTTGACAAATTTTTTAGTGAACTCATTGTCAAAGAAATAGATAGCCCCATTACGATTACTCCAGACCTTAGCAGGGCTTCACGCGAAGAAAAACTCAATAGATTGGTCTTGGCGGCTCGTTCTTTCATAGGCACGCCCTACAAACCTGCGGGTGACTCGGTCTTAGGCACAGACTGTTCTGGTTTTAGCTTTATGTGCTTTAAGGAGATAGGGGTTTCCTTGCCAAGAACTTCCAGAGACCAAGCCTCAATAGGAAAGCGAGTAGATGCCAGCGAGTTGCAAGTAGGAGATTTGGTGTTTTATGCGACAGGTTCTGACCCGAATCGCATTTCGCATGTAGGGCTGATAGTCAAAGGAGGGGGGAGGGGAGTAGCCCGCATGATTCATGCTTCCTCGTCAAGAGGAGTAATAGAAGATGACCCTTTTTCTTCTTATTATGCCCCTCGCTTTATTAGTGCTACCAGAGTAGTGTAATTCATGGTATCTAATTGAGGGTATTGTGGGTTTGCAAGTGATAGACGCGCATACTTTCTTCTATCCTTTCAAGTTCTTCCTTAGAAAACTCGTGAGCATAGTATCTTTTGAAAACTGCTATTTTTAGTTCCAAAGGCGAAATATCAGGTTGCTCTGCCCTAATGCTGTTTTCTACCACCATACGCATATAATTTATCATTTCTATTCCCATTAAAAAACGCTCCTCTGGGGTTTTAGAAAAGATAATTTCCGATTGCTTTTTTCTTGCTTCTTCTGTGGTACCGTCCATGTTTAGAGTAAGTTAAAGGTGTTCAAATTCAGTTTTTTACACCAAAACAATAGGTATTTTCTACCGCAGATTTGTAAATATAGAAGTTATCTTTAACGATTTGCACAAATTTTTCCACATTTTGTTCTGTCAATTCTATGACAATATCTATATCTCTGGTCATTCTTGGAGTAGCATAAATATTCAATGCCAAACTTACAGAAGCCATGTACAGAATACCTTGCTTGTCAAGTTCGGAGCAAATCTGCTTTGACAACTCCAAAATCATATTTTATTATGGTTTAAATATCTACTCGAGGATTGGTTTTTCTTTCCTTCAAATCTACCAAATATTCCTTTTTTTTCTATCTTGCATTTTAAAATATTACCCAAGACAAAACATAAACCCTCTATGCCTTATGTCATGGTGGTAACAAGGAAAAAACAAAATAAAAAATTCAAACCTACAAACTCGAAACGCAATACAATGAAATATAAACCACTGATAATTAATACTAATAAAGGTCAAGCAGAAGGAACTCCTGCCGTTTGGAACGAGATGCAAAATGTGCAGAACTTCATCAAAGACATCAGTACTCCTACGGTCAATACAGCCCAAGGAAGCGTAGAACTCTCTGCGGTCATTTCTGGGATTCCTACGCCTTGGGCAAGAGCAATGATGTTTAGGTATGCGATTGAATATCCTTCGCACCCCCCTTCCGTCCCCCCAGTAGGGGGGGAAACAGGTGGGGGAGGGGTTTTCTCCTTCTTTAAATCTCTCCAAGACGAGTGGAAAGGGTTAATTGCAGTGCTGGCACTGGACAATTCGCCGATTTCAGTGGAAAAAGTAGAGTTAAAATACGACAGACCAGACAATCTATTTGAAGTCAAAGGAGCATTGGGCAATATGCTTTTTGATTCTAAACACCTTTGGACAGACGCCGAAGAAATAGAACGAAACCCAGATACACCTCCTTATATTCAGATTATTAAGTACAACGGAATCGTGATTGGGGGAACTTCGCCTCATTCCTTGCTTTTTGCCGCTCCTGTGTATCAGATTCAGCCAAATAAGTCTATTTCAACTTTTTATAAAAATGGTCGTTTTACCAATCCTGTCATTTATTTAGACAATGAAAGTCTGCAAAAACTCTTTGTCTATGTGCAGTTTATTAGGGAAAATATTGTACGATTCCAAGATAAGCTAAGTATTCCCAAAAAACCAAAACATGACTTGACTTTGGTAAAAAACTTTTTGGCAGTTTTTGAAAAGGAAATTTTAGACCAAGCCCGCAAAAATAATTTTGAACTCAATCCTGAGGGTTTAGTAGGCAGTTTGGACAAGTTCAAAAAGCCTTTTGATATTATATTTAATTCAGAATCAAAGATATACGGTTATCAGGGTAATTTTTATTCTCAAAAAATCAACGATAATGCCAAAGAGGTTAATCTTTCTGAACTGCTTTTGCCCGCTGATACGCACTTAGTAGAAATTCGCTTTGCTCCACATGAGTCTGCGGAAAAGTGTACAGTACATCTGCTTGAAGCACAAGGAGATGAGAGAAAGCGATTTTATGCTTTGCCTCTGAGCCAAAAGGGAATTATTCACTTTGAGGAAACTTTGCACCTGCTCTTGGGAAAAGTCAAAGATAGCAATTATCGTAACTCATTATCAGCAGTTTACGAGCCTGAAAAGCGGCAAGTGAAAGTTACATTGAGTTTGGAGATAGACAATGGCAAAAGCAACTTGACGATTGAAAGCATTTATGGAGAAAGCAAAACACAAGATTATGTGATTAACTCCAAGAAAATCATTGCTTTCCCTGATTTTGTGTCTGATTTGTGGCAGAGTTATTACCTCTATTCTGAGTTGCCACACAATACCAATGAGGTAGTGCGGGCGCACCCTGTTTTGGCAGATTATGATTTTAAGTTTAAGATTATTCCTAAAAATCCTGATGTAAAGGATTCGCATGATAGTTTGGCGATTTTAGGGAGTGTAAACCTGTCAGCAGTTCCACTGCGGGTTCAAGACCTGACAGGTTTAAGTAACCTTTTAGTCCAATACGACTACGACAAATTGGGCGCAACTAATGTAAAATATGAGATTTATGAGTCAAAACTGCCCTTCAAAGGAGTAGAACTCCGCAGTCAGAATTTGGCACAAGGCGGAAATAAGATATGTGGGTATTTGGTCGCCAAAGATATTCGCCTTTCTGACAAATACAGTTTCAAAAAGTTGCAATTCAACTCTTTACAGCCTGCAAAAATTGGTTTTGACTTTGGAAGCAACAATATTTGTGTGAGTTTTACCAAGTCTTATTCACAACCGCAACTTATTCATTTTAAGAATCGTAGGCGATTTTTCTTGGGAAATGAAATAGAGGACGAGCAAAAAGTAAAACCTGCCGAACCCAACGAATTGTTTTTTTTCCAAAATGAAGAACGCTTAGGGCAACTCAAATCTATGATCTTAGTGCATGATGAAAAGCGACTTGCCAAAGGTGAAATTGATATTGCCAAAGCTGTAAGCGGTGGTTTTCCTGTTTTTGAGTACAATGTGCCTGTCAGTGAGCCTATTACAAGTACAAAATATACAGTGCGTTTGGGGACTTCGCAAGCGGAGATTTACTACAATATGAAATGGTCGCACGTGGAAAAGGAAAACAAATACAAGGAAGCATTGCTCAAAACGCTTTGGTTGAAAATCTATGCAGAGTTATTTGCTGAAAATGAGGCATATCCCGCAGAGTTGGCTTGGGCGTACCCTTCGGCAATGAGCGAAAGTACACGTATCCAATATGGGCTTTTGTGGGAAAGCGTAGCCATGCAAAAACCTTTGAATGAGCAGTATGCAAAAGCAAAAGTTGCCGCAGTCCATGCAATAGACCACAGAGCATTGACCGAAAGTGAAGCAGTTTGTAAGTATGCTTTGAGTAGTTTGGGGGGAATGTCGCCTTCGCAAGATATTTTAGTAGTGGGCTATGATGTAGGGGGAAGTACAACAGATATTTTGATGATTTTGAAGGTAAAAGACGAAAAAGGGAATTACATCAATCGCCTCATCAAGCAAAGTTCGGTCTTAGTAGCGGCTTCGGCTTTGGCAGAAAGTGTAAAAAAATCCCGCAAGTTGCAGACGGCTATTCAGACTTTTGTGGAGCAGATGCCTCACATCGGGACAATTTATGGTATCAAAAATATCAATGAGCAAACCGCACCCTATTTCCTCAATGTGCTTTTTGACCGCCTCAATCACGAGGATTTGGATAACTTGTATAAGACTTTTTTCCGCACCGAGGCAAAGGAAATTTTTGCAGTAAGTGCTTTCATTACAGGGCTTTTGAGTTTTTACAGTGGACAAATTACAGCTAAGGTTATAGAAAAATATCCCGAAATCAAAATGGTGCAAAGGGGCTTTTATGGCAAAGGAGGTAAAATTTTTGATTGGTTGCCAAGCGTGGTGCAGGGGCTTGGAGAGCAGTTTTATAATGATTGCTTCCTTGCAGGAGTAAATCTGTCAGGTTTGCGAAACCTAACAGATTTGAGGCTTTTAAGTAGCTTAGGCGGCAAGCACCACAAATCAGAAGTTTCCTTTGGGCTTTCTACTTCCCAAGAGGTGGACATGAGCAATGCCAATGAAATACCTGAAATCATAGGAGAGTCTGGCTACCGCTTTGAGGGGCATGAATTTACTCATTTGGACAAAATAGAAGTGCATCACTTGGAAAATTTTGATGGGGCGTTTGGTGTGCCAAGTCAGTTTGCGCAGTTGCAAAAGTTTGTGGATTTATATTGCCAATTTGCTGACCGTTTTAAACTGATTAACACGCAGACAATCAAGCGAGAAATGGAACTTTTGCCTGTAACTTTCCGCAACTACCTCTCGACTTACCCTGAATACGTTGCAGCAAGGGAGCGCAGGACAAAAGGAGATAGCTTTGACTTCTGCTCGCCACTGATTGTTTTGGAGGGAATGTGTTTGTTTGAAAAAGTGATTTTGGAGAAGTGCTTTTAGCTACGAATTGCACTCGGTACGAAGTACCAATTTGCACGAATGGTTTGTAGCCACGAATCGCACCAATTTGCACGAATGGTTTACGGAATTGATTGATAAAATTCTAATTCACTGTCGTTTTGCTTTTCTCATGTTCTTCTTTTCGCTTACGCCAAAAGGCTTTTTCGCTTTTCTCCAACCATGCTCCGATAATAAAAGAGGTTACTATCAGCACGATAAAAAAAACATAAGCGGCTACTTCCATTGCTGTTATCATAGTACTTTGATTTTTGTTTAAGCAAAAATAAGTAGCCACTTTAAACTGCCCGTAAAGAGAATATTAAATCACTATGAATCATAAATGATGAGGTTATAATCTAAAATTGAAATAGTTTTCAAAAACCTTTATTCTCGCAAATTTTGCTCAAATAGCTTTAAAATTCTTTTATACTCATCAGCCCAGCTCGTAGGCTCTACAAAGCCGTGGTCTTCGAGGGGGTAAACTGCCAATTCCCAATTTTCTTTTCTTAACTCTATTAGTCTTTGAGCTAAGCGAACTACATCTTGGAAATGCACATTGACATCTATCATGCCATGACACATTAGCAATGCTCCTTTTAGTCCCTCGGCATGGTAAATGGGCGAACTTTTTGCATAGCTTAGACTATCTAAGACAGGCGTATTTAAAATATTATTGGTGTAGCCATGATTGTAGTGCGCCCAATCGGTTACAGGGCGAAGTGCTGCTCCCGCCGCAAATACATCAGGAGTAGTGAACATTGCCATTAGTGTAATGAAGCCACCATAAGAACCGCCATAAATGCCTATTTTTTTAGGATTCACCTTGTACTTTTCTACTAAGAACTTTGCTCCGTCCACATGGTCATCTAAGTCCTTACCACCCATAAAGCGATAAATACCTGTACGCCAATCTCTTCCATAACCAGCACTTGCTCGATAGTCTATGTCCAAAACATAATAGCCCCTATCTACCAATAAGTTATGAAACATATACTCTCGGAAATAAGAACTCCAACGTTTGTGTGCATTTTGCAGATAACCTGCCCCATGCACAAAAATCACCGCAGGGGCATTCTCCTTGGCGTTCTCAGGCTTGTAAAGACGAGCATAAACGTCTGCTCCATCTCTTGCTTTGAAAGTCAGTACTTCGGGGTCTCTCCAAGGGTACGTCTTAAAATCTTCTGTCAGCGAAAAGGTTAATTGTTTGAAATTGGTATTTTCCTTGTTTTCAGCCAAATAGAGTTCTATGGGCTTGTTGCTATAAGAATATAAGTTAGCCAAGTATTTTTCATCAGGCGAGAGAGTAATATCATTGCCTCCTGTCATATTGGTCAGTTTGATGGCTTTACCGCCTTCTAAGGGCATTTTGTAAAAGTGGTCTTCACCCGGATGAACTTCGGAGGTAGTCAAATACCAGAACTTTTTGTCTTTGGAAAGTTCTACGCCTCTCACTTCGTATTTGCCAGAAGTAAGTGCCTTTTTTACTCCTGTTTCTACGTTGATAGTATAGAGGTGCGAATAGCCTGTTTCTTCTGATTGGAAATAGAAAGTTTTGTTGTCTGGAAGCCAGCCCGCAGTACCAGAGCCAAATACAAAACCACCGATGCCCGGTCCGCCAATCCAAGCCTCATCATGCAGTTGAACCAAGTTTTTGTACTTTCCAGTTCTTACATCAAAATCCACATACCACCGGTCTTTGTTGTCCATAGAATTGATTACTAAAACTGCCTTTTTTCCATCCTCAGTCCACAAAATATTTGCAGGAACAACTTTTCTTGGTTTTTCAGGCTCTTTTTTTGTTTTCTCATACTCCTTCAAAAATTCGGGCTTCTTGCTGATGTTAGGTAGGTCTTTGAAGTCGACCATGAAAGTTGTATCTTTTTGAATGTCATACACCCAAAATTCATACGAGCCTTGGTCACTTCCTACTTTGGTGCGAGTATTGATGTCTTCGGTGTAGCCCGATTGGGTTACATAATTGGGAACTATGGCATTTTTAGGCTTTTCAGGTCTTTGGGCAAGGCGATAAGTAACAAATTTCTCATCGGGACTTAAAGTCAAATTCTCCACACTTTTATTTTGTATATAAATCTCCAAAGGCTTTTTTGCCTTGATAGAAAACTTACTTTCTGCTTCTTGGCGTTTTTTAGCGTTGTCTGCCTTTTCTTTTCTTTCCCTTAAAACCTGAATCCAACGCAGTTGGTCATTTTCTAACCACTTGTCCTGCTCATCTTTTTTAGGCTCAGGCTGTTTTGAGCCTCTTTTGAAATCAGTATATTGGGTTAAAGCGGCAGTTTTCAAGTTGATAGAGAATATGTTATCTCCTCTTTGGAAAATAATTTTGCTTTCGTCAAGCGAAAAACGAGGGCTAAACTCAAAATCTCCCGTGCCAGTAAGTTGGAGAATATTTCCGTTGGGAATTTCTTTGAGAAAAATATCGCCTTCTCTGATGAAAAGTGCCTTTGTACGTGTTTTGTTATATACCGCATTGAAAGGCAATAACTTAGCTTTTTGTTCAGGGCTTACTTTGAAAATTTTGCCATCGCCAATATTTACTCCGTAAAGTGAGCTAACTTCTTCTTTGTCAGGATTCCACTGAAAGTAAATCGTTTTGCTGTCCTCAGACCATTGTACTTGGGAGGGGGCTGTCCCTATCCAAGTTTTGGGGTCTTGCATAATTCTATCTACTGTTAAGACAGGTTTGGTGGACTGAGCAAAAGCATTGAAAATGAATAAGAAGAAAAAAATTGGGTAAAGTAGTTTTCTCATTGTCAAGGTTTTTTAAGGTTTTGAAAGAAAATAAAAAAAGTTGGTTTCGTTAATTTTATCCTAACTCTTGCAAAGGATGCCAAAATAGTTTTTCAAAATCTTTGACTTGGTCGTTCTCGACAGTAATTCCTTCTGCTTGTAAAAGTTCTTGCATTCTTGTTGGCGAGCCAAAGTGATGTTTTCCTGTCAGTATTCCACTCCTATTTACTACTCTATGAGCGGGTACACTTGGGTCAGTATGTGCGGCATTCATTGCCCATCCGACCATACGCGCGCTACTTTTCATACCCAAGTACTCTGCAATTGCTCCATAGGAAGTAACCCTCCCTTTGGGAATAAGCCTGACTACTGCATAGACATCGTCAAAAAAATTTTTGTACTTGGGTAAATCTAACATCGTTCATATACATTGATAAGAAATTACTGCACTGTGATTTCTTTTTTCTTTTCTAACTCGCTCCAAATCAATGCACTTGCTCCTAACACGGCGGCATTTTTGCCTTCTAAGCCAGAGATAAGGAGCTTGACCTTGTTGCGATAGATAGGAAAAAGATAGGCTTCCATATATTTTTTTGTTGGTTCTAACAAATACTTGCCTGCTTTGGTCAAACCTCCAAACAGTACAATAGCCTCTGGGCTTAGATGAGCCACTGCATCTGCTAATTTCATGCCTAACAAGCGACCTGTATATTCAAAACAGGCAATAGCGATAGCATCTCCTTTGAGTGCGGCATCAGTAATCATACTTGCATCTAATTGATTAAAAGACACATCTCTCAAAGGACTTGGTTCTATCATTTTTGCCATCATTTCAAAGGCAGTGCGTTTAATCCCTGTGGCAGATACATACGCCTCTAAAACGCCTTGGTTGCTGTTGCCGTGAAAGCGACCATTAGGGTCGACTATCAAATGCCCTAATTCTCCTGCAAATCCGTCATGTCCATAGATTAATTGCCCGTTAGCGACTAAGCCACTTCCTAAACCTGTTCCAAGCGTGATGATAATAAAATCCTTCATGCCTTGTGCTACTCCGAAAAGCATTTCCCCTATGGCAGCGGCATTGGCATCATTGGTAAGTACAGTAGGTAACTTGTAGTGTTCTTGTACCAAATAAGCCAAAGGCACCATCTTCCCCCAGTTGATATTGGCGGCATCTTCTACTGTTCCTGTATAGTAGTTCCCGTTGGGTACGCCAATGCCTATCCCGCGTATTTCTACGGGAATGGAAATAGTTTTTAAAAGGTCATCTATACTTTGGTAAAGGCGAGGCAAGAACTGTTTGATTTCCTGCTCTGCCTTCGTAGGCATAGAGCCTTCCTCTAAGCAATTGCCTTCTTTATCCACAAAGCCAAATTTTGTATTTGTACCTCCTATGTCTATCCCTATGACTACGGGTATGATGTCTTTGGTAATATCGCTCATATTTGAGAATTAAAAAATTTAGGTTTAGATTTTGAAAATGCTATTTTAACGTGAATTATTTTACATTTTCTTGAATAAATACAATTTGTTTGTCCTCTAATTTTTGTGGATATGCTTTTATGTTTGGTGTTTTTTCCAAAAATGTATAAGCAATTAAGCCTGCCAGCAAATTAATAAGAAAATTTTTAGGGCTTCTGTGCCTTGAATGTTCTATATTTAGTTGATTTTTAAGTACATCGAAAGCAGTTTCTATCAATCCTCTATGCCTTAAATAATAGGCTTGTGGTTCTGTTAATACTTGATTTTTCTTCATATTAGCTCTTAACTTAGTGATTAAGTGCAAGTTTCTTTCTGCAAATTCTTCTTTTAGT
>NZ_FONY01000049.1 GCF_900113045.1 Thermoflexibacter ruber
ATAAGTTGAAAATAGGCAAAGAGGATTTAATTTTGTGATTATGTCTAAAGTAATCCAAAAGCTAAACTGCCCTGATTGCCATAGTGCGACAGTAGTAAAAAATGGTAAAAAGTCCAATGGACAGCAAAATTACAAATGTAAATCTTGTGATAAACAGTTTCAAGATGAATATTTTTATAATGCTTGTAATCCTGAGATAAAAGAGTTGATGAAGCCTATGCTTTTACGTGGTAGTGGTGTGAGAGATATTTGTAATGTGCTCTTAGTCAGTATAAATGCTGTCTTGAGATTGATTTTAAAATGGGGAAAACAAGTACAAATCAAACCTCAAAAAAAGTATTATCAAAGAGTTCAAATTGATGAAGCATGGAGTTTTATAGGAAAAAAGGAAAAGAAAGTGTGGATTTTGTATGCCTATTGTAGCGAAAGTAAAGAAATCTTGGCAGTTACTATGGGCAAGCGTAATAAAAGCGGTTCGCCGCTGCGACAGAATCAAAGACTTACTTAAAAGATTGGAAGGAATAGAGATAGATTTTTATGCAACTGACAGGTGGAAGGATTAGGGACGCTTAGTCTTGCAGATTTATTACCTTATTTCAAGCATTTAATAGGTAAAAAATATACCAAAGGTATAGAAGGTAGAAACTGTTGGTTGAGGAGAAGAATTAGCAGATTATTTAGACGTTCCACTACTTTTTCAAAGAAACTGCTTTACCATTGACATCATTTCAAAATATTAGTTTGGGCAAACCAAAATAAACTATCATACATGTGAAATCAACACCATATACTTTATTGCTTTGTAAGGGTAAAGTTTTATTTTATCGTCTTATCTATCAAACACAATAAGCAAAATTTATGGAAACTAATTGGGAACTTATTGCTAAGTATCTTGCAGGGGAAGCAAATGCGGAAGAAGAAAGTAAGCTTTGGGCATGGAGAAATCAAAATCCTAATAATGAAGAGTTTTATCAAGAGATGTATCGGATTTGGCACAGTAAAAAACAAGATGAGTCTACTTTTGATAGTCATTTGGCTTTTAAGAAGCTAACCTATCGTATAGAAGAAGAAAGTCTAATTATGTTAAACCATAAAGGTAAGCCATACACTAAGCAAATCCAGATTTTTTTCAAAAAGTATGCAATAGGAATAGCAGCTACAATAGCTTTCTGCCTAATTGTAATAGCAGTATGGTGGCGAAATGAAAACAATCAAAAGACTGTTAATCAATCTATTACAGAGATAAAATCCAAAATAATAGAAAAAATAAACCCGAAAGGACAGAAACTACAGCTACGCCTTCCTGATGGTACTAAGGTTTGGCTTAATTCGGAAAGCAGACTTACCTATCCTTCTCAATTTCAGGGAAATATGAGAGAGATAAGCCTGAATGGAGAAGCATTCTTTGAAGTAGCTCATAACCCAAATAAACCCTTCTGCATCACTACGCCTAAAACTAAGATGCAAGTTTTAGGTACTTCCTTTAATGTAAGAGCTTTTGATGATGAACAAAAAACTGAAACTGTAGTAGTTACAGGGAAAGTAAAGATTTCAGAAGCAGAAAATGAAGCAAATTTTGTAGTGCTTTCTCCTAATGAAAAAGGAAATTTTTCTTTACAAAATAAAAAAATAAGTAAGCAAAAGGTAAATCCAGCTAATTACATAGCTTGGAAAGAAGGGATTTTAAAGTTTGAAAACTCAAATATGTCTTTGATAATCAAAGAATTAGAAAGATGGTATGGAGTTACTATCACAGTAAGTAATCCAAATCTTCTTAGATGCCATCTTACAGGAGATTTTAAGAATGAATCATTGGAAAATGTCTTGATTTTCATGCAAAAAGCCTTAGATATTCAGTTTGAAATTAATCAGAAGGAAGTGAAAATCAAAGGGAAAGCTTGTAGGTAAGCTCATTCAAAACTTAGTGCAAATCACAATAACAAAGTAAATATGAAAAAGAAAACTATTAATTATCGCATCAGCCAATTAGCAAGTTTACTTATTTTACTAGTCATCTTGCTTGTTTGTGTCAATAAGGTTTACTCGCAAACTGCACAAGTTATCAGAGAAACTATATCATTAAAAGTTGAAAATCAGACTATTGAGTACATCCTTAAACAAATTGAGAAAAAAACTCCCTACCGATTTGTCTATAGTACTGATGAAATTAACGATCAACGATTGATTTCAATTGATGTTCGAGGAGAGGAATTGATGAAGGTATTAGAAATCATTTTCTCAGATGACGGAGCGATTATTCATATGGCAGGTAAAAAGTTAATCATTAGTAGGTACAAGGAACTTGACAAACAAGAGGAAGTAAAACAAACTAAAACTATTGCTTTTGGAACACTTAAAGGCAAAGTCATAGATTTTAATACCAACGAACCTTTACCCGGTGCCACAGTAATATTAAAGGGTACAACCAAAGGCGGCGCAACTGACTTTAAAGGAGAGTATCAAATTAACTTGGTTCCTGAAGGCAAACAAGTATTTATAGTCAGTTATTTGGGTTATGTAGCAATAGAGGAAAGTATAGAGATTGAAGCTAATAAAGTGAATATTTTAAACTTTAACCTTGTAAGCGATAATAAAGTTCTTGGTGAGGTTGTAGTGAAAGGTAATTTAGAGGGACAGGAAAAGGCACTCAATCAGCAAAGAGCATCAGACAATATTAAAAATATCATTTCCGCAGATTTGATAGGACGTTTTCCTGATTTGAATGTGGCTGAGGCTTTGCAAAGAGTGCCAGGTATCAACATAGAAAGAGATAGAGGAGAGGGTGGAGAAGTACAGATGAGAGGTGCGCCTCCTTCATTTACCACAGTAAACGTAAATGGCGAGCAGATTCCCGGTTCACAGTCAGAAGGACAAAGAAACCAAGAACTCTCTGTTATTCCCGTTGACCAACTATCTTCTATAGAAGTAACCAAAGCAATTACACCCGATATGGATGGCGATAATATAGGTGGTACAATAGACTTGAAAACGCCTATTGCTAAAGGACTTAAATTGAAAGGGAAAGTAGAGTTAGGAGGTGGTTATAATAATATTATTCAGAGGCTCAATGCTATCGGCAGAGCAAGTTTTAATCAGAGATTTTTTGCTACTGATAAGATAACTGATGGGAAACTGGGCATCAGCATAGGTGGTAGTTACTTTGCTACTGATAATGGGCGAGACCGAACTCAGTACAGCTATCCTGCTAATTATACTACTGCTTCAGACGGTAAGCAGTATGTTCTTCCTGTATATTATCGCCTAAGAGACTTAGAAAATATACGCACACGCACTGGTTTTTCTGCCACTACAGACTATAAATTTAATGAAAAAAATCGTCTGACTTTTAACTATATGTACAGTAGGCGATTTGACAGCGATAATGAAAAAAGGTCTCAATTTGATTTTAATAGAGGCACACCTACCGCTCCACAATGGGAAATAGAGGCAGGAGAAGGTTTACCCAACATCAATCGCTCTACGGTAGTGCGTAGATTCATTAACCCAAGAACTTTTGATGTAAGGACTAATACATTTACCTTAGAGGGCGTGCATCAGTCCCGAAAACTAATCATAGATTACATTCTGTTTTCTTCTACTGCAAACAATGAAGATAACAAAGGACGTTCTTATGACTTTAGAACGAGCCCTTTACAAGCAAGGTTAGTAGATTATGGTACTGACTTCCTTAACGTAGTAGCACGAAATCCAGAAGTAGATATTAATAATCCTTTTATCGTCAATTCGTTTAGAAGCTATAGCGACAGAAATACTATTGTCAAAGCACAAAACAGGTCTGCTAAAATCAACTTTGGAATTCCCTTCCAACTCAACGAAAATAATGGTATCATAAAGTTTGGAACTAAATACAGAAATATTACCAGTACTCGCCGTATAGAGTTTGATGAAAGAGATTTTGTGAATGATGGAACAGTAAATACTACAAGTCTCTTTGCTTCTGTGCTAAGTGGTAGAGAAGACCAGCAGTTTCTGAGAGGGAGAGTACGTTTCGGACCTACTATTAACCCGTCTTTGACAGACCAATTTATTAATGCTAATGCAAGTTTATTTCAAAGAGATGAACAGAGCAATTTGAACCAATCAGTACCTCAATTTTATGATGCAAATGAAGAAGTAATCGCAGGTTATGGTATGGCTAAACTGAATATAAAAAAATTTATGTTCTTAGCTGGTTTACGCTATGAGAGAACTAACGTAACCTATAAAGCTTTTGCTTATGAAACTTCTGATGGCTCTAATGTTAGCTCTGGCACTATCAGCGAGGTAGCAGGAAATAGAAGTTTTGATTTCTTATTACCTAATTTTCATATAAAATATAGTATAGACCCGCTTACTATTCTTAGAGCAGCATTAACTTACAGTTTTGCCCGCTCGAGCTTTGTGGCTCTTGCCCCAACACAGCGAATTAGTGTAATTAACCAAGAAATCGACTTAGGTAACCCTGATTTGCTTCCTGCACGTTCTACCAATTTTGACATTATGTTCGAGAAATTTTTGAAAAATGTGGGTATTATCTCTGGCGGTGTTTTCTATAAGAAAATCAATGACTTCAATTTTAATCGAAATTTTGTGGGGCAGAGAACAGTAAGTATTAGAAATCCCAACAATCCAAATGAAACTCAGCAAGTAACACTTGATTTTACCATAGAGCAACCTCAGAACGGCGAGGTAGCAGACCTCTATGGAGCAGAGGTCAATATCCAAGCAAACTTAGACTTTTTACCGGGCATACTTTCTGGTATTGGTATTTATGCAAACTATACTTATACGCACTCTAAGGCTTCTACCTTTGATCGTAAAAATATCAGACTTCCAGGGCAAGCTACACATACAGGTAATTTTGCTCTTTCTTACGATTGGAAAGGATTTAGTGCCAGGGCTGCTTTAAATTTCAATGGTGGCGTTATTAGAAGTTTAGGTCCAGTAGGTACACTCAATAGCAACGACTTTGATACATGGCGAGCTGACCGCTACCAACTTGATTTACAAGCCTCTTATAACATAGGTAAAGGTTTTAGAGTCTATGCAGAGTTTATTAATCTTACCAATCGTCCAGAGCTGGAATATTTTGGTATCAGGTCAAGACCAAGCAATATAGAATACTATGACTGGTGGAACAGATTTGGAGTGTCTTATAGTTTTTAAGATTTTAAAACAATAGTCAAAACTATCTAAAATATATTTTAATTAAAAATTATTGAAAATGAAAATATTACAAAAAATATACTTACTTTTCTTTTTAGCATTTGCTTTTAGCAGTTGCGAAAAAAAAGATTTCGCGTACAAGTTTCCTGCCCCCCAAATATTCATTACCGATGGAAGAATGGAAAGACAGGGGGTGGCTACTGGTACAGTTAGAATACCACTTACTGCACAGTCGGCTGCAGGTCTGCAAAGTATTAAGATATACCAGTCAATTAATAATACTTCATCTGCCCTTGTCAATGAGATAAGTAACTTCCCCGACCCGCTTGCTAGCAATATTGTTTATGAGTATGCTGTGCCTATATCTGCAAAAAATGGAGATAGAATAAAATTAAGTTTTGAACTTATTGATAAAAGAGGCACGACCTCACAGAAGCAAGAACTTATACTTAGCATTGTAGGAGCTTTATTTACAGAACGAAAAATCACCTTAGGAAATAAGGAAGTCATCTCCATAGAACCACCAGAAGGAGCTACCTCAACTATCATTAATGTAGATGAATACACCTTTAAAAGAGGGCAAGCATACCTTATTCAAGGATTATTTACCATAGAAGAAGGGCTTACACTCATTTTAGAGGAAGGAACTGAAATTTATGCCAATACGGATAATCCTCAAAAAGTTACTACCTTTCGCATTCCTGCGGGCGCAAGTATTAGAGCGCAGGGGACTAAGGACAGACCTATAATCATGACATCTGATAAAATCCTCAAAGGTACAATTCCTGCTTCAGGAGATTGGCAAGGTATTGATATCTATGGAAAAGCAAGAGATAATGCTAATGATAACTCTGGCATACTTTCTTATATTAGGGTAGAATATGGTGGCAGAGACCCCCAAGACCTAAGTACAACAGGGGCAGTTCGCTTCAATTCAGTTGGCTCAGGAACGACTATACAATACTTGCAATCCTTTAAATCGTTTGGGCAAGGCATACGATTTAACGGAGGTACTAGTAGAGCTAAATATTTAGTAAGCGTTGATGCAGTAGATGGCGGATATAGAGTCGATGATGATGGTTTTGTAGGCTATACAGGTTTTGGACAGTTTTGGATTGCCATGACTTCACTTAGCAGAGACGGTGGCGAGTTTGAAAGCAGAGATGGCTCTAACTTTACTATAGCTAATATGACACTCTTAGGACCGGGTAATGCCGCAGGATTAGGCTCTGCTGACGGAGTACGTATCCGCAACACAACCACCGGTTACCGCATAGTAAATACAGTAATTGCAAGTATGCCTGATTTTGGATTTCGCGCTGAAAATGGTACAGCTACCGACCTTTCGGGAAATCGTTTTTTAGCATATTCTTCCTTGTTCAATATTCGCGGCACTTTATTCAGAGATAATGCTACCGTGTTCTCACAACCTCTTTATAATAATTCTACCGAGGTTATTGCAGGAATTGGAGTAGGTAGCCCCGCTCCAACAACAGAAATAGTAGCCAGTTTCAATCCATCTACTTTTAATTCTTGGTTTTCCAATGTAAACTTCAAAGGAGCAATACGAAACTCCTCAAGTGATTGGACGGCAGACGGTTCTTGGTGTAAGAATAGTAACGGTACTATCAGATAGATTTCATTTTCATTTTACTAATTAGTTTAGCCTTGGTAGTTCTTGATTATCAAGGCTTTTTTTAAATTCTTTATCAAAACTATGACTTCTCAACTTTCTACTTTTTTCAAAAAGAAAAATGATTATATCTATAAAACTTGCTTTTTCGTTATTTGCCTATTAATAATTTCTTGTAAAACTTATAAAGACAAAGCACCTAACAAATTTGATTTAAAAACTGCTCTTAGACAAGAAAAATCAGGTTGGCAAAATGTAGCTCTAATTTTAAAGCAAATAGTTGTCCCAACTTTCCCTAATAAGATATTTAATATTAAAGACTTTGGAGGAGTAGCCGATGGGAAAACAGATAATAGAAAAGCCATCGCAGAGGCTATACAAAGATGCTCAGCAAGCGGAGGAGGAAAGGTTGTTATTCCCAAAGGAAATTACTTAGTAAATGGCTCTATTGTATTACTTTCCAATGTAAATTTACATCTGGAAAAAGAAGCCACTATTCGCTTTGGAACAGATCCACAACACTATCTACCTAATGTAAAGATTCGTTGGGAAGGAACGGTATGTTATAACTATTCTCCACTTATTTACGCCTATCAGCAAGAGAATTTGGCAATTACAGGTGAAGGAACATTAGATGGACAAACAGAAGGTACTTGGAGTCTATGGAAAAAAGATAACGATGGTAAAAATCAAGAAAAAGACAAAAATCTACTGCGACAGATGGGGAATGATTTAGTTCCTGATAGCCTGCGTATTTTTGGAGCAGAACATTATCTTAGACCCTCACTGATAGAATTTTATGAATGTAAAAATATTTTATTGGAAGGTTTTACAGCAAAATCAAGCCCTTTCTGGACTGTTCATCCTGTTTTTTCTAAAAATATTACTATCAAAAACTTGACCATAAAAAAGGGAACAACTAACGATGACGGCATAGACCCAGACTCCTGCCAAGACGTATTGATTGAGAACTGCGACATAGATACAGATGATGACCCTATTTCAATTAAAGCAGGAAGAGATAATGACGCATGGAATAGACAAGGGACTAAAAATATAATTATTAGGAGCTGTAAGTTTAAATCTAATGTAGGCAACGCCTTTTGCATAGGTTCTGAAATGTCAGGAGGCGTAGAAAACATCTTTGTAGAGAACTGCCAAGTAAAAAATACCCCTAATGGTATCAATTTTAAGTGTAACTTAGATAGAGGAGGCTATGTTAAGCGTGTGTTTATAAGAAATATATCTTTTGAAAATTGTAAAAATATAGGAATCCTATTCCAAATGGATTATCATGGTTATCGTGGGGGCAACTCCCCCCCTGATTTTCAAGATATTTACCTTAGCAACCTGACTTTTAAAAAAATAGAAAAAATTGGGATAAAAATTGTAGGGGTAGTATCAAAACCTATCCGCAATATTTTACTTCGTCATATCCAAATAAAGGAAACTCCATTATTGCAGGAGCTACGGTTTACTCAAAATGTCATCTGGGAAAAATAATCTTGCCAAAAATTATTATTGGTTATTGTATAAATAAACTTTTATGAAAATAAAATTTTCTCGTAAAGATTTCTTAAAAATTATTGGTCTGAGTCTATTTTGGGCGAATTCAATACCTATACTTGCAAAAGAAAAAAAAATAGCAACTGTGCGCAAAATGGTGAAAATTACCAATGTTAAAGCCTATGCTCATCAAAAAGCCTCCTATGTAAAAGTAGAAACAGATGCCGGTATATCAGGATGGGGTGAGGGCGACCATGAATTTACTCCTATTAATGCTAAAATAGTAGATGAAATTTTAAAACCCGTATTGATAGGTAAAGACCCTTTCGATACAGAGCATCTATGGACTGAGATGTTTTTTGAAGGTTTTGAAGGAGGGAGTACAGGTTTTGTACCCGGTGCGGTAGCTGGCGTGGATAATGCCCTTTGGGATTTGAAAGGTAGAATTTTAGAAATGCCTGTTTCCAAATTACTTGGCGGAAATAAATTAGAAAAAATAGCTGTTTATGGCAGCTATGGAAGGCGCAAAAAGGGAGGGTTTAAAACTCCTGATGAAATGGCAAGCGAAGGCATGAAATTCGTAGAGGCGGGTTATAAAACCATCAAGGCACGTATGCAACTCTATGACAGAGACCGCAATCCACCTTTTAATTTCACTTATGATTGTATTAAAGCTATTCGTAAAACTGTAGGTGATGAGATTGAAATTTTTGTAGATTTCAACAACGGTTACACCGCAGGGAAAGCAATAGAATTAGGCTTAAAATTACATGAGCATTTTAATATCAAAGTGATAGAAGAACCCGTGTCAAGCATGGACTATGCAGGACTTAGACAAGTTGTAGAAGCACTGCCTTGCGAAGTAAATGCAGGAGAACATGAATACAACAAATGGCAATTCAGAGATTTGATTATTCATGGAAATCCTGATTGCCTCAACTTAGATTTAATAAAATGTGGTGGAATCAGCGAATGTAAAAAAATTTCAGGTATGGCACAGGCTTTTGAAAAAGAAATTATGGTACACAATACCCGCCCTACCTTAGCTACAGCAGCAAGCCTGAACTTTATTGGTTCTATTACAAACGCCGCCAAAGTACAAGAATTTGCAGGAATGCGTACAGAACTTGGTCTTAACCAATTATTTAACAATTCACTTAAGTTTGCAGACGGATTCCTATTTATCCCAACGGAAATAGGTTTAGGTTTAGAAGTAAATGAAAAAGAAATGGAAAAGTTGAAGTTAAAATAGACTTCCTTCAAAAGTGCTTTTTTTTACTTCCTCTCCTTCTGCTATCTTCTGCTGAGATAGCAGATTTCACAGATTTGCTTCCTCACCCTTCTTGAATACTCTCATAAAAAACTTTCTCGCTTACCTCTGAATATCGGATAGCTTGTTGGCGATAGCTTTTGTAGGAAGTATATACTTTTTTGCTCATGGGGTCAGTCTCGGCTAATTGTTCATAAATCTCAAAGGCATACTTTCGTAGCACTGCCAGCACTTCCTCAGGGAAGCGTTTGAGTGTAACTTTTTCTTCTTTGATGAGCTTTTCCAAATAAAGGGCATTTTTTAGTTCAAACTCTGCAAAAATCCAGTTATGTAGCTGATGAGTTGCCGCCTCGAAAATGGCTTTCAAGTCATTGGGGAGAGCATTGTAGGCTTTTTTGCTAATGATTACTTCCAAAGGTGTACCGGGTTCGTGCCAACCTGGATAATAATAGTACTTGGCTACCCTGTGTAATCCAAGCAAGTAGTCGTGGTAAGGTCCAATCCATTCTGTAGCATCTATCACTCCGCGCTCTAAGTTAGTATAAACCTCTGCACCAGCCACGGTTACTGTGGAGCTACCTGCCTTGGTCATTACCTTTCCCCCTAAGCCGGGTATTCTCATTATTAGTCCTTTGAGGTCATTGATGCTATTGACTTCTTTGTTGAACCAGCCCCCCATTTGCATTCCTGTACAGCCCCCTAAAAAAGGAATAAGATTAAAAGGGCTGTATGCTTCTCTCCAAAGTTCCATGCCACCGCCTCTAAGAATCCAAGAAACCATTTGCTGGGCATTCATACCGAAAGGGACGGAAGCAAAAAACTGACAAGAAGGGACTTTTCCTGCCCAATAATATGGCGCCCCATGTGCCAACTCCACTGCTCCCAGACTTACCGCCTCAAATGCTTCTAAAGGTGGTACTAACTCGCCTCCACCGTAAACGTGTACTTTGATTCGTCCACCTGAGAGTTCCTCTAACCATTTGGCAAACATATCTACTCCTTCCCCCAAAACGGGAAAATGGGGTGACCAAGTAGTTACCATTCGCCAGTTAAACTCTGTTTCAAATTTACTACTTTCATTTGATTGATTTTCATTACTTTGTTTCTCATTGTTACAAGCCAATGTTGTTCCTACCAAAGTGGTTGCCAAAGAAGCCTTTTTAATAAAATTCCTACGATGAATATTTGACATACAAGCAAAGTTAGATTAAATATTTTGGCGAACCTAAATGCTATATTTCATTAGTTATCAGTTAATTTTATACTTAAACTTAAACTGTAAAAAATGGCTCGCTACCTCGATGGCAATTTATTGAAAATATCATAGACAAAAAAGAAAGTTGGAAAATAGTTAGTTTTGACAAATTTTGTTAAAACAATGTATCAAACAAAATCAATCATTTGAAAATCTTTTCCTAAAATAGCTTTGCTATCAGCCTGTAGCCATTTTTGTATCAAAGTTGCATAAATATTTCTAAAATCTATCTGGTATTTTAAATCTCCCTCGTCCAAATCGGTCAAGTCAGGAGCGGGGTTATAAAATCCTGCTTTTTTTAAGTTCCCATTGATAATGAACAAATTATTGGCTGTGCCGTGGTCAGTCCCATTGCTTCCGTTCTGTGCTACTCGCCTCCCAAACTCTGAAAAGGTCATTATCATGACTTGATTCATCTTATTGTGCTTTTTCATATCTTGTACAAAAGCATGAACCGCTCCAGCATACTCTTCCAATAATCTATCTTGTTGAAAATTTTGGCGAATATGGGTATCAAATCCAGAAAGCGAAACATAATAAACGCTTGTCTGTACCCCAGAGATAATAAGTTCAGCAATGGTTTTTATATGCTTAGATAACCTGCCTTGTGGATAGTCTGTGGTAATTTTCTGTACTTTTGACTTATTGTAAATGTATTCTGCTGAGGAAGCTGTTTCGGCAATGGTTTTATACAAATAGGCTACATTTTCATGAGCATCTTCTGTAGGGTTTGCTTTTTTAAGTCTTTCAAAAATAGGATTTTGTGTACTTTGATACAATTTTTGTGGATTTTGTAGCGCAAGTCCTTTCACTCGCTCCCCTTTGAGAGCTAAACTCAAAGTATCATCTATCTCTATAGCCTCAAAAGGCTGGCAGACATCTGCCAGACAAGTAGAGTCTAAGTATCTTCCCAACCAGCCAGAACGCAAATATTCATCTGAGGCACTTCCTGTTTGCCAAATATCCATAGACCTAAAATGAGAGCGGTCTGGATTAGGATAGCCTACGCTGTTGATGACACTTACCCAACCTTCGTCATAGAGTTCTCTAAACTTTTGCATAGCAGGATTAAACCCAAGTTCATCATTGGTTTTCAGTACTTTTTCTTTGCTAATGGCAATCGAGGGACGCGATTGGTAGTAAACATCATTATAGTAAGGAACTATGGTGTTTAGCCCGTCATTTCCGCCTGACAGTTGTATGATGACCAAGATTTTATCATTTTGCCGTAAAGAGTTGGCTCGGAGTTCCCAAGATTTTAAAAAACTTGGAACCAGCATACTTCCTACTGTCGCCAAAGAAGATTGTTTAAGAAAATTGCGTCTTGAAGTTTTCATGTTTTAGCTTGCTTTTTGAAGGCTTAGACTAAAAGTCAGTCGTAGGGTTTAAATGGGGCTAAAAACTTTATTTTTGTAAAAATTAACAGGAAAGAAAGTTTACAAATAAAGTGTAATTATATAAATTTCATATTTTTACTTTGTCAAAATAAACATAATTTTGGCACAGACAATCTAACAACAATTACTTAAGCCTTATTATTTCATTTTAAACCGCAACAAAATTTATGAAAGTAAGCATGAAAATTTACGCTTCAAGTTTATCCAAACTATTGATTTTCCTAATGATAGCCTTAGTAAGTATCAACACAGGTTGTAAAAATAAACAAAAAGAAGCAGAGAAAAAAGCCGCCGCCGAGCGCGCCGCTAAAATAGCTCAGGCTAAAACGGACTTGCAAGCACTCCTTGCTGATAATAGCAAATCTCCTGAAGAATTGGAACGAGATTTGGCACGTATAAAAGCTATGGGCTTAAATGACCCTGAAGTGAATGCTTTGATAAGACAAGTAGAGGAAAAAATTAGCAAGAAAAAAACAGAAATTGCCGAGGCAAAGAGAAAAGCCGAAGAGGAGGAAAGACGCAGACGAGAGGAAGAGGAAAGACAAAAACCTGCTAAATTGAGTTTGAATGACTATTTTACCAGAATTATCAGTGCAAGCAGTGCCAACGAAGCCAATAATTATATCAATGATGCACTGAAATTGTTTGCTTCCCCTGATACGCCTGTACTGATTGCTATTGGTGTTTTTGGTGGAGAAAAAGATTATGATAAACCGACTACCATCAGAAAATATTTAGAATACCTCAAAGATCAAAAGAAAAACTTGAATAATATTGATAACATTGTATATGATAGCAATGGTAAAATCAAAGAATTAGAATTGATGAGGAAAAAGTAGAATGCTTGAAAATCAAGTATTACCATATTAAAAAAAACGAAAACACTACTGACATGATGATAAAAAAGCAGATAGTTTTATTTTTCGCCTTGTTTTTAGGTTTGATAATCAGTGCGGTAGCCCAGCCTGAACTTAGTCCTGAGCGTAAGCTGGCGGTGGACTCTTTGGCATTGGAAAAGGTCAAGGATTTGAGCAAGTATATCAGCATGATAGGTGATAAAAAAACGCCTTTTTCAGAAGCAAACAGAGCCATAGACCGCGCTATGGAATTGTTTATGGACGGCAGCCAAATGGGCGTTTCTTCTGTTAATCGCAAGGAAATCAAGTATTACCCTGTCCGCAAATATTTGGAAAGGCTTATGGCTCTCAACTACCAAAGAGTTACCATTTCTTGGTACAATATTCAGTATATCAGTGACTTGCAAAGGCAACCTGATGGGAAATATGTTGGGGTAATTACTATCTATCAGAAGTTTGAGGGCGTTACCAAAGAGGGCATGAAATACGTAGATACGACCAAAAAAGACATTACAGTTTACGTAGAACGCAAAAAGACCCAAATTAACGGGCGAGAAATTGGCTATTGGGACGTAATGCTCGGCGATATTAGAGTTAGCGAAACCAAGAGAGGCTAATGCACCAAAACAACTTTGACAAAGTTTAAACTCAGAATAGCACTTTGTCAAAGTTGTTTTTTTGTGATTTAGACTAAGCAGGTTTCACTTTCCAATTCAGACTCCATTTTATACTTCTTCAGGTTCAAAAGTAACCACTAAGTTATAGTATTCTTCAAATTCTTTGATAAGTTGGTCTTTGCTTAGTTGGAGACTCAAATAATGGCTTAATTCCTCAGCTATTGTTTCTAAAATAGGCTCAA
Source organism: Thermoflexibacter ruber (assembly GCF_900113045.1). GTDB lineage: Bacteria > Bacteroidota > Bacteroidia > Cytophagales > Thermoflexibacteraceae > Thermoflexibacter > Thermoflexibacter ruber. The sequence continues at coordinate 13,944 of NZ_FONY01000049.1, forward strand.
TACTTGTCCTTTTGAAGTAAAGTCTTCCTGTACGGCGAATAAAGAAATCATTTAGATTATTAATATTTTCAAAATGAAAACAATACCATAGCTCTGCTCTTGCCATGACTAAGTGCATATCTACTTGGGAGTGATAATCTTTGGAGCGAAACTCTATGATTTTATCTACCACTATCTTAGCATTTTTCCCATAGTTAAAGACCAAATAGTTAGCTTCCTTATTCCCTAAACCAAATACAACCAACTCCTTAGACAGTGCCTCTACATACTCTTCTACGGCTTCGTAACTTGGAAAATCTCCACCTGAAAGTACAATTTTGTCTGTAAAACACTCTTTTTCTTGGTATTGATATTTTTTTTTCAATCTTTTGAAAACTTTGTCAGTTACGCGTTCTGCCATTTTACGGAATCCTGTCAATTTCCCTCCTGCGATAGAAATGAGCCATGCCTCAGAAACAAAAATCTCGTCTTTACGCGAAATTTCTGAAGGGGATTTGCCTTCTTCATGAATCAAAGGACGCAAACCTGCCCAACTTGATATGATGTCATTGGTAGTGAGATTGGCAGAAGGAAACATCCAGTTAGCAGAATCTAAAATATAGCTTACATCTTCTGCACTTGCCTTGGGTTCATCTATTTCTGCCTTATAAGTTGTATCAGTAGTGCCTATGTAGGTAACTTCCTCTCTTGGAATAGCAAACATCATTCGCCCATTAGGTACATCAAAGTAAATAGACTGCCTGAGCGGAAGGCGGTGGTAAGGAACTACTAAATGTACGCCCTTGGTAAGTTGCAAATACTTGCTGGTATTGGGGTTAGAGGTATCCAGAGAGCGAACTTCATCTACCCAAGGTCCTGTGGCATTGACGGTAGTTTTGGAGCGAATGACAAAATCTTCTCCTGTAATTTCATCTTTGACTTTGGTAGCAGTAATTCGCCCTTTTTCACTGTAAATAAAACCAGTAGCAGCAATATAATTCAAGCAATCCGCCTTGTAACGCATAGTAGCGGTTTTAATCACTTCAATAGTCAACCTTGCGTCATCTGTACGGTACTCAGTGTAAAGTCCCCCTCCTTCTAAAATATCTTTTCTCAACAAAGGCTCTTGGGCAGCGGTTTCTTCTTTGGAAAGCATAATGCGCTGCTCTTCTTCTTTGACTCCTGCCAACTTATCATATACCCACAAGCCAAAAGAAGTCGCCAAAGGTCCATAAGTTCCTTTTTTGATAAGAGGAAGTAACATTTTTTCTGGAACTACTAAGTGCGGGCAGTTGCGGTGCAAAATCTCTCGCTCTCTCCCTACTTCCATGACTAAACCCACCTCAAGTTGTTTCAAATAGCGTAACCCTCCATGAATCAATTTAGTAGAGCGGCTACTTGTTCCTGCTCCAAAGTCTTGTTTATCTATGAGAGCTACTTTTAAGCCTCGCGAAGCGGCATCAAGGGCTATGCCTGCCCCTGTAATTCCACCCCCAATAATGAGGACATCGTACTCAACTGATTTGAGCCTTGCCATAAAGTCTTGTCGGTAAAGTGCTGAAAACATATAAAGAAAAGTACAATTTTAGCGTTCTATAATGATTATTTTCTATTGAATAAAATTACGAGTTTACTCCTTCTTTGTCTAACATTTTAATTGTGTCCTCGGGAACATTTTGTAAATCCATAATCAAAAAGCCGTCCAAAGCGTCATTGAACTTGGGGTCAATATTAAAGCCAATGATTTTAGAGTTTTGGCTGATGTATTTTTTGAGCAACACAGGGACTTTGGCATTGGTTGCTTCTATCTCAGAAATTTGTAAGTCCAAGTCTTTTAGGTTTTTAAAACTTTGTTTAAGCAAAATCTCCGAATCGTCTGACTTCAAATTGGGCTTAAATTTTTTTCTTGGTTTGATGAACTTTGCCAGTTCCCAATCGTAGTGATGCTCTTTGATAAACTTCACCATGAGTTCTTTGGAAAGCGTAGAAAAGTTGTTGCTAATACTGACGGGCCCGATGAGATAGCGATACTCAGGATTGTTCCTCAAGTAAAGCAGTACTCCTTTCCAAAGCAAAAACAGAGAGGCATGTTTGCGTTGATACTCCTCTACGATAAAAGAGCGTCCCATCTCCAAAGACTGCTTCAGGATAGGTACAAAGCCTTTTTCTATTTTAAATAACTCATTGAGGTAGAATCCTTTGATATTAAACTTATTATACAAGTCTGCTCCCCTACCTATTCTGTAAGCCCCTACTATTTTCTTTTCTTCCGTGTCCCAAATGAACAAATGTAAATAATGTACATCGTATTCGTCTATATCTATGCTACGGTTTGTTCCTTCGCCTTCGCTGCGAAAGGTTATTTCTCTCAAACGTCCTATTTCTCTGAGTACGTTGGGAATAAGGGTTGCTTCTGCAATAAAAACTTCATAATTTTGGTGCGAAAGTATTACATCGTGAGGGCGAAGGGCGTTGATGTCTGCTTCTAACAACTCTAAAGGAACTGCCTCTATGATTTCTTCTGGCTTTCGCTTGATTTTAAATGGATTGCGGAAAAATGGGCTGACTTTGAGTGAAGAGCCTAAGGCATAGGTCTTTGCACGCAAGAACCTAAGCATTTGGTAGGTGTCCACGAAATTTTCCAATTGTTCTGCCCTGATAGGATTACCTATACGCACTATAATTGTATTGTCTTTTTTGTTAAGCATTTCCGAAGGTAATTTTGCATCTCTTAAAGAAGGGTGAATCATACTCAACAAATTGAATAAGACGCTATTAGAACCTAAAAAATAGACAGGCAAGACATTGACTTTAGCTTTTTTGATGAACTTACCCGCAATCAAGTTCCATTCTTTATCTACTATTTTCCTCATGCTGGTTTTGAACTGCGACACCTCCCCTGCGGGAAATATGCCAATGCTATTACCTTGTTGTAAATAATCAAAAACAATTTTTAACTCGTTGGAATTTAATTTTTTATCGGTTTGCTCATCTAAGGAAAATGGGGTAAAGCTGTCTTTGAGTTGCGGAATAGCTTGTAGTAGCGGGTCGGTCATGAGTTTGAAATCAGGGCGTACTTTTGCAATGAGGGCAAGCAAAATCATTTCGTCCAACGCCCCAAAAGGGTGGTTGGCAATGGCGATAAAGCCTCCTCGCTTAGGAATGCGGGCTAATTCTTCTGGGGAAACTTCAAATTTGATATTTAATTCTTGGAGTGCTGTTTCTATAAACTCTAAGCCGCCTTTGTTACCCGCTTTTTCAAAAAGTTCATTGAAGCGGTCTATCTTCATCAATTTCATCAGTGGCACTGCCAACAACTCTAATTGGTATTTGTCTAATTTTAGCGTTTTTGCAAATTCTTCTTTAGTAATCACGTTTTAACCGATTTTTAATGTCAAATAAAAGCAAAGTTAAAATTATTTCGTAATTTCTTGGATTTGGTTACGTCCAATTTTTTTAAACTTCCTTGCTTTTACGTCAAAACTCTTTGACAAATTCCAATCTACTGTATTCATCATGCGGCTCATGTCTTTTTTGATAAAGTCAATGATAGGAGCAAGCGAATCGCCTTTGGTAGAGGTAGGGAAGTAAAGCGAAGTTCGCAAAAAATGCTTAGAAGAATCGGTAACATAGAACTGTAAATAGCTGGGTACATCTCCCTCCAACTCATAAACCACGCTGGTGTAGCCTTTGGGTGTTTTGCTTACTATCTCGTTGATAGCTTGGGCTTTGATGTTGTGCTTTTGGGCAAGGCGAAAGCAGTCATCTACGTATTCCCTAAAATCTTTCTGATTATTAATAGGTTTGTAAGATACATCTATATTTGCTTCAAACTGAGGATAATACACCTCTAACCAATACCTGTCCGCCAGATAGGACGTATCGTTGAGCAAACGAGCATGCTTAGAATACTCAAATAGGTATGGAAAAGTATCAGGGAGCATTACATACTCTGGGGTAGGCAGTGCAATGTAGTGATAGCCTTTGGGTTTGGGGGTATAAGTAAGTTCTTCACTACAAGCAGATAGTAGCAACATGCTGATAAAAAGCAAGTTAAAAAAGAATTTTTCTTTTAGAATAGACATAAGACAAAAATATATTGGATTAGATATTGGTAAAGTAATAAATAATAAAGCGCGACAAAAATTTGCTGTAAAGCTGATTTACTTCCAAATAAGTATGAACATTCCCACTATGATAAAGCCCGCACCTAAGAGTATTTTTGCTGTTACAGGTTCTTTGAGTAGCAGAAAAGAAAGCAAAATAGTTACAACAATGCTGGCTTTGTCAATGCTTGCTACATAAGAAACCTGCCCTTCTTTCATGGCTCTATAATAAAAAATCCATGACAAAGAGGTAGTGATACCAGAAATAACTAAGAAGATTAAGTTGCTTTTGGGGGCTTGCCTGATTTCACTCAAAGCATTATTCAATAAAAACGCATTGACGGTAACAATACCAAAAACGACTATAGTCCTCACACTTAGGGCGACATCACTACTCAAATTTTTCATACCAAACTTGGCAATGACAGAGGTCAAACCTGCAAAAAGCATGGAAATTATAGCAAATAGCTTCCATTTTTCCATAATGTTTCCTTCAATTTTTTAATTTTTAACCCTTGCCTATTTCTGCATAGACAAGGGCGTATAGAGAAGAAAAGATAAATAAAATCAATTTTTTAGCCTAACTTTTCCACTTGATAGTGCAGCCTATAGCTTTGGTTTTAGTAGTAGGGACAGGCTTACCTTCTATCAAAGCATTGACTGCATCTTCTATGTATTTTTTCTTAGCTTTAGCTGCATCTCTTGAGTTGTCGTCTATCGCACCTATGTAGCTGACCTTGTATTTGCCGTCTTCCTTTTGCAATACAAAATTGTGAGGCGTATTAGTTGCTCCGTAGGTTTTAGTAACTTCTTGGGTTTCATCAAAGAGGTATGGGAAGGGGAATTTCTTTGACTTAGCTCTTTTTTGTATTTTTTCGTAAGAATCGTCTGGAGATTTGACCGCATCGTTGGCATTGATAGCAATGACAGGATAGCCTTTGTTGGCAAATTTGTTATGTAGTTCTATGATTCTGTCTTCATACAAAAGTGCATAAGGACACTCATTGCAAGTAAAGACTAAGATGAACCCTTTGGCATCTTTGTAGTCTGCCAAAGAAACCATTTTCCCATCTACGTTTTTCAATTTGAAATCTGTAGCAAAATCTCCTACTTCGTAGCCTGTTGCTTTGGTAACTTCCTTGCTTGGCAAGAGGTTACACAGAAAGAAAAATACAATCAAAAATAGTTTCATGGTTTTAAATTTTAAAGGTTTAAAGAACTGATTTTAAGTTTTTAGAAGTTTTTTCTCAAAATTTTTTCTCAGAAGCCTGTAAGAAGTTTCTTAGTATAGACGACACGTCCTTTTTATTGCTGATTAATAAACTTCCTTACTACCTCTTCTAATTCGTTTTGATGAAACTCTTTTTCTAAAAATAGCCTCCTATTCGTTCTACCGTCAATGAGCAGTGTGGCAGGAATCGCTCCCCCCCAAGTCGGCTCTACTCTATCTATCCAAGAATTGGCATCAGTTTCATTCAGCAAGACAACTTTGTTTTTAAGTTGTCTTTTTGTAATAAAACGCTTTACTTTCTCTACATCTTGAGCAAAATCAACGCTTACTAAGAGAATCTCTACGTTTTGAAACTCTTTATTGGCTTTCAATGCCTCAAATTGGGGCATCTCTGCTACACAAGGTTTGCACCAAGTAGCCCAAAAGTTGATGACTTTTACCTTTTCTGACTTCTCCTCCAAGATTTTTTCTAAATCTGCAATCTTAATCAGTGCAATATCTTGGGCGGTAGCTATGCGAATTATCAAAAATAAACCCACAAAAATAAGTATTTTATGCATATTTTGCTTCTTTTCGTAAATAGGCAATGCATTTAAAACTAAAAAAAAGTATTTTTTGTTCCGAAAAAACTTCGCTTACAAACTTTATTAGCGGGTCATAAACACTTACTGCATACTCCATAGGTAAATTCTCAAAAATGAGCCCGGAGCTATAAATTCCAAGTTTCACATTCCAAGTCTTATCTTTTTGGGCAAAGGCAAAGCCTGATAAGAAGATGACAAATAATACTAATGGAATTTTTTTCATAATTTTTTGATTTTTTATGTAAATATACTTGAACAAAATTGGTTTGAGAAAGCCCCTATCCCTAAATCCCTTTCCCCAAAGGAGAAAGGGACTTTTGCTTGCTTAGGTTTTCCCAATTCAATTTTTATTGAGTATAATATATAATAGAGGTGGTAACAGGCTAAGAACTACTTATCAAACTAAGAAAAGTGGCAACTTCAAGGAAGCAAGCATATACAAAGTGCAAAAACCTTGCACCCTATATGAATAAATTGTTAAGTTTTTCAAAACGCAAAACCTATCTGAAAGCCGAGTTTGGGCAGAATGCCTGAATATGCCCTATCAAACGAATGCTCGAACCAATCTGATGAATACAGAGGATAGAAAGCTCCAGACTGTCTTCCATCTCTAAACAGCGAGAATGAGTGCCTATAAGCTACTCCTAAGTATATATCTATGAGCAAATATTTGAGAAATATATACTGAAAACCTAAATGCAAACCTATTTGATTAGAGATAATTGTTTGCTTATTAGTCATGAAAAATAAATTTCGCAACGTGCTATCATTCCCTACTGAGTCCAAATTTACTCCAATAAGTATTGTATGTGGAGCAGTATAATCTGATTGAAAATACTCAAATCGGAAAATAGGACTATAATAAAAGCCGCTTTGTGGTATTTTTGAACCTTGAAAGTAATTTCTCATTTGCAAATCTACTCCAAAACCATACTCTATCAACTTGCTAATAGCAATATTATCATTAGCAAGTCTATCTTTTTCAGGAATAAAAGAAACCCCTATAATTAAACTTCTCTTTGGGTTAGTTTTAGGAAAGTACTCTAAACTCATGGAATAAGTATAGGGTAAAAGATGTTGAGGCAAAAACTTGACAGCTATTCCCGTTCCGTTTCTATCAGACTGTGCCGTAACCGCATCAGAAAGACATATCATTAAAATAAATATGATAAGATATTTCATAAAATAAAGGTGGTTTTAAGTTATGAAGCCTCATTGATTTATGTAATCAATGAGGCTGTAAATCTTTTAGAAAGTAACAGTTCTTGTCCATGGATTGCCTACAATCAAACTTCGATATAAGCAAGTCGCAAAATCGAAGTGTAAAACAAGTAGGCGCATCATCATACAAAGTTCCATTTAAGACAGCAATATTATTTCCCTTTATTAGAGGAGGATTAAGCATAGAACCATTGCATAGATAAAATCTTGCTTGGATACTCTTATAATTCTGTTCCACTGTTTTCCAACCGTAGAGAAAGTGGTTACCTTCGGTAGTAAGATTCGCAGTAATAGTAGTATGAGGTTGATAACCAATAATTTCCATGATAGGTGTGCAAATACCCAAAAACAATTCCAACCAATGATAGAGCCAAAAATTGGTATTTGGTAATCATATTGTTCAATAATATAGCTAATCCGCCCTGTAGGACTTCCCAAGTAATACCATGATAACCCCAGATTAGTATATTCGGTATCAGATGCCACTACCTGCTTAGTGCGTCCATTGGAGATACTTCCTGAGTTGAGTGAAGAAGAAATAGGTAATAGTACTGTCCCAATGCCTTTTTTAAGTTTTTGTAAATTGTCATATTTATCAGAGAAGTCATCTTTTCGTATTTTGATTGATTGCAAGGAATACTGAAAAAAATAATTAGCTACTTTAACTATGCCATCTTTATTCACAAAAGAAGCAACATTGTAAAGAGCAATATTCATTTTATACCTCCCTTCGCTGTCAAAAATAAAACTATTCCGATGCTGATTTACAAAGGTGGTATGGGAAGTATCTCTCTTTACCTCTTTGGGCAGTTCTGCTCCAAACAAAAGATTGCTTGATTTTACTCGCTCCTCTTCTGATAGAAGTGCCTGCTCATAAATGCTTCGCAGAGAAGTAAAGCCCTCAAACTGATTTTCCCAAGCAGATAATTCTTGATTACTTTTATTGGTAAGTTCCATTTTTACTTTCTCAAAAATATAAGGGTCAGAAAAATGCAAAAAATCATTTTCCACATCATAGTAAACAAACGATTCCTTCACTTGCGGGTGTAAGTTCTCATACCTGAGCAGAAAAGGTTTTTCTTCTACTCGTGCCGTATGCTTCTTAGCATTTTCAGTAGGTAGCGGACTTACTTTTTCCATTTTATCACACCCAAGCAAAGCAAAGAAAAGCACCAAAATCAACCAAAAATTAAATTTGTTTGGAATTTGTTTTTTCTAAAAAAGTTTTCATACAATTTAAAAATTTTAGGATTAGAAAATAATACTTGTCAGAGTAGGGAAAGTTGCAACTTCAAAAAAGCAAGCATAGACAAGGGGGCTATGCCTGCCAAACACCACAAAGGAAAAGAAACAGAGTGCAAAAACCTTGCACCCTATATGAACAAATCGTTAAGTTTTTAGCCTCATTGATGCCTATTCGTCCATAGAAAAGTCAGCAAAGATGCCTCCCAAAAATCAGTATAGACGTAACTCCTCGCAGTGTGACAATAGGCTATAATTGAGGTTTACATCAAGTAGTACGAAGAGAAGATAAGGACAAGTTGCAGGAGGTGTGTAATTATTTTTCAAAAACGATTGCTTTATTTTAGGGCAAAAGAAATATGAAGAATAAGTATAAATATGGAGATTATTCCAAGAAAGTATGGTGCTTTTTTAAGAAAATTAGAGAATTGTTTAACTACAAAGGCAGTTTCAGAAATATTTTACTAAAAATTTAACGATTTCTTAGTATCAGAGGAAAAAAGAGAGGTTGTTTTTCTCTGACAGCCTCTCTTTTGCAATCAAAAAAACTTCAAAGCCGTTCTAATCACTGGTAAACCGTAGATTAGTAACCTCCTTACTGTATGCCTTGCAAGGTTTGACTTGCTCAAAATCTATAGCTAATATTTAGGCTAATAGCAAAGTTTTTAATGCTACTGTTGTATCGCCCTACAAAGAAATTACCAAAATCTAACATATTCTTAAAAGAGGGATTGACTTCTAAATCTATTTGGAATATAGATTGCGCAACTTTTATATTTTTTCCAAAAGCTATAAAAGGTGAAAGTTCATCTTTTTTATAGTGTGAAAAAATATATTCAAATTCTGAATGTGTTTTCCTTCCAATCAAATAATCGAGGTAGCCACCCAAAGTAATATAATATGAGTTGATATAAAATCTTTCAGCAAGGCTAATACTAAGATGGTCAAAACGATTATTACTACTTTCATTTATTGTAGAACCGCCTAAAAGATTTATATACTGTGTAGTAAATCCTTTCTGTCGGTATCCTACACCAAGTAAAATGCTAATATTTTTAGCTTCATAGGGATATATTTCTACAAAAGTATTGACCCCAAGCCCCATACGATAATCGTGTTTCCCTGAACTTGCAAAGTAGCTTATAGGTATAATTATGTCGTTAATAGTTACTAATTTTTCTTGCCATACTAACATATCATAGTTTTGATTAGATAGCAATAAAGAACTTCTGACCCCCAGTTGAATTTTCTGAGCATATAAGTAATCTGTTGCACAGAATATTACAAACAAAATGAGCAATCTTTTCATATAATTTAGCTTTAGATTTAAGTTAAGTAATTAATTATAAGCATTAAGGCTAATGGTTTATAAAATATTTATATCTGACTTAACAGACTATTATAATTTGATTACATATTTAATGCGAATACGTTATTGTACTATTACTTACTTGCTCAGAAACAAAAGTAATTTGCTTAATTATTTTACTAATAATAAGCTAATGGGAAATAACATTGACCTCCTGCTGCCGTTATAGTATGGCTTCCTGTAATAACTGTTCCTTGTGGAATGGCATTTATCGGGGTTACAAGGTTTGATAAGAAGTAGGCATAAATTGTATCGTCATTTACTTGTCCATAATAAGCCCCTTGATTAGGTGCTGAAGGAAGAGATGAGTAAGCAATAGCTCCATACATTGTTGTAAGGAAGTCTGTGTCATACCAATAACCTAAAAAACCTCTTTTAAGATTTCTTACTTTTATAAAGTGTGTATATGTTGAATATGGATTATAATACGGGTGTATGCCTGTGTAGTTAGTGTAATCATAAAACTCTTCATAAACAAGTGTTCTATAAGAAGCAGGGCTATTTACTGTAGTTTCACAAGAACGTACCCAGTCTTCTACTTTACCATTTGTAGGGACACTGGATTCTTTCATGCGATTATTGACTAAGCAGACTACTATATTTTGCGACTTATCGCTTTTAGTAAATTTATAAAGATGGTTTACTTTGTTTATGTCCCCATCAGTGATTATTTTTACAAAATCCTCTCCATATTGGAAAATATTTTGACCTACTTGGACTATACCATCTATATTCAGTAAAGGTGCAAGTGATGGGTTAAAAAGTTTCATGTCCATGCCTTTTTCTTTGTCAAATTTAAATAAATAGCGGTGATTGAAGGTAAAATCACTTAAACAGCCATAGGTGATTAGACGGTTTCTTTGTAAGTCAGATATTTCCCCTTCTTTTTCCATTTCCTTTCTTTCCGATAAAACAGCTATATCGTAAATATTTTGAAGTGATTGAAAACCAATTTTTTGATTCCACTCTCTAATTTCTTCTGGTTTACTTTTAATCAGGCTGTTGAGAACCTTATAAAATGAAGCAGAGTCTTTAAAAGACAAATAATTACTGTTAGCCTCAACACGTCCATTAAAAGAGAAATTATAAAATCTAACTTCTACCCCTTCTATTGGAATACTTAGTTGGATTGATAAATTTTTTTCTTCTATCGTCAAGATTTCAAGAGGAGTAGTTTTAGTACAAGCATTACTGCATATCATTAAAATAATTAGTAAGAATTTTTGAATTTTTGAATTTTTCATACGATTAAAAATTTTAGGTTTTGAAAA
>NZ_FONY01000021.1 GCF_900113045.1 Thermoflexibacter ruber
ATGGAGATAAGGGTTATATTACTGCACTAAAAGAAGAATTTGCAGAAAGAAACTTGCACTTAATCACTAAGTTAAGAGCTAATATGAAGAAAAATCAAGTATTAACAGAACCACAAGCCTATTATTTAAGGCATAGAGGATTGATAGAAACTGCTTTCGATGTACTTAAAAATCAACTAAATATAGAACATTCAAGGCACAGAAGCCCTAAAAATTTTCTTATTAATTTGCTGGCAGGCTTAATTGCTTATACATTTTTGGAAAAAACACCAAACATAAAAGCATATCCACAAAAATTAGAGGACAAACAAATTGTATTTATTCAAGAAAATGTAAAATAATTCACGTTAATACTATTTTTCATACTCGCTTTTACGCAAGCGAGGCAGTCCATGCCCGAAAAGCGAGTAGCTCTCTTAATTGGCAATGCCAACTACGCCGGAGAGGCAAAGCTCTACAACCCAATTAATGACGTAAACTCACTCACTACCGCATTGAAGAAGGTCGGATTTGAAGTTACTCTCTTCTACGACCTTTCCCTGACAAACATGAAGAGCAAAGTAGGCGAATTTATCAGTAAGATTACCTCGCTCAAGCAACAAGGGTATTACGTAACTGCCCTCTTTTACTTCTCGGGGCATGGAATGCAAGACAACGGAGAAAACTTCCTCTTCCCCATAGGGGCAGAAGTAAACAAGCCCGCAGACCTCCCTTATGAGTGCTACCCACTCTCTCGCTTGGAAGCCAACCTCAGCCAAAGCAAGGCAGATATGCAGATAATCATGATAGATGCCTGCCGCGCCAACCCCACAGCCAAAAGCTGGACACGGGACTTCCCCTCCATAGACCCCAACGCAGGCTTAACTACCCCCACATTTACCCGAAGAGATAATCAAAGTGCCACTATCAACTTTGCCCAAGCACAAGGCACACTCATCTCCTTTGCTGCCGCCCCAGGACAAAAGGCTCTGGATGGCAGAGGAGGCGAAAATAGCCCCTATATCAGGGCGTTTACTACTGTACTTGACCAATATCCTACCGAAGTCTTAGAAAGTTTTTTCAGAAAAGTAAATGAATATGTAGCCCAATATACCCAAGGCGTTCAAGAATCTTGGAGCACTAACAATGTAAAAGGCAACTTTTACTTCCAAAAACCCGATACCAAACCCGTAACTACCCCAACTACTGACAACAGAGAAGAAAAAGACTACCAACGTGCTATTCAAAGAGATGAAAAAAGCCTCTACGAAACTTTCCTCGAGGACTACCCCAACAGCAAGTACAAAACTGAAATCTCCCAAAAACTTAAAGCCAAACAACAAACCACTAACAACTCATCACTAATCACCAAACAAGACCTCCTCCCCTTCGAGCCTGAAATGGTCTATGTGCAGGGAGGCACCTTCGAGATGGGCTGCACCTCCGAACAGCGAGACTGCTATAATAATGAAAAACCTGTGCATAGCGTAACAGTGGATAACTTTTACATGGGAAAGTACGAGGTAAGCCAAAAAGAATGGGTAGCTGTTATGGGTAGCAATCCTTCTTACTTCAAAGGAGATAACTTACCTGTAGAGCAAGTTTCTTGGGAAGACGTGCAAGAGTATATCAAAAAGCTAAACGCCAAAACAGGCAAAAAATACCGACTGCCCACTGAAGCAGAGTGGGAATATGCTGCAAGGGAAGGAGGGAAAAAAGTCCTCTTTGGCAATGGGAGCAATACCGCAGACCCCAGCCAAATGAACTTTGATGCTTCCGCTTCTTACAAAAAATCGTATTCAGTGGCAGGGACTTATAGAGGTAAAACTGTACCTGTAGATTCTTTTTCTCCTAATAGCTTAGGACTTTACAATATGTCTGGCAACGTATGGGAATGGTGTAGCGATTGGTATGGGGCTTATTCAGCTTCTCCACAAACCAATCCAACGGGTGCAAATACAGGCTCTTACCGAGTGGGTCGGGGCGGGAGTTGGCGCCACAACCCGCGGTCCTTGCGTGTAGCGGTTCGTGTCAACAACTACCCTACGTATCGTCGCAGCAGCATAGGTTTTCGTCTTTCCAAGATGGATTAAGTTTTAGTATTCTTACCTTTTTACCTTTTAGCCCCCAATACAGTAGGTCTGACTTCCTAAGTCAGACACTTTTTTTTGTTTATATATAAACAAAAAAAGGAGCTAATATATTTGTTTTTTATTTTATATATAGTAAATTTATCTCACATATATCATTTTGTATATATGCTGATTCGTATATTTACCTTGCCTTTTGACGAGGTTACGCAAGGTTTTCCTGACCACATCATCGCAGATTTTTGCTTGAATAAAAAAGTGCATGAGGTCAAAAGTCGCTTTTTTACGAGTGAAGGTAAGCCTTACTGGTCTGTATCAGTGCTTTACGACGTATTGCCCAAAGGAGAGGAGAAAATCAGAGAACTGGACGATACGCAAAAAGCGGCATACATCAAGCTCAAAGAGTGGCGCAAACTCAAAGGAGAAAAAGAGGGCTTCCCTGTGTACTTGATATGCAACAATGCCCAGCTAATGGACATAGTTCTGCGAAAGTGCATTACCTTAGAGTCCCTCAAAGACATCAAGGGCTTCGGCAGGAAAAAAATAGATAAGTACGGCAAGGAAATCATAGAAATTATCAAAGCGTTTTATCTACCCGAAAAGTAAATGACAGACAACTTCCAATACCCCATATTTGAGCATTGGTATAAAACCACCGATTGGATTTTGGACAAATGCGACAAAATGCCCAAGCAAACTCGCTTTACGGTAAGTAGTCGGATAGCGGCTTTGACCATAGAAAACTTAGAGCTACTCACCGAAGCGATTTATTCCAAAGCCAAAATCCCCCTACTCCAAAAGGTAAATATGAATTTGGAAAAGTTGCGTATCTTTTTTCGTCTTTCCAAAGACAGGCAATATATGAGCCTTGCCCAATACGAATATGGAATCCAAGAACTCAATCAAACAGGCAGGATGTGCGGAGGCTGGCTCAAAGAATGCAAAGAATAGGAAACTTATATGCTACTTTTTGTAGCTTTGACAACTTGCTTTTGGCATACTACAAAGCCAAGAAAGGAAGCAGGAAAAACCAAGAAAGTGCCGCTTTTGCTTTTCATTTAGAAAAAGAACTGCTCTCCCTCAAAGAAGCCTTAGAAAGCCACACCTATCAGCCTGCCTCTTATCGGCATTTTCAGATTCACGACCCCAAAGAGCGCACAATTTCTGTGGCTACTTTTCGAGATAGAGTAGTGCATCACGCCCTTGTCAATGTGTTAGAGCCTATTTACGAAAAATGTTTTATCTATGATTCTTATGCTACCCGTAAAGGCAAAGGAGTTCATAAAGCCGTTTTGCGTTCTCAAGCCTTTTTACGTAAAAATCGTTGGTTTTTCAAAGCAGATATTGAAAAATTCTTTGATTCTATTGACCATGAAATACTTATACAGATTTTAGAAAAGAAAATCAAAGACAAAAAGCTGATAGAAGTTATCAAAAGAATCATTGGCAATGGAGGCAAAGATGGGAAAGGGCTACCTATTGGCAACCTCACGAGTCAGTTTTTTGCCAATGTTTACCTCCACCCCTTTGACCTTTTTGTCAAGGAAACCCTCAAAGTGAAGTGTTACCTGCGTTATATGGACGACTTTGTATTGTTCAGCCCTGATAAAACCCATCTCAAAATGTGGAGAAATCAAATCCAAAGTTTTCTTTCTACCCAATTAGGGCTTTTCTTGAAAGAAAATGCTTGTTTTTTTAACCAACAGGCAAATGGCTTGAGTTTTTTGGGCAGGCGAGTTTTTCCTGCTATGCTTCGCATCAGAAATGAAAACCTGCGTAGAGTAATTAAAAGGCTTCAAAACAAAGAAACTGCCCTGCAAAAAGGTAAAATTACAGAAGCACAGTTTTTAGAAAGCGTGAATAGTTATTGGGCTTATTTGTCTTATTTTGGCAATTATGAGCTGAGAAATAGTATCTTGCAAAAGGCAGCGAGCAGGAAGGCTCTAACCGAGTGAATCGGGGCGGGAGTTGGAACAACAACCCGCAGAACTTGCGTGTAGCGAATCGTAACAACAACAACCCTACGAATCGTAACAACAACATAGGTTTTCGTCTTTCCAATATGGAAATCTTCTCGATTGCTTGCTTTCAAGGAAGCGAGTACCATGAAATTTTCTATCTCGCTTGCTGTCTTGCGTGCCAAAAACACCAAATAAACCCAACCTTGTGCTGTGAGTAGTAGAGTTTTTATCGAAAGTGGCACAAGGTTCTCTGTACCCAACTACCCCTGTACCCAACAGTTTCCAACTGTTGGGATAGATTTTTTACCTATTTAGAAAATAGGTGCTACATACCCAACAGTTTCCTAACTGTTGAAATAAAAAATACTTCGTTTTTTCATCTACTTAGGAAAGTAGGTGTTACGTACCCAACTACCCCTGTACCCAACAGTTTCCTAACTGTTGGGATAGGTTTTTTACCTATTTAGAAAATAGGTGCTACATACCCAACAGTGTACAACTGTTAGAATATATTGATATAAAAAATACTTCGTTTTTTCACCTACTTAGGAAAGTAGGTGTTACGTATCCAACTACCCCTGTACCCAACAGTTTCCTAACTGTTGGTATTGTAAATATATTTTTTTACTATATTTATACACTTGGAAAGTGCATACTACAATCAAAGTAAGTACCATGATGCAAAATACTGATTTTTATAGAGCAAAACTCCCTCATTGGCAACCACTTGGCGGTACTTTCTTCGTAACTTACAATCTTAACGGCTGCATACCCAGAGAAGTATTTGAGCGGTGGCAAGAGGATTATGAAATAGAAAAGCGAGCCATTTTACAAAAAAATCCAATTTCCCCTATTGAATTGGACAACCTCGATAAGCGTTATTTCGCCAAGCGAGACAAATACTTAGATACTCTACAATCTGGCAATCACTACCTCAAAGACGACAGAGTCGCCAAAGTTGTAGCTGACAGTTTGCATTATTGGGACAACAAACGGATTGAGTTATATGCCTATTGCATCATGTCCAATCATGTTCATGTTGTTCTCCGTTTGTTAGGAGATGATGAAGCTGAAAAAGTGATTTATTTGCAGACCTTGATGCACTCCATCAAACTCTTCTCCGCAAGAAATTGCAACAAAATCTTAAACTTGTCAGGACAATTTTGGCAACATGAAAGCTATGATAGGCTGGTACGTGATGCTGATGAATTAGATAGGATTTTGTTTTATGTGCTTAATAACCCAGTGAAGGCAGGTTTATGCTTGCGAATAGAAGATTGGAAATATTCCTACATTAAGCCTGACTACAACCAATACTTTTAACTTTTACCCAACCACCTCTGTACCCAACAGTTTCCAACTGTTGAGATAGATTTTTTACCTATTTAGAAAATAGGTACTACATACCCAACTGTTGGTATAAATATGATTTGCTTTCCACCTACTTAGGAAAGTAGGTGTTACGACATATTAGATACTACATCGAAAATTCAAATAGGGTCTATGGTTTTTCATTAAAAAGGTATTAACTTTGGGATAAGGTATATTCTTTATAAAATTGTATCGTCATTACTAATGAAACGACTTTATTTACTTTTGTGCTTTTGCTTTATGTTTAATTCCTTCCTTGCTCAGGGGCAGGAAATATTTACTCAACAGGACTCTGCTTTTTTTGCTAACCAAAAAGCGGATATGAAGGCTTGGCTTGTCCAAGTAGGCATAGATAGCCTCAAAATCACAGATATTCGTATTCAGACAGTACCAAGCTATGTAATTTTACGGGTTTATGCTTTATCACCTGAGGTATGGATAGCTTTGCGAGAAAGCTACCTATCCCAATACAAGCGTAATTTGGAAAAAGATATTTTTGAAAAATTTGTTTTTCTATGCGAAGTAGAAGCAAAGCAAGCGCTGCTTATCATAGAAGAGCCTACTGAAAGTCTGAGTAAGTTTGAGGTCAAAGCAGGACTTGACCCTGATAAAGACTACAGTTTTAATATCATTGAACATAATAAGCCCAAAGTTGCTCATGTAGAGAAATTCCAACTGCCTGCTGCTAAAATCATTCCACCTAAGGAAGCAACCTCGATAGATGATTTTGAGGTTGCTCGATTACGTATTATTAGTATTTTACGCCAATATTACGCTAAGAAAGGGACTTGGTTCGAGCAGTCCAAGTTTGATGTCAAAGAGTCCATAGACAAGCAGGTCAAGATTATCATTACTAATCTAAGAAATGAGATGCTCCATGACCTATTTTTCGGTCATTTTGAGCGAATAGAACTGCGCTTTTACCTTACTAAAGAAGTAGAAAAAGTATTATTTGAGTGCATGATAGATGGCAAATATGGCACTTCCATTTTGCTTGCGCCTCGCAGTGATTATCACTACAAAGATATGGGCATACGTTACCAAAGCTACATTAATGATTATGCTTTGAAAATCAAGTCGTTACTGTATTATGCCTTAAAATGAATATTGACCTATAATCACTAAAAAAATGCAAAGCAAACATTTTATATGGGCAAATATCACATGGATAGGATTATTTGCTCTTTATCAAATATTTAGTTTTGAGCCTGACGAAGTGATTGGGGTACTACCTTGGATAGGGTTGCACACATTCTATTTTTTTATCTTAGTCAAATTTATAGCTATTTCTGCTCGTTTAGTTGGTGTAATTTGGATTTATGCCATTTTATTGATATTGATTATATCTTTCCATAAGCTATTAGGATTCATTAGCATAGAAGAAATGAATTATGGTATAGGTCTAATAGCCTTACTCTTTGGTTTTTATTTGCTAAGTCAGAGTCATCTTTTGAAAAAATATATCCAGCCATCGCCACCAACACCTGATGTTCTTGAGGGTTTAAGAAAAGTTTTAGTTCACATAGACAATGCGGATTTGGAAAAGGCTTTTGCTACCTTAGACCACATAGGTGTCCAAAATTCTACCTTCTCCAAACTCAAAAAGGAGTTTATTAGCGGGAAACAGGGATTTGATTTTGAAGACCGATTCAAGACAGCGATTAATGAATTAATCCATAGTCAATAACTTCGTTTGTAATTATGACCATGAATCCAAACTGACAGATTCATTTATGAGAATCAACTTGTTATATTATACTTTTTAGCAGCTTAGAGAAAATTTTAATTAAATCAGTAGAAACCTAAGCTAATACGTTACCATTTTTCTAATATGAGCAATTCTTTGATGTAGCTTGGGATGGCTTAGATTTGCTTTTGCTCTCTACAAAAATAGACAAAAGGTTTAGGTTTTCCTTAGCAAAAGAAAAGTTTAACAAATAGACTTGTCTGAGCGAGATTTTTATAAAAAAGGCTTAACTTTAAATCACAATCCAAAGACCAATTTTTATGAAAATCCTTATATTTCTATTATTGTGTTTTTACTTTTCTTTGAGTTATGCCCAGCAGTTACCTATTGTCAAAGCCCAAGCTACTCAAAAAGAGCGTTATTACGACTGGATGCTGGAGAAACCCAAACCCGGCGATGAGGGTCCTGACTTTTGGGTAACAGGCGATTGTTCTGAATTTGTAAACAGTCCCCAAGCCTCCTCCACCTTAGCCTCGCAAGGGAAAAATAGCTACCAAGCTAAAAATATCGCTGATGACGACCCTACAACTGCATGGGTAGAAGGGAAAGCAGACTACGGCATAGGGGAATACATAGAATTTAAAACGGTATTTTTTTATACTTGCTGTATTCTTAATGGCTATCAGAAGGATAAAAATACTTGGGAAAATAACTCCAGAGTAAAAAAACTACGCGTGTTTATCGAGGGCAAACCCATTTTTGAAGTAATTTTAGAAGACAAGATGGGCATACAAAGTTTTGCTTTCCCAGAACACCTCAAAATAGACCCTAAAAAAACAGAAACAGGGGGAACAAAAGTAAAAATGCAGATTTTGGAAGTGTATGAAGGCAAAAAGTATAAAGACGTAGCTATTTCAGAGATTTTTTTTGCTGGTTGTTAAACCCGAACAAGATTAGTTTGCGAATTATTTAAGTGAAAAAGCATTATTATCAATCTTTTACATCTGACAGGTTTGCGAAACCTGTCAGAGATGAGTATAAAAATCAATTTAAGTAAAAAGTAGTATTTACACGCACTTTTATCCAAATCCCTACCTCCAAAAGGAGAAGGGGACTTTAAGTAGCATAACTTTTATGACTGCCTCGTATTCAGTTTTCCCCATACTTTAAAAATAAAATATCCGCAAAGCAAAGCAAGCAAGGAAAGCCCAATAGCAGGGACAGTATTTCCGTAAATCCATGAACCTGTGGCAAATAAAGCACTGTATATAGTGATAGAGCCTAAGAACACACAAAGCAATTCTTTGGCAATGCCTCTGCTGTCTTCCTCCGCACTTTTTATGGGTGTGCCTTCTGCTTCAGCTTGGTCGACTACTGCTTTCCAACCTACTCCTCCTGGTCGTGTTAATTTGTAAAAAGAAATCAAGGTTTTCATGTCGGTTGGGCGAGTAGCCAGTGCTACACTTACCCAAGCAAGCGTAGTAATAAGTACACCTATGCACAACTGCCAATGGCTTTCTAAGGGAGAAAATCCCAATACTTTTTCGTGTATAAAATGGAAATACAAGGCAATGAGGAAAGAAACAACCATAGCCGTAATTTCACTCCAAGCATTGATGCGCCACCAGAACCAGCGAAGAATAAAAATAAGTCCTGTTCCTGCGCCTATTTGCAAGAGAATATCAAAAGTTTTCAAAGCACTTTCTAAGGACAAAGCCAGCAAAGCCGCCAAAGCCATCAATACTATGGTAGAAATTCTACCAATATTCACCAGTTGTTTTTGAGAAGCATGGGGATTGATAAAGCGCAAGTAAAAGTCATTGGTGATATAAGACGAACCCCAATTTAACTGCGTAGAGATAGTCGACATAAAAGCGGAAATCAAAGAAGCAACTACTAAGCCCATTAAGCCCACAGGCAGATAAGTAAGCATAGCGGGATAAGCTAAGTCATTGCCTATTTTATCATCAGGAATATGGGGGAATTTTTCTTTGAGGCTTGCCAAATCGGGAAATACTATCATAGAGCAGAAAGCAACAATAATCCAAGGCCAAGGGCGCAAGGCATAATGTGCTGCATTAAAAAACAAAGTTGCACCTATGGCATGTTTTTCATTTTTGGCAGAAAGCATACGCTGGGCAATATACCCACCCCCGCCGGGCTCCGCCCCTGGATACCAAACGCTCCACCACTGCACCGCTAAGGGTATGATAAAGAGCATGATAAGATTCTTAGTATCTGAAAAATCAGGAATAAAGTTGAGCTTATTTTGTAAATTGGGTTGTGCAAGTAGGTTATCCAAACCATTGATTTGAGGGAGGTTAAGCGCAACTATCGCAGCTCCTATAGAGCCAATCATCGCAATAATAAATTGGAAAAAATCGGTATAAAGCACTCCTTTAAGCCCTCCTAATGAGCTATAAATGACAGTAACTATGGAAGCAATCAGCAAAGTTTGGACAGGGCTGAGGTTGAGCATTACGCCTCCTATCTTGATAGCGGCAAGGGATACACTTGCCATAATCATCACGTTAAAAAATACGCCTAAATAAATTGCCCTAAAACCGCGAATAAATGCAGCTTCTTTCCCACTATACCGTAGCTCATAAAATTCTAAGTCAGTGATGACTTTTGAGCGTCTCCAAAGTTTGGCATAGATAAAAACGGTAAGCATACCCGTAAGTAAAAAAGCCCACCACACCCAGTTTCCTGCTACTCCGTTTTCTCTGACAATATTGGTAACTAAGTTGGGGGTATCCGCAGAGAAAGTAGTCGCTACCATAGATACGCCCAGTAGCCACCAAGGCATATTACGCCCTGAGAGGAAAAAATCTTCCGCACTTTTGCCTGCATCTTTGGCTACGGCAAGCCCAATGGCTATGGAAAAAATAAAAAAAGCACCAATGATTGCCCAATCAATCCAAGAAAGTTCTAATGTCATATTTAC
The DNA here is from genome assembly GCF_900113045.1 of Thermoflexibacter ruber. Taxonomy (GTDB): domain Bacteria; phylum Bacteroidota; class Bacteroidia; order Cytophagales; family Thermoflexibacteraceae; genus Thermoflexibacter; species Thermoflexibacter ruber. Next base: position 10,036 of record NZ_FONY01000021.1, read on the forward strand.
TATTGAGTTTAGATTCGAGTTGGCAAGCTAAATAAATCTATTTGGAAAATGAAAGGAATAGTGAAAATTTGTGTATGCCATTTCTTTACCTATTCAACTTAATAATAAAAGCATCTTTAAATCCTCTTTTTCGCACATACTCCATCAAAGTCAGGGCATCTTCTATAGTATAGACATTCCCAACAGTATATTTGTAGAAAAAACTACCCTTTTTTTCTTCATTTTTGATTTCATCTATCTTCATGTCCAACTTTTTAAAATCTGTATGATTAGTAGGAATAGGCTTAGGCGAGGCAGAGATTTGGACTTTGTAAACTACTTTTTCGTCTTTGGGTGCTTTGGCACGTGGGGGAGTTTTTTCTTCTTTGTAGTTAGCTAAGACAGCACTATTTGCATTTTGGGTATCCTGCTTTGCTACTGCTTTTTTATCCTCTTCTTTTTCCTTAGCAATGAGTTTGTAGCCTGATTTTGTCAAAAAATTTCTTATTCCTCTGTAAATCGCAGAAGATACTATCTCCTGACCACTTTCAGAGTTCAAAAACTCCTCCTCCTCTTTGTGCGAAAGGAAGCCTGTTTCTATCAATACTCCCGGCATAGTGGTATATTGGAGTACATAGAGGTTAAAACGGCGGTCTTTGGCATTGAAAAGCCCTTTGGAGTTGCGTTTGGCACGCGTGGTAAACTCTTCGTCTAACATCTGTGCCAGCTTGGTGCTTTTCGGATAAGTAAAGTCGTGTACGTGCATTTGCGTACCTGATACATCTTTTTTGTGGCTCGAGTTGCAGTGAATACTTACAAAGTAGTCTGCTTTGGCTTCGTTGGCTATGGCTACTCTCTGCTCCAAACTTATTGTAATATCTCTTTTTCGAGTATAGATAACCTTAATGTTTTCGTAGTTTTCATCTACTAACTTCCCCACTTTCAAGGCAATATCTAAGGTAATGTCTTTTTCATTTTTAAACTTAGGACTGCTCCCTTCTGTACCGGGGTCTATGCCCCCATGCCCTGCATCTATAACTACTTTGACTATTTCTGTTTCATTACTTGCTTTCTGATTGGCGTTTTTAGCAGTCGTATCTATTTTGGAGTTAGCATTTTTTTGGGCTTTTACGCTCGCAAAAATACCAATCAGGCAAACTATCATCAAAAATCGCATACATTAATAGGTTTTAACAATGATAGAAAGATTACTTGGCAAATATTAGAAAAAAAAACTAAAATTCAAATAAATTGATAATCAATCGTTTATTTTTACAGGTCAATACCTAAATCTTCTAGTAAAAATCTCCAGTCATCTTGGCTAATATTTAATTTTTGAAGGAAAACCATAAAATCTTCTTCTGAATAGACTTGGGAATAGCTCATCGCTTCGTCAAATTCTATGAACTCAAATAGATTATCGGCGTATGCTAAACCAAAACCTACTCGTCCACGCCTTGCAAAAGTTTGCCCATTTTTGAGAGCATCAATAATTTTTTTGATTTGAATTTGGGCTAAGTACATGCGAGAAATAGGTGATTATTTGGGCTAATTTAGCAAATAACTCTGTTAAACTTGTACTTTTACAAGTAAAAATGATTTGATTGGGCTACAATATTGTGAAAATGAGAACAAAGTCCTATCTTAGCAAGGTTTTTTGTATGACTTGATGCTGAACAAATTTTAAACCTTATCTTTCAAAAAGAATGAACCTAATTTTTTTTGATACGCCAACTCAACATCTTGACCTCTCTCCACTTACTTTGACTCGTCCTTTGGCAGACTTGCGTATAGGTATTTTGAAAATTGCAGAAAAGTGGAAATATTGGTTCAGCGAGTATTTTGGAAATCAAGACATTAAAGTTTCCTTTCTGACCCCCAACTACCTAAGTACAAAGTTCCCACTCCAACATGATACAGATAATTTCTACATTAATGGAGGGCTGCTTCCTAACAAAGAAATTACAAGACAAATTTTTCAACTTTTTCATAATGAAGTCATTAGTAATGAACAACACCTGCTTGCGGCAAGAACAGATAAAATATTCAATAGCTATGAGGCTTTGGTAGAGGGCATACCTGTTCTCCAACAAATGAATGAAGATATTACCATTATCAGCCAACTTTGGCACATATTTGAGCATAATAGAAACCAGATTATTGCTGATTTTGAAATGATTACAAAAGGTAGAAAAAGCCAGCCTATTACAGACCCTCATACTATTGCTTACGCTAAAGATAATATTTTTTTAGAGGAAGGAGCAGTAGTCAAAGCCGCAATATTAGATGCTGAAAATGCCCCGATTTACTTAGGGAAAAACTCTTTGGTAGAAATTGGGTGCATAATAAGAGGGGCTTTCGCCCTTTGCGAAGGAGCATCATTGAACTTTGGGGCAAAAATGCGGGGCGACACTACGATTGGTGTTTTCTCTAAATTTGGAGGAGAAGTAAGCAATGTAGTAGTGCAAGGATATAGCAACAAGGCGCATGATGGCTATTTAGGCAATTCGGTGATTGGGGAGTGGTGTAATATGGGAGCAGATACGAATAGTTCTAATTTGAAAAATACCTTTAAACCTGTTAGCATTTGGAACTATCGCTTCAAAGACTATATAAATACAGAAAAACTGTTTTGTGGCACATTTATGGGCGATTTTGTACGGTGTGGTATCAATACCATGCTCAATACAGGGACGGTCATAGGCGTTGGAGCAAATGTTTTTGGTGCAGACTTTCCCCCAAAGTTTGTACCTGATTTTGCTTGGGGGGGAGCTGCGGGTTTTGTCAAAACACAATTAGATAAGCTATTTGAAACAGCAAGCGTCATGAAGTCGCGCAGGGGGCAGACTTTGACAAAGGAGGACAAAGCTATTTTGACTCATCTCTACGCATCGAGCTGATAAATAGGACACAGATTTAATCACTAAAAATCTGTGTTCCAAATTGGGAAGTAGATAGTTAGAATTAATAAGCTACCTCAGTTTTCATGCTTTTAGCCAATACTTTTTCATAGACAGCCTCGTACATAGGTCTAATTTTATCCAACTCAAAGTCTTTGGCTCTGGCAAGAGCATTTTCTCTAAAGCGAGGTAAGTTATTGTCATCTAAGATGATGAGCGCATTTTTTACCATGTCTTCTATATCTCCTACATTGCTCAAAAACCCTGTAACACCTTGCACGTTCAATTCAGGCAACCCTCCTGTATTAGTAGAAATCACGGGCACTTCGCAAGCCATCGCCTCCAAAGCCGCCAAGCCAAAACTCTCTTTCTCAGAAGGCATAATGAATAAGTCAGCTACAGAAAGTACCTCCTCAATAGCTTCCAATTTTCCTAAAAATCGTACATCGTCCAAAAGATTATGCTCTTGACAGAAAACTTCTGCTTTGCGTCTTTCGGGACCGTCGCCTATCATAAGCAATTTGGCGGGAATTTCTTTACTCAATTTACAAAAAACGCTCAGTATATCGTCTATCCGTTTTACTTTTCTAAAATTGGAAGTATGCACTATGATTTTTTCTCCATTAGGGCTGATTGCCTTTTTGAAATGGTCTTTTTTCTGTTTTTTGAAACGCCTCAAATCTATAAAGTTAGGGATTACATCTATTTCTTGGGTAACAGCAAAATGTTCGTAAGTATCTTGCTTGAGGCTTTTAGATACTGTCGTTACGCCGTCAGATTGGTTGATGCTAAATGTAACTACAGGCTCGTAGCTTTCATCTTTGCCTACCAAAGTGATGTCAGTTCCGTGCAAAGTCGTAACTACAGGAATATAAATACCTTCTGTTTTTAGAATTTGCTTAGCCATATAAGCTGCTGAGGCATGAGGAATGGCATAGTGAACGTGTAGCAGGTCTAACTGTTCGTATTTGACTACATTGACCATCTTGCTTGCCAAAGCAAGTTCGTAAGGCGGATATTCAAATAGTGGATAGGTACGAATATCTACTTTGTGATAGTAGAGATTGGGGCTAAAAAAGTCTAAGCGAGTAGGCTGGTCGTAGGTAATGAAGTGAATTTCATGCCCTTGCTCTGCCAATGCCTTGCCAAGCTCGGTAGCTACTACGCCACTCCCGCCAAAAGTAGGATAACAAACAATGCCTATTTTCATTTTTTTTAGGATATTGGATATGAAAAAATTATCAGATTTTACGTAAAAAAATGTATCAAAATTTCTATCATTACGTATAACAATAAAAGTCAAATTAATTCACAGAAAAACTAAAAATTTAAACAAAATTTAATCCTTAGTGTATCATGAACATAATAAAATCAGAAAAAAACAAGATGATAGCAGGGGTATGTGGAGGACTTGGAGAGTATTTTGGCATAGACCCTGCCATAGTAAGAATAGGCTTTGTAGTTTGCTTTTTTTTAGGCATTGGCTTTCCTGTAATTGCTTATTTGGTGCTTGCTTTAATCATGAAAAGGGAAACTTGGTAAAATAATTATTTGCCACTTTTGTATTTTTTCTCACTTTTTGCCATACTTTTTTTCTTAATTTGTGTTTTGAAATCAGACATTTTAAGAAAGATTAAATCATACAACAATGAATATTAAAGTATGGCTAAGTGCTTTCCGACTTCGTACCTTGCCTTTGGCACTGTCTTCTATTTTCATGGGAAGTTTTTTAGCTGCTGCACATGGAAGATTTGAACTAAGTATTTTTATTCTGGCAGTACTAACTACTATTTTCCTTCAAATATTGTCTAATTTGGCAAATGACTATGGGGACTCGGTGCATGGAGCAGATCATTCAGAAAGACTGGGACCGAAGCGTGCTGTTCAGACGGGGAAAATCTCTCCCCAAGCTATGAAAAAAGCTATTTACATTTTTATTGGCTTAGCTTTACTCAGCGGGCTGAGTCTAATTTGGACGGCTTTCAAAGACAACTTATCTCTTTTCTTTATATTTTTGGGATTAGGCATAGCCGCTATTATAGCCGCTATTACTTATACAGCAGGAAAAAAACCTTATGGATATGCAGGGCTGGGCGATATTTCTGTGCTGATATTTTTTGGTTGGGTGGGAGTAATAGGCACTTATTTTCTTTACACACATCATTTTGGCGTTTGGATACTCTTACCTGCTACAAGTTGCGGGCTTTTTGCCGTAGGTGTACTGAATATCAACAATATCAGAGATATTACCTCAGACAAAAAAGCAGGAAAGCTATCTATTCCTGTCAGACTTGGGAGAGAAAAAGCTGTCTATTATCATTGGGCATTGCTGTCGGTGGGTTTTTCTTGTGCGATTATATTTACTGCTTTGAACTATTACAGTAACTATCAATGGCTTTTTCTTATTACTGCCCCACTTTTCCTTATTAATGCAAGAGCTGTCAAGCTGTATGAAGAACCTGCTCGCCTTGACCCTTACCTTAAACAAATGGCATTAAGTACCTTGCAATTTGTCATTATGTTTGGTGTAGGTCTTTTGCTCTAAACGAAAAGATGAAGTGGCTGTTTGCTCCTGTTTCTCCTGTCCCTTTAGCAATATTTCGCATTGGATTCGGCACGTTGATGCTTCTAAGCACCATTCGCTTTTGGCTAAAGGGCTGGATTGAAGAACTTTACATCAAGCCTAAGTTTTATTTTGCCTATTATGGATTTGAATGGGTAAAGCCCCTGCCTGCTTATGGCATGTATGTATTATTCTTTTTAGTGGGCTTGTCTGCCTTGCTGATAGCTTTGGGCTTTTTCTATCGCATTTCAACCGTCGTATTTTTTTCTTCTTTTACCTACATCGAATTGATAGATAAAACCAACTATCTGAATCACTATTATTTGATAAGCCTGTTGAGTTTTTTATTAGTTTTCCTTCCTGCTCATTGCCGCTTCTCGGTAGATGCTTGGCGTAGCCAAAAAGTTTACAGGAAAGAAATACCTTCTATCTATTTGATAACTATTCAATTGCAGTTAGTTATTACTTATTTTTTTGCAGGAGTTGCTAAAATACATGCTGACTGGCTCTTAGAGGCTCTGCCTCTAAAAATATGGTTATCAGTAAAAACGGATTTGCCCGTTGCAGGGTGGTTTTTGCAGTTTCCTGAAACAGCCTATATATTTTCTTGGGCTGGAATGTTTTTTGACCTTTCTATTGGCTTTTTGCTATGGTGGAAAAAAGTACGAAGGGTTGCGTATCTCTTTGTGCTTATTTTTCATGTACTTACAGCTATTCTTTTCCCTCAAATAGGTCTATTCCCTTATATCATGATAGTCAGTACTTTAATTTTTTTCTCAGAAAAAGATTGGCAGTCCTTAGCCAAAAAGATTAATGAACTTCTTTTTTTTCATTCATCTTTTCAGAATAGAAGCTATCAACCAAATATAAATAAAGAGCAAAGATTAGAAACTACCTCGCTACAGCCATCACATTTTTTAGTGCAATACAAAGTTCTCAAAACTATTTTGTTTCTTCTTTATTTTGCGGTTCAGCTATTTTTGCCTTTTCGCTATTTGCTGTATCCCAATGATTTGTTTTGGACAGAAGAGGGTTTCAGATTCTCTTGGCGGGTCATGCTGATAGAAAAGACAGGGATTGCTTTTTTTACTGTTAAAGACGCTATATTAGGGAAAAGCATAAAAATCAATAACCAAGGCTACCTCACCCCTTTGCAGGAAAAAATGATGAGTACCCAACCTGACATGATACTCCAATTCGCTCATTTTTTGGCAAATACTTATCAACAAAAAGGTTTGCGAGAACCAGAGGTCTTTGTAGAGAGTTATGTTTCTCTCAATGGACGAAGTAGCCAACTTTTTATTAATCCTCACACAAACTTGGCAAAAGAAAGGGAAAGTTTTGCTCCTAAGCACTGGATTTTAGTTAAAAAATAGAGATATACCTATACTGTAAAATAAATCGTTTATTTCTGTCTAATTTTGTACTATCAGCAAGGAAATTTTAGCTTTGCTTTCTCTTAGGATAAATAACATCAAAACTACTATGTCTTTTCTTTTCAAATATGGCATTAATCTGCTCAAAATGCTGGGAAGTTTTATTTTTGCGTGGAGAGGCATTCGCATCACGGTCAAAGAAGAAAATAACATGAAAGTCCATGCGGTTGCGGCTGTGCTGGTCGTAGGTGTAGCTTTTTTTTTCCAAATTTCTATGACAGACTGGGCGATTTTACTGTTAGTGATAGGCATGGTTTGGACGGCGGAGATTTTCAACAGTGCCTTTGAGCGTTTGGTAGATATGGTTTCACCAGACTTTAACCCCAAGGCAGGCATTATCAAAGACATGGCGGCGGGAGCGGTGTTAGTAAGTGCTATCGTTGCAGTTGTGGTTGGCGTGCTGATTTTTTGGAAATATGTAGCGGCATGGGTAACAAGTTGGTAAACTGTTACTTACCAATTAGCTTGTTGCTTTGTGTGAAGTTAAAATTGTTGGTAGGTAAAGGTCAGATTAAATCTCTATTAGAAAATGCCTTTGATGACTTTTATCATTTATTTTCCACTTAGCGTTTCCTATCTTTGATAAGCAATAAAAATTTATTTTCATCAACACTAACCTCGTACATCATGGAAACACTCAATTCAACAGTAGGTATTTATAAATCTCATAAAAAAGCAGTACAAGCAGTAAAGGAACTTCAAGAATCAGGTTTTCCAATAGAAAAAATCTCTTTGCTTGGCAGTGCCAAAATAGAAGATGACCACTTGCACGTCATTGACAATGAAACTATTTTTGATACCGTAGCCGCTACAGGCTCAGTATTAGGGACTATCTTAGGAGCATTAGCAGGAATGAGCATCATAGCCGTTCCGGGAATAGGTTTGCTCTACGCCGCAGGAGCATTAGTAGGGGCAGTAGGCGGGCTTTCTATCGGTTCTATTAGTGGAGGCATTGCTGGGGCATTGCTTGCCTTAGGAGTTGGGAAAGATGGCATTTTACTTTACAAAGAGCATTTGAAAGAGGGCAAGTTTTTAGTGGTAGTGCATGGAACGCAAGACGATGTGGACAAAGCACATGAAATTTTAGAAAAGACAGAATATCACGAAATCAATAAGCACTAAGTTGCTCATTTTATTAAAATTTAAGCCTGTTAGTATAGAAAAACTAACAGGCTTTTTGAATCATAAGTAAGCAAACTATCTACCTTACCAATACAAACCTAATTTTTTTCATCATTGTGCTGGTTTGCATTTCCTTGCAAATACCATTTTCGTATAAGTAATAATTTTTATCTCCATTAGGCAAAGTTAGCTCGTATTTGTGAGAGGCTATCTCTTTGATAATACCAAAGTTAGCGTGCCTTTCCATAAAAATCTGTCTTACTTCCTGTGGCTCGTGGTGATAAAGCATAGCAACGCTGTAATAAATAGGTTCTTTTACTATTTTTTTTATCTCATCTTTTTTTATTTCGTATTGATTATCAACAAAGAAAGTTTTTGTACAGCCCTTTATCTTGCCATTTACTTTCTCATTGGCACAAGCCTCCCAAAGTTGATTTTGGCGAAACTTGCTTTCAATGGTACTGCTAATCTCCCAAAACATAAAATCAATCTGAGTTTTCATGCTAAAAACACACTCCTGCTCGGCAGATAGGATTTTTTCCACACACAAACTTCCTGCTTGCCTGTCCCCAATCCAAATTAGGTATTGCAGGCGGTTTGTTTCTTTTTTATGAGGCATGAAGGCTGTCAATAAAATAACCATCATGCCGTTGAAAAATAATTTAGTCATCGTATTTTTAGCTTTAAGTATTTATTTTCTACAAACCACCTTATCACTTTTTTATATTGGCACAATATCAATCATTTAGTTTTAGGGCAAACCCCTGCAAGGCAACTTTTTATTGCAGAGATTTGCTTTTATAAATAATTGGAGAATAAGACTTTAAAGAGATTGCTAAAATTTTCCAAAAGAAAATCCAAACTGCAAAGTAGGTGCGCTTAGGTCTTTGTTGGGGTTGATACTAAAGGTTTCTTTACCTGACATGAAGCTATAGCCCACTCCTGCAAAAGCCTGCATCCAGCGAAAAACATTGACTTCTACGTTTAGCATAGGATTCACCATGTAAAAAGCTTGGGAAACTTCTGCATCATGGTAGCGGCTATTGTAGTACTTTTCATTAATCATAAACGCTCCTCCTATTTTTGTGCTAAAATTGAGGTGAACCAATTTAGTGGGGAAAAACTTGTAACCAATCAGCCCTCCAGTTTGAATCAGGCGAATGTTGCGATTGTCCGTAGTAATGCTGCCATTGCCCAAAGTGCTGATGTCAGTGGGAGAGAGCGAGGTCATACCATAAATACCAATATAAAAACTACGATTGAAAAGTAATCCGCCTTCTGCACCAATGGAATAAAAACTACGTATCTTGTCATTTTTAGCCAAATTTACCTGATTGATTAGCGAGCCAAAACCCGTAACGCGAGACTTGCCAGAGAATAAAGTCTGTATTCTTTCGCTGTCTTGGGCATGAGCAAAGGAAGCCACAACGAGTAGATTAAGAGCAAGGATAAAAATTTGATTTTTGACGAAAAAGTTTTTTAAAGTTTTCATTGAATTAAAAAAGTTTAAGTTTTCTATAAATTAATTTGATGATGAAATAGTAGCATTTTACTGTTTTCATTGCTAAGACAAATCAAGATGTACTTACCCCTATGCCTCCTGCATTTTTTTTGAAAATAATTTTTCTTGGTAAACTCAATAGGGGTAAAAGCCTTTTCGCTTGTCTTAGAGATATAGCAGGAAAGTTGTTTTTTGAATCAGAAAAACTAATTTTGTGGTATGTAGTGAAATGCTCTGTTAGGAGTTATAAAACTCTAATAGCGATTTATACTACTATTTTAAAACCTCAAAAATGCAAGCTACTGATTCCACAATTATTACTGCTATCCAAAAAGGTGATGAGCGAGCTTTTGAAAAGATTTTTCGCGAGTATTATGAAAAACTTTGCCATTATGCCTATTCCTTCCTTAGAGATATGGACGAAGCGGAGGAGATGGTGCAGGGCATTTTTCATTACTATTGGGAGAAGCGGGAAAGTCTGGAAATTACGACTTCTCTCAAATCGTACCTCTACAAGATGGTGTATAATCGCTGTCTGAATGTGAAAAAACACGAAAAGGTAAAAGCAGAACACCAAAAGCATACGATGGTGGATTTTCGTCAAAGTCCCAGCTATGCTTCTGACGTAGCAGAAAGACAGGAACTTGAAAAACAAATAGATAAGGCAATAGAAAGTCTGCCAGAGCAGTGCCGCCTCATCTTCAAAATGAGTCGCTTTGAAGAACTGAAGTACAGCGAAATAGCCGAACACTTGGGCATTTCGCCTAAAACAGTGGAGAATCAGATGGGAAAGGCTTTAAAGCTGCTAAGACAACAGTTGATTGAGTATTTGACGATTGCGCTCTGGGTAGTTATGAATGTATAATTAGGAATCTGGAATGAATACAAATTATAAATGATGAATTATAAATTATTGTTTTTTAATAAGTTATAAACTAATCAAAGTTCCAGAGGGATGACAGCTTTGTAGAAATTAAGGTTGTAACATTTTGATTAAAGTCCCAGAGGGACGAAACCTATTTTGACCATTCCCTTTTGCTATGCACGTGATAACACGTGTAGAGTGGGAATAGATAATATTTTATGTGAAAACACATGAAATACAAATAATTATGATATATGTATTTCTTGTTTTTAAATCGCTCTTGTTTTAAAGGTATGATTCGATCTAATATGGACTGCGGTAACAGTGGCTTTAATTTTGAATTATTAGCCAAATGATTTGATGACAGCAAGTTTTAAAAATATAACAAAAAATATTGTTAGTGAACAATTAGCAATATTCTAACTCTCAACCTTTTAAATTTACTTTTAACCATTGGAAAAACAGACACCCATAGTAAATGACGACCTGATTGCCAAGTTTTTGGCGGGAGAGGCAGATAATACCGAAAGCGAGGCGGTGAATGACTGGATTTTGGAATCAGAAAAGAACGAAAATTACTTTTTTGAGGCTCAAAAGACGTGGGAGAAAGCAAGTAGGAGCAGGAACTTCCGAAAGGTTAATACTGATGCCGCATGGCAGAAGTGGCAAAGCAAAGAGGCAAAAGTGGTGCAGCTAAAACCTAAGCGAACTGCTGTACCTTTCATGCAAATTGCCGCCGCAGTAGTGCTTTTGCTTGGGGTAAGTACAATTTGGTATTTAGTTACTAAGCAAAATATTGAGCAAGTAGCTTTTGTTACCAAAGAAAAGGTAGATTCGCTTTTGTTGGCTGACGGTACGCAGGTTTTTGTAAATAGAGAAAGTAAGATTACCTATCCCAAAGAGTTTTCTGGGAAAAAGCGTAGGGTAAAGTTGGAAGGAGAAGCCTTCTTCCAAGTCCAATCTGATAAAGAAAAGCCTTTTGTGGTAGAAACACAAAGTACTGAAATTCAAGTAGTAGGTACAGCTTTTAATGTAAAATCTACCTTTGCTCTCCAAAGGACAGAAGTAGTTGTTCAGGAAGGAAAAGTATTGGTCAGAAGCGGCAAAGATAGCCTTTATCTGAACGCAGGAGAGCAGGTTACAGTAGAAAAAGATAAGATTCAAAGAAAAGAAAGCATACAAGATAAAAATTTTCTTGCTTACAAAACACGCTTATTAGTTTTTGAGAAAACAAGTTTAAATGAGGTAATCGCAAAGATTAATGCCTTGTATGCTACAGAGATAATTTTAAAAAATAAGGCATTAGGAAACTGCCCCATCACAGTTACTTTTGATGATGCAAGTATAGAAGAAATCATAGATATTATTACACAAACGCATCAGGGCTTGCGGGTAAGCAAGGAAGGAAAGCGTTTTGTTTTTGAAGGAGAGCGGTGTGAGTAAATGTTTTTGGCTATATGAGTAGGCTTTCTAATTGGTTTTTATAGATTTGCAAGAATTTGCATATCTTCCTCACTTAACTTACGCCTTTTTAGCTGTGAGAACTCTTTACGATGCGATAAAAATGTTCAGACTTTATATTGTTATCTTGCTATTATTTTTTTGTTTTCTATCACCATCCAATACCTTTGCCCAAACTTCTATTTTAGAAAAAAATATTTCTTTGGAAGTTCGTAATGAGCCTATTAGCGAGGTACTTAAAAAGATTTCCCAACAAGGTAACTTTATTTTTTCTTATAATCCATCAGTCATAGAAGTAAGTAAGACTGTTTCGTTCTCAGCAAACGCAAAGACCATCAGGGAGGTTTTGCAGCTTATTTTCCAAGAAAAAGTAAGGTACAAGGAAAAAGGAAAATATTTGATTTTGCAAAGAGCAGAAGAAGATGAAAATAGCAAATATTTCTTTATCTCTGGCTACGTGCTTGACTACCAAACAGGGAAAAAACTTGCCCAAGCCAGTGTATATGAGCCTCTTACTTTTGCCTCAGCGGTAAGTAATGAGTATGGTTATTATCAAATCAAGTTATTAAGCAAGCAAACACAAGTTACCATAAAGGCAGTAAAACAAGACTATCAAGAGCAAGATTTGGTAGTAGAAACGAAAAAAAATCAAAACCTCAACATCATTCTTTCGCCCCAAACCACCAATGCTATCCAAGTAGCTGAAATTCGTAAGCAAGATAGCCTTACGATAAGGCAAGCAAACCCCAACCTACCCGATTCTATTGTAATCCAAATGGTAGAGATTAAGCAAAAAGAAAGAGAATCTTTGGCAGCACGCTTAAAGTCTTCATTATCCAACTTTCTTACTTCTGCCAACCAGAAAATTAATGCTCTTAATATCAAAAATGTGTTGAGCAAAGAGTGGCAGGTGGGTTTAGTACCTTACCTAAGCACCAATCAGTTGATGGGAAATACAGAAGTGGGCTTTTCTCTGAACCTAATTGCAGGTAATAATGCGGGGGTAAAAAAAGCAGAACTGGGCGGTGTAGTTAATATAGTGGGGAATAACGTTGAGGGGGTGCAGGTGGCAGGCGTACTCAATCTGGTAGGAAAACAAGTAAAAGGCGTACAGATAGCAGGTACGGGTAATATCGTAGGTGGAGAGGTTGGCTATATCCAAGCGGGAGGACTATTCAACATTAATAAAGGCAGCATGACAGGAGCGCAGATAAGTGGCTTATTTAACTTGAATGCAAAATCGCAGATTGGTTTTCAGGCGGCAGGCTTATTCAATTCCAATGGGAAAGAAATAGGCGAAGGCATACAAGTGGCAGGTTTGTCCAACTTCCAATTTGGAAGATATGAAGGTGTCCAAATCAGTGGCTTGCTTAACTTTGTATCTGGCGAGTTTGAGGGTGTGCAAATAAGTGGGCTTGTGAACTATGCCAAAAAAGTAAGTACGGGTGCTCAGATTGGTGTTTTTAACTATGCTGATTCTGTGGGTACTTTGATTCCTATTGGTTTGTTTAGCTATATCCGCAGAGGAGGCTATCACCCCTTAGAGTTCTCTGTCAATGAGATGGAATTTACCAATCTTACTTTTAAAACAGGAGTTAGAAAATTTTATACCATACTCACAGTAGGAATGCAACCGCACCAAGTAGCCAAACGCTTGTGGCACTTTGGTTATGGCGTAGGCACTTACTGGACTCTGAACAATAGCTTGGCGGTCAATTTGGATTTGACAGTGCATCAAATTAACCAAGATAGCTTTAGCCGATATGTGAACCTGCTTAATAGGGCAAGCCTTGCTCTGGAAGTGCGAGGCAGGTGGCTTGGGTTTGCTATTGGTCCTGCTTGGAATCTTTTGATTACAGATACAAGCAACCCTAATTATCAAACTATATTTGATGACTTTCCTCAATTTTCGCTTGGCAAAAACGAAACTGTAAATTCAGGATTTAGGGTAAGGTCTTGGGTAGGGTTGCAGGCGGCAGTAAGAATGGGGAAGTGAGTGAAAAATTTTTGTCAGTGCAGAAATAATAAAAAAGGTTTTCTGACACTTTCTGTGTAAAACTTATGTAACCGATGGACTTTAGTGTGCCATTAACTAACACCTTAGGTGTACTATTTTTGTAGGAAATAATGAATAAAACCGCGTAGCGGTGGCATATTTCACGCCTACAGCGTTGCTGTATGCTGGATTTGCTCTTTTCTACAAAGATGACAGCCCTACGGGCTTAAAGTTACACATGGTATTGTTCATTGGCTAACTTCACAAAAAGTGTCAAAGAACCATAAAAAAACCCTTACGAAAAAAATCGCAAAGGCTTTTTTGGATTAGTGGCGGAGGCAGGACTTGAACCTACGACCTTCGGGTTATGAGCCCGACGAGCTACCAACTGCTCCACTCCGCAATATGGAATATTTGAAACTGTTTTTGTGATACATTTTCAAATAGTGGTGCAAAGATACAAGGATTTATTGTAAAAAGCAATAACTTTGTAAAATTTTTAAAAAATAGAGAAAATTGTGGCATGGAAAAAGTACACAAGGCTGGTTTTGTGAATATCATTGGGAAGCCTAATGTAGGGAAGTCCACGCTCATGAACGTGATGGTGGGCGAGAAACTCTCCATTATTACCTCTAAGGCACAGACCACGCGACATCGCATCATGGGTATTTTGAATGGTGAGGACTTCCAAATAGTTTACTCAGATACACCGGGCATCATCAACCCACATTATGAATTGCATAGAGCCATGATGCAATTTGTGAATGTTTCCTTAGAAGATGCTGATGTTATTCTCTTTGTTACGGATATTTTTGAAAAGTACGATGAGGAAGACGTATTAAAAAAGTTAAAAACTATCTCTGCCCCTATTTTGTTACTTATCAACAAGGTGGATTTGGCAAAGCAAGAACAAGTAGAGGAAAAAATTGCTTACTGGGCAGAGGTTCTTAATGCCAAAGAAATTATCCCTATTTCTGCTTTGAATAATTACAACATAGAAAAAGTTTTTGATAAAATTTTGGAAAAGCTGCCAGCACATCCTCCCTATTACCCCAAAGACGAACTGACAGACCGCTCAGAGCGTTTTTTTGCTGCAGAAATTATCCGAGAGAAAATTTTTATGAACTATACGAAAGAAATTCCTTATAGTTGCGAAGTAATTGTTACTTCTTTCAAAGAAGAAGAAAGCATCATTCGGATTAGTGCAGAGATTTTAGTAGAAAGACCTACGCAAAAATCTATCGTGATAGGGAAAGGAGGGGAAAAACTCAAAAAAGTAGGCACAGAGGCACGAAAAGACTTGGAAGAGTTTTTCCAAAAAAAGATTTTCTTAGAACAGCACGTCAAAGTAGAACCAGATTGGCGTAATAAAAAGAATAAGTTAGTATCTTTGGGCTATATTCAAACATAACCTTATAAATTTGGAACTATGAAAAAATATATTTTACCAATCTTCTTTGTTTTCACCGTATTAGCCTTTAGTGCTTGTGGGAGTGGACAGCAAGAAACCTCCCAGGAGGCAAGCCAAGCACAAAAGACCACCAAAATTAAGTTAGAAGTTCCTAACTTTGATACTACCAAAATTAGCAAAGCCGACGTAGAGGCTATGATTAATCCGTACCTATCTTTGAAAGATGCTTTTGTAGCTTCTAATGCAGAAAGGTCGCAAAAATTGGCAGAAGAATTAGCTAATGCCATTCAAAATGAGGCACTTCAAGCCGTCAAAGCTGATGCCCAAGCTATTCAACAAAGCACTGATTTAGAAAGTCAAAGATTGAGCTTTTATCAACTCTCCGCTAAGATATTCTTTTTAGTAAAAAATATTGGTGGCAACAAAGAACCACTTTATCAGCAGTACTGCCCTATGGCATTTAATGACCAAGGTGCTTATTGGCTTAGCAAAGAGAATAAAATCAGGAATCCTTATTTTGGAGATGAAATGCTCACTTGTGGGATAGTGAACGAGGCTTTGGCAGTAAAATAAGTGATATAGCATTTTACCACCCCTCAAACTACATAGCTCTAACTAAGTACACAAGTATCTTAATGTAAACAACGCTTAGATTTTTCAAAGAAATAATATACAATGACAACACCAACCATTCATGCCACCACTGTTTTAGGCATTATACACAATGGGGAAATCGTTATCGGGGCAGACGGACAAGCAACTATGGGGGCAACTGTAGCTAAAAGTAATGTTCGCAAGGTCAGAAAACTCATGGACGGAAAGGTTGTAGCTGGCTTTGCTGGAGCTACTGCTGATGCTTTTACCTTATTAGAAAAATTTGAGGAGAAACTCAATGCTTACGGCGGCAATCTTCGCAGAGGAGCGATAGAGTTAGCCAAAGAATGGCGTACTGACCGCTATCTCAGGCACTTAGAAGCAATGATTATAGCAGCAAATGCCAATGAGATGCTCATTATTTCTGGCTCGGGAGATGTTTTAGAGCCAGACAAGCAAGTAGCCTCTATTGGGTCTGGCTCTATGTACGCACAAGCCGCTGCTTTAGCCCTCAAAGCCCATGCTCCTCACTTGACAGCAGAGGAAATGGTCAAAGAGGCTTTGACTATTGCAGCAGATATTTGTATCTATACCAATCACAACTTTATTATAGAGAAGGTGAAATAACGATTATACTTTATTGATTTTTATTTATAAAGTTTTGACTATTAGGCATTTTACTATAAATTCGGATATTTTATGAAATTGACTTTTTGGGGTGCGGCAAGGCAGGTTTCGGGCAGCATGTTTTTATTGGAGTTAGAAGATGACTACCGCATCTTGATTGATTGTGGCTTAGACTTAGAAAAGGAGCGTAGCAAAAAAAATGGACAGCATCTCTCCTTGGTGAATGGAGTACCCCAACAAGCCTCTGCCGCGCATGCCATTTTCCCTTTTGAAGCAAGCATGGTCAATGTTGTTTTACTTACCCATGCCCACATAGACCATTCTGGGAATATCCCTAATTTGTTCAGAGAAGGTTACGAAGGTCAAGTGCTTTGTACTTCTCCCACTTATGAACTTTCTGAACTTTTGCTTATGGACTCCGCCAGTTTGCATAGGCGAAGACTCAATGCTTTTAGTAAAAAGAAAAATAAGAAAAATAAAAAATCTTCTCTTTCTCCCTCAGACCTTGCAGAAATGTATTTGGAACACAACGTCAAAGAATCCTTAGAGCGATTTGTTCCAATTGCTTTTAATAAAAAATTTAAGCTAAAAAAAGGAGTAGAAGTTACCTTCAACCCTGCAGGACATCTTCTCGGTGCGGCAAATGTGATTTTAGAAATTACAGAAAATGGTGAGAAAAAAACGCTTGCCTTCTCTGGGGATATAGGAAGGTATGACTATCCTTTACACATAGACCCACAGCCCCTGCCCCAAGTAGATTACCTAGTTTGCGAAAGCACTTATGGAAATAGAAGACATGACTACGGAAGAAAATCTGCTATCATAGATGCAGAAGAACGATTATCAGAAATCATACAAAAAACTTGTGTAGATATTCCAGGACGCCTAATTATTCCTGCTTTTAGCGTGGGCAGAACTCAGGCTTTGCTTTACACCCTAAAGAAACTTTGTGTAAAAAAACAATTACCTCCTATCAAAGTATTTTCTGACAGCCCTCTGGCACACAAGAGTACAGAAACTTATATCAAGTATCACAGATTTTTGAACTCTGAAGCCCAGCAGTTCCAAGAAGAATACGATGATTTGTTTGACTTCGAGAATTTGGAATACATTGAGGATTTGAAAACAAGCAAAAAAGTAGCAAATCACAACGAACCTTGTATCATTATCTCCTCCTCAGGAATGATAGAAGGAGGACGTATCCAATACCACGTCAGGACAAATCTCTCCAATCCTTACTGCACTATTTTGATGATTGGCTATGCGGCAGAAGGTACCATAGGGCATAGATTATTGCAAGGAGAAAAAACCATACGCATAGAGGATAAAGAAGTCGCAGTACTGGCAAATATTGCTCGAATAGATGCCTTCAGTGGACACGGGGACTTAGACGACCTACTCGGATTTGTCAAGCATCAAAATCCGCAAGCACTGAAAAAAGTATTTTTAGTTCACGGAGAAAATGAATCTTTGGAGCATTTCAAAGCCTTATTAGAAACAGAAGGCTACCAAGTAGAAATTCCTACCAAAGGACAGAGTTTTGAGCTGTAATTAGCTAATTTACAATATACTAAAAATGACTATTTGCTATACACCGCAAAGCCTAACTCGTATGCTTTGGCAAAATCCCTATTGAGCCAATAGGTAGTATCTGCATAAAAAGAGTTTCGTTCTAAACTGCCCGGGGGCAAAGTAATAGGGTTTAATCCCACAGGTTCACGATGCTTTTTAGCCTTCAAATCCAACAAATATTTTACCTGAACATCATACTCTTGAGCATATATCTTTGCCCCTTTGACCTCATTTACCCACCTATACCTTCCTTCATATACTAGTGCTATCAATGCCAAAATAGCCAACACTAAAGCCAATTTTTTAGGGAAAAGTGTCTGATAACCTAATTGGAAAGCAAAATAAGCACTAAAAATCACCAATAAAAAAGCTACTATCGTAAGTGTTCGGTTGGGCTCTATATTGCCAAAAGCATAGACAACTGGTAAAATACTCACCAAGATAAATCCAAGCAGTAAGATTATACCCAAAAGCAATTCAGAAATTAACTTTATTTCTTGCTCTGGGTTTATTTCTTTTTTTTTGAAATACACCCCTACGTAGCACATCACCAAAGCAAGCAACAATAGGTAGTTGATTCTGGAAAATGCAATGTCATGGAAAAAATAAGGCACGCTTTTGCGTACCTGCCAAAGGAAGTCCGTCCAATTAAGCACTTGACTTGTAGCTAACCTCGCTTTCGTTCCCGAGGAGAACCAAGCAATAACAAAAGAACTCAGATGCACTATCCATGCGGTAAGCCACTTGCTTTGGTTTAATTTTGTGCGTTGATTAAAGAAAAATAGAGAATAGTTTGAAAAAGAAAAAACTAAACCTATGCTCAAAAGCAATCCACAAAGAATTGCTATGTTTTCTACCGCACTACCCACGAATAAAGAACTTAAAATCAAACCTGTCCATACTAAGAAATGAGTCGAGGATGACAATAAGCATACTGCCAATATACTTGCAAATAGTACCCCACCGAAGTAGCCAATAGAGGCGCAAAACCAATAGAAAGTGCTAAAATTGTAGTTGGTGATGACAAAAATGATAAAAAGGAAAATAGCTAAATTAAGTATCAAAAAATAGTCTTGACGACTGTTAATCAATGATTTAAATACTAAACGAAGTCCATAAAAGAAAGTAATGCTGTAAGCAAATACTAAAAAGAAAGTCCAAAAAGCAAGATTTTGTAGATATACATACACTTGGATAGCCACTAACATCAACCAGACCGAAGCAAATCGCCCTGACCAGTGCTGATAAAAATCTGCTACTCCCTCCGTAATTCCATGCTCATTGAATACACAGAGGGCAGTAAAGTCGTCCATTGCCAAGCGATTGTAAAAAGAAAGGTGAAGCAAGTAGCCAACAAAAAGAAAGTTGGCAAGGCTAAGAAAAAATAAAAATACAGCGTGAGATTTTCGAGTAAAAGATTCATGTTGAAAATATGCTTGGATTTTAGCTATCAACTTAAACATATCAGATGTTTTATTCTCCCTTGAGCACCCAAGTCTGACTAAAATCGCTACCAAGTGCTACTTTCTTGTTATTTGCTTCTTCATAAGAGTTAAACTCTCCTATCACTACTCGATACATGTTCTTAGCACTAAGGAAAATCAATTTTACCTCTAAACCTTGATTCTCAAGCATTTTACGAGCCTTTTCTGCTCCGTTTTTTGCACTGAAACTGCCATATACTAAGTAAAATTTACCTGCAACAAGTTCATCATTGCTTGCTTTGGAATCCTTAACCACAGGAGGCGGTTCTGTAACAGGCTTTGTATCTTGTATGGGTGTCGGATTGTCGCTGAGGCGATTGTCTATGGGATTGATTTCCTCTGTGATAAGATTCGAATCCTCTTCGCTATCCAAAGATGATGTAATCTCCTCGTTAATAGGATTATTTACCTCTTCGCTTACTTTCTCCTCACTTGTGAAATAAGATTTGAAATTTTGCATAGCTTCGGGAGAGGTGAATAGATATATTAGAAAAGCCAATAAGAAAACCATAGGCACTACAGCAATCCACCAAGTTAGGTCTGTTTTTCTTTCTGCTTGCTTAGTATCAAGGTTTGTTTTTGGGTCTTTATTAGTTTTTTGCTCGAGTATTTCTTGCTGTCGTTTTATTTCTTGTCGGTTGGCTTCTTCGTATTTTTCTACTACTTTTGTTTTAGTAGCATTGGGCTTCTCTTCACTTGGCTGTGTTTCTAATGGCTTTACTTCTTCTATTTCAGGGACTTCTTGCTCTTTGGATTTATGGACAAAATTAGTATCTAAGGTGGGCAAGCCAAAGCTATCGCCTAATAAAAACTCATTGGGGTCTTGCTGCAAAATAATTTTGTTGTATGCGTCTTTCACCAGCGTACCCAGTCCCTCTAAGTGATACTTGCCATAGGTAGCAATAGACTGCTGCACCTGTTCCACAAAAGCCAATAGACTCTCATTAAAATCGTAATAACCAATATTTTCAGCTTTCATTACTGCTTTCATAAAATCATCATTTCGGTCCTCTTCGCGGATGTAAATGCTAAAAGAGATTTCTTTATGAGGAGGTAGTAAGGTAGTCCCGTCAGCACTGATACGTGAAGGAGAAAAAGAAGCCGTAAAAGTTCCTAAATGAGGAACTGTAACCTTGTCTTGTGTTAAAAGCAGTTCTTTAATGTATTTTTCTATCATTGATTTGAATATGCGCTTGTTTTTTGTTTTACTGAAACACAATTTTAATAATTTTCTGATGAATAAAAAAATAATTCTCTTTGAAAATGTGAAACATACGAATCTTAGAAGGCAAAACTAACGCCCCCCAACAATTCTGTAGTCCTTACATCATAGCAAAGAAAGCGTTGGTAAGGCTGAGCAAGCAGATTATTGCCTTTGAAAAAGATAGACCAATTAGTACTGAAAGCATAGTCAATCTGCACACCTAAGTCTATAACATCTTGAAAGTCAATACTTGCTGACTTATTTATATCAAAAGCAGTGATTCCTGACAAGTGATACAAACTTGACTGTATAGATAACTTATCTTTATAGCGATAAGTAAAGGAGAGTGTATTGGTAAGTAAAGGGCGATGCCAAGCGGCGGCAAGTGTTTGTAGGTGGTATTGGAAAAACTCAGTTTTAAGGCTTGTCCTGAATTTTTTAAAACTCAATCCGATTTCATTCATTACTTGGAATACAGGTACGGTTTGAGTTTCATATTGAATAAGAAACTTCGCAGGATTATGCGAATCATTGATGAAAAAATGTAGGTTTTGATAACGTCCATAGCTTGCCTTTGCCTTCCAATTCAACGGGCTTGATAGCTGCGTTTGTATGCCCGCAAAAGACTCCCATAGTTGATTGGTATGGCTAAGGTTTACATTAGCCGCTAAAAAAGGATTTTCATGTATCATTTTTCTCAGCAATCTTTTTTGCATACCTCCTTCTAAACCTAAATAGAAGTTTAATTTATTTTTCCAAGTATTCCAAGAAAAATACAATTTAGGATAAATGTTCCATTGTGGTATCCTCCCTAAGGTGTCGTTATGAGTAGCCACTTTCCCTCCAAATTGGAGTTTGATTTTATCATTGGCTAATTGATAAGCCACCTCCATTTGAGCCAACCTTCTATTCAAATGTCCTTCGCTATCACTTCGTTTAGAGATTGAAGTTGTTGTTTTAAAACTTAACTGCTGAAAAGGATTAATAGTAGTATAATCTTGTACTTGTAACTCAACTTCTTGCTCTCTGGCTTGGTAACGGTCTGCCAAGTAATGGTATCCTATACCAAGTTCAAAGCTGTTTTTATTCATGCTTGGTTTATTGCTATAGCCTACTTGGGCATTCAAGAGATGAAAACGCTGTAAGATTTGGTCTTTGGGAGGGATAATAGTAGTAAAAGGCTTGTATCCATAAAAATGAACTTGATTTTGTTGCAAATCCATGCTCCCTGAAAGCACATTTTTTTTGATAAAATATTTGTAAGTAAAGTTCAACTCATTTTGGCTATTCCCTGAGTTCTGTTCATCTACTTTACCTGTGCGTGCTGCCAAGTGCTTTACATGGATTCCGTAGTTATATTTTTCGCTTCTTTTGTTATTAAAAAATGCTTCTGCGTAAGAAGTAAAATAATTGCCCATGCCTGCTTTGATGTAATTTCCGTACAATTTTTTTTGAGGCAACTTGCTTATGAGCATCGGTCTGATGTTGAACTGCAAAGGCACAGCTTGTTTAAGAAGATGAAAATGATATTTATTTTCTATTCTTTTTGGAGGTGGTTCTATAGAAGACATAGGCACTATTGGCTTTTGCCACTTGTTCATATCTATCCAATAGTCCTTAATAGAAGGGGGTAGCGTAGATTGGGCTGAGATAGACTTAGAAGCAGTAAGTAAAAAAAATAATATAAACAAGAAACAGCAACAACGCCAAAAACAAGCATTCCAAAGCACAAAAAGATAACTTAATGCACTTCTTAAAGTAAGCAAAAACTGCATAAGGGGTTAAGGGGAATAAATAGTTTGCTGAATATTTATTTTATCACAAGACCTTGCAAGTTATAAATAAAATACGCATGAAAACAAGCAAACTTCCAACTAATTGTTGAAAATATTTTTGCTAAAACAAGTCTAAGATTGCACAATCTTACTTTTGCTTACAATTTTTCAAATCGGAATCCTTGCTTGCTAAAATATTCCAAATAACGAGGCAGCGTATAATATAGGTTCTTTTTAGCTTTTTTGCTATCATGGAATATAACAATGCTACCGCCTTTGGTATATTGAATGGTTTTCTTCAGACATTTCTCCTCAGCTAATTTCTGGTCAAAGTCTCCTGAAAGTACATTCCACATGATGATTTGATAGTTTTCTTGTTCTCGTAAGATTTGACTTTGTTGGGTGGTAAGTCTTCCATAAGGAGGGCGGAAAAGTTTTTGGCTATGTTCATGCAAGTACTCCTCGCACATCTTTACATTAGCTATATACTTATCTGTATCGCATCTCCAGCCATTCAAATGGTTAAAAGTATGATTACCAACGCTATGCCCTTCGGATAGGATTTTCTCAAAGATAAGACCATGCTTGCGGATATTGTCCCCTATACAGAAAAAAGTAGCTTTGGCTTGGTAGTTCCTTAGCTGCTCTAATACCCATGGGGTTACTTCTGGAATAGGTCCATCATCAAAAGTTAAGTAAATAACCTTCTCATTAGCAGGGATTTGCCAAATGAAATGAGGAAAGAGATTTTGTATAAAACGGTTTGTAAAGTGCAAATACATGAGAGAATACCTTATGAACGAACAGGACCAATAGCAAAAAAGCCTATCACATATCTTGTAATAGGCTCTTGTACCAGGAGTGGGGGTCGAACCCACACGGCATATAACTGCCACAGGATTTTAAGTCCTGCGTGTCTACCAATTCCACCATCCCGGCAGCTACTTTATGAAAAAAAATAGATAAAGCGTCATACTTTATCTATCAATAGAGCGGGAAACGAGACTCGAACCCGCGACCCTCACCTTGGCAAGGTGATGCTCTACCAACTGAGCTATTCCCGCTTATATTTTCCAATTAGGTTTTTGCTAATTGCGATGCAAAGGTAGCACAATTTTTTTTGCTTGTCAATATTTAGCAAGAAAATTTTACAGATTTTGTACTAAGATTTTTTTAAAATACTGATTAACAAATTATTAATTTTATAAAAACAAAGCAATTATTCCTTAATTTAGAAGTGTATCAAACAGTTCATCAAAAGAAAGTACAGGCGTATAGAGAAAATCTGAATAGTAGTGCGTCATGAAACGCAAGAAACTTGGTTTTTCGTCTATGGTGATGTATTCTATTAGTATATTGCCGTAGCGTTGGTCAAAAATAGCTTTATTTTGTGGGCTATTATTCTCCTCAATGCTCTGTACCTTTGTATTAATAGGCTTCAGGTAGTGTTTTTCTATACTTTCGACATGATTAGTATGGTCAAAAGTTCTACGGTCAGAGGTGTAAAGGCGATAGCCCATATTGAGCAACTTGTCTTTGAGATAATCAAAAAGAAACTGAAGGTCTTTCTCTGCCATGAGAGGGCTGTGCGTAACGGCGAAGCCTTTTGCTCCTGTGGAGTTAAGTATGTGTACTTGTATGTCGTAAGGTTCATTTTGTTTTTTTAGTGCATAACCTTCTCTTATTTTTTGAGTAAGCCATTGGAAATCTTTTTCATTTACCCATCGGAAGTAGGCTTTCCTATATGCCTCACTTCTCTTGATTTCTTCTTCTATCAGAGGGATAGCACTATTTACTTTATGAGAACCAAAGATTTGCTTGATTAATTTATCAAAAAAGGTCATTGAATTTATTTGTATATTTACAAAGATACATTTTGTATTGTAAATTTTATAGTATTGCATTAGTTTTGAAGATATAAGTATGACTGATTTTCAAAGTTTTCTCTACTGAATCTAAAAGTAAAGTTACTATGCCTACACCCTTACTCTCCAACCCTATTGTCATTGCAGGATTGCTTTTTGTTATCTTGTCTTTGGTTTTCTATACTTCCTCTTTGGACAAACCTTTTTGGAAAAAATTTTATAGTTATGTCCCAGCCTTGCTTTTGTGTTATTTTATCCCGTCTTTGCTCAATACCTTTGGCTGGATAGACAAGCAAGATACAACACTTTATAAGTTTGCTTCTCGATACCTACTTCCTGCAAGTTTAGTATTATTTACGGTAAGTTTGGATTTGAAAGCTATTTTAAAATTAGGTAAAAAAGCCTTAGCGGTGTTTTTGGCAGGGACGATAGGAGTAATAATTGGTGGAGCAGTAGCAATGGTAGTCGTAGGAAGTATTTTCCCAGAAGTAATGCAAAAGCAAGGTGATGAGGAAATCTGGAAAGGTTTAGCCACAGTAGCTGGCAGTTGGATAGGGGGAAGTGCGAACCAGACTGCATTAAAAGAGGTATTTCAGCCAAGTCCTACACTTTTTGGGCAAATGGTAACGGTAGATGTGATAGTGGGTAACTTATGGACGGCAGTCTTGCTTTTAGGGATTGGATACAACCAAAAGTTAAATACGTTTTTGAAAGCGGATACCTCTATGATAGAGGAAGTCAAGAACAAAATAGAAACTTATAGGGCAAGCATTGCTCGTATTCCTACGCTGAAAGATGAAATGTTGGTACTTACGGTGGGGTTTGGAGCTACTGCCTTAGCATATATAGGCTCGGACTGGCTTATGCCCATCATGGAAGCAAATAAAGCATGGCTTGTTTCCCATAACTTATCTTCCTTGATTTCCCAGTTTTTCTGGGTAGTGGTGATTGCTACTTTGATAGGTTTAGGGCTTTCCTTTACCAAAGCAAAAGAATTAGAGGGAGTAGGGGCATCTCGGATGGGAAGTATTTTGCTTTATTTTTTAGTAGCTACGATTGGTATGCAAATGGACGTATTGGAAATATTCAAAGAACCAAAGTTTTTCTTGATAGGTGTGATATGGATGGTCATTCATGCCATTTGCATTATTACAGTAGCAAAAATTATCAAAGCTCCTTATTTTTTTATTGCTGTAGGTAGCCAAGCTAATATTGGAGCGGCGGCTTCTGCACCTGTTGTTGCCTCAGCTTTTCACCCTGCTTTAGCACCTGTGGGAGTATTGCTGGCGGTATTAGGCTATGCGGTAGGTACTTATGGAGGCTGGTTGAGTGCTTTGCTAATGCAGTGGGTATTTCAGCACCTTTTTTGAGAAATTATCCTTTGGGTAAAAATATCTCAAAAGTTGTCCCGATGTTTAGTTCGCTTTCTAAGTGAATGCTGCCATTAAGTTGATGCACAGCTGCCTTAGCCAAATAAAGCCCCATGCCATTGCCTTTGGATTTGGAAGTACCTCTAAAAAATCGCTCAAATACTTTGCCTTGAATCTCCTCGCTGATGCCTATGCCGTTATCGGCAATAGTGATTTTTACTCCTTCATTCAATATAGGTATTATAGAAATATTAACCTCTGCTTGGCGAGCTTGATTATCAATACGGTAGAGAATAGCATTGTGCAGGAGGTAGAAAAAGATAAATCGTAAAAGTAAAGGGTCATTCTCAAAATGAAGGTCTTTAGCTACCTGCACATTTATCTGCACTTCTTGATAGCCAGCTACGCTATGCATACTTTCTAAGACCTCTTTGATAAGGGAATGAAAATCAATTTCTACTAAGTGTAGTCGTCTATACTTGATTTCATTTTCTCGTATTAGATTAGTTAGTATATACCGCAGATTTTCTGCCTCGTCTTTGAGAAGTTTGAAATAAGTTTGGCTACTTGAGTCTTGGCTTTCTATCAAAGCAATATTGCATAGACCCGCAAAACGGGCTAAGGGTCCTGCAATATCATGCGAAGCCCTGTAAATGTAATTATCTAATTCTTTGTTAAAGTCCAACAAAGTCATATAAGCACTGGATAGCTTAGAAGTACGCTGTTGGATTTTCTCCTCGAGTTCATCTTTGAGTGCATTAAGTTCTTTGGTTCTTTCTTCTACTTTGGTTTCTAAGGTTTTAGCATATTCTTCTAATTCTTTGTTTGCCTGTTGGAGGTTTATGATAAGTGCTTTGTTTTGCTGTCGGAGTTCATAGCTTTCCAAAGCATTTTCTATGGTAATTTTTAGTTCTTCCTGTTTCCAAGGCTTTGTAACATAATGATAGATACCTCCCATATTAATTGCCTTGATAATCGTCTGAAGGTCCCCAAAACCTGTCAGAATGATATTAATGATGTCAGGATACTTTTTTAGTACAATTTCTATCAGATTTAGCCCACTCATTTCAGGCATTCTCTCATCAGCAATGAGTAAAGCTATGTCAGGATTTTTTTCTAAAATTTGTAGGGCATTGAGAGCAGAGTTAGCAGTAAATATTTGAAAATGCCAGCGAAAAGCAGATTCAAAAACTACTAAGTTGTCTATCTCATCATCCACGTAAAGAATTTTTTTTGTTAGTGTCATGTAAAATAATAAGGAGTCAAAACCAAGATTAAAGGCAAAGGAAATTAAATCAAACGTGAAATTATAAAGAGTATGTTTTTTTCTATGGAATATATAACAAAATTTGCGATTTTCTCTTAATATGTGTAGTTTTCAACAAAATACTTCTTTATTTTGCTATCTTATAAGTTTTGTGTGCTTATAGTGATGATTCCAATCGTATGATGGTATTTTATCTACTGTTATCAATTTGATGAGAAAAGTGTTTTTTTGAATAAAAATCTGTGTTTATCAGCCCAATCCGTATTATCGGTGTTCTGTTTTGGAACACTGATGACACAGATTGTACCGATGAGAACGGATTTTTTTAAACACATAAAATTATCATACATTTGAAAGCAACACCTGATTATAATGAAACGAAAATTTTTAAATCTTTATTTTATAAAACAATGAATCCCGGATACAATCCCGAGAATATCAAAAATCTAAAGCAAGCCGCCGCTCATGCGGGGAGGTCATTTGTCATCAATGATAGCCAAGAAAGCGATGACCAAAGTGTATATTTTCTTTTTGTAGGAAAAAACGATGCAGGACAAGAAGTTATCTATGATACCTTCATGTACACCTTACACGCTGAGTATGAGGTACAACTATACGAAGCTGCAGAAGCCTTACTTTTTGAGAAATTTCCCGACTTAAAAAGTATAGATGAAGCTACTGAGGAGCAGATGGAATATTTAGACCTCTTGGCTGATGAAATAGAACAAAGAAATGAAATTCATGTAGTGGAGTTTATCAACATAGATGAAGCCGTAGAAATGGGCATAGCAATTGATGTATGCTTGAATGTAGAAACCATTACTACTGAGGTGATTGAGCAGTTTATTCATGATTTCAATAACAATACCCTTGATTTAGACGATACAGAGTATTCCTTCAGCCCGTATGCAGAGGAGGAGTAGAAAAATCTATTTAAAATCACTTGCCTATGAAGTACTTAGTAATTGGTATTGCATTATTTCTTACTTTAATTATTGGAGAGAGAAAAGCTACTTCTGTACCCAAAAAAAGTTTTGATAGAAGCCTTTATGAGCAGTGCAAAAAAGATTTCCAAACTTCTATGATTCATTTGCTGATAGACAGTATGCACAAGGCAGGGAACTACAACGGGGTATTGTTAGTAGCCGAAAATGGAAATGTCATTTTCAAAAAAGCATACGGTCGCTCTTGGTATGATACTACCCAAGTCTTTACTGTTAATACCGCCATGCAGTTAGCTTCTGTATCTAAACCTTTTACAGCTATGGCAATCTTAATTTTGGCAGAGAAAGGCTTAGTGAATTACCACGACGACATTACTAAGTATTTTCCTAATCTAAAATATAAAGGCATCACCGTCAAGCATTTGCTCAATCATACCTCCGGCTTGCCTGATTATCTCAATCGCCCTTGGCTGTTTGCTAAGTACATTGGGAAAAAAAGTGAGCTTACTAACGAGGGCTTATTAGACATTTTAGAGAAACATGCTAACAAACTCCGACTTGATTTCACTCCCGGTAAGCAACATAGATACAGCAACACAGGCTACGCCTTACTTGCCCTCATTGTAGAAAGGGCTTCGGGAATACCTTTTAAAACCTTCATGTCGCAGCATATTTTTATGCCTTTGGGAATGACAAGTACTTTTATCTATGATAAAAGTAAGAAAATCAAAATGTTAAGGGAAGAAGAACCCAAAGATGGAGTTTGGGGGGACAAGGGCGTATTCTCTACGGTAGATGATATGTTGCGCTGGGACCAAGCCCTCTACACAGAAAAACTCATTAAAAGAAAAACCTTAGATGAGGCTTTTAGTCAAGGAGTTACGCTTGATGAAACGAAATTTGACTATGGCTATGGCTGGCGTATAGCCCAAAGTGATAATGGCGAAAAAATTATTTATCACAAAGGACTTTGGCAAGGAGCAAATCCCATGCTTATTCGCATTGTAGAATGTAACCGTACTGTGATTTCTTTGAATCCTGTTAGCTCAAAATACAACTCTTGGGAAATGGTGTATAAAATTAATAGAATCATGAACGAAAGTGAAAAAGTGTGTTCAGGCTATTGATTTCTTAAATAAAAAGAGTTCGATGAGATGTGGTTTTTCTCATTAGATAAGTGTACCATTTAGCAAATCTAATTTGAGTGCCTTTTGATAGTATGGGAGAGAAACAGTATTTTTCATTGCCTGAATATGCCTCTCTCCATGGCAATCGCTCCCTAAAAAGTTCACCATTTTGTTGTCTATGAGTTTTTCTGCTAAAAGTTTGGCAGAAGTAGAATAATAGCCACTTAAAGAGTTGATATTGAGTTGCATCAGCACTCCTTTGTCATACCATTGTTTAGGTTTTTCAAGGCTATCAAATAGATATACGTAGCGTTCAGGATGCGCCAATACAGGTTTGTAACCTTGCGATTGCATCAAAAAAACAGCATAATCAAAATGAGGGGAGGCATTCATGTAAGAAGTTTCAAATAAAAGGTACTTATGCTTTCCAAAAGCTAAAAGAGGTTCTTTTCTCTCCAATTTCGTAATAAATCCCTCATCTAAGTAATACTCTGCGGCAGCTTCTATTTCTATAGCTATATGTAAATTTTTGATAATATCGTTCAATTTATCCAATTTATCCAAAATGATTTCAGGAGTATTGGTGTAAAAATCACTCATAATGTGTGGAGTAGTGATAAGTTTTTTGTAACCCATCGCCACAAAAGATTGAATGAGTTGGATAGAATGCTCAAAGTCTTTAGCCCCATCATCTATGCCGGGTAGCAGATGCGAGTGCATATCTACTTGGATAGTAGAGGAGTACACTTGAATTGTTTTTTTCTTTTTAAATAATGAAAGCATAGGTAAAATCGTTTAAAAGTATCAAGCGTCTTTTTCTGCTTTTTGCTTGGAAAATATATTTTTAATTTTGCCCAGAAGAGTAGGTGCGGGCGTATCATCATAGTAACCATAACCACTGCCATACCCCCCATAGCCGTAGCCATAGCCATAACCGTAGCCGTAACCGTAACCATAGCCATACGTACCTGCTTTGCCTACCCCGTTGAGTACTACTGATAGCTTACTAAAATTATTTGCTGAAATCAATTTATTTAAGTTGCTGATAAATATTTTCTTAGAGTAGGCAGAACGAAGTACGTAGATAGGTACATCTGCCATTTTCATTACTAACAATCCATCAGTTACTATACCCACTGGAGGAGTATCGCAAATAATCAGGTCATACGTCTGGTGTAACTCTTTGATAAGGTCTTTGAACTCGTTTGACATAATCAATTCGGAAGGATTAGGAGGATGCGGACCCGCAGTGATGTAATGCAAGTTCTCAATTTCTGACTTTTTGATACATTCTTCTATGGTCGCTTTCCCAATCAAGATATTGCTTATCCCGTTAAAGTTTTCCGCTCCAAAGGCTAAGTGAATTTTGGGTTTTCTCAAATCTAAGTCCAAGATAATAACCTTAGTTTGCGAAAGTGCAATAATACCCGCCAAATTGACCGCTACAAAAGTTTTGCCTTCCCCACTAATCGTAGAAGTAACAGAGATGATTCTTTTATGCTGTTTTTGGGTCATAAAATCCAAGTTGGTACGAATAGAACGCATAGCTTCGCTCATGGAAGACTTGGGATTGATATTCACGACTAACTGAGAGTTTTCCATTTTGAATTTACTGTAGTACGGCACCATACCCAGTATAGGTGCTTTAGTAAATTTTTCTACTTCTTTGAGGTTTGTTATCTTATTGAGTAGTAAATATCTTACTATTATTACGGCTACACTCAAACCCAAAGCGGCAATAAATCCATACAAGTAAAAGGTATTTCGCACTGGATAAATTGGCACTTGAGGAATAGAAGCCTTAGAAAGTACTTGAAAACTTGCAACTGTACCTGCCTCTGCAATACCCAACTCCACAATACGACTTAATAAAATATTGTAATTATTTTCATAAGAAGCATAGTAGCGATTTAGGCGGCGAAGCTCTAAGTCCATGTCCGAAGCGCCATTAGGAATCTTATTTTCTAACTTTCTAATCTCTACATCTATTTGATATACTTTATCATACAAGCGAAACTTGTTAAAGCTAATCAACTCTAATAATTCTTCTCTGATTTCTTCTAATTTTTTTTGCTTTTGTTGGAGAGCAAAACTTGGCTCTCTATAAGACTCACTAATACGCTTTAACTCTTTTTGTGCTTCTTCCAACTGATTAATTTTCTGATTAATACGTCCATCAGTAATGCCCATGGCTACCGTATTGATGAGTTGGTAGCTGGAATCAGAGGAAAGAAAATTAACTACATCTTTGTATTTTTTTATCTCATCATTCAGTTTCATTTTTTCTGAATGTAACGTCTTGATTCCGTTCAATATTTCAGCTAAGGTAGGTTCAAGATTGAGGGGATTGTTTGCTTCTCCTTTTCCTCTCTTATAAGCATCTATTTTGGCATCATACTCTTCTAAACGCAAGGTAAGTGTATCTAACTGTTCCTCAAGGTATTGTATTTGTTGCTTATTCGTCAAATTTTTATTATCAATACTTTTTTTCAAATATACTTCGTTAATGGCATTGACTATGGCGGTGGCTTTGTACTTATTTGCATCTTTGAACACAATGCCTATGGTACGAGCCTTTACATTCATCGGGAAAACAGAGAGATTCTGCCCAATATAAGATTGCAAGTAGCCATGACTTTGGAAAATGAAAAAGTACTTATTTTGTATGTCTAAATTGATTAAGTGTATTGTACAGTTAAAATTTTCATCTTTGATTTTTTCCCCAAATCGATAGGTTTTACTTATGATAGCATCATCAAGCTCATAGCTTAGTGCAAAATGAGCGGAATCAAGCATTTGTAAATAAATTTTTTTATTGTCAAAAAAATCATAATTGGTAACTTCATAATTGACTACTTTAAATGGAGAACTATTGAACTTCTCATCGTCTATGAATCTACCTTGTATCCAATAACTTATGTACAAGTCCAACATATTGATTACTTCATCTTTAATTTTGTTGGACATAATGAACTCTGTTTCCCCGACCAAGTAATCATTAATGCTCGATTCGTCTTTGAAAATCCCTAAACCAAGCGTAGGGGCTGTACCTTTGGCTTCTAACTGAATAATGGCATCAGACTGATAGATTTTTTTTACATACCGAAGTGCAATAAAAACAGCAAAAATACAAACAGCAAAAATCAATACTACCCAAATGATGCTTCGGCGGACTACCCAGAGAAATTTCTCCAAGTCAAAGTCTGCCAAAAAATCATTTTCTTCATCTTCTACTACTACTTGCTTAGTGGCAAGGTATTGTCCATTACCATTTACTCCCATGGCTATTTATTAAGACTTTGTAATGCTATAATGCTAAGAATGACAGTGGAGATAGTCCCCATAATAGCCGAGATAGGGCTAAGTATGCGTACTGTATCATTAATTGTTTCTTCCCTGCCTACACGTCTGCGGGGTTCTATGTAAATAATATCGTTAGGTTCTACTTTTAGATTTGCCGCTCTCATTCCCTCAAAGGTAGTCAAATCTATGACTTGCATCACAGGGTTATTAAGAGGGTTTCTAATGATACGAATTTTATCCCCGCGTACTCTTTGGTCAAAATTACCCACTGAGGCAATGACTTCTATAACGTTTAGGTTCTCATTATCCAAAGAGATAATTCTATTACCTAATGCCCCAATTACTGTTGCTCGTCTGTTAAGCAAGCGTGTTACTACATAAGTTTCTTTGTAATTTTTCTCATATTCTTTGGACAACAAGCTATCTATTTGATATAGCTTCAGTCCCTCCAATTTGACTGCCCCTAAAATAGGGAGGTAAGCATTTCCGTCATCTTGTATCATGTATCTTCTTGCAGCACTGAAGTTAGCTACTCCTTGTTGTTGTAAGGGATTCGCTACCCCTATTCCCCCGCCAAAACCTGCAAATGACTGTGCTGTAGCAGCGTCTTTCCGTCCTAATTGCAACTCAAAATTAGGGTCGACAAGTAACTCCCCTTTATTAGTGAATACTTCTATGGCTAAAAAGTCAAATTTTTGTACTTTGTAGTTTTTCTCTGCTTGTGCTGCCATTGCTGCCGCTTTCAAAAAGGCATCATTAGAAAAGTTTTCACCTTCTTTGAATAGCAATACATGGTTGTAAAAACCACAAGAAGATAAAAAGGCAAGTAAAAAAACACTACCCAGAGAATATATTATTTTAAGAAATGAGTGATTCATCAGACAGAAAAAAGTAAATAATAAAATTTATGATGTGTATGCTTAAATAAAATTATGCAAAATTAAAACCAATCCTTAGTTTGATGTATGAAAATAAAAAAACATGCTACTTTTTATAAAAGCATTATAAAAAATATCATGTTTTATCTTAGAATAATAACAAAATATTGCCTTCAAAAATTATTATCTGAATAACTATACTTGCTGTATCTCTTGCAGATTTACATTTTTTGAAAACTCTTTAACACGACAAGTGCATAGTCCTCCATATCAGGAGCATAGGCAATCACTACAAAAAAGTTGTCATCGCTATCAGCGTCTAATAAACTCAAAATAATGGCTTTCACTCCGCTTTTTGTTCCCTCTACATAATAGCCTTCATAGCCATTCAAATCCACCTCTCCACCATCTTCTATAGAGGAGTACTTGAGTTCTTTAGCAAGTTTCAAGGTCGCATCAGCCAAATTGTCGTGAGTAACACTTGCATCTTTGAAAGGATAAATTCCTACAGAAAAGCCTGTCTTAGAGGCTTCAAAGGCATCTCCTGTACTTTTGGTAACTTTACAGCCTTTGGGCAAAGCAAACTTCATATTGTAACTATCCCATTCCCAAGGGTCGGGTTGAGCATTTGCTTGGACAGCCCAAAAAGATAAAAAAGCAAGCAATAAGAATTTTTGTTTCATAATGAGTTTTGGTTTAGTAAAAAAAATGATATGAGAAAGGTACAAAAGCGAGTTGTTAAAATAAGTTTAAATATGTTAAGCAATTTTGCAACCAAAATTAATCTCGCCTCCAAAAACTTTTAATAATTTGGCTGACCTCATAGGTGTTAGTGGCGCTATAGATGAGAACGGCAGCAAAATGTTGATGACCTTTTTGATTTAGTAGGCTCATTATCATTACCTTAACTTCTTTTTTTGTGCCTATGACTGCACAACATTTAAAATTTGAGCTATAAAAAAATTCTATATGCTCTATCTTATCATAAGCTACTTGCTTCGCTGCCTCTTGCGTTACCTCTGCTTGGTTATCGAGGTTTAAATTTGCATTTTTGAAAGAGAACACGGTCATAGAAAAGCCCGTTTTCCGTATCTCAAAACGAGAAGTATCATCAGCAACTATTTCACAGTCAGTAGGTAAGCTAAAAGTTAAACCCTTAGCCATCCAAGCGAAAGTATCCATTTGGGCTTGTGATAACAAAGAGTAAAAACATAAAACAAAAATCAATACTAACTTTTTCACTTTATTAAGATTGAGCCAATATTTGTTTCCATCTGGAAGCCTGATTTTCCAAATCAGGTAATGACTGACTTGGAAAGTCAGGCTACAATCAACAATCTATAAGTTTTTCAGTAAATTACAGTAGTCAAACTCCTCATCTATGTCTATAAAAACCTCTTTTTTAGCTTTTTCAAACCACTTCATCAGCAGTTCTGCCTTTTGGTCTTCTTGAGCTAACTGTGTGATTTTTTGCCAGTCATCTTTGAGGTTCATGTAATGTGGTGGAATACGCGTTTTATAATACAAAATGCGTAGGGCTTGCTTCTCATCATTTGTCCTGAACTCAATTACTTCGGAGATTTCTCCAACTTTCATTTTTTCCAAAGTCATATATACCCCAAAACCTAACAATTCAGTATTGTCCACTGGAATCTTTGTTTCCCCATTTTCTGGATTGTGAATCATT
Source organism: Thermoflexibacter ruber (assembly GCF_900113045.1). Classification (GTDB taxonomy): domain Bacteria; phylum Bacteroidota; class Bacteroidia; order Cytophagales; family Thermoflexibacteraceae; genus Thermoflexibacter; species Thermoflexibacter ruber. Next base: position 44,967 of record NZ_FONY01000021.1, read on the forward strand.
CCTTCTTTAGCTTTGGTAGCCTTGTCATCAGAAAATTGGTGTACTGCATCTACAAACTTAATACTGTCTTTTTTAATCAAAGTGCGGATACTATCTAAGAAATTTCTTGCATCTTGAATATCCTGGGGAGTAGGTTTAGGACGAATGAGTATATGACGAGAGCGGTGTCTATTCCCTTGCCTTTCAAGGAGTTGTATCAAGTGAATACCAAACTCTGACTCGACAGGCTCGGAAATTTGCATGGGTTCTAAGGAAAATACAGCCGCCTCAAAAGGAGGGACTAACTCACCTCTTCCATGCCAGCCTAAGTCTCCACCACGCCCAGCTGAACCCAAATCTTCTGAATATTTAGAGGCTAACTCCTCAAAATCTACTCCATTAAGAATCTGCTTTTTAAAATCTAATAGCTGGGCTTTGGCTTTGTCTTTTTCTGATTTGCTTACCTTAGGGAAACGTACTATTTGCCCTACTTCCACCTCGGCAGGTAGGAAAGGTAAACTATCTTTGGGAATCTCAGCAAAAAACTTTTTTACTTGGCGAGGTGTAATTTTAGCTTCATCAGTAATTTTTTTCCGCATAGTTTGTACCGTCAGTTGTTCTTTGATTTGGTCGCGCAGTTCTTCTTTGAGCATAGAGGTTGTTTTTCCCAGCGTTTTTTCCAATTTTTCTTTATCTCCAAACTGCCCAATGAAGTAATCCATACGACGGTCTAACTCAAGTTCTACCCTACCATTATCTACCTCTACCGAGTCTATTTCTGCCTTTGCTACTAAAACCTTATTCACGATGAGTTGTTGCAGCAGGTAGCAATATATATTGGGAGGTAGGTTTTTCTCCTGCTCCAAGACCTGCTGATACATCTTTTCTAAGTCTGATTTTAAAATAATTTCGTTGTTTACTCTGCCCACAATTTTATCGATGACAACATTTTGAGCTGTTAGTTGCTTAACAAACAGCATCATAAATAAAGTAATGCTGTACGCTACAAATTTTTTCATAATGAACAATATATGTTTAAATAATTGTGAATCAATATTTTTACTTAAAAATCTCCACCCTTTTTTCTTTCTCTGCCTTGTGGAGGATTTCGCTTTCATGCTGATTTTGCAACTCTATCTTTCGCTTGTTCAGAATAATATCTTTGATATGTTCTTTGACAAAATCCAGAGGGGAAATTTGCTCTGCTATTTTGTAATCTATGATTTTGATTAAATATACAAAATCATTATCTGCTATTTCTAAAATTTTATTTTGATTGAGCAACTGATTGCGATTGGGATTATTAAAGAAAGGCGTATTGGCTATCATCTCCTCGAAATCAATCCAAGTTGTGTCGCTCAGCAACTTCACTTCTGCATACGGATAGTTCTTAATTTCTTCTTGCACATCATTGCTATTAGAACGCAGCCACAAACGCATCTCGTTAATTTTTGGTGCAGAAATAGGAATTTTCAGATAATATCCCTTGACGATATTTTGTTTTAATTCAAAATTGCGTTGATTAGCATGATAGTAGGCTTCTATTTGGGCTGGCGTTACAAGCGTATCTAAGTTTTTTTCTATGTATTGTTTTTGGTAGGCATAAATAAGCAACTGGTCTTTGTACTCTTGTACCCTTCGCTCTATCTCTGCCATGTCTGCTTCCATGTTATTCTCGGCGGCATGTACCAACAATTGCTTTTTAATCCAAGAATCTATGTATCTTTGTATTACATCTGCGCTGTCTTTTCTATTAGGAGAACCTTCTAATATATTTTTGAGGTCTTTTTGGTACAAATAAACATTGTGGACTCTTGCCACTGCCTTCATGCCAATATCATCTTGGCTCTCACCAAAAAGGCTACAAGCACTAAGTAAAACAGAACATGCAAGTAGTTGAAAAGCAAATAATAATCTATAAACAACTTTTTCCATTTTGCAAAAATAGCAATGGTACTCTAAAACACCGAATTACAAGCGTTAAATCTTATTAATTCGTGATAGTCAATATACTACCCGCTAAAGAAGTTCTGTACCTTAGCATAGGGCTAAAGGCAGGACCACTTGTAGGATTACCTTCAAAATCAAAGTAAGATTTACAACATTCGTCTAACATAAAAAAGCCAGAAATATCTACTTTCACTTGGGCGCAGGCATCATAAGGGCGATACGGGCAGTTCCGCTCAAAAGCATAGTACACATTGGCATTTTTACGATAAATAATAATGCCTCTTACTCCGCCTTCCTCATAGACAAAGCCACCGTCAAACTTAAGTCTTTGGTAAGCTAAATTATTCAAGTCTATAATTTTATTCACAAAGCGATAAGGGATTGGCTCTGGGGTAGGGGTATTGTCGCAGGCATAGAAGCAAGATATAATACATACTAAAAAGAGTATTTTTCCTATTTTTTTAAAAGCAACCATAGAAGTTAATTTTTTATCATTACGTTGTCAAATTCTATTCCGTTGATTCATTTTTAATAAAAAGGTATTAATTTTGCTACTCTTAGCAAAATAGTGTAAATTTTGTTCTAAAATGGCTAATTTTAAAAATTATCTAAGCCATAGATGGTTTTCATACATAATAAAAATTTTGATACTTGACCTTACTATCAAAGATATACGCTTAATAATCAATAGTATAAAAAACGGATTATGAAAAAAATTGCTTGCTTACTTATTGCCATATTTTCCTTCTTTGCTATTCAGTTGATTTTTGCTCAGCAATCGTATGCCCAATTTTTTAGTGTAGGTGGTGGTATAGCCAATTCACGCTATTTTGGGAAAAGGGCAGACTATCCGCTCCAAACACCCAAAGATTACCCGCATACCTTTGGCTTGAAACTACGGGGTAGTTATGGAGGTTTTGGAGATAGAAAAAATGCCCTTAATGCGAGTTTTACCTATTTTTTCCCTACCAAATCTATAGACTTACAGTACGGAGGTGCTACTTTGAGAGGAAAAGCTATGGAGTTAGAAATTAATTATTTGCGATATTTGCGTGGGAGATATATAGATGATGCTTTGAATGTGTATGCTATTGGTGGATTCTCTGGAACTATCAATACACTGGACTACAATGTGCCAGCACCAGAGTTGATTATTCCCGGTGAGCAGAAATATTTTAAAGATGAAACTACACTTTTTGGTTATTTCAACATAGGCATAGGGGCAGAGTACCCCGTAGGAGAGCTTTATGTATTTTTAGAAGGCAAGGCGGCAATTCACCTAAACGCCTATGTAAGTAATACTACTATTTGGCAAAACAATCTCATGTATTGGGGAGGAGGTACTTTCGGAGTTCGTTATCCTCTTTTGCCTAAACGCCCAAGAAATAGATAGCCAAAGCCAAATCAATAGAAACACTATGTCATATCTTTTGGTGGTGGGCTTTTCTTCAGAATTAGCCCAATCACCATACCCATAATCAATCCTATAAAAAGGGTTTTTATCCACTCGTCTATAGCAATAGTACTTGCTGAAATAGATTTGATAGACTCGAACTGAGCCTCGTACTGTTTTATATCCAAGTTTTCTACCTCTTTATATTTTAAAAGTAATTCTGTTAGCTCTTTTTTGTGCAAGTCTAAAATACTGCCGTCAGCATACGCCAAGAGTACGTAAACCAAAACTGCATACAAAAAAGCCGCACAAATATTGATAAATAAAGCCAAAAATATAGCAATCCCCCCCCCTATGTAACCTCCATTGCGGTAATCTCTGTAAAATTTCAAGCCTCCTACTATGCCAAGTGCGTAAATAGGCAGATATATCATTTTGTACTGCCCAAATGGATTTAAGTCCATGACATACAACAGAATAAGAAATAAAAAGTAGGCTACTGCCGTCAAAGCTCCACTTACCAAGACTACTTGAATAAAAACTTTCCTCATATTAAATTTATTTAACCAAAATAAAATAGGCACTATTGCATATAAAGTTGAAATTACAATAAATTTGCAAGTCTTGTTAGTAATGCCTTTGACTACAAAAATATCTTATTTGGCATTGCAAACAAAATAATTACTCTGTTTAAATTTTAACTACTAATTTGCAATCTATTAGTTATCAATATCATAAATTTAAAATACTTTTACTACTCTCGAATTTTTTTACTTATGAATATACTATCCGCAATTATTTGGGACGCAAGCCCAGATATTTTTTCCTTTGAAATCCCTTTTATCGGAAGCACTTTGACCATTCGTTGGTATGGTCTGCTTTTCGCTTCAGGCTTTTTAGTAGGGCAGTACATTATGCTCAAAATTTTTAAAGCAGAAGGTAAACCTGAAAAAGACATAGATGCGATGACGCTTTACATGATAGTTTCTACTTTAGTGGGGGCGCGTTTAGGGCATTGCTTATTTTACCAGCCTGATTTTTACTTAGCTAATCCTATTGAAATTTTAAAAGTTTGGGAAGGAGGGCTGGCAAGTCACGGTGCAACTATTGGGATTTTATTTGGACTTTATTTATATAGCCGCTCCCGCCCTGACCAGTCTTATTTATGGGTGCTTGACCGCATCGTAATTGTAGTGGCTTTGGGTGGTGCCTTTATTCGCTTAGGCAACTTATTTAACTCTGAAATTGTTGGTTTGCCTACCGACCTTCCTTGGGGTTTTGTTTTTGTCAAATTGGGCGAGGATTTTGCTCGCCACCCTGCGCAGCTTTATGAGGCTATCTCTTGCGTTTTCCTATTTTTATTCTTGCTTTGGATGTGGAGCAGAACCAAAGAAAAAACTCCAGAAGGCAGACTTTTTGGGCTTTTTGTTGTAATTTTATTTAGTTTGAGAATTTTCTACGAATTTTTGAAAGAAAATCAGGTGGACTTTGAAAATGGCTTACCTCTTAACATGGGGCAGATTCTAAGTATTCCTATGGTATTTATTGGCTTGTGGATATTAATAAGAAGTACTAAAAATAAGGTAGAAAATAAGCCATTACCAAACTAAGTACATGGAGAGGAAAAAGGTACTTATCATCACCTACTATTGGTATCCAAGTGGAGGTATTGGGGTTTTAAGATGTTTGAAAACTGCCAAATATCTAAGACAATTTGGCTGGGAGCCAATTATTTACACCGCAAAAAATGCTCACTATCCAAGCATAGATGAAAGTAACCTAAAAGATATTCCCCCACATATTACAGTACTGAAACAGCCTATTTTTGAGCCATATTCTTTGTATAAAAAATTTACAGGAAAGCCTCCAGAAGCCAATGTAAACCATGCCTTAGTCGCCAATGAAGATAAAGAAAGTTGGAAACACAAGGTAGCTGTGTGGATTCGCAGTAATTTTTTTATTCCAGATGCAAGAGCTTTTTGGATTCGCCCTTCCGTCAAATTTTTAGTCAATTACCTGAAAAAGAATCCTGTAGATGCTATTTTTTCTGACGGTCCTCCTCACTCCAATACACGCATTGCTTGCTTAGTAAAGCAAAAAACAGGGATTCCTTGGCTATGCGACTTCCAAGACCCTTGGACGCAAATGGATTTGTACGAACGCTTAAATGTTTCCAAACTTGCTTGGCAGAAACACCAAAAAATGGAGCAGGAGGCTTTTCAAACCGCCGATGCTATTACGATAGTAAGCGAAACTTGGAAAAAAGACTTAGAAAGTATTGGGGCAAAAAATGTCAGTGTGGTGCCTTGGGGCTACGATGAGGACGACTTCAAGCACGCCAATTTTGCTCCAGACTGGAAACTTACCCTTACCCATACAGGACTGCTCGGCGAAGACCGAAACCCTGAAAACTTGTTTGTATCAATGCGAGAACTCAGCGAAGAGCTTACAGACTTCAAGCAACTATTCAGACTTAGGTTAGTGGGGGAAGTGGATAGCAAAGTAAGACAAACCGCAGAAAAATACAAAGTCGCTACATTAATTGAGTACATTCCACAAGTTCCAAGAAATGAGGCTCTTAAATACACCATCAATACGCAAGCCTTACTTTTATTACTTAATGACGCAGGAAACGTCATGGGACGTATTCCCGGAAAGTTTTTTGAGTACTTAGCGGCAAAAAGACCTATTTTGTGCTTGGGTGCAGTGGGTAGCGATGTAGATAAAATAATGCAAAAAACTCAAGCAGGAGTTTCCGTAAATTATGCTGATAAGCAGGGCATCAAGACCCAGCTATTATCATTTTATGAATCTTATAAAAAAACAGGAATTATTGAAGGCAAAACTTGTCATATAGAGGAATTTACAAATAAGAATTTGACTAAACAAATAGCTCACTTATTAGATAAGATTAGTACACAGAAATAAAAAAGCCACATTTTGCTATGTGGCTTTTTATCAATATCACATTTCATTTAAAAAACTATGCTTCTGAATAGAAATCTATAATCTCTCCCGCTGCCAACTGAACAATAGCTTTTTTGTACTTTGGCTTGCGTCCCTGAGCAACACCAGACTTTGTAAAGCGAACTTTTCTCTTTCCTGCTACTACCATAGTACGCACACTGTCCACATTTACCCCGTACATTTGCTCTACTGCCTTCTTAATTTGGATTTTGTTAGCCTTTACATCAACTACAAATCCATATACGCCTTTCTCATTCATTGCGGCGACTTTTTCTGTCAATAAAGGTCTTTTTAAAATTTCCATTGGATTTTAGTAATTTTAGTTTGCTAACAATTCATTAATCTTCTCCACAGAACCCTCACATAAAATAAGGTTTTGAGCATGAAGTATGTCGTAAGTATTCAAAGAATCTGCGGTAACTACCTTTGCATTTTGAATATTACGAGAAGAAAGATATACATTAGGACTATGCGTTGGTACGACTAAAAGTGTCTTTTTGTCAGCTACTGACAGAGCAGAAAGCAACTTAATGTATTCTTTTGTCTTAGGAGCGTCAAAGCTAATATTTTCTAAAACAGTAATAGAAGCATCTTTTGCTTTATAGCTCAAAGCAGAACGTCTTGCTAATTGTTTTAATTTTTTGTTTAGCTTAAAACTGTAATCTCTTGGTACAGGTCCGAATATACGACCACCACCCTTGAACTGAGGGTTTTTGATGCTACCTGCACGCGCTCCACCTGTTCCTTTTTGCTTTTTCAATTTTTTTGTAGAACCAGAAACTTCGTTACGTTGCTTAGATTTATGCGTACCTTGTCTTTGATTAGCCAAATACTGCTTTACATCTAAATAAATTGCGTGGTCATTTGGCTCAATTCCAAAAATAGCCTCTGACAACGTAACTACTCTACCTGTTTCTTTTCCACTTGTGTTTAATACTGCTAATTCCATTTTTTTTCAGGATTTTAATAGTAGAAATGGTTTTCAGAAATTATTTTTCGATGAGCAAGTAAGAATTTTTCGCACCTGCTACTGAGCCACTGATTACCAAAAGGTTCGCTTCTGGAATAATTTTCAGAATTTTCAGGTTTTGAGTTTTTATTCTTGCGTTACCTGTACGACCAGCCATGCGCTGACCTTTGAATACCCTTGCAGGGAAAGAACAAGCACCGTTAGAACCTGGGTGTCTTTGGCGGTTATGCTGACCGTGAGTCTGCCCACCTACCCCACTAAAATTGTGGCGTTTTACTACCCCTTGGAACCCTTTACCTTTGCTTGTACCTATCACATCTACAAAGTCCCCCTCGACAAAAATATCAACGGCTGTAAGCGTATCTCCTAAACTTACTTGCTTAGCAAACTCTTTGAATTCTGCTAATTTACGCTTTGGAGTAGTGTTCGCTTTCTTGAAGTGTCCCAACAATGGTGCGGAAGTATTTTTTTCTTTCTTCTCACCAAATCCAAGTTGGACTGCTTCGTAGCCGTCTTTGTCCATAGTTTTTACTTGCGTAACTACGCAAGGACCAGCCTGAACTACTGTGCATGCGACATTTCGTCCATCGGCACTTATCATGCTCGTCATTCCGATTTTTTTACCTATGATACCAGACATTGATTGAACGTTAAATAATTAACCAATTCATTTTAAATTTGGAGTGCAAAGGTAGGTACTTTTTTTAGATATATGAAAGTTTTTGCTAAAAAATTCTATAAAAAAAATAGCTACCCGATGAGAGGTAGCTATTTAAGAGTATTTACAATGAGTAAGAGATTAGTTGATAGAATATGTAAAGATTGGACTTCCAATTTTTGCATCTTCTGTTTGTCCTCTAAAATTCATACGCTTTACGTTCTTTATCTCAATAATCAAGCGGTCACCGGGCTGTGCTTGGCTGGCAAATTGAGTAATGTCAACTGTTTCGCTTGTAACTTTCATTGGCGTACCTATCGGTCTTCTACCTCTTGCCAAGGTAATTTCCCAAGCTGTTACTTTGTATCTTGCGTCTTTTGGAATCGCATCTCTAATACTTTGCTCTGCCAATGCCTTAGCTGTTAAAGACCTTGGACAAGGACCTCCTACTTTGAGGTCAAGTGCTCTTGTCCCACTAAAGATTTCTATATCTGGTTTTGGTAATAGGCGAACAGGAAAATGCTCTGTACCTATCAAAGTTCCTCCACTGCTTACCTGCAAATCAACTTTTGCTGCATTAGGAACGATGATAATATCCCCTTTCTTAGCACCCTTGATAACTTCAGCATTTACAGCTGAGAATGAAGGATCATAATTAGCACCTAAGGCTGGTACTTGTACGCTTAGTTCATTACCGCAGTTCAGATAAAGAGACTTTACTGTAGCTGACTGAATTTGGATTACAGGTTTAGCAACAATATACTCTTGTTCAACTTTGAAGGTAGTATCGTTGCCACGAGTAGTTTTGATAGTGATAGCACCCTGCCAAGTTTTCTTTTCATTGCCATCTTTATCGTAGTTATTGCCGCTTGCTTTAAACTCTATATGACCTACACCGTTTTCTACTTTGACTGCACCTACACTTGAACTCATACGAGGAGTGATTTGGGAAGAGGACGCAGCTAAGTACATAGTGGCTTTGTAAGTTGTACCTGCAGCAACTATTTTGGACTCTGCACTCACTTTAGCTTCAATTCTATCAAACTTTACTACTACCTGACCCACTTTTTGAGAAATTACCTCCAACGCTTTAGCTTCATAACGAGCAACTTGAGTTTCCATTTCACTCATAATAGCCAAAGCTGCTACCAGAGGCGTATTACCAAAGTTGATTTGAGCAAAATCTTTACCTTTATGGTCTGGATTATTCTTGTACTGTTCCATTTCAGAAGCCTCAAGCGCAATCCTTGTTTGCAGTTGTTTACCAAGAGCAGTGTCCATTTCTGCAATTTTTTTAGCAAAGTTGTTCAAATCTGCTTGAAGTTGATACGCCTTACCAGATTTGCTACCTTCAGGACCTATCATATAGTTCATTACCATATCGTAATCCTTACCGTTTTTTAATTCTCCTGTTTTAGGGTCTCTACCTCCTGTAAACTCGATTAAATCTGCACGCAGCTTTTCAATCTCCCCAATCATCTTGGAGGTTTCTTCCTTCACACTTTCTGCCTTTTTCAAATATGCTAAATCTCTTGCGTCATTGCCTTCATCAGCTACTTTCTTTTTCATAGCTTCGAGCACCTTGGAGGAAGCATCTCTGGAAACATGGACAGAGTGTTGCAAACTTTCATCAATAAAGATAAATTTTTCGAGAACGGCATTACTTACCTGTAACGCTAATAGGGCAGTAAGTACCAAGTACATCAGACCTATCATTCTCTGTCTGGGCGTTTCTTTAAGACCAGCCATGTAACTATATTATTTTGGTTTAAAAGATTAAACAATTAGTTGAATTAGTAAATATAGATTACTGACCTCTCATTGCAGTAAGCATATTGCCATATATTTTGTTCAGAGATGTCAAATTGGTTGTCAATTTAGACATTTGCTCTTTGAATATTTGAGATTCTTTACTTGCATCAGCCATGCTTTCCATAGCAAGAGTAAGATTGCTATAAAACTTATTCATTGCTTTCAAGTGACTATTCGCATCTTTCAATTCCATCTCATATACTGCGTTCAATGCACCTAAGTTCTTAGTAATTAACTGAACTTGAGAGTGATACTCTTTTGCATCTTTAGAAGCATTTGACATTTCTGTCATCGCAGTAATCGTAGTAGAGTATGCCTTATTCAAGTTTGCCATAGAAACAGCCGCTTCTCTTACGTTTTTAGTATATTCATTAGAAGCAGATGAGGCATCGGTAATATCTCTCATTTTAAGAGCTGTTTCATTTAGCGATTTGATACCTTGTCCAAAACTTTTGAATGCCTCAGTACTTAAATTGGCTTCTGCAAGCATTTGGTCAAGACCAATCAAAGCAGCTGTAGCAGACTTATTGCCACTTGTTTCAGGAAGTTTTCCCCAAGTATCCTCAGGTGCATCTGGGGCTAATTGTGGATAGACTCTTTCCCACTCGTAGTGAATTTCTGGAGGAGGAACGGGTTGCCCTGCGGTCAAAAGGAAGATGACTGCCTCAGTAAGCAGACCTACGGTTAGTAGCTCGCCTGCAAAGGACCAGTGCATGATTTTGAACAACGCTCCAACGATAACGACAGCCGCACCAATACTAATCAATTTTGGTACAATTACTCTGTAGAATTTTTCAAGGCTTGTTTCACGTACTTTACTCATTGTGTTTGGTTTTAATTAATAGTTGTTGATATAATCATTTTTTAGATTTCCAAAGAAATATGAATAAGAGGGCTTATCCATTGCTAATTGTAAAAAACATTTTCACAATCAACAAGCAAGTTTATGTAAAACTTTTCAAAGTTACAAAAATTGTTGGATTTTTTATATTTCACTTATTTAGAAATTATCTCAGGAAAATGGTAAATAGATGAACAATTATCTTTGCTATCTATTACGAATTTTCAAAGTTATGAAAAAAGAAAATACTTTTAAAAGCATTTTGAGAAATATTTTATTAAGGTTGGTATCAAAAGGATTTAAAATATTAAAGAATTTAAACTTTTGAAACAATAAAAATGAAATGTGCTACTCTCAATGTATGCTAAAAATAGTAACAAATTTTATTCCAAAAGTACATTTTTTATATTTATATGGCACAAGTTTAAGAATATTGTATTTAAAAATATTGATTGGCTGATAAATAATTTTGCACGTAATCTGAAATTCCCTCCTCCAGCGAATAGAAGGGTTTTGTATAGCCTGCTTTTTGGAGTTTACTCATATTGGCTTGAGTAAAATATTGATATTTGTCGCGAATATCCAAAGGCGTATCTACGAAATTTATATTCTCTTCTACCTTTAATGCTTTAAAGGTATTGCGAGCTAAATCCAAAAAGGTACGAGCCTTTCCTGTCCCCAAGTTATAAATTCCTGAACTCACCGCATTCTCCAAGAAAAAGAGGCATACGCTCACTACATCTTTGACGTAGATGAAATCCCGTAATTGTTCTCCGTCTTTGTAATCGGGGTGATGGGAACGGAAAAGTTTCATAGACTTAGTTTGGCTGATTTGATTGAAAGCATGAAAAATTACTGATGCCATTCGCCCTTTGTGGTACTCGTTAGGACCGTAAACGTTGAAAAACTTTAACCCGTACCAGCGTGGAGGCGTTTGTTTTTGTGCTAATACCCACTTATCAAACTCATTTTTAGACTCGCCGTAGGGATTCAAGGGTTTTAGTAAGTGAATTTTACTCTCATCGTCGTCGTAGCCCTGTTCTCCTATGCCATAAGTGGCAGCAGAAGAAGCATAGACCAAAGGAGTTTGTTTATCTGCACAAAACTGCCAAATCTGCTTAGAATAATTTATATTTAGTTGTTCAAAAATCTGATAATCAAACTCAGTAGTATCAGTACGCGCACCTATATGAAAAATAAAATCAATGTTTTTATGATTTTCTTTGAGCCAATCAAACAAAGAAAACCTCTCTACTTTTGCCATGAATTGTTTATTGGCTAAATTTTTGTTTTTTATTTCATTAGAAAAATCATCTACTATCACGATGTCTTTGCGACCAATTTTGTTCAGTTGGCTAAGCAAACAACTTCCGATAAAACCAGCTGCCCCCGTAACTACTATCATACTTTTTAATTTTATACTTGATTATAAATATTTAACTTGAAAAATAGGCTTTACCTCTTCTATGATTACTTTGTAAAATTCTATAAAATTTAGCAATACGGCAAAAAGCACTAAGGAAAAAATATGGTACGCAGTTTTTTTATGCTTTTGTGGGCAAGTTTGTATTTTCTTTTTGGGGCTTTGGCTCAGTCAGACAAACCGGGATTTAAAATTACGACATGGACAAAACCTGCTGAGTGTCAAGGCAGAGGGAGTAATTTTGAAATAGGGTATGTTTTCTCTCCCTTGGGTAAGGAGGTGGAGATAGCTTTGTATTTACAATTAGAGGACGGTAGTTGGGCGGTAAAAAAGTATTTGACTAAAAGTTTTGGTTATTTTAAGATAGATGCAAGGAGTTGTCAATATACAGGGAATCATTATGGCTTTGCTAAATATACAGATGATAAAGAGAGCAGATTCCCTACCGAAGAGGCAGTAAGGCAACAGCATGAAGCCTCTGACCAGACGCCTCAATTTAGAATTTATGAGCAGATAGAAAATCCAGACTGTAAGGGAGTAAGGCTGGAGACGGGCTATGTGTATTCGCCTAAGGGGACAAAAGTGGCTATCGTACTCTCCTTAGAAAGATTAGATGGCTCTTGGACAAAAAAGCATTATACTTTTTTTGGTACAGGAATTATGGACTTGGCTTTGCAAGACTGTAACTTTACAGGAAACTTCAAAGCAGAGGTAAAATACATAGAATAAGCAAGTATTGACTTTATTAGTCAAAAGGTTTGCTTTTTTGTGCTAAAAGATACAGTACAGCCATACGTACTGCTACTCCGTTTTCTACTTGTTGGAGAATAATAGAATGAGATGAATCCGCCACATCGCTGGTTATTTCTACTCCCCTATTAATCGGACCGGGGTGCATAATAACGATTTCTCTATCCAACTTCTCTAATAAAGTTTTATTGATGCCATAGTAAAGAGCATACTCTCTCAAAGAAGGGAAATTCTGTGCTTGCTGACGCTCTAATTGGATTCGGAGTACATTGGCTACATCGCACCACTGCAAAGCACGCAATACTTGATGCTCTACTTTAACTCCTAAATCTTTCATGTATTTGGGAATGAGTGTACTGGGTCCGCAGACCATTACCTCTGCGCCTAATTTTTGTAAAGCAAAAATATTGGAAAGAGCCACTCTTGAATGTGAAATATCACCTATAATCGCTATTTTTTTCCCTCTGATTTCTCCTAATTTTTCGCGCATAGAGAAAGCATCTAACAGGGCTTGTGTAGGGTGTTCGTGTGTGCCATCGCCTGCATTGATGATGTTAGCTTGAATGTGCTTTGCTAAGAAATGAGGGGCACCGGGGCTGGCGTGCCGCATGACTATCATATCTACTTTCATCGCCAAAATATTATTAACAGTATCCAAGAGCGTTTCCCCTTTTTTCACGGAACTACCCGAAGCAGAAAAATTAATGACATCAGCAGAAAGGCGTTTCTCTGCCAACTCAAAAGAAAGGCGAGTACGGGTGGAATTCTCAAAAAAAACATTGGCAATCGTCATATCGCGAAGTGAAGGAACTTTTTTGATAGGACGATTGATGACTTCCTTGAAGGTACTTGCCGTTTCCAAAATAAGTTCTATGTCCTTTAATGTAAGGTCTTTGATTCCAAGTAAGTGATTTACAGAAAGCATAATTGATAGCAATTTTTAAATAAATCACTTGCAAAGGTAGGATAAAAATAAAAAATTGTAAGTTATCTAATTGAAATTTAAAGACAAATCCTTATAATAGCAGGTGCAAAAGTTAAAATTTGCTCCACAGCCTTATAAAACTTAATCTCCTATGAGCAGTATCTCCAAAAAAAAAGAAATCAATCACGTAAAAAAACATCAACTTATCGTTTTTAAGTTAGAAGGTCAGGAATATGCCTTATTTATAGACCAGATTAAGGAAGTGGTCATTACCCCTGCGCTTACTCCTGTCCCTCTTACGCCTCCGTATATCAAGGGAGTAGCTAACATTCGGGGAGAGATTTTAGCAATGATAGACTTGGTAGAGCGATTTGAGTTGAAAAAACAAGGACAGGAATCTACTCCTAAAAAGTTGAACTTTACCTTAGTGATTGCAGATGAAGAAAAAAAAATGGGACTGCTCGTAGAAGAACTGCCTCAGACGCTCAATGTATTAGAAACAGATATGATACAACCTTCACTTATCTATCAAACAGAGGAAGAGAAAAACTATATCCAGTTCATCGTAAGGTTACAATCAAAGGAAAATACACAAAGACTAATCATTGTAATAGATTTGAACAAAATTATATTGAAGGAAGAAGTAAACTCAACTTTAACTAATTTTTAAAACCTAATAAAAACATTCAACATGAGTAAAAAAGTCCTGATAGTAGATGATTCATTATACATGCGCACTATTATCAAAGATGCCCTAAGCGAGGCAGGTTATGAAATCATTGGGCAAGCGGCCAATGGAGAATCCGCTATAGACATGGCTTTGGAACTCCAGCCTGACATTATTACCTTAGATAATATCTTGCCTGATATGTTGGGGTTAGACATCTTAAGAACTTTGAAAGAAGAAGGTCTGGCATCTAAGATACTGATGATTAGTGCCGTAGGTCAGCAGTCTGTTATAGAAGAAGGATTGAAACTCGGGGCGGAGAGCTATATAGTCAAGCCATTCTCCTCAGAGCAGCTTTTAGAAGCAGTCAAAAAGTTATCCTAAAATTTGATAGGAATAATGATGGTAGCTGAAAGTCCTAAGTTGATTCGGGTATTGGTAGTGGACGACTCGAGCTTTATGCGTCTGATAGTTAGTGATATTTTGCAGCAGGATAGTCAAATAATTATAGTAGATACAGCCAAAGACGGTCAGGAAGCCTATCAAAAAACTTTGATGCTCAAACCCGATGTGATAGTATTGGATATAGTCATGCAAGATTACGACGGGCTGTATGCTGTAAAAAAAATCATGCAAGAAATTCCTACCCCCATCATTATTCTGAGTTCCGAAGGCAATGTACACCCTGAGGTGGTTGTAGAAGCCTTAAATGCCGGGGCAGTAAGTTTTGTCAATAAACCCAGAGGCATACTTCAGTCAAAAATCAGAGAAATAGAGCATCTACTCATAGAAAAAGTCAAAATTGCTGCTCAAGTACCTTCTACTAAACTTATCCATTCTTTAAAAAGTACGAATAACCACCCTCATACTTTTGATAGTCGTACTGTCTATGAAATAGTTGTTGTGGGGGCATCTACGGGGGGGACAGGCGCAGTAGAGCATATCTTGCTCAACCTTCCTAACAATTTTCCTTTGCCCATACTCATTGCTCAGCATATTCCAGAAAAGTTTGTTCATTCCTTTGCCCAAAGATTAGATAAGTTAGTTTCCCTCCATGTAAAAGTAGCTAATGAAAACGAATATTTGGAAGCAGGGATAGTATATATTGCCCCGTGTCATGCTAATACAGAAATCAAAAAAAATCTCCCTACTGAAAAACTGAGTATTACTTTGACACATGAGCAATTTCCGCAACACAATTACCCCTCGATAGACTGTCTAATGCTCTCCACTGCCACAGTTTGCCAACATAAAGCGATTGGCATTTTGCTAACAGGCATGGGCAAAGACGGCGCAAAAGGTTTAGTAGCTATGCACCAAGCAGGAGCGTTTACTATTGCCCAAGATGAAAAAACAAGCATCGTTTTTGGTATGCCAAAGGCTGCCATAGAAGAAGGTGGAGTAAGCCAAGTACTACCTTTGAATGAGATAGCACAGTTCGTAGTGGGTTGCTTGTAAAAGTTTCAAAGAATTTGCACTTTTATTGGATACCCAGCTATTAAAATCTCTGTTCGTTGAGTATTTCCGCAGTTCCGTCTATGGTCATTTTGCCTGTAGTTTTGTCTACGACTTGAGTCTGCAAAATGCCTTTGTGCTTTTGAGTATCTATTTCTTTTACCGTCACTACGGCTTCATAGACTGTATCTACAAACATAGGTCTTAAAAATTTCATTTCTTGACGCAAATAAATAGAACCTGCACCGGGAAAGATTGTACCTAAGATTTTAGAAAAAATACTTCCCCCTAAAAAGCCGTGAATAATGGGTTTTTTGAACATAGTTTTAGATGCAAACTCAGTATCCCAGTGCAAAGGGTTGTCGTCCCCAGAAACTTGCATAAATAAATTGACCTGTTCTTGGGAAAAAGAAAAAGTATGCTTGAATACTTCGCCCGCCTGAATAGTTGTTGGTGTAGTCATGTTAGATGAAACCTTTTTATGAAAATTGAATTATCTTTGAACCAAAATTACCACAATTTAATAAAGAACTTTAAACAAAATCATGAAGATTTACACAAAAACAGGCGATAAAGGAGATACTTCTTTGGTATATGGGACGCGAGTCCGCAAAAATGATATGCGTATAGATAGCTATGGTACAGTAGATGAACTCAACGCCTACATAGGTTTGCTACGCGACCAAGCAGTAAATGAGCTAAGAAAAGATATTTTAAAAGAAATACAAGACCGACTTTTTACTATTGGGGCTTCTTTGGCTACCGAGCCTAATAAAGACCGCAAAAAAATTCCTGATTTATACGAAACTGATGTAGAACTCTTGGAAAAAGAAATGGATAAAATGGATGCTGCTCTTCCTGAACTGCGTCATTTTGTCCTGCCGGGTGGACATGAGTCAGTTTCTTTTTGCCACGTAGCGCGTACAGTATGTCGTAGGGCAGAGCGGATTTGCGTTGCACTCAGTCGTGAAGTAGAAGTAGATGATTTGATTATCAAATACCTCAATCGTCTTTCTGATTACTTGTTTGTCCTATCGCGCAAAATGGCGCAAGAACTCAACGTAGAAGAAGTAAAATGGATTCCAAGAGTACATAAATAGCTATTTTTATTTTGACTGATTACAAATTATCCTTTCCATGAACAATTTAAAAGTTTTCTTTGTATAGATATGAGATTGGTTAAAAGTTTAATTTTTATTTAACCAATTTTAATTTTGGCTTAGACTAAAAAATTTCAAATACACATGGAAACTATCATTACAAAAAAGACTTCACTTTTAAGTGAAACTGAAAGCAAACTCAACAAGCAAGTCCGCATGGAAGGGCTTTCTGCTTTTTACTATCTCTCTATGGCGTCTTGGTGTGAAACCAGAGGCTATCTTGGCTCTGCAAAGTTCCTCTATGACCACTTTGAGGAAGAGAAAAAACACATGATGAAGTTAATTAGGTACATCAACGAAGCGGGTGGACATGCCCTTGCTCCTGAGATTACCAATCTAAAATACGAATATAATTCTTTGAGAGAACTTTTTGAGCATGTATTGGAGCATGAAATTGCTGTAAGCAGGGCGATTAACAACCTCACTGATTACTGCTTCGGTGTGAAAGACTTTGCTACTTTTACTTTCTTGCAGTGGTATGTAAGCGAGCAGAGAGAAGAAGAAAACGTGGCTCGTAGGATTTTAGAACTTTTTGACATCATTACCGAGCAGGGACAGGGCATGTGGGAAATAGATAAGCAAATAGGGAAACTGGCAGAGCAAATTGCCAAAGATTAATCTAATTTAATCGCAAAAAACATTATAAGGTGATGCGATATTCCCTTATAATGTTTTGCTAAATATGCAAGTACAACCTACTACTATTTGTTAGCAAGTTTTACTCTGTCGCTTTTCTTTACTTCTTCTACAAAAGATTTAGAAGGTTTGAAAGCAGGAATAAAGTGTTCAGCTATCTCAATTCGCTGATTTTTAGATATATTTCTACCTACTTTCTTTGCGCGTTTCTTATTGATGAAGCTACCAAAGCCCCTAACATAGATGTTTTCACCTTCTACCATGTTGCTTTTCACTACCTTGAAGAACGCTTCAACTGTTGTTGAAACATCTTCTTTGCTGATGCCTGTTTTTTCAGCTATCTGAGCGATAATATCTGCCTTTGTCACGTTCTTAGTAATTTAAGTTAAAAAAAATGGTTAATACACTATAAATCAATCCATTTGATATTGCAAAGTTAAAACTGTATTTTTTATATGCAAAAGTTTTGACAGATATTTTTTTTTATAAATTTCAGAAAATCACGTAGGTAGCTTATAAGGTAGGTATTTCTCCACATTTTGACCGTATCGGTGAATATCTCTGACTATGGTAGAACTAATATAAGCAAGTTCAGGTGAGGTAATAAGTAAAATAGTTTCTAATTCTGGGTATATGTTTTTGTTGATTTGGGCAATGCTATTTTCATACTCAAAGTCAGTAGTATTGCGAAGTCCACGCAGCAAGTACTTTGCTCCCAACTTCTTTGCAAAACCTGCCGTCAGCCCTACAAAGCTTTCTACTCGCACATTGTCATACTCTTTGAAAGCCTCTTTGATGCAGTGAATCATCGTTTCTATAGGAAAATATCTTTGCTTTTGGCTGTTATGCCCTATGCCTATCACAACTTCATCAACTATCTGCCTTCCTCTTAGTACAATGTCTTCATGTCCTTTAGTAAAAGGGTCAAACGAGCCGGGGAATAATGCAATTTTTTTCATCTTGTTCTTAATATTTACTATGTGTTAGCTCAGCCAAGTACCTACACTAAGTAAGTCAAAAATAGAATGTAGAGGTACTTCATCAAATTTGAATCCTATCTGTATAAACTTAGGTTTTTTCCCAAAATCTACCTGTTTGACATACTTGCGAATTTCTTGGGGAATCGCATCTTTTTCGGATACATCACCATACAATACAACAGAAATATCAGAAGGAAGTAGGTCTAACTTTTCAATAACAAGCAAGGAATAATAGACAAAATCTTTGGTAGAAAACACGGGAAAAGTATTTAAAAAGTGTAAGTTGCCCTGCTTAAATGAAAGTAAAGTCAGTTTTTTCTCACTTATTAATGCGTGCAGGTTTCTTGCTTCTAACTCGTTAGGCTCTGAGAGTACACCCTGCAAGAAAGCACTGTTTTCATGTATGCAACTTACCTCTTGATAGGGGTATTTTCCCTTTACCCACCTCCATAGCTTTTGCTCAATAGCAAAAATACCAACTACTCTTTGTTGTGTGTGCAAGAAATGATATACCTCTGAGGTATTCACAGAGAAATTTACATTGAGGCGTAGGAAATCTATTGCATTTTCTTTACTAAAAAATTCTTCAGGAACATAGCAAAAAGCAGGTAGCGTACTAATGAGGATTAGTTTTTTCCAATATCCTGCGGAAATAAAAGCATGGTCTTTGTATATCTGTTCTAAAGCCTGTATCAGTTCTACGTTCTCGCTTATTTCATATTTCTCATAGGCTAAACAGCGACGGGTAGAAGTATCAAAAACAGCAATGATAAACTGCTTAGCTGAAACTTTGAAACAAATGGCATACTTGTAAATTTCATCTATGCTGAATTTATCATCTTTGATGTGCTTGACGAGGTGATAATGTGTGCTTGTTATTTCCAATCAATCAATTTGTGGTTTATCAGTTTATGCTTGGTAGCTTGTGGTTTACAGTTCTAATAAACAATAAACCACAAACTGTTAATTACAAAATTAAAAAAGATTAATCTTCCCAATTACCCGTAGTGGTAACTTCCTCTCTGCTTCCAAAGCGTAAGAACTTTCGCTTTCTGTTAGCATTGCTTTCTTTTCTTGCAATATCTACCGGGCAAGGGTCTATGACTTCCAATACATCAACTAATACATTTCCTTTCTTCAGTTTACCTGCATACAAAAGAAACTGACAGTCCTTGCAAGAAGCGGGCTTCTCAAAATCTTCTATATCGCAGGTAGGTACTCTGGAAATATTATCAGGGTTGAAACTTGGGTATTTATCAGCGGGGAAGAGATATTTTTGCACATTTTCTCTGCCAAGCGTATCGTAGGTTACTCTTACGCTATCCCCCAAGTGCGACTGATTGGCTGGTCTTTGAATAATCGTTTCCTTTTTCTCTACTATATAGATAGTCCCATTTTTGATGAAGTTAGTAAGACTATCCCAACTGCCGCAATAGCGGCCATTGCTCAAAAGAAACCATTTTTGAACTTCTCTAATTTCTTTTAGGCGTTCTATTACCTTTGCCTCTGTCTTTTTAATATTTTCTGCTGTGTCTATATTTTTTTTGATACCTGCGTAAAGCAAATATCCTAAAATAACGATGACAGGAACTAACGCCCATGTAATTATTGTAGTCTTTCTCATATTTTAACTTTTTTAAAGGTGCAATTATAAAAAATTTTAGTCCAATTTAAAGTCAATGATTTAGTTTTTCTCGCCAATATTACAGTAGAAATATTGTTTTTGCAAACATAATGTAAAAACGATAAGAAAAGATACAAATTGACACTTTTCCTTTAATTAAATTTTTGCTAATTCTGCTTTTAAAAAGTCTATGACATCTATTTGGTACGGGTCGACATCATTTTTGAGTGCCATATAATAGGAAACCCAGTCCGTAAGATGTATAAAGTAAAAGGTTTGCTCTACCAAAGAGTTACCCTCCAAATCTATTTCCAGAATGGTATCAGTTAGTTTGGCAAAAATTTCTTTACAGATTTTCATGCGTAAGTTCACACGAGGGTTGTTAAAGGTAGAATTGACCAAAACAACAGATGAGTTTTGTAAAATTTTTTGAGGGTGTACCCAGCCTACCAACTCGTTGTGATTCATCTCAGGGAATAGATTGACATGACAAAACTGTTTGGCATTCTCGTTGATTTGCTGTTGAAAACGAATCGCAAGCGGAGTCAAGTTATTGTCAGTATAAATAATTGGGAGTCGGTCATGCAACTGTTCTGCAATATCCTCTGCCATTTGTTTGATACTTTCCTTTTGCTGATTGATGAGGGTATAGGCTGCTTTGAGTTGATGCCTATAATTATTGCTAATGAGTTGATAATGAATAAGTAGATAAAGTTGCTGTATGAGTGAGTAGCCTAAATAAGCTCTTGGGCAGGGTTCTTCTTGGGGCATTTTGGCAATATCATATCCTTTAGAAAGAGCAATGCTGTACAGTTTGCCTCCCGTAGTTACACAAGCAATTTTAGCCCCCCTTACTCCTGCCAGAGCTACTGCCGCCAAAGTTTCCTCTGTATTTCCTGAGTAGGAAGAGGCTATAAGCAAGGTATGTTTATCTACGTATTTAGGAATTTCATAACTTTTTACTACCTCAATGGGAATCTCTAAATCATTGAAAACAAGAGACTTGGTAATACTCCCCCCAATACCTGAACCTCCCAGACCAGAAATGACGATATTCCTAATCTCGTCCGCAGGGCGAGAAACTTTGATATTTTCGCCAATTTGAATCGCATTATGTAGTTGTTGGTCAAACTCAGTGATAAGTTTCTCAATAAGGTTCATAATTAAGGCAGCAAAAGATTTAAAAGTTTTCTTAATTCATGCTTTGACCTCAAATTTAATTTAAAAAATTATTTAAAAGCAAATCGTAAAGGCAATTTTCTTTTAATAGAGAGTTAAGGATAATATAAAATGTAATAAATTTTATTGGTTTACATTTTTATCATATAACTTTGATGCCAATAATCAGTAAACAACAATACCATCATTATACAATAATGTACTCTATATTAGAGATAAATACATTGTATTACAAAAATCTGCTCCTCTGGGGTAATTTACTACTACAAAACACCGAAGGTATGCTATATTTGTAGCAACTCTTGAAAAGTTATAAAAAAATAAAACAAATGAAAAAAGTAGCTATCTTCTATCGTTTTTTGCCTCAGTACAGAGTCGATTTTTACAATAAATTGCGAGAAAGCCTTGCTGAGGAAGGAGTAGAACTATCTTTGATTTACGGGAAATCTATAGACGGTAATGCGGCAAAGAAAGATGAGGTAGATTTGCCTTGGGCTACTTATGTGCAGCATAAAATTATCAAGATTGCAGGAATAGATTTTATTTGGCAACCGTATTTGAAGTATGTCAAAGATAAAGATTTGGTGATAGTAGAACAAGCAAATAAGCTTATAGTCAATTATATACTTATTTTTTATCGGTATTTTGCTAAGTTTAAATTGGCTCAGTGGGGGCATGGGCGTAATATGCAAATCGATGAGAAAAGTTTGGCAAACCGATTCAAAAATAAACTTATCACGGCTTGTGACTGGTGGTTTCCCTATACTGAAGGCGTAAAGCAGTACATCGTTGATAAAGGTTTTGACAAGAACAAAATTACAGTAGTACAAAATGCTATTGATACCGTGACGCTGAGTAAAGAATATGATGCTCTGCCTCAAAGCCAAGTAGAAGAACTTAAAAGTCAGTTAGGGATTGATTCTGAGAATATTGGCATTTATTGCGGGGGAATCTATGAAGAAAAGAGGATTGATTTTTTGATAGAAGCCTGTGATAAAATAAAAAAGCAAATACCTGACTTTCATTTGATTGTATTGGGTTCTGGCAAAGATGCTTTCAAAGTAAAAGAGGCTCAAGTTACTCGCTCATGGTTACACTATTTGGGTGCTAAATTTGGGGCAGAGCGAATCCCCTATTTTAAAATGTCTTCTATATTTTTAATGCCCGGTTTAGTAGGTTTGGCTATTTTAGATTGCTTTGCTACCAAAACTCCTATGTTCACTACTACTTATCCTTACCATAGCCCAGAAATAGAATATTTAGTGAATAATGAAAACGGGGTTATTACCGAAAATAACATAGAGGCTTATGTAAATGGAGTAGTAGAAGTACTAAAAGATAAGTCTAAATTAGAAAAATTGATACAGGGTTGTGAGAAAGCACGCACCATCTACAATAATGAAAATATGGTGAACAATTTTAAAAATGGTATTTTGAAGTGTATCAATCAAAATTAAAATATTCTCAATTTTTATTTTTTTCCTTCTGCATCTGATACTTATTCAAATAATAAATTAGAATAGGATACGAGAATACGGAAAACAAAAGCATTAACGTCCCTGCGATAAAGCCGTTGGTCATAGTTTTGCCATCTTCGGTGAGAATCAAGGCAAAAATAATCCCATAGACGGGAGTTAGGTTATTGACCAAAGAAACGGTAAAGGCACTTAGTGTTTTGATAATTTCTATGAAAATACTATACGCATAAATAGAAAAAACAAAAGCCAAGCCCAAAATCAGCCCTACATCGCTCCAAGAAGGTTTCATTTGCAGTTTTTCTACATGAATAAAGTTAGCATAGATAAGTAAAAAGACCGTCATGCCTATCCAACCGCCCAACATTTGGTAGAAAGTAACCACCATAGGTTTGTACTTTTTGCTGAGTTGGGAGGAGATAATCGTAAGTAAGGCACTGAAAAAAGAGCCGATGATGCCAAAAAGTAGTCCGCGACTGTACTCAAAATCGGATTGGAAAATGACATACACCGCAATAATTGCATTGATACCTATAAGGCTTTGGAAAGGTTTGGTTTTGGTATTAAAAAAGGCTGGCTCTATAAAACTTATCCATAGAGAGGTCGTAGCCATGCCCACCAGAGCCACCGAAACATTGCCTACTTTGACCGAAAGCAAGAGGAAACTCCAATAAGCAGCTACCAACAACCCACTGAGAAGCAATATAATTACTTCTTTGGTGGGCTGAATAAACTTTTCTTTCCGAATGTAAAGATATGCCCCTAAAATCATGAATGCAGCAAACATTCTGTAAAAAACAATAATTTCGTATTCTAATTTAATCTTATCTAAAATTAGAGGTAAGAAACTATTGAGCATAACAATAAAATGAAGTTTTAAATGGTCTTTGTGTATTTGCATTTTTTTTTTCTAACTTCACCTTGCAAAATAAACTCAATATAATGGGATTTCTACATTTTGAACTAAAAAACTTACTATTTTTTCTTGCTTTTAGCCTATTCCCCTTGTTTACTATGGCACATTACACGCCTGTAGTTATTTCTGATGATTTTGAGCGGGAAAGAGTAGGCAAATATATGACCTATTATATAGAAAAAGAAGGAGAAAAACTATCAATTGAAGAAATTGTCAAAAAACAATTCGATACTCTTGTATATAAAAATGCTATTCTGAATTTCACCTTTACCAATTCTTCCCTACCTATCCCTACAAAAGTGATTTGGCTTAGGTTAGATGTGCGTACACAATATCCTGACTCTACTAAAAAATTTCTTTTAGAAATCAAATCTCCTTTATTAGACCAAATTGAGTTTTATCACTTCCAAAACGGACAATGGCAAGGGCAGGTTACAGGAGGGCACTATCCTGTACGCAAGCGAATGTTTGAACATCGGACTTTTTTATTTGATATTCAGAATGGGACCAATGCACAACACACCTATTTTCTCAAAATCACTACTTCGGACTTGATGATAGTGTATCCCATTCTTTATGAAAGCAATGTTTTCATCAAATATACCATGAGTGAGCAGGTCGCTTTTGGCATATTTTATGGCTTGCTCATCGCCTTGTTCGGGTTCAATCTTATAGAATGGTGGCATACAAAGAAAAACTTTTTGTATTTGCTCTTTCTTTGCTTGATACTTATAGGAACTCTCATGCTGATTCGCATGAACGGGTTTAGTTATATCTATTTTTGGGTAGGCAATCACTGGTGGGAAAATAGGGCTTTCCCTATCGCTATTAACTTGTTTAGTATGCTACTTATTGCTTTTGGCTTGCGTTTCTTTAGCATCAGTCATCAAAAAATAGTTTCTAAAATCCTAAAAATCAATTTATTATTAAGTATATTATTTCTTATTATTACCTTTATTTACCCAACTTTTGAAGTCAATGCGCTGACTATTATCACGGCAATACTGTGTGTATGCAAAACTTTTATCATAGGGATTTATGAAACTTTGAAAGGAGAGCAGGAAAATAAATTTTTTGTAACAGGTGCCTATTTATTTTTTATTGGCATTTTGCTTTCTTTTTTCAGATTTTTTGATATTATTGAAACAGGCTCTTTGTTAGGCAGTTATGGAATAGAAATAGGTTTTTTAGCTTTTGTCATACTTACGTCTGTTTCTCTGAAACTGCGAAAAAGCTACCAAAACGCTCAATAATCTGGTATGAATTTTATCTTTGTTGAAAAATAATCTTACATCTTTACGTATGAAAATAGGTATCTTCTTTGGTGGGCAGCCACGCGAGCGAGAAATTTCCTTTGCTGGTGGGAAAACTGTTTTTGAAAATATAGACAAATCACTTTTTACTCCTGTGCCTATCTTCGTAGATAGCTTAGGTAACTTTATCCTCATTGATAATCAATATCTTTATAAAAATGAAATTAGAGAGTTTTTTCCTCCTCCTGCTATGGTACAAGACAGGACTTACAGCGTTTACGTAGAGTCTGTCATTGCTACCGAAGGTACAGACATCAATGAAATGATAGGTGCGATAGGCAAAAAAATAGAACCACAAGAGTTTAAAAATTACTTTGACATCGCTTTTATTGCCATGCATGGGCCTCAGTTAGAAGATGGGGCGATTCAAGGTTTATTGGAATGGTATAATGTCCCCTATACTAACTCTGGGCTGATGGGTTCGGCGATAGGCATAGATAAAATAGCTCAAAATCAGCTAATTGAACTAACTTTACATCAAGGGAAAAAAAGCCTCACCCTGACGCGACTGCATTGGCAAAAGACAGATAAGTTAGCCCTTTTTCAAAAACTCATTGGTGAAATAGGGCTACCTTTGGTGATTAAAGCCCCGCATCAGGGTTCGTCTATTGGGGTAAGCATCGTCAGAGAAAATGATTTTCATGCTTTTGTTAAGGCAGTAAACCAATGCCTTTTTATTCATTCTATTAGCAAAAAAGAATGGATTAAATTAGATGAAAAAAGTAAAGTCCAATACTTGCAAAAACTCACTAATGTCAATGAAGGAATAGGCATGCCTGTAATTTTGGCATTGAGCGAAAGCGTAGAAGATGAGCTAAATGGTCATCTTTGCCACCATCCGCAGGAGGTCAAGGAACGCTTAGATTTCCATTTTCGTTTTGGAGATGAAGAAATGTATATGATTTCTGCGGAAAGCGAAACCCAAGTGCTGATAGAAAACTACATCAAAGGCAAGGAGTTTTCGTGTGGAGTTATCCAAGACGAGGAAGGAAATCCTATTGCCCTGCCCCCTACGGAAATCATTGTAGGCGAAATATTTGACTTCAACTCTAAGTACCAAGCAGGAGGAAGTCGGAAGCGATTGCCTATGGAGGCAAGTTTAGACGAGCTTTTAGAGGTGCAAGCCAAGTGCTGTGAAGTTTTCAAACAGCTCCAATTCAAAGTTTGTACGCGCATAGACGGCTTCTTGACCGAGGATAGCCAAGTATTTTTGCACGACCCCAATACTATTCCCGGCATGTCGCCTACTTCTTTGGTATTCAAGCAGTTCGCTGAAATTGGCTTGAATCCGACCCAAACAATTACCTACTTGATTCGCGCTTCTTTGCAAGCCCGCTTAGAAACAGGAAAAAATACTCACCAACTCTGGAAAATATTTTCAGAATTAGATAAAAGTATTGATAATCACCAAAATGAAAGAGAAAAACTACCTAAAATAGCACTGATTTTTGGAGGCTTTGAGAATCCGCAAGCAAGTCTGCTCAAAGTGCGAAAGGAATATGCTAAAATTGCTTCTTCTGGGAAATCCGTACCTGTTTTACTCTACTTAACGGGAACTCCACAAGCACCCCAATATTATCTTTTCCCTTTCAATTTGCTTTTTAAAGAGGATATTTCGGAAATCAATCAGGTACTTCTGGCAGACAAGCACCCACTTATTTTAGAAACGATGAGAAACGCAAAAGCTATCACTAAAAAGTACGCAACCGAAATTTTGCCCAAAGCAGAACTTGTAAGTTATGATACTTTTGTTAGAAATATTGATGAAGTAGTAAATTTGACCATTTGAGCATACGTAAAGTTTTTACACTGATGATAAAAAAAGCATTTCAGTATATTCTTTGGATATTTGCTTTACTTGTCTTAGTGATTTTAGGTTTAGCCACATGGCATTGGCACAGCGATATACCTAAGACGATTTTAAGGGAGAAATATGCTTCTCCGCCTTCACGTTTTATCAGCATAAAAGGCATGGAGGTTCATTTTAGAGATGAAGTAGGTAGTTGCGATTCGCTTCCTTTGGTTCTATTGCATGGCACAGGCGCAAGTCTGCATACTTGGGACGGGTGGGTAGAAAATATCGGGAAAAAGCACCGCATTATTCGCTTAGACTTACCTGCATACGGTCTGACAGGGGCGAACCCAGCAGGTGATTACTCTATGGATTTCTATATAGATTTTTTACACGAATTTTTGCAGAAAATGTATGTAGAAAAATGTGTTTTAGCAGGAAACTCCTTAGGCGGTGCAATTGCTTGGAACTATGCTCTCCGACACCCTACCATAGTAAAAAAGTTAATATTAGTAGATGCCTCAGGTTTCCCATCTCAAAATAGCGAGAAACCTTTAGCATTTTCTTTAGCCAACTTGCCTATTATCAATCACTTATTTAAGTTTATAACCCCTCGCATGATTATAGAAAAAAGTTTGCTCAATGTGTATGGAGATAAAAGCAAAGTGTCAGATAGCCTGATAGATAGATATTTTGAGTTAAGTCTGCATGAGGGCAACAGAAAGGCATTCATAGACAGAATGAATACTAAACCCTCTCCTTCTCGCGTCCAATTGTTAAACACCCTGCCAATGCCTGTGCTTATTATGTGGGGCGATGCGGATAAACTTATTCCTGTGGAAAATGCTTATAAGTTCCAAGGCGCATTAACTAATGATACTTTGGTAGTTTTCAAGGGTTTAGGGCATGTGCCTATGGAAGAAGACCCTGTAAATACGGCAAAAGTAGCTCAATCTTTTATAGAAAACGATTAATTGGATAGTATAGTGAAAATGAAAAAATTACTTCCTTATCTTGGCTTTTTTACTGTTATTGTCATACTGACAAGCATTTTGCCAATAAAGCAGTTTTTTAAGCATTTACAAGAGAAGTAAGTTTGTTTATTTCCTCACTAATTTGCTCAAACTTAGTATTCAACGCTTGATGAAAAACCTCTTTGGTTTGTTCATTGGCTTGTTTGAGTTGAATAGAGAGCATACCTGCCTCTTTGGAGCTAATGCCATATTCTACGGCATTATTTACCAATTCTTCTATATTCTCAATGTTAATTTCCATTTCTTTAAATTTTTATGGTGAAAATAAGAGTGTTCCTATTCAACTTAAATTATTTCTTTAGCTTATTTTCCAACGCTCTGATTTCATCTTCTACCTTTTCTAACTGAGAGATGTATCTTTTCATATCATCAGGAGTTGCTTTTTCATCAATTAGTGCTAATTGCATTACATTTTCTATTAAAACTTTGATTTTTTTTAGGCGCTCTAATTTTTCTTTGTCTGTCATGATAATGACACTATAATTTTTGAAAGTATATAAAAATTTCATTTCTCAAAGAAGTGAAATTTCTTGATTATTACTATTGCTAAATACAAATTTACAATAAAAAATTGCTCTTTCCCAATTTATATAATTTTTTGAGAAAATCAGATGAGTAAAAAATTAGCTATTGAAATTTTTATGTTTTCTGTTTATTTTTGAATTTATGTAAGAAATTAGTCTTTTTAAAGTCTGCTTTTGCCAAGTCTTTCACTTACCTGACTGACTCAAATACAATAACAAGCGGAATAGAGATTGCAAAAGAAGGATAAACTTCAATATCTTTTAATAAATTGAAAATGAAAAAATTACTTCCTTATCTTAGCTTTTTTACTGTTATATTGACAAGTGCTTTTTTATTCTTTTACAAAAAAACGACAAAGGAAAATTGGCTTCCCGACGAGAGCAGATTTTCTAAAATCGTCTTAGCAGATAGCCTTTCCGAACCTATGGAATTGGCAGTGATGCGGAGTGGGAAAGTAATTTTTTTAGAGAGAAAAGGTAAGGTCAAACTCTACGACCCTCAAATAGATAAAGTAAAAACTATTGCAGAGTTCAATGTTTTTTCCCGCTTCAATGACGGAATGTTGGGAATAGCCCTTGACCCTCAGTTCGACAGAAATGGTTGGGTGTATATTTATTATTCCCCTAATGATACTATCCCACGCAATCGTTTGTCGAGGTTTCTCATGGTAGAGCAAGACAGCTTGCTCTTGAGTTCAGAAAAAGTTATTTTAGAAGTTCCCGTTCAGCGTCAGTCTTGCTGCCATGCGGCGGGTTCACTTGCTTTTGACAAAAATGGCTTGCTCTATCTTTCCACAGGCGATAACACAAGTTCCTTTGAATCAGATGGGTATAGCCCTACCGATGAAAGACCCAATCGCAGTCCTTTTGATGCACAAGGCTCGTCCGCTAATACCAACGACCTGAGAGGTAAAATACTTAGAATTAGACCTATGCCAGACGGGACATACACCATTCCCGCAGGAAATCTTTTTCCCAAGGGAAGTAAAAAAGGCAGACCAGAGATTTATGTCATGGGCTGTCGCAATCCATTCAGATTTAGCATAGATAGCAAAAATGGCTTTTTGTATTGGGGAGATATTGGACCTGACTCGGGCAAAGACGGTTTGCAAGGACCGCAAGGCTACGATGAGGTAAATCGTACCGATAAAGCAGGTTTTTTTGGCTGGCCTTATTTTGTGGGAGATAACAAGGCATACAAAAAGTATAATTTTGAAAATCAGCAAATTGGAGAAAGTTATAACCCCTTTCGCCCTGTCAATTATTCGCCTAACAATACAGGAGATACCTTGCTTCCTCCTGCCCAACCTGCTTGGATTTGGTATCCTTACGGAGAGTCTAAGGAGTTTCCTTTTGTAGGAAAGGGAGGACGCAATGCTATGGCGGGAGTAGTTTACTATGCTGATGAGTACGAAGACTCCCCACGCAAATTGCCAAAATACTATGATGGTAAGGTATTTATCTACGAGTGGATGCGAGATTGGATAATCGCTTTGACCTTAGACGAAAAAAAACAGATTAAAAAAGCAGAACCTTTTTTGCCTACTATCAAATTTGACCATGTAATAGATATGGCAATGGGAAAAGACGGAACAATGTACCTCTTGGAATATGGACAAACTTGGTACTCTAACAATCCTGATGCGCGCTTAGTGCGGATAGAATATGCCCACGGGAATCGCTCTCCTGTAGCAAGGGTAGAAGCAGATAAAACTGTTGGTAATGTGCCACTTACTGTGCAGTTTTCAGGAAGAAACTCTGTGGATTACGACAAAGACGATGCGCTTACTTACGAATGGTTTGTGGGAGAACAAAGTTTTGCCCAAAGTGAAAAAGCTACTTATACTTTCAAAGAAGAGGGGATTTACCAAGTCAAATTGAAGGTTACAGACAAAGAAGGAAAAAGCCACAAGCAGAGTATCGAGATTGTTGCGGGGAACTCTCCACCACAGATTTCAGTAAACTTGCAAGGAAACCAAAGTTTTTATTTTGGAAAAGAGGAAATTCCTTACCAAGTGCAAGTTACTGATAAAGAGGACAAAGAAATACAATTAGAAAACTTAAAAATTAATTTTGACTATCAGGCAATCAATGCCTTGCAAGGAAATGCCAAAGATGGATTGAGTTTAATAGAAAAAAATACTTGCAAATCCTGCCATGCCATAGACAAAAAGTCCGTAGGACCTGCCTTCGCAGAAGTTGCCAAGCGATATGCTCATGATGAGAAAACAATGCAAATGCTCATCAATAAAATTCGCAAAGGCGGAAACGGGAACTGGGGGGAACAGAATATGTCAGCCTTTCCAGATTTGCCTGAAAATGAACTTCGTGCTATAGTCAGCTATATTTTAGACTTAGGCAGAAAACAAGAAAATATACCGAAAGAAGGCACTCTAAAGTTGAATCAGCACCAAATCAATGAAAAAGGGAAATATACTCTGTCAATTACTTATACAGACAAAGGTACAGCCAAAACCAAAAAACTTACCTCACAAAAAACTTGGACTTGGCAAGCTCCAAAGTTAGAGGCAGAACTCTACGACCAAGCCAATAAAGTTCAAAAACAAAATGTCCATGCCCCCAGCTACCAATTTGTTCACCAACTCAAAGATGGCTCATGGATTATGTTTAAAAACATTGATTTGCAGGGAGTCAAAAAAGTAACTTTGAGAATGGCAAGTACAGGAGAGGGCTACACTATGCAAATCAGGGTGGGCAAACCTAATGGGCAGATAATAGGCGAACTGAAAGTGCCTAATAAAGAAAAAAGAGACAATTGGGAGGAGTTTACTGTGCCTATTACCTATACGAGCCGTGGAAAGCAAGACTTATATCTTACTTTTTCTCATGCAGAAAAGGAAGCAAAGCATTATTGCTCAATGGATTGGATAGAATTTTCAAATTAAAAGCAAATTTCACTCGTTTTAAAAACAAACTTTGGTTATTTTTGACTGTATAATTACACTTGACAGGTTCTGCAAAACCTGTTAGGTGTAAAGGCTAATCAATTTTTTTGAGTATATTAACATAAACAAATCATGTCTTCGGAAGCAACTCTGATATACGCAAAACTCAGTAGCCACTGCAAAAAAATCGCAGAGAGTAAACCTTTTAAACGTTTTATTCTCTTACTAATAATTTTAGCAAGTGTATTAGTCGGTTTAGAAACCTATGAAAATATTGCTCAGCAATACGAATGGTTATTTATTTTTACCGATGAGATTGTACTTTTCTTCTTTTCTATTGAAATCATTATCAAGATAATAGCAGAAGGCAAGCAACCTTTGCGATACTTTGCAGACGCTTGGAACGTCTTTGATTTTTTGATTGTGGCAAGTTGCTTTATTCCTTTTGCCTCCAATTTTGCGGCGATTTTCCGATTAGTACGTATTTTGAGAGTACTACGCCTCATTAGTGCTTTGCCCAAGTTGCAACTTTTGGTTACTGCCCTGCTCCGTAGTATTCCTTCTATGATATACGTGGTTTTTATGATGGCAATTTTGTTCTATATTTATGCTATCATGGGTACTATCTTATTTAAAAAAAATGACCCTCTTCATTTTGGTTCTTTAGAGCAGACCTCGCTTTCTTTGTTTACAGCAATTACCTTAGAAGACTGGCCCGACTTGATGTACACACAAATTTATGGAAGTGATAAGTTTGGTTATAACGACCCTGACATTATGCAAGTGGTGGAGAAAAATAATATCCAAGTCGAGCCACAAGCAAGCCCTATAGCGGGTGTTATGTATTTTACCTCCTTCATTTTGGTCGGGGCTATGGTCGTGATTAATATGTTTGTGGGGGTGATTCTCAATGGGATAGACGAGGTTAAAACAGATTTGGAAAAGAAAGAAAGACTCAGACAGATGGCAAAAAATTCTACTTCCCTCTACGATGAGATTGCTGTTTTGGCAATCAGAATGGAAGACCTTAAAAATCAAATGGACTATATCAAAGACCGATTGCAAGCAGAAGAACAACAAAAAAAGTCAAACCTGTCCTAACTTTGAGGCTTGAAACGTAATCTTTGGTAGATTTTCTGTACTTTAGCTTGGTTTGCCTTGCTACTTCTGTACCACAGGTAAGCAATAGTTCCCATGATAAGATAAGGCATAGCAAGCAAATACAAAATTCCCTTATTAATGCCCGCCGCAAAGTTGGTATTTCCTTGACTTACACTGCTTTCTAAAGAGCCTCTGCACATAGCACATTGGGCTTCAGCCTCTACAGGGAAAAAATAAAAAGCTATTGCTAAGAAAACAAGTGTCAAAATGATTTTAGTTCTCATTTGTATTTGAAGCGTTAAATAAAATAGTTGAAATAGTTTGAATAGCTAAAAGACAACTCATCACTAATGACTCATCACTACCTCCCTACTGATAATAAGGACTAATCATCAAGTAAACAATTACTCCTGTAACCGCCACATACAACCAGATAGGGTAAGTCCATTTCACCATTTTTTTATGCTTGGCTATTTGATTGCTTAGAGCAAAATAAAAAGCAAACAATACCAAAGGTA
Source organism: Thermoflexibacter ruber (assembly GCF_900113045.1). Taxonomy (GTDB): domain Bacteria; phylum Bacteroidota; class Bacteroidia; order Cytophagales; family Thermoflexibacteraceae; genus Thermoflexibacter; species Thermoflexibacter ruber. Next base: position 77,915 of record NZ_FONY01000021.1, read on the forward strand.
CAACTACCGCAGCCAGCAAGATATGAGTCAATAAAATAAACAAATATACGTAGCGAACTGTTCCCACAGCCAATTTTTCTGCTTCATCTACTACCTTATCATGGTTTACGTCCCCAAATTTGACAGAAGAATCAGGAGAAAAATGATAAATTACATAAGAAACCAAGAAAATAGATGACAGGACAAAAGCTGTGGTCATTACTTTTCGGTGCATTTTGATATTTTTCTTTTTGATAAAAAAGAAGCCGAACAGTAAAAGCAAGGAAGTGAGCGTATTCAAAATAGCGTTGAAATGAGGCAGTAGCTTAGTATTCAAACCCTGAGGACGCAGGCTCTCAGGCAGATACAACAAAATAGCTACAACTATGGGAATCAAAATAGAAACTATCCCAATAATCCAAACGTATCTTTTCTCATTTTTTTCAGAAATAATAGCAGAAGTTTCCATGATTAAATTAAATGCTTTTTCTTTTTAAACATTGGTTTCAATGAAAATGTTTGCGGTAGCAAAGATATGAAAGAATAAAGATTAATTTTCTTTATAGAAAATATATTGAAAAAGTACAATAACAAAAGAAGTAAAAACAATACTTAAAATGGCTTTTGACAAGGTGAAAAAAAGAAGATTCATGCTCCATGCTTCCAAAAAAAACAGAGAAAGGTGGTGAATAGTGGTTAGTAAAACAGTATAAGTCAAAAACCAACGGAAACCCATAAAACTCAAATAAGGTTTCATATTGGCTTCATAGCCTCCACTTGGCTTGATAAGGTTGGCAAGGTAGGGACGCATGTATGTTAATAGCACACAAGAAAAAGCATGAACTCCCAAAGTATCATAAAATAAATCAACAGTAATCCCTGTTACAAATCCTATAAGCATCATCAAAAAAAGATTCATAGAAAAAGGAAGAAACAAAAGGAAAGAAATGTAGATAAAACAAAAAGCTACATCAAATAATGCCCAATGACGTATGAACACCACTTGCAAGACTAAATAGATAAAAAAACTAATGACTTGTGATAAATTGTTCATCTCGAGCTATTTGTCCTCTTTTATTGCTTTTTCTAATTTATCTATCTCGTTTTGTTTTTTATTTTTGATAACATACACATAAGTTAGAGAAGCAAAGTCAGCCGTAAGACGTATCTTTACCTCTAAGAAAGAGTTAGATTTGGGATAGTTAATTGTTTTTACTATACCAATAGGATAGTTCTCAGGATAGACTTCGCTAAATCCAGAAGCTACGATTGTATCACCTACACTCAAATTGACATGTCTCCCTATTTCCAACACATTTGCCTCTCTGTAATCCAACAAATCCCACTTAGTTGTGCAGATAATATTGTTCTTTTTGATGCGAGAAGCGACTTGTATATTTTCGTGTAACAAAGAAATAACAGTGGAATAATTATCTGTGCAGGCTTTTACCTTCCCAATGATTCCACTATTACTTACTACGCCCATGCCCTCCTCGATGCCATCTTTTCTACCCTTATTAATAGTCAAATAGTTTTTAGTTCTGAGCAAGGAATTATTGATGACTTTGGCAGGGATATACTCATAATTAGCAAGGAAATCAGCATTTTGTTTTGCTTTATTCATCTCTAATACCTCAATTTCTTTCTTAAGAAAAGCCACCTGCTCGTACAATTTTTTGTTCTCCTGAGCCAACTCGTCGTTCATTCTTGGTAAAGCTATATAGGAAGTAAAGTAATTCCTAATGTCATAAATGTAAGCAACGAGTTGGTTAGAGGAAGTAAATGCCGCAGCACTTTGATAGGCATTATTCCTGATAATCAACCAAGTGCAGACAAATTCCCATGCAAGAAATGTAAAGAAGAATCTGTACCTATACAAAAATAAAAAAAGTTGGCGCATAATTATTCCCTTACAGTTTTTAGCTTTTCTCGAGCAGGCTAAAACACAATGCCTATCCTATGTCATTAAAATCCCCTTATAATGCTGGAGTTTAGCTAAGGCAAGCCCTGTTCCTCTCACGACCGCACGCAAAGGGTCTTCTGCTACATGAATCTTAAGTTTGGTCTTCATATTAAGTCTTTTGTCTAAGCCTCTCAGCAACGCTCCTCCTCCAGTAAGGTGAATACCGTTGTCATAAATATCAGCTGCTAACTCTGGTGGAGAGATTTCTAATGCTTTTAATACGGCTTCTTCAATCTTAGAAACAGACTTGTCTATTGCGAAAGCAATTTCATGGTAAGAAACTTTGACTACTTTGGGAATCCCTGTCATCAAATCTCGTCCTCTTACCTCGTAGTCATCTGGTGGATTCTCCAGCTCAGCCATCGCCGAGCCAACTTCTATTTTTACTTTCTCGGCAGTTCTCTCTCCCACAAGGAGGTTATGTTGTCTTCTCAAATAATCCAATATATCTCTGTTAAATACATCTCCAGCCGTTCTTACAGATTGGTCGCACACAATACCTGAAAGAGCAATCACTGCGATTTCTGTTGTCCCCCCTCCAATATCAACAATCATCGTTCCCATAGGTTTTTCTATGTCAATACCTATCCCTATCGCCGCTGCAATAGGTTCGTGAATCATATATACTTCTTTAGCCCCTGCATGCTCGGCAGAGTCGCGTACTGCTCTTTTCTCCACTTCGGTAATGCCTGAGGGAATACAAATCACCATGCGGTGCGAAGGAGAGAAAAATCTACGCCCTCCGCTATCTATCATTTTTATCATTCCACGAATCATGTGTTCTGCCGCATGGAAGTCGGCTATCACACCATCGCGCAAGGGGCGTATTGTCTTTATATTTTCATGCGTTTTTTCGTGCATCATCATCGCCTCCCGCCCAATAGCAATCACTTTTCCATTAGACCTATCTAAAGCAATAATGGAAGGCTCATCGACAACAATTTTATTTTTGTGCAAAATAAGCGTATTCGCAGTTCCTAAATCAATAGCAAGGTCACTCGAGAAAAAATCCATAAAACTCATATCAGTTCTTCTTATGTAATTATCTATTTCTTAAGTCGTAAGTTATACTTTAATCTTAATCTGCAAAGTTAAGTGTTAAATATCTTCTTTTAAACGAAAAAGTAAGATTAATTCATATTTACCTATTAAACGAAAGATATTTTTTGTAAAAAACAAAAAAGATGTAAGCATATTACATCTTTGTAAAACCTATTTTTGATAAAAACTTATTAAAACAGCCTGCAAGTTAGCAAAATAAATCACATAGATTTTACTAATCTCTATCTTTTCTTTTGAAATCTCCGCGTTTAATAGATTTTATCAATTCTATCCATGCAAACGGATTGAGCAAAGGAATAGTAGTAGCAAAATTGCGATTCCCCATCTGAGAGGCTTGTTGATTGAGATAAAATTTATAATTTAGACTGCCATCCATAGGCATTGCCATTGCCATATTGGTAAGTTGGCGAGGACTCAAATTTTTCTCTATATTTTCTAATTCTTTGGAAGGAAGTTGTAAAGCGATAAAGGCTTCTTTAAACTGTTCTTCATTAGAAAAGGGAAGTACCTCTACTCCTGCCAACATAGTAGTTGATTCCTTTAAGTTCACCACCACATGATAGGACATATCTATTACTCTGGGAATAATTACTGTTTGCTTTTGAAACCCTACTGCACTAATAGTAACTGTATCTCCCTCTAAAGTAGGCATAGAGAAGAAACCACGATAGTCCGTAGAAGTACCACGACCAGCTTTCAATACATAAACGTTTGCTCCCGGTACCCCATAGGCACTATCGCCTTGTACGACCAATCCTGAGAAAGTGATTACCTTTCTTTGTCCTTGTGCTTTGAGAGAGGTATAAGAGATAAATAAGAATAATACCAACAAGCAAACTAAATAATATATCTTTCTGTACATAGAACAATTAAAAATAAAGCAATTAAAATGAGATTATCTTTATATACAGTGCTTCTACAAATTAACTAAATTTCTTTTATAATTTACTTGTAAATAAGTTTTTTTAACATAGGATTCAAGTTGTTACCCTACGTAAACAAAGAGAGAGCAACTCACATCTTTTGAGTTGCTCTCTCTTAAAAATATTTCCAAAGCATATACTACTATGTAATGATAGTACTTAATGCTTAACCAAGTTTAAAGATAATTGGGATAACCATTCTCTGGCGTACAGGGCGACCTCTTTGCTTGCCGGGTTTCCATTTCTTAGCTTCTCTTACTACTCTTTCTGCTTCCTCATCGCAGCCTGCCCCAATTCCTTTGACAATTTTTATGTCTGTCAAGCTACCGTCTTTCTCTACAACGAACTGGACATATACCTTACCTTCTACTCCCATGCGTCTTGCTTGCGAGGGATATTTCAAGGCTTTATTGAGGTATTTATAGAATGCGTCCATGCCTCCCTCAGGTTCAGCATTTTGCTCTACTACTGTAAAGACTTCTTCTACGGTTTCTTCCTCTACTACTTCTTGTTTTTTAGGAACCACTACTGGAGCGGTTACTGTAGTTTGCTGATTTACCTCTACGTTCAAATCTACCTCAATGTCTTGGTCTATTTCCTCTTCATCAGGTACTTCCACGATTTCAGGTTGTACCAATTTGGGGGGTGGAGGTGGCTTTTGCTCGGTTGGAGGGATTTCTATTACTTCTTCTTCTTTGACTTCCAAAGTCCCAAGACTGGCGACTTGTTGGTCATCATAAGTTTTCCACTCAAAAGCCATTAAGGCAATGCCAAGACTAACAATTAGTCCGACATTCAATAGTAATGCACTGTACTTATTCAAATCAACATCTGGATATTTTTTCAATAAGCCAAGTCCGCGACCTTCTTTTGCTCCTGACTCCATGATTTTTTTTCCACTATCGTTGATGATGAATTTGAATAACTGAACTAAGCCTATTATCAATAGGACAAATAGCACAACAAATCCAAATAATAATGCCATAGATGCCGTAGGGTTTAAATCATTGATTAAAAATTTTATTTATTCAAAAGTAAGCATTTCTTTATATATTTCCAAAGCTACTTTTTAGATATGATACAAAACTGATAAAATTTTCATAAAGTATAACAAATTTTAAGAAAATAATTTGCCCTTTTCTTAGACATTGAATCGGAAGTGCATAATATCTCCGTCTTGGACTACGTACTCTTTACCTTCAATGGCTAATCTTCCTGCTTCTCTGCAAGCGGACTCTGTTTTGTATTTGATATAATCGGGTAGCTTAATCACCTCTGCCTTGATAAACCCTCGCTCAAAGTCCGAGTGAATTACGCCCGCAGCCTGAGGTGCTTTCCAGCCTTTTTTGATAGTCCATGCACGTACTTCGGTTACGCCTGCGGTGAAGTAAGTAATTAAGTTCAATAGAGCATACGCACTCCGAATGAGTTGGTTCAGTCCTGCCTCTTTTAATCCATATTCCTCTAAAAACATCTGCTTTTCTTCTTTGTCTGTGATTTCTGCAATTTGGGCTTCCAAGGCGGCACAGATACGCAAAACTTCTGCATTTTCTCCTGCTACTGCCTCTCTCAGAGCTTTAACATGATGATTGTCTTCATGAAGGTATTTTTCATCTACATTAGCTACATAGAGCATAGGCTTCATAGTGAGTAGGAATAAATCTGCCACCGCTTTTTTCTCCTCGTCAGAAACATTCACACTACGAGCATTTTTTCCTTGATTGAGTGCATTTTTATACTCGAGCAAGATGTTTAGTTCTTCTTTCATTTTGGTATCTCCAGACTTTGCGGCTCTTTCTACTTTGGCAATCTTCTTTTCTACAGAGTCTAAGTCTTTGAGTTGCAATTCCATCTCTATTACTTCTTTGTCAGAAACAGGATTGACTGCTCCAATAGAACGAACTACGTTGGGGTCATCAAAGCAACGTACTACATGGATAGTAGCATCTACTTCTCTGATATTTGTTAAAAAACCATTACCTCTACCCTCTCCTTTACTTGCTCCTTTGACCAAGCCTGCAATATCTACAAAATCTACCGTAGTAGGTACAATTCGCTGAGGGTTTACTATTTCTGCCAATATTTGCAAACGCTCATCAGGTACATCTACTATGCCTATGTTTGGGTCTATGGTCGCAAACTCGTAGTTTGCCGCTACATTCTGAATATTTGTCAAAGCTGAAAACAAAGTAGATTTCCCAACATTGGGCAAACCTACAATCCCACACTTTAAGCCCATTATTTTTAAAATTTAAAGAAAATAAAAATGATTTTTTGATAAAAGAAAATGGATTGTAACCTTATCTTACAATCCATTTCTGTATTTTGTGGGCCAGCATGGGCTCGAACCATGGACCCCCTGATTATGAGTCAGGTGCTCTAACCTGCTGAGCTACAAGCCCTTATGTAAATCCAACTGAGTTGTTATTACATTTCGCCTGCAAAGTTAAGAAAAGAATATGAAATGTCCAAACAAAAAATGAAGGTCTTAATGTATATTTTAAGTTTTGCCCCATCTCATCGTTATAATAAAGTTTTAAACATATTGAGAACTTCGCTCAAAAATTGATAAATTAGCCTCCAAATATCAATTAGCTTTATTTAATTTTGTGATAAACAATAAATTATTACTTCATAACTCCAAATACTGTGAACCTATTAAATCTCCAACAGCAAGTCATAGCTATTTCCCAAGAAGTAGGTGATTTTATACGCAAAGAAGCACTTTCTTTCATTAAAACACACCATACAGAATTCAAAGGGAAAAATAATTTGGTTTCTTATGTAGATAAGGAAGCAGAAAAAATGTTAGTAGAACAGCTCAGCAAGTTAATTCCTGAAGCGGGATTTATTGCTGAGGAGGGGACAGGTGAACGGAAAATAGATGGTCTGAATTGGGTGATAGACCCTTTGGACGGAACTACTAATTTTATTCACGGCTTACCTATATATTCTATCAGTATTGCTCTGATAGACGAGCAGGAGGACATCTTATTGGGGATAGTTCACGAAGTAAATCACAAAGAATGTTTTTATGCTATCAAAGGAGGAGGGGCATGGCTTGATGGAGAAAGAATTTTTGTTTCGGAAACCTCAGTGTTAAGCGAAAGTTTGATAGCTACAGGTTTTCCTTATTACCACGAAGATTTGAAAGGGTATCTCAATTTGTTGTATGAATTTCTTACTAAGTCGCATGGATTCAGGAGAATAGGCTCTGCGGCTGTGGACTTAGCCTACGTGGCTTGTGGAAGGTTTGAGGCATTTTATGAGCAAAACCTCAATCCTTGGGACGTAGCAGCAGGTGCGCTCTTGGTCATGGAAGCTGGTGGGAAAGTAAGCGACTTTAAAAATGGGAGTAATTTTATTTTTGGCAAGCAGATATTAGCCACAGGTAAGATTCACGAGGAAATGTTGGAAGTGATTAGCGATTATCACAAACAAAAATGAGCTAAGCTGTAATAAAATAAGTCATAAGTGAAACTCAGATAATATTTTTATCAAAATGCCTTTACTCATAGAGCCTCACTATTTCCCTTGTATTAGTTATTTTGCTTCTTTGGTACAAACAGACAAACTTTTGTTAGAAGTAAATGAGTTTTACATCAAACAAACGTATAGAAATCGGTGTTATATCAGGACAGCAAATCAAGTAGATAGATTGACCGTGCCTGTATCAAATGTCCATAAAGGGGCAAGGCTGAGAGATATAAAAGTGGATTACAGTCAGCGTTGGCAACAAGTGCATTGGGGGGCTATTTTCTCGGCGTATGGTAATTCGCCTTTCTACGAACATTTAAAAGAAGAAATTCATGCTATTATTTTTAAAAAGTATGATTTTTTAGTAGATTTGAACGTAGAAACACTGACATTGTGTCTGAAATTTTTAAGAGCAAATATACCTATTGACATAACGTCAGTTTATCAGAAAAGCTATGGAAATGAGGCACAAGACCTTAGAAACGCATTTATCCCCCATAACCAATACCCAACGCATGCATATCCCGCTTACCAACAAATCTTTGGCAGTGAGTTTGTACCTAATCTTAGCATTCTTGATTTATTGTTTTGTACAGGCAATTATGCCATGCCTTACCTCCAAGAGGTAGCAAAGTTAAAAATGTTAAATTTTTGATTTTTAAGAAAAATCATTATATTTACAAAATAGTCTTCCAGCGAGCCTTGCTTTTATGCAAAAACACATAAAAGACGAAGCAATACAAAATAATTATAAATAAAAGAAGAACTTACAACAGAAAAAAAGGAGTGCAGTGCCATGTCAATGGAAGCAAAATTCTCAAACAGAGTAAAAGAAGTAATCGCAATGAGCAGGGAGGAAGCCTTGCGTCTTGGGCATGATTACATAGGGACAGAACATTTGTTGCTTGGAATGATTCGTGAAGGTGAAGGAGTTGCAGTGATTTTGTTGAAAAAATTAGGCATTTCTCTCGCCGAACTCAAAGAAATTATAGAGAGAAATACTAAAAGTACAGCTACTTACAACATCAAAAATCTCAACAATATTCCCCTTACCCGCCAAGCGGAAAAAGTATTGAAAATCACCTACTTAGAGGCTAAAATCTTCAAAGCGCCTATTATAGGCACTGAGCATTTGTTGCTTTCTATCCTACGTGATGAAGACAATTTAGCCACGCAGATATTATATAAATTTGATGTAAATTACGAAGTCGTGAAAAATTTATTAGAATACCACTTACAGAATCCTGTATCAGGACCCGATACAGATGACCCTGATGAGGACTCAGGAAGAATGTTTGGCAGTGGGAGTTCCAGCAGTAGAGAGGGCAACAATCCCCGCTCTAACGAAAAATCTCGCACTCCTGTTTTAGACAACTTCGGAAGAGACCTCACCAGACTTGCCGAAGATGACAAGTTAGACCCAATTATCGGTCGCGAAAAAGAAATAGAACGGGTGGCTCAAATTCTCAGCCGCCGCAAGAAAAATAATCCTATCCTCATTGGCGAACCGGGCGTAGGGAAAACTGCTATTGCAGAAGGTTTGGCGTTGCGAATCGTACAAAAGAAAGTTTCTCGTGTACTTTTTGGTAAAAGAGTAGTAACCCTTGACTTAGCCTCTTTGGTTGCAGGGACAAAATACAGAGGACAGTTCGAGGAGCGAATGAAAGCAGTGATGAACGAATTGGAAAAAGCACCCGAAGTCATTTTATTTATCGACGAGTTGCATACCATTGTGGGTGCGGGAGGGGCTTCTGGCTCTTTGGACGCTTCCAATATGTTCAAACCCGCCTTGGCCAGAGGCGATATCCAATGTATAGGAGCAACTACTCTGGACGAATACAGACAGTACATAGAGAAAGATGGAGCCTTAGCTCGCCGTTTCCAAATGGTGATGATAGACCCGCCTTCTCCTGAAGAAACTATCGAGATTCTCAACAATATCAAAAATAAGTACGAAGAACATCACCACGTAAAATACGACCTCGAGGCAATTGAGGCTTGCGTAAAACTTTCTGACCGCTACATCACCGACAAGTTCTTACCCGATAAGGCAATAGACGTGATGGACGAAGCAGGGGCAAGAGTTCACCTCAGTAATATCCACGTTCCAGAGGACATAGTAAAATTAGAGGAGCAGATAGAAAATATTAAAAAACTTAAAAATCAAGTAGTTAAAAGCCAAAAATATGAGGAAGCAGCACAGCTTCGCGATAGGGAAAAACGCTTGATTGAGCAGTTAGAAAATGCCAAAGCCCGTTGGGAAAATGATACCCGCAAGACCATTTATCCTGTGAAAGAGGACAATGTGGCAGAGGTAGTAGCCATGATGACTGGTATCCCTGTCAGGAAGGTTGGACAAAATGAAGGGCAAAAACTACTGGGAATGTACCAAGAACTAAGCGGTAGAATCATAGGACAAGAAGAGGCTTTGAAAAAACTCACCAAAGCTATCCAACGCACGCGTGCAGGACTCAAAGACCCTAAAAAGCCCATTGGCTCGTTCTTGTTTTTAGGACCTACAGGGGTAGGCAAAACCGAAATGGCAAAGGCATTGGCGACTTATCTCTTTGACAAAGAAGATGCCTTAGTGCGGATAGACATGAGCGAGTACATGGAAAAATTCTCTGTTTCTCGCTTAGTAGGTGCGCCTCCCGGTTATGTAGGTTACGAAGAAGGTGGACAACTTACAGAGAAAGTTCGTAGAAAACCGTATAGCGTAGTCCTATTAGACGAAATAGAAAAGGCACACCCTGATGTGTACAACATTCTTTTACAAGTGCTTGACGATGGTATTCTTACCGATAGCTTAGGTCGCCGAGTAGATTTTAGAAATACTATCATCATTATGACCTCTAATATTGGCGTAAGAGATTTGAAAGATTTTGGCACAGGCATAGGCTTCAATACGCAAACAAAACGCAATAGCGTAGATGAAATCACTAAAAATACCATTCAAAATGCCTTGAAAAAGACATTTTCTCCTGAATTTTTGAATCGTTTGGACGATGTAATCGTATTCAACTCTCTCAACAGAGAACATATACACCAAATCATCGACCTTTCTTTGGGCAAGTTGTTCAGCCGTATTCACGCTTTGGGCTTCAACATTCAACTCACCGAATCTGCCAAAGACTTTTTGTCAGATAAGGGTTATGATGCTCAGTACGGGGCAAGACCACTTAATAGAGCTATTCAGAAATACTTAGAAGACCCTCTGGCGGAGGAGCTTATCAAAGGAGAATTGCAAAGTGGAGATACTATTTTGGCAGACTACGACAAGGAAGCCAATGAAGAAGGACTAAAAATAAAGGTCTTGAAAAAGGCAGAAGTAGAAAGTCAAAGTGTTTGATAACTTACATCTTCTTTTGGATAAATCGTAAAAAATTTATTCAAAAACCCCTAAGAATTTTGGAAGTCCTTAGGGGTTTTTCTATATCTTATTTGCTTCTCTAATGTATAACTCAATAGCTCCCGTCATAGAAGGTGCATTAGGTTGTGGGGCTTGGATATCTAATATCAAGTTGTGTTCTAATACAGCCTTGGCAGTCGTGGGTCCGAAAGCGGCTATTCTCATATCTCCCTGTTGAAAGTCAGGGAAGTTAGTAAATAAGGAATGTACACCTGAAGGACTAAAAAAGCCTATCATATCATAATCTTTCAAATTCACATCAGCTAAGTTACTTGCTACTGTTCTGTAAATAATAGCTTCAGAGTATTTGATAGCATTTTTTTCCATGTAAAGTGGAATTTCATCACGCCTAATTTCTGAGCATGGGTATAAAAACTTCTCGGTTTTGTGTTTTTTAATTACCTCTATTAAGTCCGCCGCTGTACGCACACCGTGAAAAATCTTGCGTTTTCGAATCACGATGTACTTTTGCAAATAATTGGATTGCTGCTCGGTAATACAAAAGTATTTCATTTCTGGAGGCATTTCTATTTTCATCTCTTCACAGAGTTTGAAAAAGAAATCTATCGCATTTTTACTTGTGAAAACAATAGCGGTATGCTCAAGGATATTGATTTTTTGCTTTCGAAAATCTTTGGCAGGGAGTGGTTCTACTTGTATAAAAGGTCGAAAATCTACCTTGATACCATATTTTGTTGCCAACTCGCTGTAGGGAGATTTTTCATTATTATCAGGCTTAGGCTGGGAAATCAAGATTGATTTTACCACTTTCAACCTGTCTTTATTCAAATTTGCATCTGCCATATCTTAAGTCCAAAGGTGTCTATTATTAATAAAATCCTAATTTAGCTACTAAAAAATTTTGCAGATAAAATCAAAGGGAAGTATTCTGAGGCGCAAAGATATGAAAATAAATATACTTTTTTATGATTTGTTGCATAATTTATTCGATATGTTAATAAAATGGATTGTAGAAATAAAAGAAATACAAAAATATATACCAACCAAGCGATGCTCTCGGCTGAGATTTCATGCTGTATAGAATTAAAAAGCAAAGTAATGCAAAGCATGATGACACAAAAAATTTGAGAAATATTCATAGACTCTTGTATATGTAAGCTAACAATTTGTCTATCACTATATAAAGCCCCTAAGAGCCAAATAATCAAAAACTTAACACATACAATCGCAATAATAAAGATGCTTAATGCTCCCCAATGCTCCATTCTGTTCCATAAATCGCCATGCTCCTCATTTAGAAAAATATTATCATCGACTTTGCCTGTATAAGTAGCAAAAAAAATGATGATGTATGAAAGAGAAAAACCATAGAAAAGTAAAAAGAGCATAAAATTAGGCGCAGAGAGTCTTCTAATCTGGCTTTTCCCTTTGATGAAATCCTTTAAAGTACTTGACAGAAAATACAGGCTAAAAATAGGTTGATTGATTTGAGAAAAAAACGCTACAATAGAAAGCACCCCTAACATAGCAAGCATTAAAAAATTTTTGCTTACTTTGTTATCTGCTTTTATATTTACTATGTGATGATTGGAAGTTTTTTCATTGGTTGGTGTAATTGTATCTGCATTTGCTATACTACGTGTTCTTTTCAGAGTTATAGAGGAAACAGGAAGTTTATTAAATGTTTTCTTGGAAGAATAGGTGATGAGTAAAGGATTCTCTCTGCTCAGTTTTTGCAAACTATCTATTTTAAAATGTTGCCAAGAGGCAGTAGTAAAATGGGCGCACAGGTTGTTATTGACAAAAAAGTAGGTGTTTTCTTCTACCAATATACTCAAATAAAAGTCTTGGTACTTTTTAGTATCTAAAATCAAATAAAGTTGTTTTTTGTCTAAGTGCAAGGAAGGCAAAAAAGGAATATACGCCTTTGCCTGATTATCATAAATATTCCATTGGTTAGCTAAAGAAAATATAGGGATATTCTCCTCAGTAGGCACTGATTGGGCAAATACTGACAAAGAGGCAGTGATGAAAACAAAGAGAGAAAAAAGTATATTTTTGGTGTAAAAAGTCAATATGTAAAACATTTTTTGCAAATTTACAATAATATTTCAAAATATGACAATAGATACAGCATGGAAGATTTACGCTACCCCATTGGCAAATTTGCTTACAAAAGGGCTTACTCTGCCCAAGAAAAAGACCAACTCATATTGCAAATTGCAGAAATACCTGCTCTGCTACGAGAGGCTGTGAGTGGGCTTTCAGAAAATCAGTTAGATACGCCTTATCGCGAAGAGGGTTGGACAGTAAGACAAGTTATCCACCACCTACCTGATAGCCATGCCAACACCTATATTCGCTTCAAATTGGCTCTTACAGAGGACAATCCTACGATTAAGCCCTACCACGAAGATAGGTGGGCTGTACTACCAGATACCTTCCATACGCCCATAGAAGTATCTTTGGCAATGTTAGAGGCTATTCATTTTCGCTGGGTGATGCTCCTAAAAAATATGCAGGAAAAGGACTTTGAAAAAACCTATTTTCACCCCGAAAGCCAGAAAGTCTTTAATTTGGAATACGTTTTGGGAATGTATGTGTGGCATGGTCAGCACCACATCGCTCAGATTACTTCTTTGAGGGCAAGGAAGCACTGGTAGAAGCTGGTAATGATGTTTTTTAAAATTAATTTTCAAAAACAAATGTATAAAAAATATGCAAAATAACTTTCAAGATGTAGGCGAAGACGGAAACGAAGATGTAGCACGCTTTGAAGAGATGTTAAAGAAAAAAACAAATGCCTTTTTTGATTTAGATGTGTATGAAAATATTATTCATCATTATATAGAAAAAAATGAACTCAGCAAGGCTTTCAAAGCCTCAGAATTAGCCCAAGAGCAGTACCCTTACTCTGGGCTTCCGCTTTTCCTGAAAGCACAAGTATTGGTGTATAGTGGGAGTGTAAAAGAGGCTTTCAAATACATAGAAAGAGCAGAAAGTTTCCTGCCCAATGACCCCGAGGTAGTAATCACCAAAGCCAATATCTACGCCATGATGGGCAAACACAAATTAGCCATTTCCTGTGCCGAGCAGGTGCTTGCTTTGGACATGGAAACGCAGAGCATTCATTGCTTTATTGCACAAAATTATCTGAAAATAAATCAGCATGAAAAATCTTTGTACCACTATCAGCAAGCCTTGACCCTAAACCCTGAAAATGAGGATATTTTTGATGAGTTCATGGATTTTGTGGAGATTACGGCTTTCCACAGACAGGGGATAGAGTTTTTTGAAAAACAAATAGATGACTCTCCCTATTCTTATACAGCATGGTACAGGTTGGGCATACTTGCTAACAGTAAAGGTGAGTACGCCAAAGCCTTACACGCTTTGGACTATGCCACCTTGATAAAAGAAGATTTTGCAGATGCTTGGGCAGAGATGGGCTGTGTGTATATGAATCAAAAGAATTATGCAGAAGCTCAAAAAATGTTTGAAAAAGTCCTCACTTTGGAAAAACCGAGTGCAGAAATTTACTGCCACTTAGCCTCAAGCATAGAAAAGCAAAAAGACTACGAGCAAGCATTTCGTATATACCGCAAAGCCATAGAACTCAAAGAAAGCTATCATGAGGCTTGGTATGGGGCTGGACTGTGCCTGACTTCCTTAGGAAAGCACTACGAGGCAATTCATTTCTTGAAGCGAGCTTTAAAATATCAAAAACACGATGGAGACTACTGGCTTGCCTTAGCCGAGTGCGAGTTTCAGGTGGGTAATATCGTTTCTTGCTTAGACGCCTACAAACAAGCAAGCTATTACTCGCCTTACAATCCACAAATCTGGCTCAATTGGTCTTTCGTATTTTATGAGCAAGGCAACACCGAAGATGCCATAGAGTTATTGATGCAGGGCGTAGAAGACCTGCCTGACAATGCTGATTTGTTATATAGACTGACGGCTTACCTCATTAGTGCTGGCAAGTACAAGCAGGCTTTCAAATACTTAGAAAGTGCTTTGATTCTCAACTTCAGCAAGCACACCGTACTTTTTGACTTTTTTGAAAGCAAGGAAATCAAAAATGCTTTGTCAAAAATTATTAATCAATTTAGAGATAGAGAAAACCAATAATTTTTGTTTAAAAATTTTCTTTACCTTTGTCCTGCTTTTTAAACAAGCTAATAATTATTACTGCAAGTACATAAATAATACAAGTTTTTAGGTTGTATAATTTGTGTGCTTGTGGCAAAAACAAAAATAGGTTTGTTTTAGGAACTACCTAAATATTGATAACCAACACATTAAAAAAATCAGATTCCTAACATTGAATTGTTGCATTTATGAATATCAGATTATTACAACTGCCTGAGCGCACCGCAAAGCCAAGACAGTATGGCTTAACTATGGTTATGGACAAAGGATTGAGTATCAGAGAAGCAGAAGATATGCTGAGTGCCTCTGCCGATTACATAGACGTAGTAAAGTTGGGCTGGGCAACTTCTTATTTTTTTCCAAGATTGAGAGAAAAATTGGCAGTATATAAAGAAGCAGGTATCCCTACTTACTTTGGGGGTACTTTCTTTGAGGCTTTCATAGTCCGAGGGCAGTTTGACGACTATATGCGATTATTGGAGGAATACGATATGGAATATGTAGAAGTTTCTGACGGCTCTATCGAGATTCCTCATGACGAGAAGTGTGCTTATATTCAGCGACTCGCGCAAAGCTATCGCGTGCTTTCTGAGGTAGGCTCGAAAGATGCAGAAAAAATCTTAGCCCCTTACCAGTGGATAGAACTGATGCAAGCAGAGTTAGGAGCAGGCGCTTGGAAGGTAATTGGTGAAGCAAGAGAATCAGGCAATGTAGGGCTTTTCCGCGAAACGGGGGAAGTGCGTCAGGGCTTGGTCAAAGAGATTATTCACAGTATTCCCGCAGAAAGAATTATTTGGGAAGCCCCCCAAAAATCGCAGCAAGTTTGGTTCATTAAGCAGGTAGGAGCGAATGTAAACTTAGGAAATATAGCTCCTAATGAGGTCATTCCTTTGGAAACTATCCGTCATGGCTTGCGTGGAGATACTTTTGATTGGTTTCTGCATAAAAGTAAGTAATGCTCATGCCACACCTTATAAGGTTTTAAGTAATTCAACAAATTAAACTGTTTTTTTATTCAGTGCCGTAGGCACGACAGCTTTGTAGTGAATAGTAGTCAAATAGGTTTATTAAAGATTTACTACAAAGCGGTCGTTCCTACGGAATTAAAAGAACGCACAAAAAAGTTAAACTACTTGATAGCCTTATAAGGTCTGCTTTATAGTTTTGGTAAAGAAAAACTTATTTTTGTTCCTTTTCCTAACTCACTTTCTACCCAGATTTCTCCACCCATTTGCGTAATAAAATCTTTGCACATCAAAAGTCCAAGTCCAGAGCCTTTTTCTTTGGCAGTACCTTCTTTTTTTACTCTATTTTCCCAATTAAATAACTTATTTTTGACCTCTTCGCTCATGCCTACTCCTGTATCGTCGATTACAATGATATGATATGCGTTCTCCTCTCTCGTACTCACCGTAACAGTTCCATTAGAGGTAAACTTCAAAGCATTTTGCACAAGATTGCGTATAATCAGGCTTAATGCACCCTCATCTGCGGTAATATAAACATGCTCGCTTACCAAATTTATAATTTCAACTTCTTTCTTATTGGCAATCAATGCAAACAATGCTACGACTTGTTTTACGACATTATGCAGACTAAAATTGGATAAGGTAAGTTTTCCTTGTTTTACTTGGTTAATACCCCATTCCAAAAGATTACTCAAAAGAAACGAAGCATTACTCACAGAAAGTTGTAAGTCCTTAGTAATGAGCAGCATTTCCTCTTGGGATAAGTCTTCATGTCGGAGTAGATTTAATAAATTCTGCAAAGTGGCAAGTGGACTTTTTAAGTCATGCGAGATAATATAAAGCAATTTAGCCTGTATATTAGATAATTTTTGAATCCTAT
Source organism: Thermoflexibacter ruber (assembly GCF_900113045.1). Taxonomy (GTDB): domain Bacteria; phylum Bacteroidota; class Bacteroidia; order Cytophagales; family Thermoflexibacteraceae; genus Thermoflexibacter; species Thermoflexibacter ruber. The sequence continues at coordinate 94,689 of NZ_FONY01000021.1, forward strand.
CGTTTTTTTCATTTAGTTCATCTATAATAAGACCTAAGTTTTTATTTTTTAGCCTTAATTCTAATAAATTACAAACTTGATTACCTAACTTCTGGAGTGCCTCTAACTTTTCTGGTTCAAGTTCTCGGGGTACGCTATCCACTACACACAACATTCCTAAGTTAAATCCTTGGGGGGTAGTGATAGGCACACCTGCATAAAATCGAACCTTAAGGTTGCCAAGTACCGCAGGATGCTTGCTAAATCGCTCGTCAGTAAGTGCATCATTGACGATAAGTGGCTGGCTATCCAAAATAGCATAAGCACAGAATGAATCTTCTCTTTTTCCTGTATTAGTAGGCAAACCAACATTTGCCTTTTGCCATTCTCTGTCCCTATCAATAAAACTAATGGCAGAAATAGGCGTTTGACAAATAAAAGAAGCTAAGTTTACAATATCATCATAATCTTTTTCTGGCAATGTATCTAAAATATCATAAGCATACAAATTTTGTAATCTCTCCTCCTCATTTTCAGGTATTATACTAAAAAGTAAAAGGTTTTGAAATTTGGATTAGGAAAATTACGAAAAAAGTACAATATTTGGTAATCAAATTAGTAAAAATGTTATCACAAGCAGACTATGATTTACTAAGGGAGTTACAACACAATGAACGCTATGCCAGAGCGTACAAGAAGATAACTGTGCTTTTAATGCTTCATTTGGGTCAAAGTATGGAGGTGATTAGTGCCAGTTTAGGCATCAGTGAAGGAACAGTGAGGAACTATCGGCAGCGATATGAGCAAGTAGGTTTGGAAGCCTATTTACAAGATAATTATCAAGGTTATACAGGCAAGTTGAGTGTGGC
>NZ_FONY01000076.1 GCF_900113045.1 Thermoflexibacter ruber
TTTTGGAAAAAACACCAAACATAAAAGCATATCCACAAAAATTAGAGGACAAACAAATTGTATTTATTCAAGAAAATGTAAAATAATTCACGTTTATCTAATAAGGAAAAACTTAATGACTTGGTTGCATTAGCCGAATCAGGAATAAGTCTGACACAACTTTCAGAAATTGCTGAAATAGCCAAATCAATAAGTATTGAAGAAATTAAGAATCTTGCACAACAGCTAAAAGACGAGCAAGACGATTTTGAATTCAAGAAAAAGATTGGCGAAGCGGTAGAAAGAGCTTTCATTGAAGCATTTAATTCAGTAAATCTTCCTTACAATATTACTTATCAAGGAGTCGGCTCTCAAGATGTGGTAATAACCAATCCTGCTAATTCCAAATCATTCTATATTGAACTTAAATCTCTTTCACCGACAAATTGGGACAAAAGTTTAAAACTTGCAGTATCACAAGCGAGAAAAGCGGTAGAACAAGTAAATGAAGGAAATTATGTGGTGTCTGTATTAGTTAGACCAAGTAACTGGGAACTTGCGACAGCGGACTTTATAAAAACAAACTTGAATAGCCAGTTTAATATTGGCTCACTTCTTTCCAACGTAGTAGAGAAAGACAAGACATTTGAACAATTATTAAGTTCTTCAGGCGACATTGACCTTGCTTTTGAAGACACAAGAAGAAAGGTGAAAATCGCAGAGCAAATATGGCGACAAAACGGACACCCATTTAACTCGCTTATTGACAGACTAAAACAATATCTCGGATGAGAAAAACGAGTGCTAACACGGGTTTTGCGTCAGGCGGGGTGAGGTGCAAGCTTAGAGCTTTGTGCTTCTAATGAACTTTAGTAATAATTTTAAGCTTTGTGCTCCGAAACCCGCCCGAACGCAAAGCCCGAAACCGTTGTGTGTCATTGTAGAAAACCTAAAACCGAATAAAAACAAGCCAAAATGATTTCAAAAATTGCGATTTTCAACTCTAAAAAGCACGCAAAAGCAGTTATTACACTTGACAAAAATTCTATTCAGTTGGTAGGCGAAAACCAAATCGGCAAAACTACGCTGATTGACACACTCAATTTTTTGTATTGTATCAAGCAACAATATATGTCGTTTGACAATGACAAATACAACTTCAAACAAACCCTTGACCACCTTTTCCCTTCCGACAAAAACAGTTATATCGTTTTTGAAAATTTCAAAAAGAAAGCAGGCGGATATTATTGCATTTTGCTCAAACGCAAAGTTGATGAATTGGAATACTACAAAATAGATTTCCCTTTTGACGAATTGACTTTTTTTGAAGAAAATGGAAAAATCAAAGACTTTCAGGCTTTTACCGATTATTTGTTGAGCAGTGGTATCAATTACCGAAAATTAGACAAAGCCAAGTTATTTGATGAGTTTTACAGTTTTGACCAAAGCAAAAATGCCGTTGTTTGGCTCAAAAACGAAGTTCAACGCAGAGAAATGTTTGCAGAAATTTATCAACACTTGATAAATTCAAAATCTATCAATGCCGAAAATCTGCAAAAGGCTTTGATAATTGCCAATAATCGCAAAAATGCCGTTTTGAAAGTTTTTGCAGACAACACCAAAAAAGATAGCCTTGTTCAGTTAAAAAAAATCCATCAAGACATAGAAATTTTTAAAAGCATCAAAAAAGATTTTGAAGCCTTTAAAGATTGTTTGGTGCGTTTTGAAGTCCAAAAGGAAAAAGTAGGACAACTTTTCTATACTTTTAATGAGTATTTCAGCAAACGTACCCAAGATTTACAACTTCAAATCAAACACGCAGAAGACCAAGCAAGTATCTATGAAAGGTTAAATGATGAAATAGAACCTAAAAAATCTATTTTGGATAGAGAAGTGGGTGGATTAGAAAAAGATATTTCAGACCGAGAAAGTCGCATTGAAAACTCAAAAACTGTTTTACGTGAAATTGCTTTGCTCAACCCTTTCAATTTGCCTACCGAAAGTTTGATTAAAACTTTTGAAGAACGGATTGAAAGTCTAAACAAGCAGATTGAAGAACTTAATTACTACTTGCAGAACGTAGCCAAAAACCAACTTTCAGAAGCACAAATCCGCAAAAAATTAGCCGACTTAAAAAAGGCACAAGAGAGCCTTACAACCAACATAGAAGGCAAAGAAAAACTATTGCTTTTCAATATTACGCAAGATATGGAAAAGCAAAAATTACTCAATGCCTTGCTTTCGCAAGATGTTTTAGATAAAGGGAAATTGGTAAAAAAGATTGCCAATTTTACTGATTTGTTGAAGATTTTTGATGGTGAAATTGATATTTCAGCCATTAACCCAAAGCAAATTAAAACCCTTGCAGAATTGCAAGAAGAATTAGAGCAAACTGAAAACGAAATTTCCGAATTGGAAAAGGCGTTGCCATACAGCATTGATTTTGAAAAGAAGAAAAAAGAACTTCAAAGCAAAATCAATGAGAGAGATGATGAAAACAAAAAGATTGAAAAGGTAAAACTCAAAGAACCCAACGAAAACAATATCAAGGCTTTAAATACAGAACTTGAAAGCCTTAACAAGCAACTTACCGAAAAAAGCGAAGCCCTTGAAACCATTAAAAAGCAAATTAAGGACAATAAAGAACTGATTAAAAAATACAACCAACAGAAAACAGATTACGAAAAAGAATTGGCGAAACTTGTGGAAAACAACAAGATTTTTGCAGATGACAAATTGCCCGAGTTGATTTGCGACTATATTCCCGTTTCGGATATCGAACTGTTTTTAGCCGATTTTCGTAAGCAAATCTATAATTACAAAGAATTGGAAAGGACAAAAAACAGCCTTTTCAATGACCTGAAAAACAAATCAGGGCGAGAATATGCCTACGAAAAAGATTTTATTGAAAATGTAGGCAAAGAATTGGAAGCCATTGCCGAAAGAGAAAAACAAAAGCAGGAGCATTTGAAAATTATTTCTAACCAAATCATTCACCCTGTTTTGGCTTATTTGAAAGAATACAAAGAGTTCAAACGAGATTTTATTAGTGAGTTCAATAATTGGGTGCGGAAATATCCTATTTCACGCATCAAAGAAATGACAATAAAAATCATTGATAATGAAAGTTTTATCAAAGAACTTACTTTGATAAGCAAGGTAGAAAAACTAAATATTGGGCAAACCCAAGAACTTATTTTTGATACCAATGACCAAGAACAGCAACAAGGCTTACAAAAACTTGATGAGTATTTGAACAGTGCCAAATCAAGAATTTATGAATTTGCGGAACTGTTCAGTATCAAAATTGATGCGTTGTACGAAGACGGTGGCAAAAAGGAAATTGACTTGAAAAAACAAAACGAAAGTACAGGCACAATCCGAATGATAAACTTGATTTTGTTTTTGCTCATTATCAAATATTTCAAAGTGGATAGCGAAGAAAATAAGGTAGTTTTCTTTGTTGATGAACTTACCATTGACCCAAAAAATATTGGTGAATTGATACAATTCTGCAAAGACAATGGTTTTATCACCATTTTCGCCGCCAATATTATGGGCTACGGCTTTGAAAAATACTACTTTATGCGACCTTCACCCGAAAATAAAGGAAAGGTAGTTTTGGACGAAACCCACACAGGCAAAACCAGAAAATACAATGACTGAAACCTTACTCAAATATTTTCAATTACTCAAAACTGAAAAACTGCAATCTAAATCAGTTCCAAAAACTTTTTTAGAGTGCAACGACTTTCAAAATATGTTGGATAGTGGCATAGTGCTAAAATCAAGCGTAGGGCGTGGTTATATTTATGAATTGAACCAAGAAAAAAGGCAAGTTTTTGAAAATTGGTTTGCTAAAAAATTTCCTAATGCAGAAATTGAAGTTACAGACCGAGCAAGTAGTATTGCCAAATTTAAGAATAGCAAGAAAAGCAAAGAAAAATCAGTAATTGTATTTTTGAAAGGAAATAAACAAGTTAAAATCAATAATGAAACTGTTGATTTACAAGAATATACGCAAAAATTTGGCTTTTTTGCTTGTGTATTAGAAAGTTTGGAAACTGAAAAATTGTGCTTTGTGGAAAACAAAGAAAGTTTTTTGCAAGCCGAAAAAGTGATTTCGCAAGACTATGTTTTTGTTCATTCTTATGGAAGAATTGGCAAGAACTTATTAGAGAAAATACAGACAAATAAAGTGCTTGTTTTTTCAGACTATGACTATATCGGGCTAAACGAATACTTGAAATGCAAATCTGTTTTTGAAAATACAAGTTTTTTCGTACCTGAAAATTACGATTTGCTATTTGAGCAATACGCCAAAGAAATTACGCTAAATCGCAAAAAAGGGCAAAAAGCATCAAAAAACGTATTGGCTTCGCAAAACGAAACTGTTTTGAGAATTTGTAGAGATTTGCAAACCAAACAGAAATTTTTGGAACAGGAAAGCCTATTCATAAATCTATGAATATCAACGGAAAGAGCATATTAGGATTTTTACACCGTAACTATGACTTTGTACATAGGCTTTTTTCTATTGCCAAACAAACTAATTTTTTCATCAAAGAAGAAACCCTAAAAGACGTTTGCAGAGAATTTGGAGTGTCTTTTGATACCCTAAAAGAATACAGAATTGTAAGAGAACAATGCAATAATGAATACAATTTGCCTTCGGTTTATGAGAAGTTTTTATCGCATTTGTTCAGTGATTTTTCTATGCCTTTGCACGAAAGCGTAGATAAATATAGAGTTTCTATTGCTAATTATTACACATTGCTTTTGCAAGAAAAAGAGCATAACAAAGTTAATGATTTGATAAACAGTTTAGTAAGTGAAATAGAAGAATTTAGCGAAATCATAGAAAACCGAACCCAACAACTTTTGAAGGAAACAAGAGAACTCAAAAGTAATCTTTTCCAAATTGATTATTTAGAAAAAGCCCGCAAGGCAAGTTATTGGATTGAGAACTACATCATTCCTTTGAATGATATTTTGGAACGTGAAAATCCACATTCTGTTTATCAGGAACTTACCCGAATAAGTGATTTTGCAAGCCGACAGCAGTATGAATATCCACGTTTTGAAATTCGTAATCAATTCACCACCTTATACATACATTCAAAAAGTATCATTGATGAAGTGCTGAAAAATTCGGCTATCATCTCAAAAGAACTCTTGCCCTTGGCGGAACGTATCAAAAGTGAAAGCCAAATTTTAACAGGTGCTATTGCTTATTTGGAAGACATAAGGCAAGTAGCATTAGGTTTGAAAAAAACGGAAGAATTGCCACAAATAGCCTTTTTTGAAAACACAAGACTAAACCATACTTTGTATTCGGAAAGTTTTGGACAAGATGCCAAATTTTTGTGGGAAAGACTGCAAGAAGACGAGAGTTTTGTGTTAAAACCTACTGAAAATGAAGTTTTTGATACTTGGTTTTTTGATTTGGAAACCAAAAATCATTACAAGAAAAAACTCATTCAAGATTTGCCGATTGATAACTTTTTCCAATGGTGCTATACGTCTTTACAAACAGAATTTCAGGAAACAGCAACACAAAATATCAATACCGAAAAGTTTTTTGCAGTTTCTTCTTTGTTATTTTTAGACGAAGAATTTGAAAAAGACTTTCAGATAGAATTAGACACTGTTTTTGAGCCTGAAAAGGTTGAAATTCGTTTAACAGACTTGATTTTGGAAGTGCCAAAAATTCACCTTAAAACTTTGAGAAAATGACTTTTGAAACACCCAAAAATCACTACGAGATAGTCAATGACTTGCTCAAAGGGAAATTTATCCTTTGGAACGAAGTCTATTTTGATACTTTGACAAAAGAACAAGATTTTTACAAGGCTTTTTTCAAAGAAAGTTTTGGTTATGAATTGGTTTTAAGGAAAGAATTTGCCTATTTGTTATCAAAAAGCACAGGCGAAGAATTTTCAAAACGATTTACGGTTATCTTATCAATTCTTTGCTATGAATGGAACTTGCAAGGTAGGGACATCAAAGACCGCATAGAAAACGGTAGTTTTTCGGTTTTTGAAATTCAAACCCTTTTAGACAATTCAACGTACAGCGACATTTTCAAACTTATCAAACTCAAAGAAGAAGGCATAGAAAAGTTTTTGAAAGAGTTAGACCAACGTAACATTATTAAGTTAGACAACAGCAAAGAAACTTTTGAATTTACAAAAGCCGTAGATTTGTTCTTTGAGTTTGCCAAAGAGATAGCCGAAAGCAAATTAGTGAGTGCGGAACAATAACAACGACACACAACATTATGTTTGCGAAAAGGCGGGCTGATGTGCGTAATTTTAGCTTTTGTGCTTTTTATAAACTTTGTGCGTTGGGCAAGGGATTGCTATTAAATCCCGCCCTTCGCAAACATTTTCTCGTTGCAGGCAATTACAAACACAAACCGACAACCAAACATAAAATGACAATATCAAGTTTGCTTGAAAAATACTGCGACATTGCAAACCCTGAAAAAACAGGACTTTTATTACTTGACTTACCAACAGGTTTCGGCAAGACTTACGAAACTCTGAAATTCATTTACGAAAATTATCAAAAGTCAGATAAGAAAATTATTTTTCTAACCGAACTCAAAAAAAATCTTCCACACGACACCTTACTCAAAAGATTCTTTGAGAAAGATAATCGTTTGGCTGATTTTGAGAAAGATGTGGTTTTCATTAATTCAAATTCGGATTGCGTGCTTGAAAATCTAATTCCTAACGAAAAAGAAATACCTGAATTTATCAAAGAAAGTCAAGAATTTAGAACTTTGAGAAGAAATATCAACGATTTTAAAAGCCTTTCCAAGAAGAAAGATGAAACATCTAACCGACTTTCTGAAAGAATTAAAACAGAAATACAAAAGGAAAACGAGCCTGCATTCAGACAAATCCTTTCAAACCTTTTCTACGAAAATGGAGAAAATAAAGAAGAACGAATTGCTCTACTTAAAAATGACAAAAATTTTCTATGGGTAGCAAAGGTTTATCCTGCGTCATTGAGTTTTGAAAAAAAGATTTTCTTTTTGAGTGTAGATAAATTTTTGGTAAAAAACAGCCCAATTATACAACAATCTTATTACTTCATTGATAAGGATTTTTTGAAAAATGCACTCATTTTTATTGATGAATTTGATGCAAGCAAAGAGGTTATCCTGAAAAACATCATTGAAACCCAACTCAAAAAACGGGTAGATATTATTGGTTTGTTTGAGCAAATCTATAGTAGTTTTAGTTCCCTAACTATTCCAACAATTTACCGCAAAAATTCCCAAAAATGGGAGAAGAAAAAAGAGAAAAATACTGATTTACAAGACATTGCCCAAATTATTGATAACCTTAAAAACGAGGCTATCAAGATTAACAAAGAGTATAATATTAACTATTCGGTTAAAACTTTTGGACTGAGTAATCAAAAAAATTTCCTTTTTCACGATTACCAATACCATACGATTGTGGGAGATAAAAAAAACTTTATCTACTTGCAACAAGATGATGAGGAACAGATTAACAACATTCACTTTGTAGAGGCAGACAAAGCAAGAAAAGATAAACCAAGCGTAACCGAGTTTTTGACAGCCATTAAAGGCTTTATCAACTATTTTAAAGGCGGTGCGAAATTGATTGCCGAAAACTATCAACAAATCAAGAATGAAAATCCAAATACAGAAGATTTTAGTTTTGAAAGTGCATTAAGTTCTTTCTTTGATGAACTTAAACTAACCAAAGAACAGAAAGATTATTTGTTAGATAGTATTCAAGTTAAACAATTTCAGAACAAACAGAAAAATCAAGAAACTGAACCTAAAAATGATTTTAGTTTCTACAACAATGGTTTTCGCTATTACGATTTTGAAGATAGCGAAATGCACGATACCAAGTCTAAAATTTTCATTACGGACTTTGACCGAACCCCCGAAAAACTGTTGCTTGATTTAGCCAACCATAATTTGGTAGTGGGTATTTCCGCTACGGCAAAAATGAAAACTGTAATAGGAAACTATGATTTGAAATATTTGCGGAAAAACTTAGGTGATAACTTTTTAGAATTAGATAAGACTGAAATACAAACACTAAAATCTGAATTTGCTAAACGAAACGAGAACTATGTTTCCGTAAAAGCAGAATTTTTAAGTGTGGAGGATTGGAAAAAAACACTCAAAAATTTTGCATTTGATAAAATTACCACCAACGAACTTTTAACAGAACTTGAAAAATATGAAAACACTAAAAGTCAAAATTTTGAACTGAAAAGATACCTGAAAATCGCAAAAGTTTTCCAAGAGTTTATTAACAATGATAATATTCAGTCCTTCTTGTGTTTTTTGAATACACACCCTACTGATAAAGAAAAATCAAATTGCAAATTAAGCATATTGGAAATGCTTTTTACGGCAATCGTGCAAAAACACCAAAAGGAAAGTTTGTTTCAGAGTGAAAAAGGCGAGTTTGACATCAAAAAATCTTTTAGGGTACTCAATTCAAAAGATTTTGAGGACAAAAAAGAGGAGATTTTAGCAACATTGAAAACAGGGCAAAAACTGTTTTTGATGACAACTTATGCCACTTTGGGAGCGGGGCAAAATATTCAATACAGCATAGATAATTTTGACGAATTACTTGCAAGTGGCAAAATCAAACAAACTTACACACCCGAAGGCTATATGCCTGATAAATTCAAAGATTTTGATGCAATTTATTTAGACAAGCCAAGTAATTTGTTGGTAAATATCAATGCCGAAGAATTAAGCGACTTTGACGTAAATAAAAGGATTTTTCAGGCTGAAATGTTATTTCAGTCAAATAAAATCTTTTATCAACAACTTATCTATGAAATCAAAAAGACATTCAAACAAGCCTATTACAAAGACAGGCGGTTTGATATTTTCTTCCCAAAAGAGGTGCATAGAAGTCTTTATTCCACAGAAGATTATAGAAACTTTGTAGCCAAAGAGGTAATTCAAGCCATTGGCAGAATTAACCGAACCCACTTTAAAAATAGCAAAGTGTATATTTTTGCCGACAAAGAAATTGCCCCACATATCAAGTTTTTTGATACTTCAAATTATTTGTGCCTAAAAGAATTTGAAGGCTTAATAGCACAAGCACAATTTGAAGAAGGGAGAGAACCGCAAGAAAATGATAAGATTATGGAAATAGAACAAAATAACATCTATTGCCATAATTGGATAAATGCCAAAGTAAAAGGCAAATATTGGAATGAACAAAGCATAAATGATTGGAATGAATTACGCAAAATCGTACTGAAATATCCAACTGTTTCAAAACAAGAATTTGAAAGTTTAGGAGAATTACAAAATTGGCAATTTATTTATGTGCCAATGTTAGATGCTGATTTCAAAGATTTTGAACCTAAAAATCGTTATCACTTTACACAAGAAAATGACTACGCAAACCGATTGTGCTAGTTTGGAATTTTCAGTAAAAAAGGTTATCTCTAAGGTGCAACCATAAAAAGAGATAACCTATGCACCAAATCGCAATTGATTCAGTATTCAAAGATAATATAAAAGAGTTAAATTTATCAGATTTTCTGACCCTTACTTTTTTCATTATAGATGAAATTTACAAAGAAGTCGGTCAGTTAGTTGAACGTTCGGGACCTAAACCAACTTTTTCGGATAGTGAAGTGATTTGTCTAAATCTTGTCGGTCAAATGGTTTGCGATTCTGAGAAGGCTTGGTATAAAATAGTCAAGAAGAACTACTTAGCATTATTTCCTAAACTTTTGGAAC
>NZ_FONY01000008.1 GCF_900113045.1 Thermoflexibacter ruber
GTTCCAAAAGTTTAGGAAATAATGCTAAGTAGTTCTTCTTGACTATTTTATACCAAGCCTTCTCAGAATCGCAAACCATTTGACCGACAAGATTTAGACAAATCACTTCACTATCCGAAAAAGTTGGTTTAGGTCCCGAACGTTCAACTAACTGACCGACTTCTTTGTAAATTTCATCTATAATGAAAAAAGTAAGGGTCAGAAAATCTGATAAATTTAACTCTTTTATATTATCTTTGAATACTGAATCAATTGCGATTTGGTGCATAGGTTATCTCTTTTTATGGTTGCACCTTAGAGATAACCTTTTTTACTGAAAATTCCAAACTAGCACAATCGGTATTATTTTCTCTGTTTATTCATTTCTTTTTAGCAATCTCATCTTCATACCCAAAACATTAGGATTTAATATTTTCTTGTCTTAATATATCTATTTTTTTACCGACTTGCCGATTAAATAAGCCTATTTGTCTATTCCGAAAAATTAATTCAAACTAATGCTGTTACTTTGTGTTTGTAATAACGAAGCAACAATTAAGCAACCGCGCCTTTTCACAATATCAGATGTCTAATTTTTACATATTCATTTAAAAACCATTTAAAATTCACTATCGCATTTTCATTATCAAAAAAAATCAATACTATGCGTATTTTTATCCATTACAGATTATTGTTGCTTGTATTTTTCACATTTCTTGGCTTAAACTTTTCTTTTGCTCAAACACTTACAGGAAAGGGCAAAATTTCTGGGGTTGTCATCGATTCTACCGACAGACAACCTGTATCATTCGCAACCGTTACGCTTACTTTAGTCAATTCTCAAAAACCTATTAGCGGTGCTGTAGCTGATGAAAAAGGACAGTTTACTATTAACAAAGTCCCTACAGGCGAGTACAATGTGGCTATTAGTTTCATTGGGTTTAAGACGATTACTAAAACAGTAACCATAGAGGACAAAAAAGACAATGTCAATTTAGGTACAATTTATTTATATCCTGCTGTTACCGAACTAAAAGAAGTAACAGTAGAGGGACAAAAAGAACTTATTGAAGAGAAAGTAGATAGGACAGTATATAATGCAGAGCAGGATGCTACTTCAAAAGGTGGTGATGCAACGGACGTTCTTCGCAGAGTGCCTATGCTCACCGTTGATTTGGACGGGAATGTGTCTTTAAGGGGTAATCAAAACATCAGAGTATTAATTAACAACAAACCCTCAAGTATCATGGCAACCAGTTTAGCCGATGCCCTTAGACAAATTCCCGCCGACCAAATCAAATCTGTAGAGGTAATAACCTCTCCATCTGCAAGATATGATGCTGAAGGCTCAGCGGGTATCGTCAATATCATTACTAAGAAAACTACTATGCAGGGCTTGACTTTGGGAATCAACAACAGTGTGGGCTATCGTGGTTCTATGCTTGGCTTAAATGGCTCGCTCCGCACAGGAAAAGTAGGTTTTACTTTGGGTGGTTTTGGCAGGTCTGAATACAATGTAATCGGTAATTTTGAAAATAGACAAAATACAGTTAATAGTATTGGTAATGAGCTGCTTACCATACAAAGTGCTGACACTCGTAGGCGAGGTTTGTGGGGACGCTATACGCTTGGCTTTGACTATGATATAGATAAGTACAATTCGCTAACAGCCTCTGTGCAGTTTGGGGTGAGAAACAATAGAAACTTCCAAGATGGCTTGCTGGCAAGAACTTTCCAAAACACCATTCTCCAAAATATCAATTTGAGAGATGTTGATATAAAAGATTTGTCCAATAACATTGATGCCAGCCTTTCTTATATTCGTACTTATGAAAAGCCTCAGAAAGAGTTCAGCGTTTTAGCTTTATTCAGCAGAAATAATAGGACTAATGACTTCATCAACAATATTTTAAACCCAGATTCAAGGGAAGTCATCAGTCGTTTGAAAAACTTGAACGACAGCTATAACCAAGAAGTTACCTTAGAAGTAAACTATCAGACACCTATCGGGAAAACACAAATTTTAGAGATGGGGGCAAAGCAAATTATGCGTCAAGTTACCAGCGATTTTCAATATCTTTTTGCTACAGGAGCAACAGGAGAGTTTATTAGAAATACGAATGCACAACTTTCTAATGTGCTTGATTATCTGCAAAATGTAACGGCTTCTTATCTTGCTTATACTTATGCTTCTAAGAGTGGGTACAGCCTTAAAACAGGTCTGCGCTATGAATATACACTCATAGATGCAAGTTTGAAAAACGAGCAAAAAGTAGAAATTCCTGACTATGGCGTATTAGTGCCAAGCATCAATCTTTCTAAGAAAATGAAGGGTGGCAATATTGTTAAACTTTCTTATAACCGCCGTATTCAAAGACCTTCTTTGCAGTTCTTAAACCCCAATATCCAAGCAGCTAATCCTTTGAATATTACCATAGGAAATCCTGCTCTCGACCCAGAGTTTACCAATAATTTTGAGTTAGGATATAGTACCTTTGTCAAAGGAGTTTCTTTGAACGTAGCTACTTTTGTTCGTAATACTAACAATGCCATTCAAAGTGTAAGAGATATTATTGGAGCGGATACTATTCGTACTACTTTTCAGAATATAGGAAAAGAAAATGCTTACGGTTTCAACTTAAATATTAATATTAATGTAGGTAAGTTTAGTATAGGTACAGGTGGAGATATTTACTATGCTACTTTAAATAATAACGTACCTAATCCTATTTATAGGGCAAGCAATCAAGGTTGGGTTTACGGAGCGCGTTTGTTTGGAAATTATAAGATCAATGATAATTGGGCGTTGCAAGCGTTCTCTTTCTATCGTGGGAGAGAGGTACAGTTGCAAGGTATCAGAGGGGGATTTGGTATGTATAGCGTAGCTATTAATAGAGATTTCAAAAATAAGAAAGGAAGCATAGGCTTAGGTATAGAAAACTTCTTTAACTTCAATGGGATTACTATTCGTAGCGAGTTAAACTCTCCTGTGCTTAACCAACAGAGCGTTAATGTCAATCAGAACCTAAGTTTTCGGGTGAACTTTAATTACCGTATTGGCAAGATGAGCTTTGATGCTCCTAAACGAAGAAGGTCTATTAACAACGATGACATGAAAAGTGAAGGAGGTGGCGATGGCGTCGGCGATGGCATGCAACAAGGTGGTGGAAACAATGGTGGAGGTCGTCCACAAGGCGTAAATGGTCAAGGGACAGGTCGTCCACAAGGAGGGCAAAACATGATGCAACAAGGCGGAGGTCGCCCACAAGGACAGGGAGGCAACCCTCAGTGGCAAGGGCAGGGTGGAAATACAGGAAAACCACAAGAAGTGCCAAATCAAGACCAGAAAAAGAAGAAAAATGAGAAAGAAACTCCAAAGAAAGAAAAGCAAGAGGAAAAACCTAAGAATGAGGAGTAAACAAAGCTGATAAAGTTTCAAGCTCTGGTGGAGTTTGAAACTTTATCATAAATAAGTTTAATAAACACAAAAATAATCCTTTATGAAAATGAAAAAGTTATTTTTTCTTTTCTCACTTGTTTCTATATTAGGTATGCAGGCATTTGCTCAAGATTTTGCCTTAGCCCAATTAGAGAAATCGCCTCGCCATCATGAGTGGGTAGAGGTAAAGTACGGAAATAGAACGGTTCATTGCTTTGTAGTATATCCTGAAAAGCCCAAGAATACGCCTGCCGTCATCGTCATTCACGAAAATCGCGGTTTGACAGATTGGGTAAGAAGTCTTGCTGACCAAGTAGCGGCAGAGGGATACATTGCTATAGCACCTGATTTACTTTCTGAGTTTAGCGAAAGTAAAAAACGTACCAGTGACTTTATCAATTCCGACTCAGCAAGGAATGCACTTTCTCAGCTAAAACCAGAACAAGTTATTAATGACATTAATGCAGCGCAAGCATATATAGCTAAGTTGCCTTCATGCAACGGAAAAACGGCTATCATGGGCTTCTGCTGGGGTGGTGGGCAGTGCTTCCGCAGTGCTACCAATAACCCTAATATCAGTGCTGCTTTGGTTTTTTATGGAGGTTCACCAGACAAAGCTGAGGACATAGCCCGCATCAAAGCACCCGTGTACGGGTTCTATGCAGAGAACGACCAACGCATCAATGCTATGATTCCCAAAACAGAAGAACTCATGAAGGCAGCAAACAAAAAATATGAATACGAAATTTACAAGGGAGCAGGACATGCCTTTATGCGACTGGGAGATGACCCTGCGGGAAGTGCGGAAAATAAGCAAGCAAGAATAGATGCTTGGCAGAGAATCAGAAAAATTTTAGAAAAGATGTAGTACAATTTTATGTAATGGCTATACATACACTTAAAAATAGACTTTTCTCATTTTCGTTTTTCGTTGCGTTTGTTAGTTTAACTTTTCACTTGGAAACGAGTGAAAAGTTTTTTTTTAATCATGAAACGCTTATGCAAAAAATCTGTGCTGCTTATCCAGACCATTTTGAAGGTTATGAAGGCAATTTTTTGATTTGGAAAGACGGTACAAAAATGCTTTTTGATGATGGAAAAGAAAAAGACAAGCAGGCTTTACTCGACTCGGCAGACTTAGAAGACCAATTCAAGATACCTTATCCCAAAGGAAAAGATTTTTCTATTCCTCAAAAAGGACAAGACCCCGGAAGAGTACGCTATGAGCCTTTCTTTAGAAAAATGTATGGGAACTCCCCCCAAGAAGTCCAGAGGAAACTTACTACTATCACTTGGCTTCCTAAAACACTGAATATCAAATTACAAGTAAGTACCGTAAATCAGATTCACCAAAAAATGAAAGCCATTTCTTCCGAATTAGAGGAACTTTTAGTAAAAACACCTCACCTTACAAAATACCTTCAAAAGCCCGCAGGCACGTTTAATTGGCGATTTATCAGCGGGACCAATCGTCTAAGTACGCATAGCTTCGGCATGACCATAGACCTCAATGTTACCTATTCTAACTATTGGCAGTGGGATAATAAAACTACCGATGAGAATGCCTTGCTTACTTACCGCAACCAAATTCCTATGGAGATAGTGAGTATTTTTGAAAAATACGGCTTTATTTGGGGCGGAAAGTGGTATCACTATGATACTATGCACTTCGAGTATAGACCCGAATTACTTTAAGTAAAAATCTATTTTTTCAGCAAATCTCTGATTTCTGCCAAGAGCTTTTCAGAAGGAGTAGGTTCTGGTGGAGGTGCAGGCACCGCTTCCTCTTTCTTTTTCAAAGCATTCATGGCTTTTACTACCAAAAACATTACAAAGGCTACTAAGAGAAAATTAATAACAGTTTGGATAAATTTCCCGTAACTAATCACAACAGCAGGTTTACTTTCCGTTGCTTCTCTAAGCGTAATTCCCAAGCTGGCAAAATCCATGTCCCCAATTAGTAAACCAAGTGGAGGAGTGAAAATATCGGCTACAAAAGAACCAGTAACAGAAGCGACAGCCCCTCCCATGACTACGCCTACGGCAAAATCTACGAGGTTGCCTTTGATAGCAAACTCTCTAAATTCACTGATAAATCCCATATTTTTCTAAGGTTTAATATGATTAATACAAAATTGAATAACTTTTCTAGGTAATAATTTTAAAAGGCTGATTTTACAGATTAGACGGATTTTCGCCAATGAGTCACTTGAAAATTGCGTTTTTTCGGTAAAATCAGCATTATTTACATTCTGTAAATACTCAATAATAATTTATACTCAATCAAAAGTGTTTTTGAAATTTTCTTTACTCCAAAGTCCCTGTTCTCTGACACTTCCTGTGTAAAACTTATGTAAGCATTGGACTTTCACCTGCTCTTGACTAACACCGTAGGTGTGCTATTTTTGTAGAAAATAATGAATATATCCACATAAAACCGCTTAGCGGTGGCATATCTCACGCCTACGGTCTTGCTGTAGGTGGCTTGGGCTTACTCTTTTCTAACAAAATGACAGCCCTATGGGCTTAAAGTTAGATGTAGTATTGTTCATTGGAAAAAGTGTCAGATAACCAAAGTTCCTTTCTCAGCAAGAGAAAGGGATTGAAAAATCATTTTATTTTAAGTATAGATGAATTAATAATCAAGGTTGAGAAAATAATCCATTGAAAATAAAACTGTAAAGGCACTAATATTACTTAAAATATTAAGCAAATATAGAAGGAAAGTCGTAAAATACAATTTTATAGGAAAAAATGTTAAAAACTTTTCCAATTACTTTGGCAAATCATTAATTTTAGCCAAGTTAATTATCACCATTTAAACCGTTTAAAATATGACTTCATTTTTAGGAGAATTAGTTGGCACGATGTTGCTCATCATACTTGGCGATGGAGTAGTGGGGGGCGTTGTCCTCAAAGAAACCAAATCACATAATTCAGGCTGGATAGTAATTACCTTAGGCTGGGGCTTGGCAGTAGCTATTGCCGCTTATACTGCGGGCAAGTTTAGTGGGGCGCATCTGAACCCTGCCGTAACCTTAGGACTTGCGGCTGTGGGGCAGTTTGCTTGGGAGAAAGTGCCTACTTATTGGCTGGCTCAATTCATCGGAGCATTTTTAGGGGCAGTAGTCGTCTATCTGCACTATCTTCCTCACTGGGCAAAAACAGAAGATAAAGATGCAAAATTAGGCGTATTCTGCTCTTCACCTGCTATTAGAAATCCTTTAACAAACTTTATCAGTGAAGTCATAGGAACTTTTGTCTTGGTTTTTGGTCTTTTAGCCATAGGGGCAAATGAGTTTGCTCAAGGGTTAAATGTATTGATTGTGGGCTTTTTAATTGTGAGCATTGGGCTTTCTTTGGGCGGTACAACAGGCTATGCTATCAATCCTGCCCGCGATTTAGCCCCACGATTGGCACATTTTTTACTGCCTATCCCTGATAAGCGAGATTCCGACTGGGGATACGCTTGGATTCCTGTAACTGCCCCTTTGATAGGTGGAGTTTTAGGAGCGATAGTTTATACTTCACTCTTTTAAAATATTACGCTAATGAAAAAATACTTTATTCTTGCTTGTGGCTTACTTGTGATTTTACCTGCCTGTCAGACCTTGCAAATGATGCAAAACTTTGCCAAATGCGAGTTTCGCCTGGCTCAGCTGTCCAATATCAATGCTTTGGGTATTGATATGACAGGCAAGCGTAGTTTTTCTGATTTCAGTTTATTAGATGCAGGGAAGGTGGTGCAAGCCTTAGCTGGCAATCAGTTTCTACTCAATTTTGTAGCAAATGTCGAGGTTAGAAATCCCAACGCCGAACCCGCAGGATTGAATCGCATGGATTGGATTTTGATGGTCGATAACAAAGAAGTGCTAAACGGTACACTAAACCAAGCGGTCAATGTTCCTGCCAATAACGGCACGACCATCATGCCTTTGAATCTTTCTATAGATTTGAAAAAGATTTTTGCTAATCAAAGCAGAGATGAAACTTTGAGTTTGGCTTTTGACTTAGCTCAACAAGGAAATAATACGACAAGGCTCATGCTAAGGGTAAGACCGTATATCAATATCGGTGGGGCAGAACTTGCTTATCCCGGATATTTGAATATTAAAAAAGATTTTTAAGATATTTTTCTGGTTATCTGATATTTTCTGCGTAAAACTATGTAAGTGGCGGATTTTAGTCTACCATTGACTAACACCGAAGATGTGCTATTTTTGTAGATAATAATGAATGTACCCACATAAAACCGCGTAGCGGTGGCATATTTCACGCCTATGGGCTGCTCTTTTCTACCAATATGACAGCCCTACGGGCTTAATTTACACTTAGTATTGCCCATTTGCTAACTCCACAAAAAGTGTCAGACAATCAGAGAAAATAGAACATCGGAATTACTCATCTTATCAAGGCACGAATAAGACCTTCCAAACTCTGCCATCACACTCTCCTATGCAATGAAAATTTTTCCCTCCATTCGTACTTTTGTAAAGTCCTCCCTCCAAACACCCTACAAAAATAATTTCAGGTTTCTCAGGGTAGATAGCAATGCTTTTAATGCTTTTCCCTTTCAATTCATTATCAAGTAGTTCCCATTTCTCCCCGCAATTTTCTGTTTTGTAAAGCCCAGATTGATGCCCCCCACAATATGCAATATTTGGATTTTGAGGGTGCAGAACTACCTCATAAATAGTTTTGCTATTCAAGCCATTATTCCTGCTTTGCCATGTTTTACCAGCATCTTGGGAGATGAATACCCCATTTTCTTCTGTAGCACAAAAAAGAAAATCTACTTTATTAGGAGAAGCGACTAAGGAGTGAATTTCCTGCCCTGCTAAAGCTAAGGTTTGCCAGCTTTCTCCTAAATCTTTGCTAACAACAATGCCATCGGCTGTTCCTGCCAATAAATGTTTGGGATTTTTAATAGAAAAAAGTAGGCTGGTCATAAAAGTCTGGCTGACAGGTTTTAGTCCTTTGTTTTTGCATTGCCAACTTTCTCCTGCATCTGTGCTTTTCCATACTCCCGCAGAGGTCAAGGTGTATAGTATTTGAGGGTAGTAAGGGTGTGCATAGATTCTAAGGGCATCGCTTACTTCCCAATTTGTCAGGATTTTCCAAGTTTTTCCGTCATCTTTGCTTTGCATTACACCGTTTAAGCAGGCTAAAAAAATAGTCTTCCCCTCTAACTTTTCTTGTATCATTATGTCCCAAACGATATTGTTTTTCCAGCCTAAGTGCTGCCAAGTAGTAGCATTAGGCATACCCACATACAAGCCTTTTGTGTCGTTATCTCGTCCAATCAAGTTCCCTGACTTGCGCGCATTCACGATAAAATACAATTTTGGCTCTTGCAAGAAAAAGAAGGTGAAAAAAGCCCAACTATAAATTAGAAACCATAGACTAAAAATCATAAATCGTAAACTATAAATCATGCAGAACAGAACTAATCCCGCCATCTAATTGTAGGTTTGCCCCGTTGATAAACTTAGCTTCTTCTGAGGCTAAAAATAAAGCTAACCGAGCCACTTCCTCTGGATAGCCAATGCGTTGGACGGGGTGTAATCTTTTTAAGGCACTCAAAGCGCTCTCATCGTTATTGAATCCTGCTCTGAGCATATCCGTTTCTATTGCCGCAGGGCTAATGCAATTTACCCTTACTCTACCTTGCAAATCTACTGCCATTGCCTTAGTTAGCCCAACTAAGGCACTTTTACTGGTAGCGTAGCTCACAAAGCGAGGTTTGGTAAGTTGCTGGTGAATACTTGCAATATTGACGATAGACCCTTTTGCCTTTTCTATCATAGGCAAAAAAAGTTGGCTAAGGAGCATAGGAGCGGTCAGATTGACATTCATGGTTTCGTACCAATCTGCCAATTTGATATTTTCTGTATGGTCTAATAACTGCACTGCCGCATTATTGATAAGTACTTCCAGATGAGAGGTTTGCAAGCTAACTTTCTCTAAAATTTCTTGCTTGTAGTTATTTTCTTTGCAGAATCTATCCAAGTCTATGTGCATAGCAAAGTTGCAATGAGGAGCGGTATCTTGTATCCTGATGTCTGTGCCTATAACAAACCAATTTTCTCCTTGAAAAACTTTGCATAATGCCTGCCCTATGCCTCCTAATGCACCTGTAATTAATGCCGTTTTTTTCATGATTGATGTGTCTGTAATATTTTGATGATGTTGTTTTTTTGCTTAAAAAGTGTTTCTAACTGAATTTGCTCGTATTGGCTCGCTAATATATCTAAATTATAAAATAAGCAAAGCATGTCGTTCACGGTTTCATTTCTCCAAAAATCTACACAATAGCTTTCCAAACCAATATTTTTAAAAAAGCCTCGTTTTTTGCCCTGCAAACCAATCCCAATGACGATACTACCTGCAGAAAATGCCAAAATAGTAGCATGCAAGCGAGACGCCACGACCACATCGTGTTTCTCATAAATTTCATTTAACATTCCCAAACTTTTAGGATTAAAAGTTTGTAAACCATATCTTTGTCCTATTTTTTTTACTAATTCGTAATCTCCATCATCTCCCGTAGTAAATAGACTTACAACAAACTTTTTTTCTACTCTTTGGTCGTAAAGCAAATGCTCTATCATTTCGCACAAATGCCTTTCATACATTTCTTGCTTTTCCTTGTACTCACCTATATATCGCATTAAATTGATTGCCACTCGCACCTCATTTTTATGATTGATTTTCAAGTTTTCTTGCTTTCTATAGTAAATATGGTTTAAGTCAAGCGCAAAATCCCCAAAGATAGGAAACTGCCTTCCAAAATTCTCAAACAACATCTGAGCAGTATTTTCATCTCTAACCGCTACCAATTTGGCACTCTCTAAAAATTTTTTGGTAATATACCCACTAAACCAATCATATTTGCTACTACTACTGCACCCTAAGCAATAGAAATCTTTTTTAGTCCATCTTTTCAATGTCAATAAAGAAAGCATAGAAATCGTAAAGTGAAAACTTACATTTTCTAATAAAGCACCTCCACCTACGACGATAAACTTGCAATCTCTCATTTGATTGGCTAACTTTTTCATAGATTTCAAATGCCTAAAAAATCTAATGCAGTTCTTGAAAAAAGTAAAAAAGAAAGCAGGCAGTATTTTTTTTAGAAAAGAAACTTTGTACTGCTTTGAGAGAGATACAGGAGGTGGACTTTCCTCTTTTAAAAAATATTTTTCAATATCATTTTCACTTTTGACATGACCTTGATAAGAAAAACTACCAAAATTAAACAATTTGACTTGGTAGCCTAAATCTAAAAAAAATTGGCTTGCATTTGCCCCAATTGCCTTATCACCCAAGTTTTGTGTATTCCATTCTCCAAAGATAGCTACTGTGTTGAAATGATTGAGATGATTATCAAGCATCTATTCAAACTTACTTAACAATAAAAACGAATCAAAGACGGGTAAATCATAAAGTTTGGAGGTAAAAACGAAGTAGTATTTTTACAAAGATAGGAAATTCATGCAGGATTTTGGGAAATATGCCAATAGATTTTTATCTTGCTGAGAAAATAGTACTTCTACCTTATATGGAACTTCTTTTTGAAAATGTAGCAAAAACAGCGTCTATTTTTTTCTATCCTGAAGCAGATATGGGCAGACTGAAATTAGCTGGAAAAATAGACACTGATGATTTTAAGACTGCTTATGATAAGTTATTGGAATATGCAGTAGAAAAAAAATTACATAAAGGCATCTTAGATTTGACAGATTTGCAATATAGTCCACCCTTAGCAAGGGCGTGGCTGGCGACTAATTTTGCAAAAAGAGCATTGAAATTCTTAGACAAAAGCCCTATCATCGGCATAGTCAAATCCCAAAATGCTTTTCAAAGGCTTGCCGCCTCTGCCGTCATCAGTTCTTTGGGTATGCTTGGAAGTAAAATCAAAATTGAGTTTTTTGAAACTTTGGCAGAAGCGGAAAATTGGCTAAAAAATCAATAAATCAATTACTTAGAATATATCGCTCACTAAATCTATTTTCCTATGTTTTCACTATTAAAAAAACTATTTAGTAGCCCTCCTATCATTCCAGAGAAAGTATGGGCTATGAAAGCCTATAAGTATCAAGGATTGTATCAGGACATTCTCCAAGCCCATAAAAATGGCGAAAAAGTATTGATTTTTACCCAATTTGAGAAAACATTGGAGGAAGTCTGCTTTGTCTTGGAGCAGAAAAAACTAAATTTTTATAGGTTTAGTAAAGGAGAGGAGGTAGCTATCCTCAACTTTAACCAACTTGCCATTTTTCAAGCCAATGCTTTGCAGAAAAATACCGTCAAAGACCTGCAAAAACTACTCCATCAAGCCCCTGTCCAACTTTTTATCATTGAGCATCACCCGCTCAGAACCAATGATGAGGAACTGATAGCTACGCTAAGGGAAATCGCCCCTCAGTCCCAACCTGTTTTTTACACTTCTCTGGAAGATGCCGTCTTAGCCCAATTTGCCACAGACAATTTGAAGCAACTCTTGCATAAACTTGGTATGAAGCCCGAGGAGAGTTTTCAGCACAAACTCATCAGCAATGCCATCATCAAAGCACAAGAAAAATTAGCTTCCGAAGCCAAAGGCAATCGCCTTACCTACTCCGCAGAAGAATGGTTCAACGTTAATTTATGATTTTTTACATTTCTTTTGTCTTTTCTTTGTTTTTTTTAGTAAAATTCTTACTTTTAAGCCAAACACCAAAACCTACAATAAGCCAATGGAACACAATGTCAAACGCAAAGAGTACTTTGTTAAATTAGCAGAAAGATTAGACGGAACTTACATAGAATATACAGATGAAATCTGCATCATCAGCCTACGCCTGCCAGACGGAAGGTCGCAAAGTGTCAGAGGTTTTTTCAAGCAAAGAGGGCAAGACCTTATGCTTATGCTCATGTCCAAAGTTTGTTTCTTAGATGAGTATCCTAATGTGGACTTTAGAGCCTTGATAGAGGAAAATAATCACTTGCACTTTTCCAAGTTCGTCATTCATCATGACTATTTGGAAGTCTTAGCAGACGTACATTTCTCTGACGTTACCATAGAGTTCTTAGAACACGTAGCTTTGGAGGTCGCCCAAACCGCAGACGATTGGGAATACAAAATCACAGGGCAAGATATTCACTAAACCTGTTTTGATTGAAGTAATTATTCAATGAGTTATAAGTTTTTTCCAACTTATAACTCATTTTTTGTAAGTACAGTAAGGAAATCCACATTCACACCCAACAGTCTTGTAAAACCCTCTGGGTATGAATGTAGATTATTTAAAAATCAGTAGGACGCTCTCCTGCGGGTGGGGCGGAAAACTTCTGCTTCAGTTGGTCATCTAAGGTATCTGCCCACCACTCTAAGTCAGCAATGCAGGTAGATAGCTCATCATAGTCCATGCCTACCACATCTCTTTCGTAAGTAGCATATACCCAATTCCCCAACACAGAAAGTTTTACCCCTAATTTGCTATCATTCAGTTCTAAGAGATAACGATAAAAATACGTTTCATTGTAGGTAGGTATTTCCATGAGAGGGGAAAAAATGCGAAGATAATAGCGTATCGCTCCACTGCTCAACGGTACGGATTGTACGAATACTTGGATACTTGCTGAGCCTATGCGCCAGTTCCATGTATTTTTCATGCCATCATAGCACTTGCTCTTGTCTAAACCTACGGAAGTAACGTAGCGTTCTATCATTGCATTGACACTTGCGACAATATCATTCATAATTTGCTTGTTTTAGAATTAAAAAAAATAAATTTGAATTCTATTTTACATTGTAGCCCTGATTTTCCAAATCAGGTAATCAAAATCCAAAGTTGAAAATTAACACTTTAAAAATATGAAAAAATTTTTCTTTTATTTCCTATTCATCTTAATATTTAGTTTGAATTGTTTTGCACAAAAAAAAGGCAATCTAAAATCCATTCAAACAAAGGTCGAGGTCACTAAAAGCATCATCAATACTTTCAGTTTTCGTAACCGCTACTATTTTTATCAGTTAGAGCAAGACAGCAAAGACCCTAACAAATGGCTTATGTACATAGGCATAGTTACAGACGAACACAATGCCAATCTTGCCGCTTCGGTCAAAATCTTTAGTACCGATGTATATATCCTAACAGGGGGCAGCAAGCTCGCTAATGTGCGTATCCAAGCCGCTAAGCCTTTTGACTATTCTTGGGCGGTTTCTCGCGCTAACTTCTTAGAAACAAGTTTCTACTGGACTGACGGCACAGTGAAATATGCTCTTTTTGGTTCGCAAATGCAAAATGAGTATCCCTCTCCTGTTGATGAGAAATTTATCGTTACTAAGTTCAACCCTGCCAAACTCACCTTTGCCGATGGTGTAAAAATAGCTGTCAATCAATTCATCATGCAGTTTGACAAACTCTTTCAGTATCCTGAAAATGAAGATAAGAAACCTCAATTAGAAACTTTTGAGGGAGCGATAACATTTAAAAACGAAAAATATGACTACGAACTTCGCCGCAGTTTCTTTAATGTAGGCGATGACAACTTAGCTATACGCAAGGGCAAAGATGGATTGATTTATAATACTTTGGTACGTATCAAAGATGAAAAAGCAAGCACTGGAAAAATCACGATTGACATTCATCACGTTACACAAAATGGCTTAGCTTGGAGCGTTTACGCTTCTGATTACCTCAGAGCAGTTTTTGACTACCAAACAGGTACGATTACTTACCAACAAGTAGGCTCTGCGCTGCCTTACCCCGATGAGAACGAAGAGGTAGTAAAGGAATTTAAACCTAATGAACTTCCTTTGGAAAAAGCCTTTGCAATCGCTATGCAAAACTTAGTAAAGAGGTACAACGAAGCCCTGCCGAGATACTGAGGAATGTGGAAAAATTTTCCACATTCCTACTTTTTTTTTATCTTTACTCTAAACCTAAATTTTAACTATATGAAAATGAAAAATAATGACCATAACGAAATCAATCGTAGAGAATTTCTACAAAAATCAAGCACAGTAGTCGCAGGGGCTGTACTGCTCAATCCTTTGGACTTGAACGCCAAACCCAAGGCTAAGATGAAGTTAGCAATGGTCGGTACAGGTGTAAGAGGGGCTGGTATGTGGGGGCGCGATGTGCTGAAGTCTTACAGCGACATAGTAGAGTTTGTGGGCTTGTGCGACATCAATCAAGGCAGAGTAAATACAGTAAAGATGGGCTTAGGACTGTCCTGCCCCACTTTTACCGACTTTGAAAAGATGATGAAAGAAACCAAACCTGAATGGCTCATCATTACTACGGTGGACGCTACTCACCATGAGTTCATCATCAAAGGTATGGAAATGGGGGCAAATATCATCACAGAAAAGCCCATGACTACTGATGAGCAAAAATGTCAAGCCATTTTAGAAGCAGAAAAACGTACGGGAAAAAAGGTAGTTGTTACCTTTAACTACCGCTATTCTCCGCATCGCCAAAAGATTTACGAGCTACTACGCAATGATGCCATTGGAAAAATTACTTCGGCTGACTTCCATTGGTACTTAGACGTGAGGCATGGAGCGGACTATTTCAGGCGTTGGCATAGATTGAAAGAAAAGGGAGGAACGCTATTTGTTCATAAAGCCACGCATCATTTTGACTTGCTCAATTGGTGGTTAGAATCCGAGCCAGAGGAAGTTTTTGGCTATGGCGCACTTGATTTTTATGGGAAAAATGGAGCAGTGCGAAGTACGAACTGCCGACCTTGCCCGCACAAAGGAGAGTGCCAATTTTATTGGGACATGACTAAAAGCCGTGAGTTAATGGCTTTGTATGCAGAAAACGAAAAATATGATGGCTATCTCAGAGATGGTTGTGTATTTAAAGAAGATATAAACATTTACGACAAAATGGCGGCACAAATCAAGTATGCCAATGGCGTGCAAGTAAGCTATTCTTTGACGACCTATTCTCCTTACGAAGGCTATAGGATTGCTTTTAATGGCACAAAAGGACGCTTAGAAGCATGGATACAGGAAAGCCAAGCGGTGGACATGAAAGACTACGATGAAATCCACCTATGGACGAGTTTTGGTGGCTTGCAAACTTTCAAAATCCCCCAATCCGCAGGGCATGGCGGAGGCGATGAGAGGCTCAAAGACAAAATTTTCCGCTACCCCAATGCCGCAGACCCCTACAGGCAATCCGCAGGAACAAGAGATGGTGCTATGTCTATCTTAGTAGGTATCGCAGCGCGAAAAAGTGCAGAAACAGGAAAACCTGTAAAAATCGCAGACTTGACAGAGTTAAAGCCTTTGGCAAAAAGACCATAGGGTTTAGGAATAGGTCTGTGCTTATGGATTATATGTTCTTTAACAGTCTATTTTTTTCTTGAATTAGAAATTATACAAAAAGGAGAAGCTCCTTATTTAAAAAATGGCAAATATCGAGCCCCTTATCTAAAAAGTGAAGATTCCTACATGAATATCTCACAAAAAAAACCTATTTTATTTATAGAAACATACATGATGATAAATTTTCTTTCTAAATTGGCTCAATATTAAAAGCCTATTATCTTTTTTTTTCAGATACAAATGATAGTTTTTATCGACAGTTTTGCAATGTGGAAAAATTTTCCACATTGCTTTTTTTTTTTTACATTTTTTTAAACCTTTTAAAACTTACATCATCTAAGTATCAGACTAAAAAAATTAGCCCAGAAGTTATTAATTAAGAAATGAGTACATTAAAACAAATTCACTGAAATTTTATGAAGAAGAACATTTTTAGAATTAGCTTAGTGCTTGCCTTGTTAGGGTTTTTAACTACTTCTTGTAACAAATTGAAAGACAAGTTGAGCTTTGATAGCACTGTAGTAGAAACCGACAATGAATTAGAAAGAGCAAATGATGACATAGACCTAATCGTAGAAGATGCCTCTGACTTTGCGGCAAGTAATGGCAGAGTAGAGGAAAAGGATAAATTCGCACCTTGTGCAGTAATTACACATAACAGGGCAACGAGAACCGTTACCATAGACTTTGGTACAGGTTGCAAAGGCAGAGATGGCAGAGTGCGCAAAGGGAAAATTATTGCAGTACATACAGACGTATTCCGCAAGCCGAATAGCAAATGTACGGTTACTTTTGACGGATACTCGGTAGAAGACATCAAGGTAACAGGCACCATAGTTACCACCTACAATGGCTTAGACTTAGTGAAAAAGAACGTACAGAAAACCTCTCTGGTCAATGTCAATCTTACTTTCCCTGACGGGAAAACAGCTTCAAGGAACGTAACAGTTACACAAAATTTCACCCTTTCTGCAAATCTCTTGGATTCAGAATACCAAGTAACCGTCAATGGAACAGGAGTAGCCCGCAATGGAGTGGCTTTTAATACCACTACTCTCAGTCCCATAGTGAAAAAAGTAGCTTGCTTTGCTGAGAAAGTCCCTTACCCAGTCAGTGGCATTCAGCAAATCACTCCTCAAAACGACAAAGAACCTATCAAAATAGATTTTGGGAATGGAACTTGTGATAAAACCATTACCATTACTCGTGGGGAAGCCGTAAGGACTATTACCTTGAAGTAGTAACTCATCTAATTTAGCATACTAAAAAGCGAAGATTTTTTCAATCTTCGCTTTTTGTCTAATAAAAAATCTTATTCAGAAATGCTAACATCTTATCTAAGGCAGGGGGAGCATCTTTAGCAAAGCTAATTCCTAAAAATTCATTAGAGCCTGAATCTAAAAAAGCATGTGGTCGTCCTTCATGCACCCAATATTCTATATTTGTATGCCCTGCCTCTTTTAATTTACTGATGAAGGTTTCAATAGAAGCAGGTGTAGTCAGTTGGTCTTTTGAACCTACCGTAAATAACATAGGAGGGAGTTTCCTTTCGCTTGCCTTTGGAATCAAATATACGGGAGAAATTTGCTTGTAATGGTCAGGGTGAGTATTGGCATTGACACCTTCGCCAAACATTCCCCTTGCTTTTGCCTTTGCTAAGTTCCAAAAAATATTACTTTCTTTCTCAAAACCTCCTAAGGCGCTTGCATAAAGGTCAAAAGCTCCATAACTAATCATTGCTGCTTGTACCGCTAAACCATTCTTTTTCGCTATCTTTTCTGCGGTTTTCCCCTTAGGCAAGTAGGAAGGGTTAAAGCCTAAGTTAGTCCCTGCAAAGCCTTTAGAGGACAGATTATGCCCTTGCAATACCACCATAATTGCCAAATGTCCTCCTGCACTATCTCCCGTTACTGCTATTTTTGCGGGATTGCCCTTGTACTTACTAATATTTTCTTTTATCCAAAGTACTGCACCAAATACATCTTCTATGATTTCATTGATTTTTACCGTATTGTCTTGGTCGGGTAAAAGGCGATAATTGACATTACAAACTACATATTCGCCTTTGGAAGCTAAATAAGCCGCTGCCTCATTCATAATACTTTTGTTATTAATGAGCCAACCACCACCATGGAAAATAACGATGACAGGATAGCTTGCTTTGCCTGAATTGGGCGTATAAATGTCCATCGTCAAGTCAAAACCTTTGGGAGATGCCCAAAGCACATCTGACACTTTAGTAAAGTTCCCTTCGATAAAAACAGCCTGTGGATTATTAAAAATAGACTGCTCGGCAGTTTTAGCCTCTTGCAAAATAAAAATGAGCATGAAAAGAAAAATGAATAATCCTTTGAATTTCATAATTTTTAATTTTTTAGTTAGTTGTTAAGAAATAAATGTGCTATAAAAATAAAGTAAAGAATGATAAATATAATATTGATAAAACTTTTCCTTTTCAAACAGACCGTTTAAAGCTAAAATCAGTTTATGATATACCACTGCATAGTTTAGCGTGGGTTATCGCCTCAATGAAATGGGAAAAAGAGCAGAAAGTGTGAAAACCGAATATGGGGAAAAGGATTTTTAGAGGGGGAAAATTGCTGATTAATATTTTTTGCCATCAATTCTGGCTAATGTACGAAATAGAGAACTCGATTATCAGTAATAAACCCCTAAATACATTTGAAAATACTTAGGGGTTTTTAGAAAAAATTTACTCCTCACTCGTCGCAAACCAAATAGGCTTTACGTGATAGTCCACGTCCATGCCTCCAACTTTGGCAAACTCTGGTCTGTTCCAATCCTCCTCAGAGAAAGTCGTAGGTAACAGACGTTGCACAGTACGATTGTTGTTCTCTGGAGCTAAGGGATTAGGTAAAACAAATCCTGCAAAGACATCACCACTGTAATTGTAGCGGCGCAGGTCAGTCCAAGTTTCGTGGTAGTTCCACCCCCACATGGCAATATATTTTTGTGTCATAATGTCTTTCAAAGTCAAGGCAGCGGCACTTTGAGGTACTGCTGCACTTGCTAAATAGGTCGTGATGTTGGTTGCACTTACCCCAACTTCTTCCATGTGAGCACGTATGCCCGCTCGGAAAGCATTAAACGCCATGTCGCGATTTCCTTGGCGGAAAGCAGCTTCTGCTTTGATGAACTGCATTTCGGAGTAGGTAATCAATGGAAAAGGAGCGCGGTCTGTAAAGATGTACTTTCCGTAAATGGTTGGCATAGTAGTAGTAGTGAAGCCTGTAGGAGTAATGCCTCTCACAGGCTCTACCCCTACAAAAGCCTGTGTAGTAGTAGTAGGGTTGAGCAGGAGCGGCGCGCGAGGGTCAGTAGCCCCAAGAATAGTCCCATTGACCAAATCAGCAAAATACTTACTTTGGCGGAAAGCCCCAAAGTTGGCTCTGGTAGGTCCCATGAAGCTGGACTGGTCGCTGTTTGCTCCAGAGAAACGCACTAAGGCATTGTCTGCATTGCTTGCCAACGCCTTATCTACAAACTCTATGACTTGGGCAGGATTGTAGCTTCTTTTGTTAGAGATATGATTCGCAATTCTTGCCTTCACTGCAAAAGCAAACTTAATCCACTTTGCATTATCTCCATTGTAAATCGTTTCTACTGTTCTTATCTGAGGGTCAACCAAGCCTGTGTTAGCAGTCAACTCTTGGATAGCCTCATCGCAGAGCTTATTAATGCCTGCATAGATGTCTTTTTGAGGGTCATACACAAAAGCGGTAAGTGTATTGTCCCATGCTTGATAAAAAGGCATTTCGCCAAACTGGTCAGTGGCTAACTGCCAACTCCAAGCACGAATGGCTTTGGCAATACCTACGTACTGGGCAAAATTTCTTGCTTTGGCTTGAATTTCTATTTGGTTCAAGTTAGAGCCAATAGACCAATAGTGATTACGCCATACTTGGCTGGCAGTCAATCCTGTTTGAGCAGCAGTACGGCGGCTACCGTGCCTGTCGTAGAAATCATTGGCTGTGGTCAAGTGCCAATTCTGTGTATAACGACCAATGAAACGTCCGTCAAACATAGGTCCTTCTGCCATCGCATAGATTACTTGTGGCATAAAAGGGGCAGGAGGTCCTTGCTGAGGCACAAAAGGATCATTGATGTAATCGATTTTGCATGAAGAAGCCATGAAAACCAATAAGATGAATAAAAAAGAAATCTTTTTCATATATTTTAAATATATTTAATGTTTTGGAAAAATATTAGAAACCAGCCCTTACCCCCAAAGCAAAAGCAACAGTTTGTGGCAAAGAGAAATAGTCAAAACCCATAGCTCCACTACCTCTTGCAGAGGCGTTCAATCCGTTTACATCAGGGTCTGGACCTGAATAGTTAGTAAACAAAAGTAAGTTATTACCAGTCAAGTTCACTGCTAAGTTTTTGATAATCTTTGTTTTTTCTATCAAACTTTTAGGCAAAGTATAAGAAATAGTCAAGTCGCGCAAGCGAGCCGCATTGATATTTTTTTCTATGAACTGAGATTCTACTAAGCCTCTTAAACCGCTGGTGTACCATGCTTGGTCTAAGGTAATAGGCACAGTATTTCTTTCTCCTGTCTGCGTTACCCCCTCAAAAACTATCTGCGTACCTCTATCTAAAGTACGCTTGCTCAATCCTAAGGCTACTAAATCTCTTTCTGTGGCATTGTAAACGTCGCCTCCGATGCGGAAGTCAAATAAGAAAGAAACGGCTAAAGGTCCCATTTGGAATCTATTAGTCAGACCGAAAGTAAATTTAGGCTGACGGTTGCCTATGAAAGGGAAAGCCGTATTCACTAAAGGGAAACCATTTGCTCCGACTATGACCTCTCCGTTAGCATTTCTTTGATAATCATACCCTGTAATAGACATCATTGATTCGCCCAATACGTAGCCTGCTCTGGCGTTACCCGCTAACCAAGTATCTGATAAATAAAACTCTGGCAAATCCGCAGGCATTTGTGTTACTTTATTGCGATTGAGCGTAAAGTTTCCTATAACGTCCCAAGTCAATTTATCATTCTTTACAGGCGAGCCGGTCAAAAGTATTTCTACCCCTCTATTTCGCACTACACCTGAGTTGATGAGCTGAAGAATATAGCCCGTAGCATAGCTAAGGCGAGGCTGTACGATTTGATTGCGGCTCTCCATAGAATAATAGGTAAAGTCTATGCCTAATCTGTTATTGAGGAACTTCAAATCAAAACCTCCTTCGTATGATACAGTAGTTTCAGGCTTAATTTTAGGATTAGGACCGAAGAAACCTACATTGTAACCACCACCTGATTTTGCATGAAGCCTGTTCTAAAAAAATTTCTCACATTATTAAAGGTAGGCTCCCCAGCAGGACGCTCTGCCCCCCAAGTACTTAACGTATTGCGGTTGGTGGTAGGAACATTATTCACCCAGCTACCATTGGCAAATTTTGTTTGGATTTCAGGGAAACGGGTTGCATTTTCTATGGTAAAATTATTGCTATAGTCTATCCTTACGCTTCCCTTTCTTCCTTTCTTAGTAGTGATGATGATAGCCCCATTTGCTGCATCTATCCCGTACAATGCAGAAGCAGCAGGACCTTTTAATACAGTAATGTTCTCTATATCATTTGGGTCAATATCTGCAATACGATTAGTATAGTCAGAAATACGATTAGGCGTATCCGTTAATAAAAAGCCCTCACTCTTGGTCGTATTGTCCACAGGAACACCATCAATGACGAAAAGCGGTTGGTTATTCGCTCCTAAAGAAGAGCCTCCACGCAGTACTATTTGCGATGAAGCCCCTGCCATACCGCTTGTAGTACCTATACTCACACCTGCTATCCTACCTTGCAAAGCTGTAACAAAGTTAGGGCGGTTGGTTTCTGCAATTTCCTGCCCTTTCACCTCTTGGACAGCATATCCTAACTCTTTCTTTTCCTTTTGGATACCAAAAGAAGTAACCACTACCTCGTTTAATTGGCGTGTATCTACCAAAAGCGTTACATTTACTTCTGTACGATTACCAATAAGTACCTCCGCCTTCCGAAAACCAATAAAAGAGAAAACTAAGGTGGTAGCATCTGCGGGAACACTCAGGCGGTAGCTTCCATCTGCATCAGAAACTGTCCCCGCAGAAGTCCCTTTGACTGTAATATTCACTCCCGGAAGCCCGCTTCCGTCTTCACTGGAAGTAACTTTCCCACTAATAGTTCGTTGTTGGGCATAAGTATTGCCCAACATTCCCGCAAGCAAGAAAGTTAATAAAAACGTAAAAATGTTCTTCATAAAAATTAATTTTTTTAGGATAAAAAACAAAAATAAGAATATTAAAACGTAGGTAAGTTAATAAATGAAAAATAAAAATAAAAACATTTAACAAACTTAATATTGGAGCTAATCCTTCTTTGAGTTTTATGAACTATACGACTACTTCTACAACTATCTCAAGAAAATTATTTGATTCTCACAAATTATTGTATTTTTGCAGGAGTTATTCCTACTTTACAATCCCCTTTTGTTGTGTCAAAACGATGATTAGCTTGGTTAAAAACCGAAATGAAACTTTTTTTCTACCTCGTATTACTTTTATCCTTTAATGCTTTTGCTCAGCAAGCAAAGGTAGAAGCCTCTTTGACTTCACTAAAACAAGACACCTTCAAAGTAAGCCAACTACTTTCCCTCAGCAAGGACTACGCTAACAAGAATTTAATCAAAATGAATAATTATGCAGATACAGCCCTGCGAATATCACAAGACATCAACTATGAACGCGGCGTAGCTATGTCCCTAAATTACATTGGACAAGCCAAAATTAAACTTGCTGAGTACAATGAGGCTTTAACTCTCACTTTCAATGCCTTAGAGATAGCAGAGCGACTAAAATATGAGGAATGTATCGGACTGAGCTATATCCTGATAGGGCATGTCTATATGCACCAAAACAATCTGGGTAAAGCAGAGGAATACTACGAAAAAGCCTTAGAAATAGCCCAAAAAATAGGTAAAGCCTCCGTAGCCTCAGCCGCACAGAACGGCTTAGGGAATGTGTTTTTTGCAAAAAAAGATAATAAACAAGCCTTAGAAAGGTATTCTCTTGCCTTGCAAATAGCGACCAAAGAAGAAAATAAAAAACAAATCGCTGAAATGGAAACTAATCTGGGGCGGGTATATTTGGCACAGGGCATGAACAGTTTGGCTATAGAGTATTTTCAAAAAGCACTCAAAATTGCCAAAGAAATCGCTAATTTAGAAGCTATTGCTGATAACTCCTTACTTTTAGGTGATTATTATTTTAAGAAAAACCTACCTAATGAGGCTTTAAAGTATGCCCAAGCAGGACTTACTGCCTCAGAAACTCTACAATCAAGATTTTTTAAGCAAAAAGCATGGGCATTAATGTCTGAAATCTATGGCATACAGAAGGATTACAAAAGAGCTTATGAATATAGTCAATTAAGTAAAACTTTACAAGACAGCATTTTAGGCAAAGAAAGCGAACAGGATTACACTGCTATCTCCTCACTATACGAAACACAGATAAGAGATAAAGAAATGACTATTAAAAACTTGCAATTAGAACAACAGCAAAGAAATATTCAAAATCAAAAAAGAATTATCTACCTTACTGTCGCTTCTTCCGCCATCTTTATTACACTTACCATTTTAGCATTTATTTTGTACAGAAGGCAGAAAAAGGCAAATTTCCTCATCAAAGAACAAAACAAACAAATTAAGGAACAGAACGAGGAGATTAATGCTAAAAATGAGGAAATCAATAAGCAAAAATCAGCTATAGAGAGTAAAAATAAAGCCTTAGAGGGAGCTTATAAAGAAATAGAGAAGAAAACAGAAAACATTTTGGCAAGTATCAGCTATGCCAAACGCATACAAACGGCTTTGTTACCAGACCAAGAAGACATTACACTGACCTTTCCTGAAAACTTCATCTACTACAAGCCCAAAGATGTCATCAGTGGTGATTTTTATTATTTCATGGAAGTAGAAAATTTACGTATTCTGGCAGTAGCGGACTGTACAGGACACGGCGTACCGGGTGCTTTTATGTCGGTGCTTGGAGTGCAATCTCTGAACAAAATTATCCAATCAGGAGTCACCTCGCCAGACTTGATTCTTTCTGAGTTGCACAATGAAATTCGCCAAGTGCTTAAACAACAGGTCAATGAAGTTCGCGACGGCATGGACATCGTTCTTTGCGTAATAGACACTCAAAGAAAGACGCTTACCTACGCAGGGGCTATCAATCCTCTTTACTATGTCCAAGCTAATGACAATGGTCTGCTTGAGTTTGTTGAGATTAAAGCTACGAAAAAACCCATTGGAGGTTTTCAAAGAGATGAAGAAGATAGATTTTTTGAAAAAACAGTCATAGATATTTCCAAACCCACTACTTTTTATCTTGCCACTGACGGCTACCGCGACCAATTCGGAGGCGAACACAATAAAAAATTCATGGCTCGCCGCTTCAAAGAACTGCTTTACTACATTCACGATAAACCTATGCTCGCCCAACAAAAAATCTTAGATGAAGTCATTACCAAATGGTTAGGAAATAATGAGCAAATAGACGATATGTTAGTCATAGGCATACGCGTTTAGCATTTTTATGTTTTTGTGATTTGCATATATTATCTAAAAAATTACTTCCGCCTATTTACTTTCATCACAAGCTCATCAACGACCACAAGTCTTGCGTTATTTTTATCTTGTGATAATAACTACATTTTTTGCTAATTTTGTTGCCTAAAAACTTAAACGATATGTTTCAAAAAATCCTCTCTCTCTATAAGAACGCTTACGGCGGTCTGCCGCGCTCCTCTTGGCTCTTAGCTACTATCATGCTCATCAATCGCAGTGGTTCTATGGTCATTCCCTTCATAGGGGTTTATCTCACCCAAAAACTTAAATTTTCCTTATCAGAGGCTGGCTCTATCATTACCGTTTTTGGTACAGGCTCAGTGATAGGTGCGTATTTTGGAGGCTGGCTTTCTGATAAAATTGGTAATTACAAAGTGCAATTTTGGAGTTTAGTAGTAGGAGGAGCAGGCTTTTTTGTACTAATGCTCATGCAGAGTTTTTGGCAAATCGCTTGTTGTATTTTTTTCCTTAGTATCATTACTGAATCTCTGAGACCCGCTAACACGGCTTCTGTGGCAGATTATAGTACCCCTGAAAACCTGACTCGCTCTTATGCTCTGAACAGATTAGCTACTAATTTAGGGTATGCCATAGGACCTACCTTAGGCGGACTATTGGCGGTGTATGATTTTCGTTATCTTTTTTTAGCAGACGGCGTTACTTGCATTTCCGCTGGCTTGCTTTTTAGCTATTGGTTCAAACCTTCTCGCAAAAAACATAAAAAGCAAGAAATCTTACAAGAAAGCACCCAAGCAAAATCTCCTTACAAAGATTATGTTTTTCTATCTGCGGTTCTACTCACTACCATTTGCGTTATTACCTTTTTCCAACTTTTTACCGTCATACCTTTGTATTTCAAACAAGTCTGCCTTTACTCTGAGCAGAAAATAGGCATTTTGCTGGCTTTAAACGGGCTTATAGTCGCTTTGTTTGAAATGCTTACTGTTTATATTATTGGAGAGCGTATTCCACAACTTCGAATGATAACTTTTGGGGTAATGATGATGATATTGGCTTTTATTCTAATTATTATCTCTAAAAATTTGTTTATCATTGTTTTAGCTATTGCTTTTTTCACCTTTGGAGAGATTTTTATTCTGCCTTACATGAACGTTTTTACTATCAATCGTTCTACAACCTCCACAAGAGGGAAGTTTGTAGGAATGTACGCCTCTATCTTTTCCATTTCTTGGGTAGTCGCTCCTTCCTTAGGAACAAATATTGCCGAGCAGTACAACTTTCATACGCTTTGGTACACTATGATAGCCTTAAATATTATTGTTTTTATAGGATTTAAAATTTTAGAACAACAGGTAAAAGTAAACAAGAAAGTAGCGTAGGATAAATACTTTTCCCAAAAACATTTGTCCTTATCAATGGTTTTCCATTTTTATCAAAACATCTCTATCTTTGCCCTTTGAAAATCAAAAAAACCATAAAAACACATACCCATGATGAATTGTAGATATACTTTCACGATATTTTATTTTATTATTCTCATTTCTTTATTTGCCTGTAATCAATCAAATACAGATGAAAGAACTTCTGACAATTCCCTTTTTAAACTTCTTGACCCCGCTCAGACAGGTGTGGACTTCGCCAATCTCGTCAAAGAAGATACTACTTTTAATATCTTGAATTACCTATACTTTTACAATGGAGGGGGTGTAAGCATTGGCGACATCAATAACGATAGCTTGCCAGATATTTACCTCACTGCCAATCGTTTACCAAATAAACTTTACCTAAACAAGGGAAACTTAAAATTCGAGGACATTACAGAAAAAGCAGGAGTAGCGGGTAGCATAGGCTGGACTACGGGAACGACTATGGCTGACGTAAATGGAGACGGATGGCTCGACATCTATGTATGTAATGTAAGCAATCTTTTGGGACTGAGCGGACATAACCAACTCTTTATCAACAATCAGAACGGTACCTTTTCAGAAAAAGCCAAAGAATACGGTTTAGATTTCTCTGGTTTTTCTACCCAAGCCGCTTTTTTTGACTATGACAATGATGGTGATTTGGATTGCTACTTGCTCAATCATTCTACTCACTATGAGGGAACTTACCGCCGTGCTGCAGAAATTCGTCCTGAAAAAAACGAAAGGGCTGGCGACAGGTTGATGAAAAATGAAAACGGAAAATTCATTGATGTAAGCGAAAATGCGGGAATTTACAGCAGTGCAGTAGGTTATGGCTTGGGCATAGCGATTGGGGACATCAACCAAGACGGATGGCAAGACATCTACATCGCCAATGACTTCCACGAAAATGACTACCTCTATCTCAACAACGGCAACGGAACTTTTACAGAAAGCATTAGGCAAGTAGTAGGACATACGAGCAAGTTTTCTATGGGGGTGGACATGGCTGACTTCAACAACGATGGACGCTTAGATGTTTTTTCTGCGGACATGATGCCTGAAAATGAGCAAATTCGCAAAGCCTCAGAAGAAAGTGCAGATGCCTATAGCATTTATCAGTTCAAATATTCCTTTGGCTATTACCACCAATTTGCGAAAAATGCTTTACAAGTAAATACGTCTATTAGCCAAGAGAAAAAGCTAACTAACTTTAAACTCCTCGAGATTGCTCAATTGGCAGGCGTAGCAACTACCGATTGGAGTTGGTCGGTGCTTTTTGCAGACTTGGACAACGACGGATGGAAAGACTTGTTTGTAGCTAATGGAATCCCTCGCCGTCCTAATGACATGGACTATCTCAAATTTATTTCTGACCCCAACATCAGGTATCCGCTTTTGCAAGGCATAGATGAGGCAAAACTCAAATACACCGAACAGATGCCTATTATTAAAATCCCTAACTTTGCTTTTAAAAACAATAAAAATCTCACTTTTAACAATTTATCAAAGGAATGGGGACTGGACAAGGCAGGATTTTCCAATGGTACAGCCTATGCAGACTTGGACAATGACGGAGATTTGGACTTGGTAGTCAATAACTTTAATGAAATTGCCTCTATTTATGAAAATCAGAATATTGATAAAAACAACTATTTGAAAATCAAATTAGTAGGAGAAAATCAAAATACGTCTGGCATTGGAGCAAAAATAATTTTAAAACTCAAAGACCAACTCATTTATCAAGAACAATCGCCTACACGAGGCTTCCAATCTTCTGTCGACCACGTTTTAACTATTGGCTTAGGGAAAAATGAAATAATTGATTCTCTGATAGTTGCTTGGAACAACGGCAACTCCCAACTTCTGACCAACGTAAAAGCCAATCAGTTTTTGACCTTAAAACAAAGCGAAGCAAGCGAAAAAAATTTATGTAATCAGTGTAATTCGTGGCTCAGCTCGCAGCAACTATTTGCAGACATAACTAATCAAGTCAATATCCCTTTCACTCACGAAGACAATGCCATCACAGACTTTGAAAGAGAGTTCTTGATTCCTTATGCTCTATCTACGCAAGGCAGTAAGATAGCCAAAGGCGATGTAAATGGTGATGGCTTAGAAGACCTTTTTGTGCCTAATGGCAAGTGGAAAACAAGTGCTTTACTCATTCAACAGAAGAATAGTTCTTTTGCTCTTAGTCAAAAAAACCTTTTTGAGCAGGATAGCATTTGCGAAGATGTAAGTGCCGCTTTTTTTGACGCAGATGGCGACAAAGACTTAGATTTGATAGTAGTAAGTGCTGGAAATGAGTTTTTTGGTAAAGACAAACAAATCCAACCACGACTGTATTTGAATGACGGCAAGGGCAATTTCACAAAAACAGAAAATCAACTCCCTGAAATTTTTATTAATGCCTCTTGTGTAAAACCTGCTGATTTTGACGGAGATGGGGACGTGGATTTGTTCATTGGGGCAAGGGTAGAAGGACGCAAGTTTGGCATAGACCCACCAAGTTTTATATTGAAAAATAATGGAAAAGGCTTTTTTGAAAACGCCTCCGCAGATGTCTTGGGCAATAACCTCTTGGGCATGGTTACAGATGCGGTCTGGGCGGACTTTGACAATGACCAACAACTTGACTTAGTGGTAGTTGGAGAGTGGATGCCCATTACTTTCCTCAAAAACCAAAACAATAAACTCATTAACCTAACAACTAATAACCAACATCTAACATCTAATAGTGGCTTTTGGAACAGCCTCCTTGCTGATGACTTTGATGGCGACGGCGACATAGATTTTGTTGCTGGGAATTGGGGACAGAATTCTTACTTGAAACCCACAGAAAATGAGCCTATCACCTTATATGTCAAAGACTTTGATGCTAACGGAAGCACAGACCCTATTATTTGTATGTATCGCACCGCATCTGATGGAAGTCGCCAACTTTTTCCTTTGGCTTCCAAAGACGAGATGACCTCACAACTTCCGCATTTGCGTAAAAAGTTTTTGAAGTACAAAGATTACTCTACAGCTACTATTCATGACATTTTTACTCCCGAAGAACTCAAAGGAGCAGTAATGAAAAATGCTCATAATTTCTCGACTTCTTACATTGAAAACAAGGGGAAAGATGGTTTTGCTATCAAAAGTCTGCCCATAGAGGCACAGTTTTCTACTGTTTTTGCCTTGCAAGTGGGAGATTTTGACAAGGACGGAAAAAAAGATTTGCTCTTAGGGGGTAACTTCTATGGGGTAACTCCCTTGCTCAGTCGCTACGATGCAAGCGTAGGACTCCTGCTCAAAGGCGATGGCAAAGGAAACTTTGCTCCTATCTCCCCAGCTCAAAGTGGTTTTGTAGTAAATGGAGAATGTCGTGATATTCAGTTGATTACCTTAGCCAATGGGAAAAAAGTAGCCTTAGTGATGCGAAATAATGACAAGTTGCAAGTATTGGAGGTACTGAACAGACCTTTGTAGTTTGATTTCAAAATGGATTATTTTGAATAGTCTTACAAAAATTTGCCGAGTTGAGCATCTTCATCATATTGGACAACAGTACTCTCTATAGAAACAGTTCCTAAGTCGAAACAGAAGTTTTTTTTCATACGCAAAAAAATTAATATGAATAATTTGTTTTTCTGACGAAGGTTATCTATAATTGTGATAGATTTTAAGGTTTTTAAAATTCTTTAAAGATTTTCAGATTTTAACATTCATTTTTGTAATTTTATTACAAAAAAGATAAGTACCAAAAGTTACAAAGCGGCTCTGCGTATTTGCGTAGAGCCGTTTCATTTTAAATCTATTCCCTTTCCTTTAATCCAACTTAATATTTTTCTGCTCTATAAATTCTTTGAAGGTTTTGCGGTAGGTGTCGCTGACCGGGAGAAAAACCTTGCCTATTTGTACTTTTTCCTTTTCTATGGCATCTATTGCCTCTAAGGAAACAATGTAGGAGTTATGGATTCTAATAAATTGATTAGCAGGTAGTTGCTCCTCTAAATTTTTCATTCTTTGCAGGCTTACTACCTTTTGTTGAGGAGTATGGATAATTACATAGTCTTTTAGTCCTTCTATGTATAGAATGTCTTGCAGGCGAATTTTGACGAGTTTAGTGCCGTCTTTTACAAAGACAAAATGAGGCGTTACTTCTGTTTCTGTTGCTCTTTCTTGCTTTTCTTCTCCATTTTCTGTCTTCAGCGGGTGTAGGCGTTGGGCTACCTTCTCCACAGCTTTTAGGAAGCGTTCTAAGGTAATAGGCTTGAGCAGGTAATCTACTATATCGAGTTCGTAGCCTTCTAAGGCATATTCAGAGTAAGCAGTGGTAAAAATAACTAAAGGCTTTTTAGAGATTATTTTGAGTAGGTTTACCCCTGTAATTTCGGGCATTTGAATATCTAAAAACAATAAATCCACTGAGTTTTCTCTTAAAAACTCTATGGAAGCCAGAGGATTAGAAAAAGATTGGACTAAGTGCAAATAAGGTACTTTTTGGATATACTGCTCCAAAAGGTTGCGTGCCAAAGGCTCGTCCTCGACTATGATGCAGGAAATATTCATTCTCAATCGTTTATAGCAAATCTAATTCAAGTTCTACAGCATATACATTTTCATCATTTCTTACTCTTAACTGGTAGTGATTGGGGTAGCTGAGTTCCAATCTTCTTTGCACATTTTGCAAACCAATCCCCGATTTCTCGAGAATATTTGCTGAGGGTAACTTACTGTTTTCCACTCTATAAATACATTTGGAAGGCATACCTTTTCGGTCATGGATTTCTATTTTGATTTTTACCCAAGCCTCAGAAAAATTGTTCCCGACCCCATGCTTGAAGGCATTTTCTAAAAAAGTAATCAATATCAGAGGGACTATCTGTACGCTGTGCATATTGCCAACCACCTCAAACTGCACGGGAATTTGGTCATTCAAACGCAATTTTTCTAAACTAATGTAGTTCTGCATATACTCTATTTCTTTGCTTAGCAGTACCTTAGCATGATTGGACTCGTAAATCATGTAACGCATCATTTGAGAAAGTTTGGCAATGACTTCTGTGGTGTTAGGCGATTGAGTAAAAGCCAAATAATACAAGTTATTGAGGGTGTTGAATAGAAAATGAGGGTTGATTTGGGCTTTGAGGAAGCGAAGTTCTGAGGTCAATTTTTCATTTTCTATTTCTTTTTTCTTTGCTTCCAGTTCAGACCATTGCGCTAAAAACTTCAACATAGCTACAAATACAACGATAAAAAAGCTATTGAATCCATACTGTAAGGCAAAACGCAAAGAATAAAAGTGATGCGCCTCTTGCGAATAAGAATAGCCGTCTGCATGAAATCGCTTGACATGCACATAAAGAATCACCAATATAACAAAGACACTAAAAAACTCTAACAAATACTTACTCACTCTTTTATGCTCTAAAAAGCGAGGCAGCAAGAAAAAGTAGTTCAAGTAGGCAGTGATGAAAACAAAAGTAATGTGTAAAACAGCCACTTGAAAAGCTCTCCACAAATCTACTTCCTCTCCCTTGCGTGGTGAACTGACTTGGTAAAAGAAAAACGAAAAATACATACACCAAAAAGAAACGTGTATGAGCAAGGTTTTATTTCTCTGGAAAAAAGACTGCATGTCAAATTAGTTTTTACTCTCTTGAGCGTTCCAATATTTTGAATTTTAGTATGTAAATTTACATACTTTCTTACTCATTCATCGCATTTAAAAAAGGCTTTTAGACAGATAGGCATTTTTAATCGACTAATT
The DNA here is from genome assembly GCF_900113045.1 of Thermoflexibacter ruber. Taxonomy (GTDB): domain Bacteria; phylum Bacteroidota; class Bacteroidia; order Cytophagales; family Thermoflexibacteraceae; genus Thermoflexibacter; species Thermoflexibacter ruber. The sequence continues at coordinate 31,513 of NZ_FONY01000008.1, forward strand.
TGATTTTTTTTCTTACCTTGTGCTGCTATCTGTAACTTTCTCTGCTAAAATGCTGTATAAACACAATAGATTTGAGAACTTCCATTTTTTATGAAAACAGTCATTTTTTTAGCTTTAAGAATATCCTTGATAAGTATTTTGTTTTTTATCATTGATAATCAAATACTTGCTCAAGGCTGTAGCGATGCAGGCTTTTGTACTATGGGAGCTATGAAGCCCAATCAAGCTTTTAGTAAAAAAATGGATATTCGCCTGCAATCCATAGAGATTAGCCAAGGCTACGGTTTTGCCAAGTTTGGTACGCACATCTGGGCAACTACCATAGATGCCAATTTTAGTTTCAATACCAGAACCATGTTCCAAGCAAAAATTCCTTACATGGTTACCTCAGGCAGGTTAGGCGATACCAGAGGCATGAGCGATATTTCTCTGAGCCTTACTCGTAATGTTTTTAATAATGAGCGGTATCAGATAGGCGTTACTATCGGAACCAAAATCCCTACCAATCGCAGTGATTTGACCAATAGAGAAACAGGAGTACCTCTACCTATGTACTACCAAACGAGTTTAGGCACGTATGATTTGATTTTTGGAGCATCGCTCATCAGCCGAGATTGGCTTTTTGCCGTAGGTTATCAACAAGCCTTAAACGCAAACAATAATCAATTTATCAGGAACTTACAGGTAACAGCTGACGGAAATGCTGCTATCATTCCTGAGGCTAAGTTGCTCTATCCACCAGCCCCCCGAATCTTGAGAGGCAAAGATGTAATGATGCGTATAGAACGCAATTTTCGTTTTGCAAGGTTTAACTTTTTTGTGGGCATCTTACCTATTTATCGGCTGACCAAGGATACTATCGTGCTTCCTTCCACAGGAAAAAGGGTAGAGGTGCAGGGTAGCGATGGGCTTGCTTTCACCGTGCTAACAGGTTTTGGCTATCAGTTTTCTATCCAGTCAGGCATCAAGTTTTTGTATGGGAAAAAAGAATTGGACGGCATATCAAGAGTTACTAACCCTGATGGGCTTTCGCGAGAGTGGGTTGCTTCTATAGGATATTTTTACAGGTTTTAGTAAGAATTGGTCATTAAAGCTCTGTTTTTTTGATTTCTTCTGATTTATTATCTTAATTTTGCTTTCATCTTTATTTTTATAAAAGGTAGATAAAAAACGTTTGTAATTTTGTGTTATCTAAATTGTCTAACTTTTCTACTACAGTTTCTAACTTGCCAAAATCATGTCTGATTTAGTGTCTATTGTCATGTCCGCTTATAATGCTGAAAAATACTTAGCAGAAGCCATAGAAAGCGTACTGGCACAAACTTACCCTCATTTTGAATTTGTTATCATTAATGATGGCTCTAAAGACCGTACACTTGAAATCATTAAGCAATACCAAGCCAAAGATGAGCGAATTATCATAGATGACCACGAAAATATGGGTATGGCAAATTCGTGTAATCGTATTTTACCTACTCTCAAAGGCAAATTTGTAGCTCGCATTGATGCTGACGATGTAATGATGCCAGAGCGAATCGAGAAACAAGTAAAGTTTTTGCAAGAAAACCCAGAAGTAGATATGACAAGTTGTTACTGCCACCTTATCAATGCCAAGGGCAAAAAAGTGGGAGTACAACACCTTATGGGTTTTAAAAGCATAGAAGAGTCCAAGCAAGCAGTAGAAAAAGGCATCATTGCTATCTGCGCTCATACGGGCTTCATGTGTCGCAAAGAAGCATTGGAAGGAGTAGGCGGCTATCGGAATCGCTGGCCCTCTGACGACACAGACCTATTTAATAGAATGATAGAAAAAGGGTATGTGTTAGTAGGCATACCCGAGTATCTGATGAAATATAGGGTGCATAGCCAGTCTATCATGGCAAGTACTGATATGAAACGAGCTTTAGCAAGTGAATGGGTTAGTTCCTCTATTTATAGAAGACGTAAGGGACTTCCAGAACAAAGTTTTGAGGAGTTCATGCAAACCGTACAACAAGAAGGCTTTTTTAAAAATCTGTATCGCAAACGCAAGCATTATGGGTATGCTTTTTACAGAAATGCAGGTATTAATTATTCCCTAAAAGATTATCCTAAGTTTTTTATACAAAGCCTATTAGCTGTCTTACTTATACCAGGTTTTGTTTTTAAAAAAGTCCTTTTCCAATTAAAAAATAAATAAGATTAACCCAATGCAAAAGCTGGTAACAGTAGTTATTACGGTCTATAATGGTGAAAAATATCTTGCCGAAGCCATAGAAAGTGTGTTAAACCAAACATACCGCTCTATTGAACTTATTTTAGTCAATGATGGCTCTAAAGACCGTAGCTTGGAAATCATACAAGATTACGCATCCAAAGATGATAGAATTGTAATTATAGACCACCCTAACAGAGGTATTTCTGCCTCTAACAATGCCGCTATTGCCATCGCCAAAGGATTCTATTATGCAAAAATTGATGCAGATGACACAATGCACCCTCAACGTATTGAAAAACAAGTAGCTTACCTTGAAAATAACCCAGAGGTTACTATGGTAAGTTGTCAGGCTTATTACATCAACGGCAAGGGAAAAATCATAGGAGAACAGATTACTCCCGGCTATACTAAGATAGAAGACAGCCATATTGCAAGACAAACAGGCGAGTTAGTGATTGCCTTACACTCTGGGTTTATGACTTATATGGAAAAAATGCGAGAAGTAGGAGGGTACAGAGAAGACTTAAAATGTATGGTGGATTTGGATTTGTACACTCGGCTTACACAGAAAGGGGGCGTAATGATTATCATGCCTGATAAATTTATCAATTATCGTATGCACCTTTCTTCTGTAATGGCTGTAACCTCCAAAGATAATCTGATGCAAGTAACTCGCTCATGGCTAAGGGATTCTTATAGAAAACAGGCGCAAGGTATTATTCCTCTTAGCTTTGAGGAGTACAAAGAAGCCCAGAAAAAAGATAGCCTTTGGACAAGACTCATGCGACAATGTGCCAATCTCAGCTATCACTTCCGCCGAAATGCGATTATTTATTATGGGGACAGGGCTTATTTGCCGTTCATCTATTCGCTTACTATGGCTACTCTGCTACAACCCACACATATTTTTAAGCGATTAGTAGTTTGGGGGAGAAGAAAAATAAAGCACTGATAAAAAACAACCCAAGAGAGTTTAATAGACTTCATTGGGTTGCTTTGTAATTAGTTTACATCGTATTCTTTACTTTTTTATCCTTGTACGGTTCTATACCCATGTTATAGAACATGAAAGACCACTTATCTGTCTGCTCCTCAATGATTTTACTTGTAGGCTTGCCCGCTCCGTGTCCTGCTTTTTCCTCTATTCTGATGAGTACGGGGTTCTTCCCTTTGTGCTTTTCTTGCAAAGTTGCTGCAAACTTGAAAGAGTGTGCTGGCACTACTCTATCGTCATGGTCGGCAGTTGTTACCATAGTAGCAGGATACTCGACTCCCTCTTTCAAGTTGTGTAAGGGCGAGTAAGAAAGCAAATTTTTAAAATGCTGCACGCTATCTGCCGAGCCATATTCTACCACCCAACCCCAACCAACAGTAAACTTATGATAACGCAACATATCCATGACCCCCACCGCAGGGAAAGCCACCTTATACAAATCAGGTCGTTGCGTCATCGCTGCACCTACTAACAATCCTCCATTTGAACCTCCTGCTATGGCTAAGCGGTCTTTGGAGGTATAGCCTTCTTTGATAAGATATTCAGAGGCTGCGATAAAATCGTCAAATACATTTTGCTTGTTGAGCAGCATACCTGCTTTATGCCATTTTTCGCCGTACTCACCGCCCCCACGTAAGTTTGCCAAAGCATATACTCCTCCATTTTCCAATAAAATAATGTTAGATATACTAAACGAAGGAGTTAGACTAATGTTAAAACCACCATAGCCATAAAGCAAAGTAGGATTTTTTCCGTCTAATTGGATACCTTTTTTATGTACTATGAACATGGGAATTTTTGTACCATCTTTGCTGGGATAGAAAACCTGCTTAGTTTCATATTCCTCTGGAACAAATTTGACTTCTGACTTTCGGAAAATTTCAGATTGTCCAGTGGCTATATCGTACTTGTAAATCGTTGGTGGATAGGTAAATGAGGTAAAAGTGTAGAATAAAAACGTATCTTCTTTTTCTCCCCCAAAGCCACTTGCATCTCCTAAGGCAGGCAGAGCTACTTCCCTGTCCAATTTTCCAGAAGCCATATCGTATTGATATACTTTGGTATTGACATCTTTTAAATAACTAGCAAAAAGTTTCCCTCCACCTGTGCTAACCCCTTCTAACTTTTCTTCTTTTTCAGGAATAAAATCCGTCATAGCCGACGGGTTTTTAGGGTCGACTAAGGAAACTTTGTAGTTAGGAGCATCTTGGTTGTGATAAACCAGAAGTTTGTCGCCAATATTGTCTATGACGCTGTAATTATAAGCGAAGCCTTTAAAAAGTAACTTAAACTCTTTATCTCCCGTTTGGAGGTTCTTGTAGTGCAGTTCCCCCCCGTCTGTGCCTTCGGAGATATACAAAATTAAAAAGCGTTCATCTTCCGTAATTTGTGTGCCAAAGTAGCGAAGTGGGTGAGCCTTGTCCTCATAAACCAACTGGTCTTTTTCCTGTGGTGTGCCTAATTGGTGATAGTATATTTTCTGATACTCACTTTTTGCAGAAAATTCTTTGCCTTTGGCTGGAGTAGGATAGCGGCTGTAAAAAAAGCCATTTTTGTACCAAGAGGCTCCCGAGAATTTAACCCATTTGAGCGTATCAGGAAGAATTTTTTTAGTAGCTATTTCCATAAGAGCCATTTCTGACCAGTCAGAGCCAGATTTAGAAATACGAATGTTTACATATTTTCTATCATTGGAAAAACCTGATATGCTGGCTGTTACCGTTCCGTCTGAGGACAGCGTATTGGGGTCTAAAAAAACCTCAGGTGTACCGTCAAGTCCTTTTTGAAAATAAGTAACATATTGATTTTGAAGCCCATCATTTTTTGAAAAAAAGTAATACTCTCCTATTCTGTAAGGCTGACCGTACTTAGGATAGTTCCAGATTTCCGTCAATCGCTCCTTGATAGTATTTCTATAAGGAATTTGCTCTAAGAAGCCAAAAGTAACCTTATTTTGCGCTTGTACCCATGCCTTGACGTTAGCGGCTGTATCATCTTCTAACCAGCGATACGGGTCTTCAATCTTTGTACCATGATAATCATCAACTTGGCTAACTTTTTCTGTCTTAGGATACGTAAGCATGGGCATTTCCATTAGCGAGCTATTCTCTTTGTTACCAGAACAGCTTATCAATAACAATACGAAAACACAAAGTAAAATGTGCGAGATTTTTTTCATTTGAATTTCAAAAGTTTAAGTAAAATAAAAAGAAAGTAAAACGATTGATATGACTTTAAAGTACTTCCGCAAGGTAGCGAAAACTCAAATAAGGGCAAGCCTTCCCAAATTAAACACAATTTGCTCAAAAACAAAAATAATTGTATATTTATCAGATAAAAGTAGCATAGACACATTGGAAGTTGAAATAAAGCTACAACTGCAAACCTCAAATGCCACAAATTATGAAAACATTTTTTTTTATACTTCTTTATTTTTTGCTGATAAACAATATTTTACTTGCTCAAAAAGCAGATGAGAAAACAGCAAAGATTTGGCTCTCTGCGGCAGATTCTCTCTTTGCAAAAGGAGAATACGAAAAATCTAATCAAATGTTGGAAAAAGCAAAACAGGTGTATTTGCAACTCGACAATGCCAATATGCTGATGAATATGCAAAACAAAATAGGGCGTAATCTGATTCGTCAAGGCAAGTTTGATGAAGCTCTTGCCTTGCTTACTTCCGCAGAACAAACGTATCAAAGCAAAGTAAATGCCTCAGAACAAAATAATTACATCTACAAAGGAGAGTTTTATAACCTCACGGGAGAAATCTATCTGAACAAGGGACGAAACGATTTGGCTTTGGAGTTTTTTCAAAAAGCAATGCAACATTATGATGCTTTGAAAACAGCTGCCAATACTCCAGAAAAAGCAGAATGTTATGAAAATTTAGGCTTATTTTATTGGAATGCAGGAAACAATGAATTGGCTTTGGAATACCAAAATCGCTCCTTAGATTTGAGAAAGAAAATCTTTGGAGAAAATCACCCCGAAGTCGCTGATTCTTATAACAATATCGGTTTGATTTATGGTACCGAAGACCCTGCCCAAGCCCAAAAGTTTTATAGAAATGCACTCAATATTTATAAGGAAATTTACGGAGAAAATCACCCCAAAATCGCCAATACTTACAATAACTTGGCTATTATCTCCCAAGTTCAAGAAAAATACGATGTCGCTCTGTTCCAATTGGAAAGTGCTTTAGAAATCACCAAAGAGGTCTATGGAGAAAATCACCCTAATAATGCTTTTATTTACAGCACGATAGGTCAGATTTTCTCTATACAAAACAAGGATACTGCTGCCCTTGCCAAGCAAGAAATCGCCCTAAAAATTTATAAACAAACCTACGGAGAAAAGCACCCTGAAATTGCCAACACTTATAATTTGCTTGGAACTCTTTATTTCAAGCAAGGTAAGTTCAAAGAGGCTTTGCAAACCTACCAATCAGCCCTCATTGCCAATGTAGCAGAGTTTCAAAACACCAATATTTACGAAAATCCAAGTGCAGATAAAGCCTACAAGGTGATTTCTTTGCTCAATACTTTACGGCTAAAAGCAGAGGTCTTTGAAAATTGGCACTATGCTAAAACATTGAAATTAAAAGACTTAGAAACTGCCCTAATGACTTTGGAACTTTGCGATAAGATTATCGACAAGATGCGACAAACCGCACTAAACAAAAATGACAAAGTTGCTTTGGGAAAAATTGCGGCAGAGGTTTACGAAGATGCTATCAGAGTGAGTTTGGGAATGAGTTTGATAGTCCTGAAGAAGGATTTGTATAGACAAAAAGCATTTAATTTCGCAGAAAAAAGTAAATCATACATTCTTTTGCAGTCTATCTCCGAAACCAATGCTAAAAACTTTGCAAAAATCCCTAAAAACCTGATAGACAAAGAAAAGCAACTCAAAGAAGACATTGCCTACGCAGAGCAAAAATTAGCCAGCAAACCCAGTGCTTCCGAAGAGGTCATGTTTAGAAATCAACTTTTTGAACTTAACCGACAGTATGACAATTTTTCCAAAGACTTAGAAAAAAACTTTCCTGAATATTACAACTTGAAGTATAGCGTCAAAATCGCAGATGTAAAAAGTTTGCAACAAATCATTGATAATGAAACAGTTTTACTAAGTTATTTCATAGGAGATAAAAGCGGAAGGTTATATATTTTTGCGATTTCCCAAAATAGCTTTGAAGTCTTTGACTTACCCAAACTGAGCGATTGGGATACTAAAATTCGCCTAATGCGTAACACTATTTACTACAAAGTGCCTGATAAATTTATTCCTACAGCTCATGCACTCTATAAGCAACTCTTTCCCAAGTCGTTTGCAGGTAAAAAGCAAATCGTAGTTATCCCTGACGGCAGACTTGGCACTATTCCCTTTGAGGCATTGCTTACCAGCAAGGTAGAAATCAAAGACCCTAAGAATATAGAAGTAAGTAATTTACCGTATCTAATTAAAAAACAAGCTATTAGCTATGCTTACTCTGCTACTTTGTTTCAGCAAAGAATGCAAATAGAAAGCAAAAACTCTGGCAGTGAAAATAATTATAAAAAAATCTTTGTATGCGCTCCTATCAATTTTTATGGTCGCAGCGGGCTAAACGACCTCCCTGCTACGGAAAAGGAAGTCGAGGGCATCAAGGGTTTGTTTGGTGAGGGTTTGTGCAGTATTTTTACTAAGGATAAGGCAAATGAAGGCTTGATAAAGTCGGGGATTTTGAAAGAATTTAGTTACATACATTTTGCGACGCATGGCATCGTCAATGAGAGTAACCCCGAACTTTCTCAAATTTTTCTTGCCAAACCAAGTGAGACTCCCTTAGTGCTTACACAGGAAAGTACAGGAGAAAGGGGAAAAAGCCTCTTAGAAGTAGGTGCAATGGAAGACGGCAACCTGCACTCAGGAGAGATTTATGGCTTAGAACTCAATGCAGATTTGGTCATTCTCTCCGCCTGTCAGACGGGTTTGGGCAAGGTTGCCAAAGGCGAAGGAATTATTGGATTATCAAGGGCTTTGCTGTACGCAGGGGCTAAAAACCTACTTGTTTCTCTTTGGTCGGTAGCAGATGAGTCGACTGCAAGGCTTGCCTTAGATTTTTACAGTTTTTTGCTCAAAGGAGAAAACAAAACAGAAGCCTTACGCCTTGCCAAACTGAAAATGATAGAAGAAGGAGTCAATGCCAACCCTAATAAAAAAGAATTAGAAGTATATTATTGGTCGCCTTTTGTACTGATAGGGAGATAAAATTTTTCTAAATAAATCCCTTGAAATTTCGCTTGTAATTGAGAAAAAACACTTATTTTTACACTTCAAGTCTTCATTTTAGACTTTAATCAAAAAGAACTTAACTCAACAACGATATGGGATTCTTAGACATTTTCAAGAAAAAAAACCAAGAAGAACAGATACATTACGACCCTACTAACATCAAAATTATTGATATACGCAAAGGTTGGTTATTTGATTATGAGGGAAAAACATGGGAAGTAGTAGAGGAATTCGAGTATGACTGGGGCGATAATATTTTTACCTACGAATATAAAATCCAATCAGGTGCCGATACAGCTTATATGTTTATCGAGGAAAGCGAAAAAGTCTATTGCACCTTTACAAATAAAATCAAATTTGCCAAATTAGGGGAGGAGGTAGAACAACACCTGCTTGATTATCAGAAACCTCCCTCTCAAATTACTTATGAAGGCATTACTTTTTACAGAGAAAGAGAAAGCCCCGGTTATTTCAGAAGTTTGGAAGACGAAGATTCTATTGAAGTAATCTTATGGGAATATTTTGACGATAGCGAAACCAAAATCTTGCTCATTCACCAATGGGACGAGGGGGATTTCGAGGCTTCGGTAGGAATTGTAGAGGAAGAAAACGTAATTACCAATATTTTACCAAGATAATGACCTCAGCCTGTAAGATTAGTAAAACCTTACAGGCGGGGAATATTACGCCTTGTTTTTCCACTCTTCCAAGAGCAACTTTGCCATCTCCTTACCCTGTTCTATAGTTGCTACTTTGGGCGTAATAAGTCCTGTTTCTTTATTCACACTTTCATACATAAATTCTACAGAAATCTGCCCTATCAGCTCTCCTGCGTCCAGTACTATCTCTGCCTTTAATCCATTGGCTACTACCGTAGGAAACCAATAGTCCAAAAGCCATTGATTAGTTTCTTCAGGGACAACTTCTAAGTCTTTGTAATCTGTGAGCATAATTTTGATATTTTTTTCTTTGACATAATTCAAAGGAAAATGTAAGGCTTCCATCGCATCTTTGTCGCTCAGCTGCCAGAAGCCTCGCCAATGTCCAAATAATACATGAGGAATCTCATCACTCATATCGTATAACTCAGCATATTGATTTTCAAATACTTTTATCATAGGAGTTTTGTTTTAATTGTACTAATTTAATTACAAGAATCTAACAAATATTATTTTTAATCAAACTTTTCTACTTCTTCTTCTTTGCTTCATTAATCATAAATGCTTCTGCATTTTGCGAAGTGATACTAACCAAATTACCTTTGCCCTTGTCAGAAATTTGTTTAAGGCTCGGCGTTGGTTTTTCTCCAAACTTAAAAATAGTCAAGGAGATACCTGCGTTGGCATTTTGCCCAATTAAGTCCATGACCACGGGTCGCAATCCAAACTCTCCATCGGAGGCTAAGATGATTTTGTTATTGCCTGCGTACTTGAATTTCTGATTTGCTACCTTATAGGCTAAGGTCAAACCTGCGTTGGCATCTGTTTTCCCTCTTGGTTCTAAACTTTCTATGGCTTTAATAATTTTTGCTTTTTCCTTGCCTGAGGTGGAAGGTAAAATAACCTGTGCCGTTCCCGAGTAAACTACAATCGCTATTTCATCTTCCTCTCTAAACAAGCTGACTAATTTTTTAGCAGAAGTTTGCAAAAGTGGAAGCCTGTCGGGGGCATTCATAGAACTCGATACGTCCAAAAGTAAAACCAAGTTATTAGGTGCGTAACCTTCCAAAGTGTAAAAGTCTTTGGTAACGGGAGGCGGTTTTTCCAAGTAAATCGTATCGCGAATATAGACCGTATCCCTAATCACTGTTTCTTTGACGATAACAGTTTCTTTTTTTATCACTTCCACTTTCACTGTATCTATTTTTTCTTTCTTAGCTATTACTTTGGTAGACTCAGCCTCCACGCCTTTAGTTTCTACTTTTTCAGTTTTTGTTTGAGGCTTATCTTCTGTTTTGGTGATAGTTGGCTGCGTATTTTGTACTTGCGTTTGCGTTCTTGTTTCTCTTTTGTAAGGTTCTTTGAGTAAAAACAAATCCATTTCCAAAGGCTCTTTGAGTAAGGGAATTTTAGCCAAATCTACAAAACGATTTTTTTCATAAACAATACTGTTGTACTTATAAGTAAAATCCTCGTATTTGCTATTATTCAGCCTTTTAGGATATTCCATAAACTGCTGAGAGTAAGTCCCTACATCCTCATAAGGATTGTAAGGGCAAAGTCCATGATTACGTCCTATTCGCTCTATGCCTTTCATATTGGTAAACTCATTGGCTATCAGGCTTCTCATGCTTGTATTAAGCTTATCTGTATTGAAAATGGGGTTGCTTTCTTCTCCTTTAAAATACTTTTTAGCAATCAGGAGCAGGTCTTTATCATCTTGCACTACTTCCGAAATCACCAAATAAGACTTTGTCCATGAGTTTTGAGCATCAGCAAATTTGTACGAATCAAAGATTTTTTTCAAATCTAAAAAAAGCCTTTCTTTGTACTTATCAAAAGTTTCGTACAGTATTTTGTACCTATCTCTTATCTCTTCCAAGCGTTTGAAGCCCTGTGCTTGAAAGGTTTTTTTGCTGGCGAAAAGATAAACCTCTTGGTTGAGTTCACTCATTTCTTTCAAGATACTGAACAATACTTCTGCCTGCGAACTAATTGATTTCTTGGTATTTTCAGGAAGATTCCTATTTGCCAATAAAGTTTCTTGGAATAGTGTTTGGGGAAGTTGGAGGTCTTTATTGTAGTAGTAAAAAGTCTTTTTGTCATCAAAATTGGTTAGTGTTACGTCTTGATTAGCTAAACTCCTTAGCAAATTATTGCATAGCCTTATTCCTTCATTGATAAAATCTATATACTTGTTGAGCGAGTTATTGAGAGCAGGCGAGATTGCACTATTCTGTGTTTTTACTTCAAAAGCTTGGTAAGGAATATCTTGGAAAAACTTGGCTTTGCTGTCGACTATTACGGATTGGTTTTTTATCTCAAAAGTAGGGGCGATATTCGTAACTTTCAAAGGAAAAAGATTGCCTGCTTCCGTAAAATCAACAAATAAATTGAAAAAGGAAGCTATACAACCGTCATAATAGTTGATGTAACTCCAATAGGCATCGTTAGCGTGTTTGTCTGATTGCTGTGCTTCAAAATTATATTGGTCAATTGTGTATTTTTTGTTTTTTTGGAAATCTAAGGCACAGCTCACAAAAGATGAATAATAGGAGGAGGCAGGATAGCTAATTTTAGGAGTGTTCTTTTGGATTTCTTCAAGAAGTATATCTATTTCATTGATGTTCTTTTGGATTTCTTCTTTTGCCCAGCCTGTGTGAATATCCTCGTTGAAATTGCAAGTCAGGCTATTGATAAGTTTTTTGTCTTTTTCCAAGATAGTCCGCATATTTTTTTCACATTGGACATAAGCAGGATTAGGCGAGAGTGTCTTAGATTTCTGATATATTTCTTGGATTTTACTTTCGTATTCTTCTTTTACTTTTCTAAAATCTAACACAAGCGGTTGAATATCACTGATTAGCTTGAATCCTCCTTCTAAGTTGTCTTTTTCATAGTCTTTCAGGCGAACATAAACTTCTATTGCCTTGCATTTTTCATCTACAGTTTCTAAGGCTTTGCGAAATTTCTCAGATTGTGTTTTTAACTGAGTGCCGATACTTCCACTTTTGTCTTGTGCCTGCTCATAATAGTAGGCATCAAGTTGGCTTGGGCATTTGTAAGAGAGCCATGTTCTTCTTTTGTCTTTTTTTGCACTATTCAAAGACTGGTAAAAATCTTGAAAGCTTTTAACCATGCTTTGTACTTCTTTGGTGCTTTGATTAATAAAAGCCATCTGATTGTTGAGTGCTTTTTGTGTGCTTGGAGTTACTTGGGCAAACACATTCATGGAAAGAAAAATAAAACATAAAAAGCTAAATTTTTGCATACTATTAAAGTTTTCGGTTCTCCTGCTATATAAAATCTGTAAAGATTTAAAATTAATGATTTTTTTTGCAGTTAGCAAATTCCTAAATTTACAAATAATCGTCAAATCGATTATCTATTTGTTACAACGCAAATCAAATATAAACAGATGAGATATTACATCATATTATTTTTAGGGCTAATAAGTTTTCACATTTTTGCCCAAGACCGTTATCACTTTCAGCCCATAGACGTAAAGCATTATGTCTTTCAGCTTCAGCTTAACGACCAAAATAATCAAATCAAAGGGCAAACTTTGATAAGTATTTTGTTTAAAGAGGGTAACTTACAACAACTTACAATTGACTTAGTAAGCCAACAAAATGGAAAAGGCATGAGAGTAAGCATAGTCAAAGAACAAGGTCGCCTGCTCTCATTCTCCCAAGAAAGAGAAAAACTTATCATACAATTAGACAAGGCAAGCCAAAAAGACGAAGTGAGAACTTTTGAAATTGTTTATGTAGGTGAGCCTGCTGACGGCTTGATTATCAGCAAGAACAAATATGGAGAGCGTACTTTCTTTGGCGATAATTGGGCAAATAGGGCGCATCACTGGCTACCAACCATAGACCACCCCTCTGACAAAGCCACTTGTGAGTTCAAAGTTACCGCTCCCATACACTACGAGGTAATAGCCAATGGAAGGAAAGTAGAAGAAAGCTATTTATCTGATAGTTTGAAGTTTACGCATTGGAAAACCGAAGTCCCTATCCCTACCAAAGTCATGGTCATAGGAGTAGCGCGTTTTGCTATAAACTTTTTAGATACTTACAAGGGGATTTCTATAGAGTCATGGGTATATCCACAAAACAAGGAAGCTGGTTTTGAAGATTATAGCTTAGCAAAAGAAGTGTTGCAGTTCTTTGAAAGTCGGATAGGTGCATACCCTTATGAAAAATTAGCCAACGTGCAGTCTAAAACTAAATATGGGGGAATGGAAAATGCAAGCAATATTTTCTACTATGAAAACTCCATTATAGGCACGAAATCAGAGCAAATAGAACGGCTAATAGCTCATGAGGTTGCTCATCAATGGTTTGGCAATGCTATTTCTGAAAAACGTTGGCAGCACGTGTGGATAAGCGAAGGTTTTGCTACCTACTTCACAGAACTCTACATGGAGCATAAAAAAGGAAAAAAAACCATGCAAGAAAGCATGAAAAGGCTTCAAAATCAAGTCGTTTTATTCTATGAAAGTCACCCAGACCTGCCTATTGTTTTTGAGAGAATCAACGATTTGAATGAAATACTTAATACCAATTCCTACCAAAAAGGGGCTTGCGTGCTTCATACCTTGAGATACGAAATGGGTGACTCTTTATTTTGGCAAAGTATTAGCACCTACTATGAGCAGTTTCAACATCAAAACGTTGTTACGGAGGACTTCCAACGGATAGTAGAGCAGGTTTCAGGGAAAAATTGGGATTGGTTTTTCAAACAATGGCTTTACAAAGCAGGACACCCAAAAATTAAAACTATGTGGGAGTTTGACAAAAAGAGTAAACAAGTAAAGATAAAAATTGCTCAAAAACAAGCAGATATATTTACTCTCTCCCCAGAACTTTGTGTATATAAATATAACGGTGAACTTATCTACAAAGAAAAAGTTTTTTTGAAAGAAAGAGAAACGACTTTGACCATACCGACTAATGAGGAGATTCTAAAAGTAGTCATTGACCCTGAAAATTGGATTTTGATGGAAAAAGAATAAAAAATTGGAAATCAGTAAAAATATGCAAGACTTTCACTTAGAACTCAAAGAAAAATTTAAAACCTTCGTACTGAGGCAAGAGCAAATGATAGTAGAGCGAATTAGATTTCAGTTCACAGGCTGGGAGCAGATTCCGTATTTAGTCAAAGAAAGATATGATTATCAAGACTTTAAAGAGGTAATTCTAAAAAAAGAAACCTTGAACTATCAGCCTAAAAATTCTAAGCATAAGTTTGTTTACTCTTTAACTATTTTGGCAAGGGAAAAAATTACTAAAAAGACCAACAAGTTTGTTTTCAAAAACATGAAAATAGACAATAAACTTCACAACAATACGAACGAGTTTATTACTGAGCAAGAATACTTTGAACCTTTCATCAAGGAACTTTTGGAGCGAATCAAGTCCTATCGGCAAGTCAAAGTTTTTGTCTATGAAACAGTCAAAGTGAAAATACTAAATAAAGTAAACCAAATTTTCCCCACTTTGTACATAGGCAGTGCCGTCATTGGAGGTGTCTTTCTGCTCAAATTGCTGACTACCGCTATGAAAATTAGCCTCAAACTCTCTGTGTTTTACTTTTTAGATAGCATTATCATGCATGTAGGAGGTGTATTTGCCTTGCTGGGTATGGGTGGAGCATATTTTATCAATCAACATATTAAAAAAAATGCACAAATCAGCCTTGATAGCGAGCAACCTTTACTTTTCTTTTTGGAGGCAGAAAAAAGCGAAGATGAACAAAAGTATAACCCTATAAAATGAAAATCATCTTTGCATTTACTTTTTCAAAAATTTTTCTTAAATTCAAGCAATCGTTTGAAAAATAAATAATTATCTGCTTAGTAAATATGAAACCGATGAAGTCTATTCTGCTCGTATTCATGCGTAGCACGTATATCATGCCTGCCTTTGCCCTTGCTTTTCTTTTCCTTTTTACCCATTGTCAGCAAAAAAGCCAAATTCCTGAGATAGTCGACGGCATAGCTCTCCCTGAAAAAGTAGATTTCAATTTTCATATCAAACCCATTCTCTCTGACCGCTGTTTTGCTTGTCACGGTCCTGATAACAATGCAAGAAAAGCAGGTTTGCGGTTAGATACAGAAGAAGGAGCATTTGGCGAACTGCCAGAAAGTAAGGGCAGATATGCCATCGTCAAAGGCAATTTGGGCAAAAGTAGGCTTTTTTATCATATCAACGCCACGAATCCAGAGGAGATGATGCCACCTCCTGAATCTAACTTGAAACTCAATGAATACGAAAAAGCCTTGATTGGCAAGTGGATAGAGCAAGGGGCAGAGTGGAAAAAACACTGGTCTTTTATTCCTCCTCAAAAACCCGAAGTCCCAAAGGTCAGTAATACTTCTTTTATTAAAAATGAAATTGACAATTTTATTCTGCAAAAATTAGAAAAAGAGGGACTTAAACCTTCGCCTTTGGTGAGCAAAGAAAAATTGATTCGCCGAGCAAGCTTTGACCTGATAGGTCTGCCCCCTACTGTAGAAGAAATAGATGATTTTCTGCAAGATAACTCTCCTAATGCTTATGAAAAAGTATTGGACAGATTGCTTGCTTCGCCGCACTTTGGAGAACGCATGGCGGCGGATTGGTTAGATGTGGCTCGATATGCTGATACACATGGCTATCAAGATGATATGCCGAGAGATATGTGGCCTTGGCGGGACTGGGTCATTCAGGCGTTTAATAAAAACTTATCTTATAAAGATTTTGTAACGTGGCAGTTGGCAGGAGATTTATTGCCTAATGCTACTGACGAGCATATTTTAGCCACAGGTTTTCTCCGAAATCATGCCCAAAGCCAAGAGGGTGGAATCATAGACGAGGAGTATAGGGTGGAGTACGTAGCCGATAAGGTCAATACCTTAGGTAGGGCATTTTTAGGGCTAACCGTGGAGTGTTCGCGTTGCCACGACCATAAGTACGACCCCATTGAGCAAAAAGAGTTTTATCAACTTTATGCTTTCTTCAATTCCACACCAGAAACAGGCTGGATTCCTTACAAAGGTACGCCCGGTCCCACCTTAGAAATCATGAGCAACAATGTCAAAGAGCAATTAAAGGCAGCACAGCAAGCAATTCGTGAGCAAGCACAGAAATTGGCAGAGCGAAAAAAACAAGCTGAGAGTGATTTTAAGACTTGGGAAAAAAACTTCATAGCTAACCCTAATCTATTTCTTGCCAAAGACTTACAAAAAGACTTGCTTATTTATTTGCCCTTTGAAGATACACTCCAAGACAAGTTTTTTGATGAGAGAGAAAAGAAATTTAAGTCCATTACCATCACTCCCAACAAAGCAGATAAAACCATTAAAGGCACGGTGTATGGCAAAAAAACGCTTCAATTAGTCGAGGGAAAAATAGGCAAAGCCTTCCAATTTGACGGAGATAATTTGGTGGCTTTGGGCAAACTGTCAGGGGACTTTGAACGCAGTGATGAATTTTCGCTCATGGCTTATGTCAAACTCACTCAAAAGAAAAAAGATGTGCCTATTATTGCCAAAATAGAGGAGTTTAACGACGGGCAGAGAGGCTACGAACTCGCTGTAACCGAGGACACGCTATATGTAAGAATCAATCACTTATATCCTTATAACTGCTTGGTCGTCAAAGCAAAATCTCCAATACTTATGAATGAGTGGGTGCATGTAGGCATGAGTTATGACGGCTCAAGCAGGGCAGAGGGTATAGAACTTTTTATCAATGGAAAAAAAATAGATAAAAATATAGAAATCAATCACTTGTATCGTACAATCAAAACCTATAATCGAGATGAGAATGCAAGAAATTGGGATTTGCAAGTGGGGAAACGCAATTTTGAGGGTCTGAACAATAAAATCATTGCGATTGATGAGGTAAAAATTTATGGAAGGAAACTCTCCGACTTGGAGTATGAGTTTCTGACTCATGCAAATCCAAAAGCTAATGTTGGAAACTTAAACTCCTTTGACTATTACTTAAACAATTATGATAAAATCTATATTGGTCAAAAAGAAACACTTAAAAAAGCAAGGCAGGTTGAGGAACAGATACGCCATCCTCTCATAGAGGTAATGGTGATGAAGGACTTGGAAAAGCCCAGAACTACTTTTATACTTAATCGCGGACAGTATGACGCACCACAAAAAGATAAGCAAGTATCTCCAGCCACTCCTGAAAATGTTTTACCTTTAAGTAATTATCCTAAAAATCGCTTAGGCTTAGCACAGTGGCTTTTTGATGATAAAAACCCCTTAACGGCAAGGGTTTACGCTAACCGCTTGTGGTTAATGATGTTTGGACGCGGTTTAGTCAATACGGTAGAAGACTTTGGCAATCAAGGGGCTTTGCCTTCTCACCCCGAACTTTTGGATTGGCTGGCTATCAAACTGAAAGAAACCAACTGGGACATCAAAAAGATGCTTAAACTTATGGCAATGTCTGCTACTTATCAGCAATCTTCGCAAATAGACCCTAAAATCCAAGAGAAAGACTCTGAAAATATCTTGCTTGCCCACGCACCTAATCAAAGGCTGACGGGGGAAATGATGCGCGATAATGTTTTGGCAATGAGTGGCTTATTAGTCAGAAAAATAGGGGGCAAATCTGTGAAGCCCTACCAACCTGAGGGCATTTTTGAGATTACTACCTCAGGTAGGGGAGTAGTAGCTTACGAACAGGGACATGGAGAGGACTTGTATCGCCGCAGTCTTTATACTTTTTGGAAACGCACTGTGCCGCCTCCCGCTATGATTACTTTTGACGGTTCGGAACGCAACATTTGTGTAGTCAAAAGGCAAAGCACCAATACACCTTTGCAGTCTTTGGTCTTGCTAAATGACCCTCAAATCATAGAAGCGGCACGAGTTTTTGCAGAAAAAATCATACAAAAAGAAAAAGATACCCATAAACGCCTCATCTATGCTTTCCGTAGTGCTACCTCGCGTATGCCCACTGACAAGGAAATAGAAGTGCTAAAAAGCCTCTATGACAAGGAGTTAGCTAATTTCAAACGCTATCCTCAAAACGCTAAGGCACTCATTAGTGTAGGTGAGTATAGGGTAAATACGAACCTCAACTCAGCAGAATTGGCGGCGATGAGCATAGTGGCAAGTACGATTTTTAATATGAGCGAGGCAGTGGTCAAGGGATAAGTTGGATTAAAAACGTGGCTTACCCTATGGAAGTATCAGTTTGATTATTAGGAAAATAAATTTTGAAAGTAGTTCCTACATCTAACTGACTTTCTACCTCTATACTTCCTCCAAGCGATTCTACTTGCGTTTTTACTAAAAAAAGCCCCATGCCTTTGCCATCTACGTGGTCGTGTAGGCGTTGGTACAAGCCAAAAATTTTGTAGGTATCGGTTTTTGATAAATCCATGCCTAAGCCGTTGTCTTGTACAGATAGACAGATAAAATTGCCTACAAGTGCTGTTTTAAGTATAATAAGCGGTTTCCTTTTCTCTGACCTATATTTGATTGCATTAGAAAGTAAGTTATAAATAATGCTCTGCACATAAGATTTGATAGAATAAATGTAATCAAAGATTTGGAAATTGGCTATAATCTCAGCATTTGTTTTTTGAATTTCATCTTTGAGTACCTCTTGGGTAAGATGCAAAACTTCATACAGATTGATTTTTTCTTTGGTTTTGTCCAGACTATTTCTTATCGCAATGATTTGCGTCAAATCCTTGATGACGGTATCTAACTCTGAAGTAGTTTGTTTCAAATGAGCAATGATTTGCTTATTAAATTCATCTTCGTACTTATTTTCGTTAAAGATATTGATTAAGCCCAAAATTCTTGCCACAGGAGAGCGAAGGTTGTGAGATACAATATAAGAAAACTGAGCTAAGTCTTGGTTTTGTTTGGATAAATTATCTACTGTAATTTTAAGTTGGTTAGTGCGGTCTTGTACGAGTTGCTCAAGCTGGTTGTTAAGAGTTTCTATTTCTTCTTTTTGTTGGCTGATTTCCTCATTGAGGGATTGTAAGCTCATATTTTGCTTTTCTATTTGCTGTTTTTGTTTGAACATCTCTTCTTTTTGCTTCAAGAGTAGGCTATTTGCTTTCTTTTGCCTTTGATTACTATAAAAAAGAATCACCGTAATCAATGTAATAAAAACAATGAATATTCCTCCCAAGTAAAGAAGTAGAGTCCTATTTTCTACTTCTACTTGCTTTTTTTCTAATTCTATTTTCTGCTTTTCTATTTCAGCATCTACTTGGAAAAAATTAACCATTCTATTCTTTTCTACATTGTAAAGACTATCTTTTAGGCTTGTAGCGTATTCTAAATAGCATAATGTGCTGTCTATCCTTCCTAATTTTTTATGGCTCTGATATAATCCCCAATAGGTATTTTTCAAATCAGGAGTGGCATCTGCCTGCTTTGCCAAAGGCAGTGCCTTGTAAAAATACTCCAAAGAACCTTTGGTATTATTTTCTTTCAAATAGATTTCTCCTATAAGATTCAATATTCTTGACTGCTGAATCAAGTTTTTATTTTTCTGGCTAATGCTAAGTCCTTCTTCTAAATACTCCAATGCTTCCTTATATTTAGCTTGCTTAAAATACACATTAGCAATTTGAAAAGAATATAAAGAAATCTGATTAGAGGCTTTTATTTCCTTAGCGATGGTTAATCCTTCTTGATAATAAGAAAGGGCTGTCTCAAATTGATTTTGGTCACTGTATAATGTTCCTAATCTGTGTAGGGCATGAAGCAAATATAGTTTTTCAGGAACTTTTCTAAGTATTTCTATGCCTTTTGTGCCTAATTCTAAAGCTTTTTGGTAGTTTCCTTGCTCTCTATTGATGTCTGCAATGCGGGCTAAATTTGCTCCTTTCATTGTAGGATAGTTGATTTTTTCGCTGATTTCCAAAGATTGTAAGAAGGCATGAATAGATTTTTCGCTGCTCCCTTGCATAGATTCGTAAATACCTTCCCAATGCAAGGCAAGGGCTTCCCCTCTTAGATAATTCGTCTTTTTGCTCAATTTTTCGCTTTCTTTAATTAATTCTATTGCTTTGTTTAAGTTATTGGCATAGTATAAAATAGATAAATCAATATACATCTTAGCCTTTGTGGTATCAGCTAACTGCGGGTTAGCTAATAAGGTTTCTAAGCTATCTATAGCTCTTTGATTTTGTGCAAAGGTAGGACAGTAGCTACCGAAGTAGATAAAAAAGAAAAATAGATAGGAAAAAAAGTATTTCATTAGGCTATGTGTGAAAGAATGTAATAATCACGTTTATGTCAAAAATTAGACCGAAGGACTTACTTACCCTCCACGAGTATTTATAGTTTAATCCCTACGATAGAAATATCATCTCTCTGTTCCTCTTGTCCGCAGTGTTGTTTTAAGGTATCAATGAGTATGTTTTGTTGTGCTTGTAAAGGTAAATGATGTATTTGATTCAATAGTTTTTTAAAATTGATGCTACCGTATTTCATTCTCTCTGCGTTGTTTTGGTCTATGTAGCCATCGCTTGCCAAGTAGAGCATTGTTCCCTCTGGTAGGGTAATAGTTTGGTTAGTAAATTTTCTTTCTTTTCTCAAACTCCCGCCGATGGAATATTTCTCACTTACTAATTGTACTATTTCTTGGTCTTTGCCATAAAAAGTAAGCCCTTTTGCCCCTGCAAAAGTAATCTTATATTCTTTTTTTCTCTCATCTTTCTCAAAATAGCAAACGCTCATATCCATACCATCAGTATTTTTGCTTTCAGATTGTTTGAGTAAGTTTTTAATGCCTGTATGTAAGTTTTTCAAAATAAAAGCAGGATTGTTAATTTTTTTGATTTCTACGATTTCATGCAACAAGGTATGTACTATCATGGTCATAAACGCACCAGGTACGCCATGCCCCGTGCAGTCTATCATCGCTAAAACCGCTTTGTGTGTCAAAAATTCAGGATTAATACTTTCTAACAAACTTTGGTTTTCTTTTTTCCATTTTTTATCCCACCCCAGTTCAACAAACCAATAAAAGTCTCCAGAAACTACGTCCTTGGGCAAGTAGATGACAAAGTTTTCTTGGAAAAAGTCTGTTAATTTCTCTCTGCCTGGCAGAATCAAGTCTTGAATATGTTTAGCATAGCGCAAACTTGTATTGAGACGATAAGAGGTATGATGTAATTCTTCGTTCTGTTGCTCTATTAGTTCTTTTTGTTTGATAAGTTCTTGATTAGCTATCATCAGTTCTCGCTCTTGGGCATGAAGTTCCTCGTTCTGCTCTAAAATCTCCCGATTAGCTATTTGTAGTTCTAAGGTTCTTTCCTTTACTTTTTCTTCTAAGATAACATTCTGTTCTTGGACTAAGTACACATTTTTCTCTGCCAGTTCTAAGTTTTTCTGCATCAAATTCAGATTTTCCTCTTTAGCTTTAAGGCGGTCTTCTTTGTAGAGATTGATTTTATCAGCTAGGGCAAAAGAGAGCAGCAACATTTCCAGTGCCGTGCCTATCTGATAAGCATTGTTGGTAAATATGTTAGTCGGGAGAAATTGATTAGTTTTAAGTACGTCTATCACCCCTCCTAAAATCACCCCTATCCATGCCAATAAGAAAAAGCGAGCAGGGAGAAAGCCCTTTTTGTAGATATAATAAGGAACGTAAACGCCTAAAACAGCTATGCAGAGAAAAATAATTTGACTACTGATGAAGGTGAACTGGCGAAAACCAATTAAGTTTAAAAGGATTAAAGCCGCTAAGAAGGAAATCAAAGAGATTCCTATGTAATAGGAAAATTTAAAGTAACGCTTAATTCGCAAAAATTGCATAGCAAAAGCAATATTGGCAATAACGACAAGGCAGATAAGGTTATTGTAATTGATGAAAGAGTTTAGCGAGGGATATTCAGGGAACAGGTATTGATACAGAAAACCTTTCATATAAAAGTTGGACAAGCCTGTAAAAAAACAACTAAAAACATAAAGCAAATACCCTATGTCTTTGACTATGGTGTAAATGAACAGGTTATAAAGAATGACTAATATTACGAATCCAAAGAAAATGCCTTGTAAGAATTTATTTTCTGCACTCTGCTCGCCTAAAACCTCTCTTGAGCCTATGGAAGCAAAGACTTCAATTGGCAATCGACTATTTACTCTGAGATAAATATCATAAATTGAATGCTGGGAAGAGGGAAGGTCAAAAATATAATAGTTAGTTTTTACATCTCTCTCACGAAAAGGAATCAGCAAACCTGCCTGTTTGCGGAGGATTACCTGCTCATTTTCAACCACAAAAACTTGAATAGTATCTAATAAAATATTCTTAATCTGCAAAGCAAGAGGTTCGTTAGTGCTGTTTATCAGGCTTAGTTTAATCCAAAAACAGGAGGAGGAGAAGTTAAAAGCAATAACAGTTTTTTCATTTTTTCTAAATTGTTTTTGTATTTCCTTAGCTAAAATCTTTTGAATGTCTAAACGATTGGCTTTGTCCTCATAAACACTAACGTTCTTAGCTATATCAAAGACCATTTTGCTATCCTTCAAGATAAGCAAGTCCTGTGCCGTGATTGGGCAACTAACGAGCATTAGCAGTAGTATGCGTATAATATGAAAAAATCTTACTCCCATGAAATATTGTTTCTGAAAGCAAGTTAATGAAAACACTTGACAAAATGAGTAGTTTTACCAAGTGTTTTCTTAGGAGTTTCGCGAGTTATACTCCATCAAAAGTGTTTTTGAAATTTTCATTACTCCAAAGTCCCTGTTCTCTGACACTTCCTGTGTAAAACTTATGTAAGCATTGGACTTTCAGACTAATACCGTAGGTGTGCTATTTTTGTAGAAAATGAATGAATATACCCACATAAAACCGCGTAGCGGTGGCATATTTCACGCCTACGGCGTTGCTGTATGCGGGCTTACTCTTTTCTACAAAGATGACAGCTCTACGGGCTTAAAGTTAGATGTAGTATTGTTCATTGGCTGACTCCACCAAAAGTGTCAGAGAACCAAAGTTCCTTTCTCAGCAAAAGAAAGGGATTGAAAAATCATTTTATTTTGAGTATAAAAAAATGTATTTTTAAAAGGTTTCTAATAGCTTTTTGCTCTCTTTGTGAATAATAGGTGCAGTTTCTGCTCCGACAGAGTTAATTTCGCCATAGAGTTGATAGGTAGAACCGTAAATATACGGTGGCTTCGTATCCCACTCACTTTTGGGAATGATGTATCCAATCTCGTCATTTGCTAAGCCTAAGATGAACTTATATTTGCCCTTCATCAATTCTACTAAGGGAGGAACTTCTTGGGGTGATAAAGCAAAATCTTGTCCTTCTGGACTTTCTATGCCACCATACACAATTTCGGGGTAAATCTCGCCGGGTGTGGTCAGAAACATTGCGTTTCCGATAGTGAAAACAGCTACTTCCGTTCTCATCTTTCCCCAAGAGGAGTAGCCTCTATCTAAGACTCCTAAGGCAACTGCCAGTCTATACAAATCGTTGCTTAGAGGAATCTCAAAGGTGCGGGCTTTGAGGCGAATGTTTGTTTTATCTATCGTTTCAGAAGTACTTGTATCTTTTAGTGCATTTAAGGTGATAATAGCCAAAGTATTGCCTTGTGCTTTGGCTTTTTCAAAAGAGGGTTCTTGAAAAATTTTATCAGAAAAAGGGTCTTTGACTGCCAGCTCTGGTGGTGTAGTCATCAAGCCTCCTATGGCTCCATTGATGAATACACACGTTCCACCTATTCCTTTCATTACTAAACTATCTCCATTATACACTCCCTTTTCCACTGCTTCTCTCCAATAGTGTACAAAATCAGAGGTAATGAGCAAGTTCTTGTTCCAAGTGGTTTCTGGGTGATTGCCCCAGACTAAAAGTGTTCCGAGTGTAGTATCTGCCTTGCTGTCAATAGCTTGCATAATTTTTACTGCATTGTCAAAAACCTCTGGCTTGCGAGTGTCAGCTACCATTACTCCTGCATTTTTTTCGTCAATAGCAAATCGAAGTTTAGCAGGTCTGAGGTTTTTTGCTGCCTGTTCTATGGCTTTGGCTGTTTGAGCATAAACGTACTTTTTAAAGTCTGCATTGATAGCGTGCTTGTACTCCTCCCCCCAAAGACCTATGAAGTCAGGGGCTTCGTGAGTGTGCGAGGCACACATAACAGAGTAGGTGATGTTGGCTTCTTTGGAAAGCATGTTTCTTACAGTAATTACGTCATCATGTCCAAAACCAATCAAGTCTATACCTACAAGTGCCAAACGAGTTTTACCATCGTCTATGACCATTGCCCTTGCCCAAATATCATCATTTACCCCATTGGCGGGACGCATGTTTTGAAAGCCAGCTAACCAATAGGCGTCAAACTTTCCATTTTTATTGTTGTCTTGAAAAGTGTCGCCAGCTTTGGGGTCGTAGTAGGCATCTCTGTTGGCATCAGTCCAAGTATCTTCTATCTTGGGTGTAATAGGGAAAGCAGCAAACCCCACTTTAATTTCGCTTGGTTCAGATGCCCCAATGTCTAAGTCAAGAGCATAATTAGGAAATCTGTCTATGCCATTTTTAAAAGCCCACGCCAATAAAATGGCTATTAGGAAAATAAAGACAAACAAGATGCGAAGTATCCATTTCATATTTACTAAGTAATAGGTTTAAAAAATTAGGTATGTGTTTTCTTTTAACAAATATATGTTTTTTCTTTTAAGTGAAAATTAAATGAAGAAGCTTTGTTTAAAACGAATTTGAGTCAAAATTTGCATAAAACCCAAGATTTTGATTAAGATTGTGATTGCAAAATAGTAAGAATAAAGTGATGAAACAAAAAAGAGATACGTTCAGAGATTTTATTAGTCAATTTTTAATAAAACACCAAGAATGGTTTAGGAACAAAGTAGTGCTGGATTGTCCTGCTGGCGAAGGCATTACGGCAGCTTGCTTGCAAGGTTTGGGGGCGAAAGTGATTGCTTATGACCTTTTTCCAGAATATTTTAAAGTAGAAGGTATTACCTGCCAGATGGTAGATGTAATGAAGGGTATTCCATTGGCAGATGAGTCGGTAGATGTGATAGTTTGCCAAGAGGGGATAGAGCATTTTAGCGACCAACTCAAAGTAATGAAAGAGTTTAGCCGAGTTTTAAAAAAAGGAGGTAGGTTGCTTATTACTACGCCTAACTATTCTAATCTGCGTGCTAAACTGAGTTACCTGCTCTCTGAGAGTGAGAGATTCAACGACTTGATGCCTCCAAATGAGTTAGACTCTATCTGGTTGAATAACCAAAGTGTAAACAAAGAAATCTACTACGGTCATATATTTTTGATAGGCGTGCAAAAACTTCATGTATTAGGGCGAATAGCAGGCTTTAAAATTCAACAAGTAGTTTTTGAAAAAGCCAAACCTACCTCTTTATTGCTGTTCCCTTTTCTTTACCCTTTTATTTTTCTATCCAATTGCTTTACTTATGTTAAAAATATGTTAGGCAATAAGCAGTTTGACCTAAAAGTAAAAAAAGAGGTCTATGGCAAAGCATTTCGCTTAAGTATTAATCCTAAAATACTGGTAGATGGCTCATTGTTTATCGTATTTGAAAAAGAAGCAACCATTGAGGAAATGCGATTAAAACTTGAGCGTCAAAAGTTCCCTATCAAACCTTAGAGGGTTTGATAAAAATACTACCTTATGGCAAACTTTGCTACAATAGGCAAGTGGTCGCTAATTTGTTGCAATGTTTTTATGTCTAAACCTTCTGCTACTTTGACTCCGTTAGGGATTAGGTATTTTTGCATATTTTTATTGGCAATGATATGGTCTATTCGCCATCTTGGCTTTTCTGAAGGGTGAGAGAACAGATTTGTACCTGCTAAGGGGTCTATGAAGGTAACCTTTTTATCACCTTTGAGTAAAAACTGAAACTCGCCGCTCTCAGGCGTAGCATTGAAATCACCTGCGATTACTAAATTGGTATTTTTGTCTTCTGCCAAGAATCGTTTACTTTGTGCGTGTAAAAGTTGGATTTGTCCTACACGCATGGCAGAGTCGCGTACTGCTCTTCCTGCTTTGAGGTGAACACCTGTAAGTATGAAAGAAAACTGTTCATTGACGCGTATTTCTGATGAGATAATGCGGGTGTTAATGTTGCTTTGGGTTTCTATCCTGCCCAGCGAGTCTTTTATACCCAATACAGGAGTATAGATGCTGCCATAGGAATACACTACTCCCATAGGCAGTTTGCTCATAATCACTACGTTCATGTACCAGTCTGGACTTTCTGTGCCACCGAAAAAGCGATAACCCAAGTCGTTTAGTTTTTCTTTGGCTATCCTCATTGCCAAAGCCCTACTTTCAAACTCTTCTAATACCACTACATCTGCATTGATTTTTTTAAGTATCTCCGCCAATAAGCCAATGCGTTTTTCTACTTCTCTTGGTTTATCTTCTCTATTATTGTTGATGTAAGGGTTGTCATGCTCATCTACAAAATGTTCCACGTTCCAAGCGAGTATAGAAAACGTATCTTTTTGCGGGAAAGTATAGCCTGCGGGTAGGCTATTTGCTTGAAAAAGAATGGTTTTTGTGCAGGAGGAAATAAGTAAAAGAGAACATATCACTAATATTGCAGTAGAGATGTATAGTTTCATTTTTGATACAGGATTAATTGGACTGCGAAATTAGGTGTTTTTTGATGAAAGTTAAGTAAACAAGCTATGAAGTTTTATTGAACGATGTTATTTTCTGCTTGTAGAGTTGTTTTTACAAAAGTAATTGCTACATTTGCTTTACTATCCGAAGCGTAACAGGCTCTGCTGAGGAGCAACCTGCGAGGAATAAGATAGTTGCCGACGCATAGCATTTGTTTTCCTTTAAAAAATGTTATTTTTAAAGGCTCTTTTTTGTTTTCTTTACCCTACCTGCCATCATTACCTTTGGTGTTTTTTTCTCTTTTTATTTTAATTACTAAATTGTAATTTCCTAAGAAGTGCTTATTATGCAGAGGCATTTATGCCAAGAAAACCTCTATTATATTTAATTATTAGATTACTACATTATGGGTGTAAAAAATAATAATGGATTTAAGCTAAATCTGCTTCTAATTGCGTAAAAAAGCTATTTTTAATAGATAGATGTGTAAAAAACAATAACGGTTTATGAATATAGTGTGAGAGAATATAACAGTAAACAAAAAATGTGTAAAATTTTATAATGCAAAATGTGAGAAAATATAACGCATTGATTAGCAAGCGTGTAAAAAAGTATAATTTATATCTTCCTTCATGTAAATATTTATAATGGTTTGATTTTGAATTGTGTAAAATATTATAACGGAAAATACTTGTTTTGTGTAAAGGAATATAACGGTATTTTTTGCAAAAAAATAGGACTATTACAAGATAGTGAGATGAGGCTTTAGCTATGCTCACAATGTGTAAGAAAACATAACAGATATTGGAATGTGAAAATAAGGCTTGATACGTAAAGATATAATACCATAAGGCTTCCATACCACAGTATTTAATCACAACTTTTTAGAAAGCACAGAAATTTGCATAGGGAATCAATGACTGTATGAAATGTTTGTGTAAAAAAATATAATGGTTAAAGTGATTCTGCAAATAATTAAGGGAAAAAACTATGCTATTGGTGGTATTTTGGAGTTTCAAAGCAAGGTAATATGTGTAAAAAAATATAATGGTTAAAGTAAGACTTTATCTATGCAGTGGTTTTGAATGATGTTTCATTAGGGAAATATACATAAAAAGTAGTCCCTACGTCTAACTGACTCTCTATTTCTACTTTTCCTCCCAGCGATTCTATTTGTGTTTTCACTAAAAAAAGCCCCATCCCTTTGCCTTCTACATGGTCGTGCATTCTTTGATACAAGCCAAATATTTTATAAACATCTACATTAGAAAGGTCTATGCCTAATCCGTTGTCTTTGATAGCAAGGCAAACGAAATTGTCAGAGAGGCAGGATTTGATGCAGATAATAGGCTCTCTCTTCTGAGATTTGTATTTAATAGCGTTGGAGATTAAGTTATGAATGATGCTCTGCACATAGGACTTGATAGAAAATAATTCCTTGATTTCTAATTGTTTTGTATCAATCATTGCTTTTGACTGCTCAATTTCACTTTTTAAGGCAAAAACTTCATGCTCTATGATTTCAGGTAGATAAATTTTCTCTTTGGTTTTGTTTAGGTCATTGCAGATACTAATGATTTGTGTCAAATCTCTGATGACTGTGTCTAAGTCTGCTGTTGTTTTTCTTAATAAGCTAATAATTTGCTTATTTTCCTCATCATCGTATCTCCCTTCGTTAAATATGTTTAACAGACCTAATATTCTTGCCACTGGTGCGCGCAGGTTGTGGGAAATAATGAAAGAAAACTGTGATAAGTCTTGGTTTTGCTTAGTCAAATCATCTAAGGTTTGTTGGAGTTCTTTGGTTCTCTGCGTAATGAGTTCTTCTAAGTTATTTTTCAAGACTTCTATCTCTTGTTTTTGTTTAAAAAGCCTTTCGTTTTGTGCAATCATTTTTACCTGTTTCTGTGCGAGTTCTGCATTTTGCTCTCTAATTAGTGTTTCCTTTTTTATGAGTTCGCTATTTGCTTTCTCCAATTCGTAGTTAATTCTTTCCAATTCTTTTTTTTGCTGACCGAGTTCCTCGTTTTGTGCTTCTATTTCTTGGTTTTTTTCTTCTAAGTTTTCATTAATGATTTTTAATTCTTCTTGCTGTTGGTAAAGTTCCTCATTTTGCGTTTCTATGGCTTTTTTGCTTTCTTCTAATTGTTTGGTTCTCCTTCTTACTTCTTTTTCTAAGAGTTCTTTTTGGGTTCTAATGAGTTCGATGTTTTGATTTTTTAAAACGTTGATTTTGTCGGCAAGGGCTAAGGAGGCAAATATGGTTTCTAATGCTGTACCCAGAGGGCTGAGATACTTAGAAAAACTGTAAAAAGGTAGTACGCCAGTGTATGCCAAAGCCCCCCAGAAAATAAAAAAGGCAAATGTCCCCCAACTTATCAAGTAAAAAAGCGCAGGTTTGTATCCCTTTCTGTAAACTACTATGCCTACAGCAATAAACACTGCCAGATTGCTCATCAAAAAGATAATGCCACTGCTAAAAAGAAATTGCCCATAGCCTATATAAGTCAGAAAGGTGCGTAGGATAGAAATACCTAATAAAAAAAGCAATGCTCTAAACCAAAATATGCTGTATTGCCTTACTTTGAGAAAGTGCATAGTAAAGATGATAGCAAAAAGAATAAAAAGAGAACTAATGAAAAAAGAATATTGGGCGATGAGTTCTCTGTAATTTGGGAATAATAGGGTGAGAAAACCTCTGGTATTAAAAATATTTATACCTACTAAAAAGGTATAGATGACATAGTAGAGAAAAGAGGCATCTTTCACGGAAAAATAGACAAACAGGTTGTAGATAACAGCTAAAACGATGACCCCGAAGTAGGCTAATTCTATGACATATCTTTGAGAGATACTATTGATAATATTTTGTTTATTAATAATTCTTGCTTCTACTTGCATGTACCGTCTTGAAACGAATTTTAAGTAGAAAACTTGCTCTTGGTGAAATAGTAGCTTAGGAATCGCCAAAATACAATGCGTTGAGGCGATGTCTTCTGTTTCAACGGGTAGGCGTTTGCCTGTGATTTTGACTTGATACGCTCCTGACTGATTAGGGAAATAAAAAAATACGCTGTCCAAGTAGGGATTGTCTATTTGGAGGTAGTAATCCTGCTCGGTTTGCAAGTTTATGACTATTTTTATCCAAGTAGGATACTCGGCTGTACCAAGGTTGAGGATTGGAGAGGAGAAAGATTGAAAGTTTTGCTGGAAATTAGCACTACTAACTTGCTCTATCTGAAGCATTTTGCTTTTGTCCTCAAAATAATACATGCTTTTCCCATTCAAGTCAATAACTTTCTCTTGCCCACTGATAAGTATGGGCAGCTGAGCCTTAGTGATGAAGGGAAAAAAGAGTATTAGTATGAAAGATAAAGGTAATCTCATTTTGGAATATGATGAGTACTAAATGGTGGCTTGCGTATTAACACGAATTTGCTAATTTAATCCTGAAATTTAAGGAAAAATTTTCCCTTTTCCCAATCCAATATCATTTTTGAGGTTTTATATTTGATAGTTAGTCTTTTACTACCCACCTTGGATTGTAGGAAAGGATTTTCAAACAGTGGATAAGATGAAGGATTTACTTTTTTACTATTGAGAAGTCCTATGCCCGCATAGGAAAATTGCATTTCTATATTCGTAGGCGTCCTTATTTGTAGGGTATGTTGCTTCTCGTTGTATTGGATTGTAAAATTTTGCGTAACTTTTGTTTTGAACTCCTCAAAAGAGGTGAAGTTTTGCGGATTTTCTGCGTAGAGAACAAAGCCATTTTTTTCTGCGGAACTTCTCAGCCTCTCGCCATACACTTCTTTTGAAAATTGATAAGGCTGCAAAGGGTAAAAGGCAATAAAGACAGACTCGTGAGAGCAGAAAATCCAATGATTTTCACTTATTTCTTTTTTTAAATCTTTGGAAAAGAAGATATTATAATGCTTATACTGAATATTTTTTGCAGAAAAATCATACAATCCAATCAAAATATTTTTGTGCTGAAGTAGCTTTTCGTAAGGGGAAGCACCTACCCATTTTTCCTCTTTGTCATAGGAGGTCTTAGAACTGACTACTTCTGCTACTACATTTTTTCGCAAAGAAGCAAAGAGCGAAGCCATATCGTAGTCCGAGAAATAGGGGTGTAAGCCAAAAAAGGTAGTAATTTCTCCTGTTTGGCTTTCTCGCCAACTTAGTTGCCAAGAGTGTTGTAGGATTTCTTCTGTCTTGCCTGCTTGGATACTCCCCAAACTAAAATTCTTGTCCATGTAGGTATATTTGGCAACCATGGGACTTTTTTCAGTGGCATATCTGATGCGATTTCGGGAGCGTTTACGTTCTTTATTTTCATACGGCACTGAGCGGTCAGTAGCGATAGAGTAGAGTATATTTGGCAGGCGAAAGCGAGAGTAAACAAGCAAAAGTAGCTGAGGGATAGGGGTTTGCAAAGGCTTATCCCCCAATAAGAAGTTGGCTAAGGAAGACATCAAGGTTTTCCTCTTAGTAAAAATATCATACTCATAAATCCTGCTGTTTGCTCCGCAGTAAATCCCATCTAAGTATTCTACAAAAAAATCAGCCAAGAGCCAATACAACATAATTTCTGCCCTTTTTTTCATTAGGCTGTCCTCTGCAAACTCATATAGCATGGTAAGTGGAGCGATAAAAAACATAGCATACAGAGGAGAATCAAACTCGCCTTGCCCAAGTGTAACTGTAGTTTCCATCCATTGATAGAGCCACTCTTTGCTTTCTTGCCGATTTTCTGAGGAGTTTTTGCCATTGAACCAAAGCAAATTTTTTTCCTTCTCACTGAGCAAGTAAAGTGAAGCATAGTACATGCACCAATGATTTTCGGTATCGCCTCTCAAAGGAGTATAATGTTGGAAAGCATGTTTTATTTTTAACTTATAATCCTCTGGCAACTCGGCGTATCCATGTAAGTACAAAGTCGTCATAGGGTATAACCAAAAAACATCGCCTTGCGGTTTAATAGTCAGAGAATCAATGATTTGGTAGGCAGTAAAGAGGTCGGTATGATTTTTAATTTTGGCTAAGGCACGAAAAGCATCTTTGGCAAAGGGCAGACCAGCATAATGACGACTTACTGCTTGACAACGAGCCAAGTACGAGGTGGTTAAGCTATCTTGGGAGAAAGCAGAAAAAGAAAGAAAAATAAACCATAGACTAATTTTACTTCTCATCTCAATAAGCTGTATTCAGCAGAGAAGCATCTATTTCTAACTGATTAGCAAGGGATTGTATGAGGTCATATTCTGCTTCGGAAATGCCATTTGAGGAGTCTGCAAACATAATCATGACCTCTAAGATATTTTCTTTGAGTAGGGGAACTTCGCGTAAGTATTCTCGCAGATTTTGTAAAAAAATGGCTTGCCACTGGCTCTCATGCTCATACAGATACATCAAACTCTTGTAAAACTGTTTTTCTAATGCAATGCGCTGATGGTGTTCGCTCACTCCATGACTATTTGCCATAAACTTGGCAATATGCTTGACATAAATGCCTTCTTCATGGTCTATTTCTCCATCAACGGCAACGACCAAAAGTGCAGGGTAAAAAGTAAGTAAAGTAATAAATTGCTCATAAGAAAGTTCACACTTACTTTCCCTCGTGTACGCCTCGTGGATTGCTTGCATAGTAGTATTTTCAGTGGTCATAATTTCATCTCAATTAAACTTTGGACTTTGTAGATTTTTTGCGTATTTCTTGCATTTTCTTTGCAATAAGGTCAAGTTTCTCTAAGTTGAGTTTTCTTTTTTGATTTTTTTCTGTAATAATTTTTGTTTCGGGTACATTGTTTACCTCATCTGCATCAGTTACTTCGCGCTTTACAGTTCTTTTTCTGTTTGGCTTAGTATTATTTTTCTTCTTAGCAACGACAGCTTTTGTCTTTTTTGCTTGCTTTTGCTTTATGCTTGTGTCTTTTTCGCTCATAATTTTACATCAAGTAGATGTATTCTAATATACGAAATTTGTTGCCAAAAATTTTTTTTAAAGCCCTAAATCTTTGCAAAATGTGTAGAAACTACTACTAATTTTGAGTAAAACTACTTAATGCGAGTAAATAGCCGCTGTTACCTTTTTAAACTGAGCATTAATATTGAGTCGTATCT
The DNA here is from genome assembly GCF_900113045.1 of Thermoflexibacter ruber. GTDB lineage: Bacteria > Bacteroidota > Bacteroidia > Cytophagales > Thermoflexibacteraceae > Thermoflexibacter > Thermoflexibacter ruber. The sequence continues at coordinate 64,377 of NZ_FONY01000008.1, forward strand.
CATCGCCGACCATGATGCCTCCTGTTTCTGTTACAGCGTCCCACGTTAAGCCAAATTCTTTACGACTGATTTTTCCTGTAATCTCAAAGCCAGCTCTCTTATGTCCCTGCATATCCGTAATGATACCCCCAAAAATTACATCTAAGGAGATGCTTTTAGTGTGGTTCCGAATATTTAAGTTTCCCACCAACTTGTAATGCTTATCATCTATTTTTTGGAAAGAAGTACCTCGGAAATACAGTCTTGGATAGTTGTGAGCGAAAAAGAAATCCTCTGACTTTAAGTGTTTGTCGCGCTCTTCGTTATGGGTGTTGATGCTATTGATTTCTGCAAAAAAGGAAATTTTTGCATTCTCAAAATCGTCATTCTCTGTTTCAACCCTTGCATCAAATTTGGTAAAGTAGCCTGTAACTGTGGAAATTACTAAATACCTCACACTGAATTGGATAGTGGAGTGTGCCACATCAATAGTCCAGATTGCCATATATGTTTACTTTTGGGATAAATCCAAATCTTGCCAAAAAATTTGACTTTCACAAACTATTTGAGAAAATACTTACAGTGATAGTTGATAGTGGCAAGTTCTCCTATCCAATTTGTCCTATTTTTAAAATAAAAAATGCTTCCCCAAAAGGGAAGCATTTTGGTTTGCTGAATTGGAAAGAAGAATCAATCAATCTCTGACTACTACTAAGTCAAGTATCTTCACTGCTTTGGCTGTGGGGAGCGGGGCAAAAGTAGGGCAAACTTGCACGTCTTTGTACCTGTCATCATAAGGCACTTGTAAGAAGGTAATGGTTACTTTCTGATTAGCAGAGAGTTTGACCTCATTGGCTTTTACCTTATCACCCACTATCCAAGGTTGCAAGTGTTCTCCTTCTTGCGTTTTGAACTGAATACCGTCCCATACTCCTGTGGCAGCACAACCAAAATCTACTACTTCTACAGTTTTGGTATAGATTTTTTCATCAATAGGCTCGCCTACTAAGGTAATACAATCTACTCTTACCGCTTTTTTAAGTTTTTCCGTATAAGGTCCCAGTGCCAAGCACACAAATATATCCTTATATTTGTCATCTCTGGGTACCTCGGTAAGTGCTACTTTAACTTTTTGATTGGGTAAAAGTTTCATCTTTGCGATACTCTCGTCTTTGGCAGACCAAGGCTGTACAACTTCTCCATTTTCTAACTCTAAGACCAAATCTCCCCATAAGCCAAATCCACACAAATTGTGTCTTACCGTTGCATTAATAGTGCAGTTTTCTTTGCCAGCGGCTACTATACATTTGATATTCACCACTTTGGATATGCGAGTTTCGTATTCGCCCATTGCTTTACAGCGAATAATATTATCGTAGCGGCTATCTCTTTGTCTTTCCTCAAAAGATACATATACTTTGCTGTCTTTTTCAGGCTTAAAAGTGGCTACTTCCTCATTTGCCGCCGACCAAGGCTGTACGATGGTGCCATCTTCTAATTCAAGCACATAACTTCCCCACAATCCTACACCACAGAGGTTGTATCGTACTGTCGCTTTGACTACTGTACCACATTGTTCAGAGAGTAATTTTTGAAAGTCATCTTCTGGAGTTAGGCTTGACTTTTCACAACTGTAAAAGAAAATTGAATTGATGAAAAATAAGAACAAAAGTTTAGTTTTCATAAAATTAAAAAAGTGTAAAAGGTTAAGATTATTTATAAAAAAATTGACAACACCACTACGTAAACTTTTTACTGATTGGTTGCAAGTATTTGAAATTTTGTTTAATTTTAACATAAGCAATATTGATTAGTTTATATTTGCATTTGTTTTGTCTAACCATTTACTTTAGTAAATTTCATGCAACAGTATCTCATTCATGCTTACGACTACACCGACGCCCAAGCCTTAGAAAGGCGAATGGCTGTGCGTCCTGCCCATTTCGAGACGGTGAAAAAACTCAAAGAATCGGGAAATTTTATTCTTGGAGGTGCTATCCTCGATAGCGAGGGAAAAATGATAGGCTCTAATGCTGTTTTCCAATTTGATAGCCGCGAAGAGTTAGACGCTTATTTGGCGGTAGAACCCTATGTAGTGGGGAAAGTATGGGAGAAAATCACTATCCACCCTTTCAAAGTTGCTAACGTGTAGCCAAACAAAAAACCCAAATTCAAAGAACTTGGGCTTTTTCAATTTACTGATTTTCAAACTATTGGAATGAAACGACTCTTATCTATCTATTGTCAAACATTTTTTAGTCTAAGATGAGGTAATAAGCTGTATTGCCTTTGACCATGAGTTTTTCAGCGTTTGCTGGCAAGGTAAATTCACCTTGCTCATTTTTAGCAACATTGACCTCTTGAATAGTATTGCCATTGGCTCTTACTACGACGATTTGCTCTACCTTGTTTTGCAATACGTTTAGGGGATTGCCATACTTTTTTGCAAAGTACTCTTCCATTTCTGCAATGAACTTGGATTCGGCTTGTGAAAGGGCAGACTTTGTATCTTGGGTAGTGCAACAAGTGTTTTCTGCTTTTTTGTCTTTGGGATTTTCTTCTGCTGAGGCAGTGAATACAGTAAAAGCAAAAAGAAATAAAGAAGCGATAATTATTTTTGAAGTTTTCATTTCTTGTCAAGTTTTAAGTTTTTATATTTTTTAATTTGATAACGCACATACATTTACCAAAGGTATGCCAAAAAATATATCTTATTGCTTAACAATATCTTACAAAATATTAAGTTGTAGCATAAGTAGAGAAAGTGTACGGAAGTAAAAATATAGGTGTACGTTTGCGAACAGGAGAATACAAAACTTTTAATAGAGTTCTTGCGAAAGCACCTATTTTCCCTTTCAGAAGGAGAGGGACAGGAGTGAGGCGATAAAAAAACATTTTCGCAAGAAGTCTAACGAGTTTCTAAATTTCTCGCTTAGGCAAGTTTTGCACTTCCTTCATAATCTTATTGACTTCGGCTTCGTTTAAAATTAAAATATCTCCATAAATTTCATTGACGGGTGTATCGGAAACAATGTTAAAATCATCTTCTCCTGTTTGCATAATAATGACTAACTCAAACATCTCTTCGGAGTCCTGATAAGAATCTTCAAGCACAGAATTAGAACTATCAGTCATTGAAAATATGTTTTTTAAATAATCTCTTGGAATGACGGATACACCATATCCATTGTCAAAGACTGCTTGCAACCTAAAACCACCAAATGGGGTCAAATCCTCAAAAGTTTTTAATCTTTTTTCCATGATTTTTTTGATTTTAATTATATGATATAGATTTCAACTTGCTTTTTTATTCTTTCACTAACTTCTTAATGACTTTTCCGTTCTGATAGGTAACTTCTATAAAGTACATTCCCCAAGCCTGATTTTCCAAATTAATTTCATATCGATTGCCTTGTAAAGGTCTGATTTTTTGATTGAAAAATTGACCTAAGGCATTGAACAGCTGAATCTTTATGGCTTTTTCTTTACCTACTTCTAAATAGAAAATTGCTTCGGAAGGATTGGGATATACCTTGATTTCTCCTTCGTAAATACTTTCTTCTGAGGAAGTTACACTACTCACTACTTCTATAGCTGAGGTACTGCGACAGCCATCTACATCAGTAACTCTGACGGTATAGTTACCTCTTTCTATAGGTAGATAGCGTGCTTGGGAGGCATTAGGGATAAGATTGCCATTTAAAAACCATTCATAGTTGCTGATGACTCGGTTGGCAACCCCAGCAACTAAAACTCCTTGATTTTGAGTAATATTTACTGTGAAAGCAGGTAGCTTAGTGATAGTGGCTTCTGCATCGGAGAACAAACTACAGCCATCATTGGTAAAGATTTGTACTTTGTACTTTCCTGCATCAGAAACTGCAATGCTATTACTGTTGGCATTGGCTATCAAAACTCCGTCTAAGAACCACTGATAGCGGCTAATTTCAGAGCGTACTTCTGTAGTCAAGCGTGTATTGACTGGTTCATTATTACAGAAAACGCTTGAGCCTTCTATGGTAATTTTGGGCTTGATAGTTTGCCTTGCACTGCCACAATCTACTGAAAGAAGCATCTCATAGCTTTGTAAAACCAAATCAGGTACTAAGTTATTGGTAACTCTGAGCGTATATATGCCTACATCTTGAACGGAAACAGACGGAATAGTCAGTGAGGAATTATTTGATACACTTACACTTACTCCATTTTTAAACCATTGGTAACGATTTGCTGTGCCTGTTACGGGAAGGTTAAAAGTAAATGGAGAGCCTACCTCTACTGTAATTTCTTGTGAGCGACCTATGCGGGCTTGGGGGGAATAGGTAATGTCCATTTTACTTTGACCACTCCACCAAACCCTAAGCGGTTCTAAGCTACCAAACTCTAAGAAATTATCATAAGTAGTAAATAAATTGAGCTTTTTCAAGTTCAATAAATCGCTTGGAATGGTCTTAAAAAAGTTGGCGTGCATGAGCAGACCTTCTAATTCCGTTAAGTTGGTAATTCCCGAAGGGACTTGTTCTAATTCATTTTCAGAAATATCTAAGTATTTTAGCTTGCCTAATCTCCCCAAAGTCGAGGGCAAGGTTTTGAATTTATTGCCTTTCAAACTCAATACTTCTAAATTTTGTAACTCGCCAATATTATCGGGCAGTTTATCAAACTCATTGAATTGTAAAAACAAATTCCTCAAATTGGTAAGTCTGCTAAAATCTATATCAATGGAATTGAGGTCGTTATAGCCCAGCCAAAGCGTAACCAACTTGGTCAAATTTCCTATGCTCGGTGGTATGCTACCAGAGAGTTCATTTTTACTCAAATCCAAATATTCTAAATCTGTCAAGTTGCCTAAATTAGGGGGTATTTGTCCTTTAATTCTATTGCCAGATAAGTTTAAGTATCTGAGATTGGTACTAACTAATACACCTTCATTGGTCAAGGCATTGGACAACTCGCCTACGAGGTTGTTGTTCGGTAAGTTGATAGCAAAAACTCGCCCGTCCTCGTCTAACTCGACTCCTTTCCATGTATTGACAGGGTTGTTCAGATTCCAAGATTCTTCCCAATCTGTACCACCTAATTCAGTGAAAAATTTAATCAATGCGGAATAGTCCTGTGGAGAAGGAGTAACAGAGATTATCTTTTGAGTTGTCCCTGCTGAGGCGGGATTGATACCTCGCTTGGCTACTTTTGCAGAAAATTGGATATTATCAAAACTGATAGGAGCAATACCTATTTCGTTTCCTGCTTTGGCATCTTTGGAAATATTGACGGTCAAAAGCAAGAAAGAGGTTTTGTTTTTAGGCAGTTGAGGGGCAGGTTGAGTTCTTGAGAAATCAAAAGTAATATTTCCATTAGCATTGATAGCTGTACTCGTTGCCAAAGTTACATCGCTATTATCCAAGCTCTCATCGGTAGAATATTTCAAAGTAAATGCTACATTTTTCAAATCGGTGATTTGATAAGAGCCATTAGTAGTAAACTTAATTTCTTTTAAGGACACATCTCCGCCTGCTACTTCAAAAGCGATTCTATGCAAAAGATGGTCGTTCTTATCTGGGGGAACGGTGCGCGATACCACAGGCAAACTGCTGATATTGGTAACGGCAATGACTTGGAAAGGAAGTGCGTTGGATTCACCGCCTCCTGTGGGAGGTGTAAAAGCGGCAATATTGAAAACTCCTGCCTCTGATAACAAATCTCTGGGGACTTGGGCAGATAAGCTATTCTTATTGATAAAAGTAGTACTGAGGTCTTTCCCTTGCCATCTGATAATAGTTTTTGAGGTAAAATTACTACCTATTGCTTGTAAAGTAAACGCATTATCTCCTACTTCCTTTTCATTTATGTCCAAAGAAATGAGTACAGGAAGTAAGGCAGAAGTAGTGAACTGAGCCGAGAGGGGATTGTCCTTTTTGTAGGTAATGCTCGCTCCACTGCCGTTATAAGCATAGACCTCTACTATGTAGGTAGTAAAAGGTTCAAGATTACTTAGGTCAAAGCTATTTCCTGTTCCTGAGAATACGACAATTTGTCCATTGAAAAATAGCGAACCTACGGTAAGTGGCTGCCCATCCGCAGGGGCTAATCGGTCAATATCAGGTTTCCTTATGACAGCGACAGAACCTGCGGGAACAGGGGTAGCTATGGTAAACATTGCCTTTGCGGAAGTAGGTGTAATATCAGAAATTACCAAGTTGGTTGGTTGATTTTGCGGGGGAACTGCCAAAGTAGTAATGCTATTGGGATTATTTGCGGCAGGGGAAATATTGTAAGCGGTCAGCGTACCTGTACCATTGTAGTCAAAAACATGGAAGAAGTATTTAGTTTCAGGAATAAGACCATAAGCCGTTGCGATGCTTCCATTGCCGATATAGACGACTCTGCCACTGCCAATAGTCTGTCCTACAGTATAAGCTACCCCGTCAGTTGGTGGAGTAAATACATTACTTGTGCTTGCTACTACTATTCTGTTTGCTCCATTGCCATTTGTCCATTGTAAGCCAACTGTATTTGCTGTTACACTGAGGAAGCGAATATCAAAGGACTGAACGGTAGGCGGAGTAACAGGCGAAGGAGTAAAAATGGTAAAATTCTGAGCCGTTCCTGTAAATGCTACTCCTGCCGTAGTGGTGTAATTGGGCAAGACAACGTTAGTAGCTAAAGCTGTCCAACCTCCGCTGTGAATCTGCGAAGTAGCATCAGCAGTACCCCCTACATTAGAAAACAATAAATTAGTCGTTCCTGCGGGTCTATTGATAATCCACATACCTGCGGCGGGGTTTGTACCTACAATCGGAGGAGCGATAGCGGGAGCGAACCTTACTGTATTGCTTCCTGCGCCGCTAATAGTCATGCTCACTAACCTCACTCCTGTTGCATCGCCTACTGGGAAGTCCATGCCTGTTACTGCACCTTGTCGTATCAAGCTACCCAGTCCGTTGGTTTCTATCCAACTTGTCGCATAAGGAGTACCGAGAAGTTGTAGGGCTACGGTAGGGTTATTTAGTGTTAAATTATTGGGACCTAGTTGCAGACGACCATTGGTTAGGGATAAAGTTCCTGTTATTGTAATAGGGTTATTGACTGTTAGGATATTGGCGGGGACTTGGTTGATAGCCAAGTTATTAAAAGTAGTCGCTCCTGTAATGCTTTGAGCTATATTTCCGTCAAAAGTAACCGTCCCTGTACCGCCAACAAAAGAAGAACCTACTTGGGTAAGCCAATTACCTCTAATATTGATATTAAAATTATTGGCATCAAAAACAGTAACAGGAGCATTGGAGATAGACAAATTGCCATTGATGATAATATTCCCCCCGACAATGGTTTTCGTATTGGTGTAAACCTCTAAGTGATGATAAGTAATTCCTCCTAAAATATCTTGAATAGCATTCCTTGAATAGCTTACTGTATTATTTACTGCATTGGCATTAAAAATACCTCCATTCATGGGCAAATTGACACCTCTCAAAGTTAAAAAGGCATTTGCTCCATTGATAAAGGTACTTGCAGGTGAAGCCGCAACAGGATTTGCATAAAAGAAATCAACATTGGCATTATTAGTTACAGTAACTCCAGCCGCCACATTATTAAAAGCAGCAGAAAAAATAATTGTACCTGCACCTGTTAAACTACAATTGGCGTTAAAATTAGTCGTACCTACAAAACCACCATTAAAATTCATATTGGTGTTGGCAGTAATGGTAGCACCTATGCCATTTAAGGAAATAGTATTATTGCTTTGCAAATCAAAAGTGCCACTATTGGTAATATTCGCTCCAAAGTTAAAAGTAGAGTTGATATTTGTAGCTTCAAAAGTACCACCTGTATTGACCGTTACGTTCCCTGTAAAGGTATTAATTCCACCATTTTGCGTATCTCTCAGATTTCCGTCTATGGTGCTTGTGCCATTCACCGTAAAATCTTGGTTTGCCAATTCTAAAGCACCTGTGGCTTCAATGGTCAAGTTTGCACAGGCAGAAGTAGAAGCAAGAGTAATGTTCGTTCCTGTGCATATTACTACATTGTCTATGGCAGTAGGTACACCTGCGCCTCCTGCTCCCCCGCAAACTGTCGACCAAGAAGCGGCATTATTCCAATTTCCCGTTCCTACGCTGTAGTAAGTAGCGGCGGCAGGAGTAAAAATGGTAAAGTTTTGGTCTGCTCCTGTGAAGGCTATGCCTGCGGCGATATAAGGAGGTCTGCCTCCTGTGGTGGTCAGGGCAGTCCAGCCTGCATTGTCATAATGGATTTCGGAAGTGGCATCTGCTGTACCGCCCACATTGGAGAAGGTAAGGTCGGTAGCCACATTGGTATTGATAGACCACATGCCTGCGGCAGGATTTGTCCCAGTAATTACTGGGGCTATGGTAGGGTTAAATCTAACAGTATTGTTTCCTGCATCAGTATTTGACAAGGTAAGCAGACGCACAGCTGTATTATCTCCCACAGGAAAATCTACATTAGTATCTGCTCCTTGTCTTATCAAACTTCCTGTTCCGTTGGTTTCTATCCAACTTGTGGTGTAAGGTGCGCCAGTGAGTTGGCTACTTACAGCAGGATTAATGAGCGTTAAATCATTTCCTCCTAATTGTAGGCGACCATTTCCTAAGATGAGTGTACCACTTACGGTGGTATTTCCAGAAAGCGTTTTAACGCCTCCACCAGCAATCTCTAAGTTTTGGTAGTTAGGTGAGGCAAAAACTTGCTGGTTTGTGCCGTTGTAAGTAACTTGGCTTGTCCCTGAGAGTGTGGCATTATTGAATGCATTTAAGGCATTATTCGCACCAGCTAAAGATAAAAGTTGAGTAGCCCCGATACCTGCGTTATGGGTTATAGTAGCACCCACAGTGGAGGCTAATAAGTCGCCTCCAACATAGATGGTTGCATTCCCTGTACCGAAGTCAATCGTAGAGCCGTTGGGGTTTGCTAATGTTAAGTTATTATTTACGGTAATATCTGTGCCGGTTGCTAAGTTTAAAGCAGAAGGAGAAGCAAAGTTATCAAAAATAATTTGGTTAGCAATGATAGTTCCCGAGGTAGTACTTCGAGTATTTCTGAAAAATAGAAGGTCATAAGTTGTATTACGCGGGGGTGCTATTCCTGCCTGATATACCACAGTATTAGCATTGGTAATAGCATCAAAGTTAGCAACGCTTGGAGTAATATCACTCAGCCAATAGACCACATTTGCATTAACAAATGTTCCTGCTCCTGTTATATTGCTTGTAGCACTATTGGCTTGGAAAAAGGCAGAGTTGTTTGTAAATGTAATTCCTGTATTTACAGTAATTACTCCATTGAAGTTAAAGCCAAAACCTGCATTTACTTCTGTATTTCCGTTAATATTTACATCTGTAAGGTTGATTTGGTCGCCTAGTGTGCCTTGTATCAAATGAGGCAAAATACCTGCGTTAGGGAAATTAATAGTAGCTGTAGAACTTAATGTTGCCGAGCCACCAGTTGCATTTAAGTTTCCTAAAATATCAACGGGACCTCCTCCAAGCGTTCGTCCTCCCGTTCCTGTGATTTCTAAGGTAGGATAGTTTCTATTAGGAAGGGCATAAAGTGCTGTTCCATCAAAAACTACGGTATTGGTAGCCGTAGTAAAGAAAGTTCCTGTTGTACCAGCGATTGTACCTGCCGCAGTACCTCCACCGATTCTTAAAATCCCTGCGCCGCCGTTATTATTGATGTCTGTAAATGTATGGGTTAAATCTTGCAAGTCCAATGTTCCCCCTAAGGCAATGCTATTGGTATTGGTGCTTACGTCAGCGGTAATGGTGTGTGCCGCATCTATGAGCACATCTGCCCCAGCTACAGGTGTACAATCACAACTTGCACCGCCTACGGCTATGGTCGACCAGGTGCCATCGCCAGCAGTAACATCGCTCCAGTTGCCAGTTTTTCTACTGAAATACCCTGCACAACTCAGCACATCTCCAGTAATCACCCAGTTATTAGGGGTATTAGTCAGAGTAGTTCTTGCTGCTGCGCCTGCACAGTATTGCAAACCTGCTGCTCCTAAGTTTACTCCTACTTGTACGGTCTGAGCCGCCCAGCCTATCAAAGTAGCATCATAATTGGCTTGGGAAAGACCACTGTTATTGAGCATATTGGTCATATTAGTAACATTGCCAATGTCCCAAGTGGCTAAGGATTGATTAAAGGCTGTAGCTACATTAAACATATTGCTCATGTTAGTAACTGCCGCAGTATTCCATCCTCCAATATTCTGATTAAAAGTAGGGGCATTATTAAACATATAACTCATATCTGTAACCGCCGCAGTATTCCACCCACTAATATCTTGATTGAATACAGTCGCTCCAGCGAATAGATAACTCATATTGGTAACTGTTGTAGTATTCCAGCCTCCAATATTTTGATTGAAAGCGACTGCATCTTGAAACATTGCAAACATGGAAGTTACGTTATTGGTTGTCCACCCACTTATATTCTGATTGAAAGCACTCGCCAATAAAAACATTCCACTCATATTAGTAATGTTGCTTACGTCCCACCCGCTAATGTCTTGGTTAAAAACGCTCGCCCCAGCAAATAAATAACTCATGTCCGTAATTGAGGTAGTATTCCAAGTATTCATGCTTGCATTACCATTGAAACTACTGCAATTGGTAAACATATAACTCATATTTGTTACACCTGCTAAATTCGGTACATCAGTAGCATTATAAGTCAGGTTACTACACCCATGAAAAGCGTTTGCCATTGAAGCCCAAGCAATATCTCCCCACTGTTCTATCGTTCTTAGCTTAGGTGCATTTGTAACATCATTATTTATATAGAAATGAGGGAAAGTCCCAGAAATTTCTACCCTGTACGTACTTCCATTTTCTAAGCCTGTAATGGTGTAGTTTCCTGTTTGCCCTGTGATAGAGCCATCGCCTACGCCCGCATTGGTGAGGTTTGTCCAAGTAACATTGTAGTTATAGCCACCACCTGTGGTAGGAATGGTAATTGTTCCATCTGTAGTAATCCAAGTGGTGATGAAAGGGCAACTTAAGGCATCTCCTACAACTATCCAATTTTTTGGTGCAGTGGTCAAAGTTGTTCTTGCAGTTACTGCAGCGGGTGAGCAGTAAGTTCTTCCGATTGCTCCCAAAGTGATATTTGGTTGTAAAGTTTGACCAGCCCAACCTATGAGTGTTGCTTCGTAGTTGGCTTGCGACATTCCGCAACCATCAAGCATAAATTGTGCATTAACAACACTGCCCATGTTCCAAGTTGCCAAAGAGCGGTCAAAAGAGGAAGCAACCAAAAACATATTATACATATTGGTTACATTGCCTGTATTCCATCCACTGATATTTGCGTTAAAAGCACTGCAACCTGTAAACATATATTGCATATCTGTTACAAGCCCTGTATTCCACCCACTAATATCGCTATTAAAAGCAGCACAATTATAAAACATTTGGGTCATGCCCAATACGTTAGCTGTATTCCATGTACTAATATTGCCATTAAACGTAGGACAATCACTGAACATAAAACTCATATCCTGCACATTGGCTGTATTCCACAAGTTTAAGTCTTGATTGAAGGGAGTAGCACGGAACATTTGAATCATGGTTACAACGGCACTTGTATTCCAATTATTCAAGGGTTGATTGAAAGAGGACTGCATAAACATCGTACCCATATTTGTAACCGTAGAGGTATTCCAAGTATTCATACTGGCATTACCTGTAAAGGCAGTACACTGGAAAAACATACCACTCATATCTGTTACTCCTGCCAAGTTCGGTGCATCAGTAGCGGTGATTTGCAAATTACTACACCCGGCAAAAGCATTTTGCATACTTGTCCAAGCTATATCTCCCCATTGCTCTATTGTTCTAAGTTTAGTTCTTTCCGTAGCATTATTATTCATAAAGAATCGTGGGAAAGTACCCGAAATTTCTATTCGGTATGTACTGCCATTTTCTAAACCTGTGATGGTATAGTTTCCTGTTTGCCCTGTGATAGAGCCATCGCCTACTCCTGCATTAGTAAGGTTTGTCCAAGAAATACTATAATTATAGCCACCACCTGTGGTAGGAATAGTAATTTCTCCATCAGTGGTAATCCAAGTGGTCTTAAAGGCAACGGTGGGGTCATATATAAGAGCCGTTCCACCTGTTCCGCTAAAATTCACAGCTGCCAAGTCTGCTCTGCCATCATTGTTAAAATCACCCTGTGAAATACCAAAAGCACCAGTAAAAGGAATAATTCTCGGGGTGGTAAAGGCGCCAGCTCCATTGCCCAAGGTAATCTGAACATTATTGCCACTTCCACCATGTGCTGTCGCAAAATCACTGCTTCCATCGCCATTGAAATCTCCGATAACCATAGAGCGAGGCACGGTAGTTGTAGGAACAGTAGCGGTAAGTACAAAAGCACCAGCTCCATTGCCTGTATATAGATAAGCACTATTGGTTGTAATAGTTCCAATGACCAAATCCACATTACTATCAGCATTAAAGTGTCCGCTTGCCATTGACTCTACTGCTCCGCCACCTACAGTAGAAATTGCAGGACCCGTAAATGCCCCAGCCCCGTTGTTAGTCCAGATATATAAGTTATTGCTTGAGTTCCCCTCGCCTACAGCAATATCTATGTCGCCGTCATTGTCAAAATCTCCTATAGCAAGCGCAGTAGGGTCGGCACTTGTTAAGTCCACTGTACCAGTAAAGTTAGTACCTGTTCCATCTCCAAAGCGAACACTTACACCTCCATCAATGGGGGTCCCATTCGTATTTCCTACTGCGAAGTCTAAATGCCCATCATTGTTAAAATCAGCTAAGGCTACAGCCACTGGATTTTGATAATTGATAAAAATAGGGAAATTATTGACCGTAGGGAAATCGCCACTGCCATCTCCTAATAGAATACTTACATCGTTAGTCCCATAATTTGCAGTTGCCAGGTCCGCAATGCCATCTCCATTGAAATCACCAGTAGCAATATCGAAAGGGAAAGCACCTATGAGAGGGAGCGGAATTGTAGCCGTATTTGCAAAGTTTCCTGCACCATCTCCTAATCTAATACTTACATTATCACTTCCTTGATTTACAATTGCTATATCAGGATTTCCATCATTGTTAAAATCTCCCACTGTAGTAGCTCTTGGTCCTGTTCCCGTAGTAAAGTTGCTTGGGCTATAATTGGTAACTAAGGGTGATAAATTAGGAGTATTTGTAACCGTAAATCGCTTTGTAGTAACAGCAGTCAGCGAACTTCCCTGAAATCCATTGGCATTATTCCTCACCACAATTGGTGTAACTGAAGTTGCGCCATTGGGTACGGTTACAGTAATCTGTGTCCCTGCTGGATTAGCCGTTCCTGTTACTTTGACAGCTCCAAAAAATACATCATTAGGTCCCGAAGGGTTAAAGTTTGTCCCTATAATGGTTACTGCAGTGCTGCCTGCTGCCCCAGAGGTAGGAGAAAAAGAGGTGATGGTGGGGATAGGTAGAGAATAAACAGAAAACTCGTCTATATTACCTGTCGTAACTGCCGATGCAGAGGTGTAGTTAGGAGCGGAATAATTAGTAGTTACTGTTGTCCATGTCCCTGCATAGTTGGGATTGATATGAATTTTAGAAGCCGCAGTAAGCGTGCCGCCTTGTGGGTCAAGAATCCCAACCGCTGAAGTCCCCGCAAAAGTTCTGACCGTCCATGAGCCTACTCCTCCGCTTGGGACAGAAATAGTGGGTGGACCAAAACCAACTAACGCTCCACTTGCGGTAATATTGGCGATGAAAAAGGGTTGATAGTTGGTGGCATCTCCCACAGGAAAAGTTACATTGGTAGCAGGACTCCCTGCATTATATAAGAAAAAACCTCCTAATCCTGTATTCTGAGTCTCGACCCAACCATTGGTACGCGTGATGTTAGGAGGAGTACCTGCATAGCTGAGGTTAGTGGTATTGAGCCTAATTCTACCATTGGTCAGAGTAAGCGCATTACTTACGATGATATTAGAACTTGGAGTTCCGCTTACATCTACAATGTCTGAGGATTTGTTTACAACTAAGTTGTGGAATCGTGTGTTAAAAGCACCAACAGTAAGCGTTTGTGTTCCTATACCATTAAAAGTGGTAGTAACCCCATTGGTATAAAAGTCTAAAAAAGCTGTGCCTACGTTGTCTGTATAGTTCCCTGCTATATTCAAGTTCCTTGCAAAAACCAACGCAGATGAATTTGTATTGTTGATAGTAAAGTTTCCTGCTACGTTCATTGCCGCTCCTGCTCCTGTATTTTGGGTAACAGTTTGCCCTGTACAGTTCCAAGTGAAGTTCCCAAAAGTCTGTGCAAAACTCGCTCCCCCAAGAGGCGTAGTGGTAATCCCAAATATATTACAGTTGGAATTTGCCCCCCAAGTAGCCGTAGGGATAACGCCTCCGTTCATATTGTGGTTATAATTACCGTTGATAGTGGCGGTAGTAATATTGAGTGTACCTCCATTCAACGTAAGTGTCCCTCCTGCATCTACTATAAAAGTTGCGGCGTTTGTATTACCATTAGTTAAATTGAGTATGCCACCATTTTGTATGGTAATAGTATTAGTCGTGTTGATGTCCCCTGCGGTAGCTACAGTAACAGTATGCCCAGCGGCAATCGTTACAGTAGCTCCCGCCGGAGGTATCACGCCACCTACCCAAGTGCCTGTACTGTTCCATAGTCCAGAGGTGATGGAGGTTTGTGCAAATACACTTTGAGAAAAAACAAGGACTGAAAATAAAGCAGTAAGAGTGGAAAATTTAAAAGTCAAAGAAAACTTTTTCATAATATATTATATTCAAGTAAAATTTTATTCAAATAGATTGATTTTAAAGGGGATAGCTTACACTACATCGGGCTAAGATAGGGGCTTTTCATTTACTAAGAATAGTTGGGTTGTAAAAAGAAAAGTAAAACAGAACTCTGCACAGAGTTATATATCCAAAAATTTCACTAAAATAATACATTTGAAAGTTTTTGCAAAAATAATCAACAAATTATTTTTTGATTTTATATGGCAAAGACTTTGGCAAAATTTATGAGTGATGGTAAGTAGCTTTTTATATTGAAAAATAATGCGTCATAGTTTTTTATCTATTGTTTTTCTGCTCTTGATGTGTAAACCCGTGCTTTCTCAGAAGATTGATTTTAGTGGGGCATGGATAGGTATTTTGCACCAAAACGCAGGAGGGATAAATGATATTTATGAGTTTTCCATCATTCTTAATCAAGACAAAAATGGAAACCTTACGGGTACATCGCTTATCCGCATAGAAGATACCAAAGAGTACGCAGTCATTAGCCTGAAAGGAAAAGCTACCTCACAAGGTGTTGTAATACAAGAGATTAAAGTAATTGAGCAATCGATAAGGAGTAACGCATATTGGTGCATCAAAGACTATACCCTAAAATATAACTCTGTCAGAGAATCCCTCTCAGGTCCTTGGACTGCTAAGCAAACCTGCTCCCCTGGCACGATGGAACTTATCCGTCCTAAAAAAGTTACCTCACTTCCTACACCCAAGCGTACATCTAAACCTGATATTGCAAAAGCAAAAGAAGAAATGGCTAAAGAGGAAAGTATTACAGAGGAGTCCTTATTGACTGAGGAAAAAAAAACACCTATTAGTACTACTGCCTACGTCCCCTTTGGCTATCTAAGCATGGAAGGATTAAAAGCAGAAATCAAGGAAAATAAATCAGTTACAGGAAAAAAAATTATCTTAGAAAATGTTTATTTCCTGCAAAGCTCTACCAATATGATTGAAAATTCAAGTAAAACCTTACTTGAAATCGTTAGCTTTTTAAATGAAAACCCCTCTATAAAAATCAAAATTAGTGGACATACGGATAATGTGGGCAAAGAACACAGCAACAAGCACCTTTCCAAACTCAGGGCAATGGTAGTGATGAACTTTTTGATAGACAAAGGTATAGAAGCAAGCCGCTTAAGTGCAGAAGGTTATGGCAGTATGTTCCCCATTCTTCCCAACAATTCAGAAGAAAATAAAAAACGCAATAGGCGGGTCGAGTTCGAGATAAAATAGTTGCTTTGCAAAGATTATGTTTTATATTCGTCTTTGCATTTTTTAAAACAGTAAGTCAATGAGAAAGCAACTTCTATTTTTAGCTACATGGATTTTTTCTTTACTCCTGTTAGGAGAATCCCATGCCCAATCAAGCACTAAGCCTCAGCAGCTTATCCTTGCTAAATCACCTGAGAGCGTGGGAGTTTCCTCAGCCCAGCTCCAAAAAGCAGAAGCGATGCTATTACAGAAAATAGCCAACAAGAAAATAGCTGGAGCGGTAGCCCTCATAGCTCGTAAGGGGCAGATTGTTTATCACAAAGCCTTAGGCATGAATGACATAGAAAATAACAAACCAATGAAAACGGATAATATTTTTCGCATTATGTCCATGAGCAAGGCGGTTACAAGCGTAGCTATAATGATGCTTTACGAAGAAGGGAAATTCATGCTTGACGACCCCATTTCTAAGTTTATTCCTGAGTTTAAAAATCCTAAAATACTGGTGGAGGTGAACAAAAAAGATAGTTCCTACGCTGCCAAATCTGCCAGTAAAGAAATTACTATCAGGCACTTACTTACTCATACCGCAGGGATTCCCTACGAAAATGAAGTCTATGCCAAAAACAAGATTCCCCGCTTTTACTCTACTGAAAATATCAAATTGTCAGAGGTTATCCCTAAATTAGCCAAACTACCCATCTTGCACGAACCAGGTGAGCAGTTCACTTATGGATTAAATACGGATATTTTAGGTTACTTGGTAGAGGTAATCTCAGGGAAGACCTTGGCCCAATTTTTCCAAGAACGCATTTTTGAACCTTTGGGTATGACTGACACCTATTTCTTTCTTCCTGAGAGCAAATACGACCGCTTAGTAGCTGTTTATGAAGAGGTTGGTGAAAAAGAAGGCATCACCCGCAAACCAACTTCTCACTGGACAGAATACCCTATTTCAGGGGCAAAAACCTATTTCTCTGGTGGAGCGGGGCTTTCTTCTACAGCTATGGATTATGCCAAACTCTGCCAAATGTTGCTTAATGGAGGCACTTTTAATAACAAAAGAATCTTAGGGCGGAAAACAGTAGAACTGATGACAACCAATCAAATAGGCAATTTGGAAGTCTGGGATAGAGGCAATAAGTTTGGGCTTGGGTTTGAGATAGTCAGTGAAAAAGGTCATGCCAAAATCCCAAGTTCTGTGGGGGCTTTTGAATGGGGCGGAATGTACTACACGCACTACTGGATAGACCCCAAAGAAGACTTAGTCGGCGTAGTACTTTTCCAAGTTTTCCCTACCAAAGGCTGGGGCATAGAAAATCAGTTCAAAGCCATGATTTATCAAGCATTGGATTGAGGAATTTTTCCTTTGTCATTTTTCCTTTTAACTTTGCACCAAATTTTAGCTCTGTCAGCTTTTTAAAACCTGACAGAGCTGTTTAGTAGAATGTAACTCATTAAAAATCAATGAAAACAATCACAGCCATCGTGCCAATGCGGCACAGTAGCGAAAGAGTAAAAGGAAAAAATTATCGCTCTTTCAACGGCAAACCCTTGTTTCACTATATCACAGAAACTCTGCTTAACTGCCCATCCATCACGCAAGTAGTCATAGATACGGACAGCCCGACTATTATGGACTATGCAAAGGCAAATTTGTCCAAAGTCATTGTATTGGAAAGACCTGTGCATCTCAGAGACGGCAATATTCCGATGAACGATGTACTGCTCAACATTGTAGGGCAAATAGAATCTGATTTTTACTTGCAAACACATAGTACCAATCCCTTACTTAGTGCAGAAACTGTTCAAGAGGCAATAGATTTTTTCTTAAAAAATTATCCTATTTATGATTCCTTGTTCAGTGTAACTCGTTTGCAAACAAGACTTTGGGACGGATTAGCAAGGGCAGTAAACCACAATCCAAATATCCTGCTCCGTACCCAAGATTTACCTCCTATTTATGAGGAAAACTCTTGCTTATATATTTTTACCAAGCAAATTTTGAAGGAAAGACATAACCGCATAGGCAATCGCCCATATCTTTTTGAGATAGATAGGAGAGAAGCTATCGACATAGATGAGGAAATAGATTTTTTGATTGCAGAGTTGGCACACAAAATTTTGAAGCAAAACAACTAAGTCAAATGTTTGATTTTCAACAAATTATTTCTGTATCGCTTATACTTTTTTCTGTCATAGACATTGTTGGCTCTATTCCTGTCATTATTTCTTTGAAAAAAAGAGCAGGAAAAATCGAGGCAGAAACCGCTACTATAGCTGCCGCAGTGCTGATGATTTCCTTTTTATTTTTTGGGAAAGCTATTCTCAATTTGTTGGGTTTAGATGTAGCTTCTTTTGCTATTGCTGGTTCCTTTATCATTTTCATCATAGGAGCGGAAATGATTTTAGGGATTCACATATTCAAAAATGAAGACGTAACCCCAAGCTCTACTTCCATAGTGCCTATCGCTTTCCCTTTGATAGCAGGAGCGGGAACCATGACCACGATTATCTCATTAAGAGCGGAATACACCGTAGCAAACATCATTGTAGGCATTATTTTGAACTTGCTTTTGGTCTATTGGGTACTGAGAAACTCCGATTGGATAGAGCGAAAATTAGGTAAGTCAGGAACAGATGTACTCAGGCGGGTATTTGGTGTCATATTATTAGCGATAGCTGTCAAACTTTTTAAAAGCAATTGGGGTTTATAAAAGAAAAACTAATACTCATGCAACACTGGCTAAGAGAGAAGTTGATTTATCCGCTTCTTTCTTTTCTCAAACAAGGCACAACCCCCACTACTTTGGCTTGGTCGGTAGCATTGGGCTTTGTAATGGGTATTTTCCCTATCATTGGTCTTACTACCTTACTTTGCTTTATTCCTGCTTTTTTATTCCGCTTGAATATAGCCGCAATCCAGTTGGTCAATTACGTCGTCTATCCCTTGCAGTTGCTTTTGCTAATACCCTACTTCCGACTTGCCTCATGGCTTTTTAGTACAGAAAATCCCTTTTCTTCTATTTCGCAAGTCCAAGCACTTTTCCAAGAAGGTTTTTGGCAGGCTTTTTCTACTTTGGGCTGGCTGCTCATAGAAGCCGTATTTGTTTGGGCTATTTTTGCAATTCCTTTAAGTTTTTTATTGTACGTTTT
Organism: Thermoflexibacter ruber; assembly: GCF_900113045.1. GTDB lineage: Bacteria > Bacteroidota > Bacteroidia > Cytophagales > Thermoflexibacteraceae > Thermoflexibacter > Thermoflexibacter ruber. The sequence continues at coordinate 83,549 of NZ_FONY01000008.1, forward strand.
CTTTTACAATATTTTTAAAAAATATATAAAAGATAAGAGTGGCAAGAGTACTTTTTAAATTGCAGAAGAAAACTACTCACCTGCAATTTAAGATGTAAAATTGGTAGTAATCAGGTCTTTATGATTAATAGCAATCAAATTTACCTCAAATTTCTTTACGATTAGATTCATGATTGGGTCATTATCAATTTTTTGCAAAATACGATTCGTTTGAGCTTGGTCATAGCCCATGACCATTTGGTCGGTGAGTTTTAAATGCTTTACGCTGTAAAAAAAGCCAGCAATTACATAGGGTCCGAAAGGTGTCAAGGGTATATCAAATCCACTACCTGTCATATTAAACAAGGTGTTAGGCAAATACTCGTCTGTATAAGTTAGACCTTTGAGTTTTTGATAGTACTTAGCCGCCAAAGACCTACGCGATGTTTTAGGGTCTGGCATACATATCAAGCCTGCTAAGGGTGCTTGCTTAGCTGATTGTGAAGCCAGCGAGCTACTTTCTACTTCCTTTACTTTCTTGCGGATAAGCATCTGCACCGAATCCCAATAAGGCACTTCTGGCTCGCCCCCATCTACGCGAATAAGTGAGTGAGAAGCATAGTCTTGGATACCTGCGGTGATTTGAATAGCTAAGTTTTTGAAATCGCTGTCTGTTTTGATTATTCTTTCCAAATGAGTTCGCTGGGTGCGAGGATGGGTACGTAAGTAGTCTATGCCGCGAATCCAATCCCCTGCTAAGTAACCATCATAGCCATACACTCCTGCTAATAGTTGGCGTATTTCTTTTTCTGAGGAAATTTTAACTATCTCTCCTTTGATATTTACCTCGGGTTGTGCTGTAATGATAAACTCCTCTATCTCAATACCTACGCTGGAGGCTCTTAGCATACCACAGTTGAGAGGAGAGTCGGGAACTACTTTGAGGTCGTGTATGTGGCTAACGTAGGCTTTATCTCCTTTGCCCTCCAAATGTCCATGCGTCTGAATATGAACATAGTAGCTAATATGTTTAAAATCTGAATCCCTTTGAGTTTCGTCTATGATTCGTTTAATATCGCTAATTACATCAGGCGTAATGAAAGAGCCTGCCGTTCTAATAACACGCATTTCTACTTGGATTCCTTTTGCCTCGAAGACTTTGATTGTTTCATTAAAACTGTCTATCTGTACTTGGCTGAGGTCGCGTGCATCAGCACAGCCAACAAGGATATGTACTTGCTTTTCTTTGCTGTCTTTCATTATAATTGAGGTTTTAGGTGAAATGAAATAGTCTTATTCATTTATTAGCAATATTTTTCCTGTTCTTCCTTCTGTTTGTGCATGAGTGATTGCTTCTTTGAAGTCTGCAAGAGCATATTTTTTGTCTATTTTTACTTTGAGTTCCCCTTTGTCCAACATTCCTATTACTTCACCTGCCGCTTGTTGCCTCACTTCTTTACTTATCTCTTGTAGCCAAGAACTTAGCCAAAAACCGCGTAAATGGAGATTTTTGAAAATCATTAAGCCGTTGTTTACAGGTGTTTCTTTTTGGCTCAACATGCCGTAAGTAAGCAGTGTTCCCTTGTAAGCGAGGCACTGCAAAGCTAAACCTGCTATATCACCCCCTACCGCATCAAAGCAATAGGCAACTCCTTTTTTATCAGTAAGTTCGCGAACTTTTTTTATCAAGTTTACTTCTTCTGTATTAATGACCTCAGCAGCCCCTAATGCTTTTAATTGCTCTATTTGCTCATTTCTGCGGACAGTGCAAATGGTTCTAATACCTTTTTTGGTAGCTATTTGAATCACTAATTGGGAAAAAGTAGAGCCTCCTGCGGTGAGTAGCAACCACTCTCCTGCTCTCAAGCCAGACTCATGCACCATAGCCCAAGCGGTAAATGGATTTACAAATACCTGACTGCCAACGTCAAAAGGCATAGTAGATGGCAGAGGAATCAAAGACTTGACGGAAACAATAGCATACTCACTCCACGCCCCCACAGTGGTAAAACTGACTTTTGTGCCTATTGGCAAATCTACTCCTTCACCAGCGGACTCAATGATGCCCGCTCCCTCAAACCCCACTCCCGAGGGTAGCTGTGGGCGAATACCGTACACTCCTTCTACAAAAGCAATATCAGAAGGATTAATAGGGCTTGCTTTTACTTTGACAAGGACTTCTCCTGCTTGTGGCATAGGAATAGCTGAATCGGTCAAAGAAAGTACATTCTCAGGTTTGCCTGTGGCGTTGAAAATAAGTTTTTTCATGTGTTATTTTTGGTAATCAGTGTTTTAAAAAATTTAATCTTAGCTATATTTGCTATTGTTTAACGATTTCTCCCCCTTTCATCACCAGTTTCACTTTTCTAATATCTTTGATGTTTTGTAAAGGATTTCCCTCGACTGCAATCAAATCTGCCAATAGCCCAGCTTTTACTCTACCTATTTGATTGGCGTAGTGAAAAATATCAGCATTGACAGAAGTAGCTGATTTCAAAGCATCTACAGGTTTCATACCATACTCCACCATCATTTCTAATTCTCTGGCATTATCTCCATGCGTAAACACACCTACATCTCCACCAAAACATATTTTTACTCCCGCTTCCAAAGCCTGTTTAAAAGATAGCTTTTTTTGCACTATGCGTTGCGGGTCTGGCTCTATTCCTTTTCGCCAACCTCTGTATTGCAAAATAGCATCACCTGCGGCAAGGGTAGGGCAGAGAGCTACTCCTTTCTCTGCCATGAGTTGGAAAACTTCTGGCGTTCCTCCGTCCCCATGCTCTATGGTTTCCACCCCTGCTAATACACATCTTCGTATTGCCTCTGCGGTACTTGCATGGGCTACTGTAGGTCTGCCACTACTTTTGGCAGTTTCTACGATGAGTTTTAATTCTTCTATGGAAAAGGTAGGACGAGCCTCGCCAAATAAGCCCCAGCGATAATCGGCATAGACTTTTATCAAATCTGCTCCTTTCCCTATTTGGGTTCTTACGACTTTTATCAAATTATCTACTCCGTCGGCTTCTTCTGCTCCTTGAGGGACTTCTACCTGAGGAGCAAATCCTTTGGGAGCATAGCTTCCCGTAGCGACTATGGCACGAGTAGCTACTATCATTCTGGGACATAAAATCAGTCCTTGATTAATAGCTGTTTTAATTCCCACATCGTCATAGCCTGCTCCTTCTGTGCCTAAATCTCTGACGGTAGTAAAACCCGCCAATAAAGTGGCTTTGGCGTGATTGACAGCACGAATTACCCGCAAGGCAGAGGATTCTTTGAGTACTTGCTCGTCCCAAGAGGTTTCGTTGTAAGGGTGCAAAAGTAAATGTGAGTGTCCTTCTATCAATCCGGGGAGCAATGTTTGGTTAGGTAAATCAATGATTATCGCATTTTTGGGAATACTTATCTCAGAGGCTTTCTTCACCGCCTCTATTTTCTCTCCTTTTACCATTACCCAGTGGTCTTCTAAAAGATTTTCTCCATCAAAAATCCTTGTAGGTTTTAAGACATAAATATTTTCTTTCTCAATAGTTTGTGATTTTGCTTTTGCTACAAACAAAAGTATGCTGATAAATATAAAGATACCTATTTCTCTTTTTCTCATAAAGAATCATTACAGTCATTAGTGATTCTATTGCATCATGTTGGAGATAGCGATTCTACACTTTTGCACTCTATCAAATTTAAACTCTTTGCCTTCTTGTGAGGCTTTGATAAGTTGCTCAAGATTAAGTTCTAAAACCCCCACGAAATCATCAGGATTGCTCAAAACGCCTGTTCTAACCATAGAAAAATCATCATCATAAAAGGTAAACACTATCTTACTTCCTTTGGGAACGTCTATAAAATCAGACTTCTCCAGCCATTGAGTGATGTATTTATTTTTACTTATCGAGGATTTATACCGCTGCTCTCTATCGATGGAAACAGTGTAGTACAGGTCAGGTGCCATATCTTCGTCAGAAAGCCCAACGTCCCAACGCTCGTTGTCTTTGTTTTTGTCCATGACTTCTATATAGGTAACATTTACCTTCAATCTGGTAACACCGGGAGGCGGTTTGCTAACATTTTTTGTCAATTCGCAAGCAGAAAGGCTTGATAACAAGGCAAAAAGCAATATTATGAAAGAGTTTTTATAGTTCATATTGATATTTATTAGCATTAATTTTTACAAAAGTAAGTGAATTGGCAAGATTTTTTCAAATAAGACCGATATTATTATTCCCCCGTTTTGCGTTTCTTTTCATAATCAAACAATTGTAAATTATAAGTGAAGTTTACTGTATTACTAATTTAAAATACCTCAAAGCAGGTATTTTTATTACACAAAAATTTTATTTTGAAAATTGTATTATTCAAAGAAAAAATAATAAAAAATCTTGTTTATTTGATATTTAGGCAATGTTTTTGCAATAAAATTAGGACAAATCTTACTTTTTTTATAAATTTGTGAAGAATCCTTTTACATGAGGAAGATGCGATTTTACACATACAATACACATTTATCCTTATTGTAATATTTTTGGCTTCAAGCCGTATAAAGCTATGTTAAATTTAAAGAATAAAATATGTTTTGGCACTAATCTTTTCAAATTAAAGTCGCTGTTGACAGTGGCTTTTTCACTATTTTATTTACTATGCTATGCAGAAGGCACTAAGCAGCTGCGTCCTAACTACAATGACAATGGACATATCGTAGTAATGCGTACTTCTGCACCAGAAAACAACTTTGCTTCTTATTTTTCTTTAGACCCTTCTCCAGACAATAATACTCTTAGGTTTCGTATTGCTAATACTAACGAACGAATTTATCTTGGTTTTGGTAGATACAAAATAGAAAACTCACCCATGGGAAATAACTCTGGGGATATTGCTACTCATAATGAGAATTTTACCGCCTCTACCGAGTTTGAATTGAGGTTTAGAATAAGAAGACCTGATGGAACAGTATTAGTCCCTGAAACTACCGTACCTACAACTGGAGTAGGATATATAGGCGGTGCCACCATAGGGGCTTATAATAGAGCAGTAGCAGGTCCCGCCCAATTAGTGGGGCTGACGGGATATAATGCGTTTGCCTATACGCCTGATGTAGTTGGGGATTACTACATAGAGTTTGTGCTTTTCAATGTTAATACCTTGACTTATGCAAGTCGGAAGACCTCTCTACAACTTTTTGATTTGTCTATAGCTGCCTCAGTGGGTAGGTACAATATGATAGTTTCTTCTGTTACTGGTGCGGTAACAAGCGTCAACGACACAGGAAGTGGGGCTACTACTGCAATAAATGGAAGACTTTGGTCAAGGGCTTGGCGATTAAGTACAGGAAGTAATTACATCAATGACTCTGGTTTGCAAACAGGGAATAATGGGACTACTATGGGTATGCCCGACCCTGCTGTTACTAATAATTTATTTGCTGCGAAGATGTACGTTTATGCAGAAGATAACAACCCCATTACCTCAGATGCCGTAGTAACAGAGTTAGACTTCAATGGTATGGACCCTTTTGGCTTTTCTGTAATATGTACTAGAGATGGGGTAAATACCAATCCAGATTTTATTTTAAGTAAGCGTTCTCAATATGGACTTCCTACAGACTTACCTACTACTCCGCCTCCATATAGGATTTTTCTTCAGAATCCAGACCCATCAGAATTCCCTAATGGGCAAGTGGGTTGTTTACAAGGTATTTCTGTAAAACAGTGTGCCTTAGATGGAAATAATAATGCTACTGCTTACTGTATCAATATTACAGCCCAAGCCACAGGAGCAGTAGATGTATTGATTGACTTGTGGAACAATACTACTAATATGCCTGGGTCTGACGGTGTATATACAAGCACTATAGACAACCCATCAAGTAGAGATGTATTGCTATCTCAACAAATATTGATAAATGGCACTACTTGTGTTTCTTGGGATGGTTTAGACGCACTTGGAAATGAAGTGGCAGATGGAGAAAATATAGCTATATTAGTGGCATTTAGGGCTGGCCTGACTAACTTACCTATCAATGACGTAGAAAATCATAATAAGGGATTTAGGGTAAGTTTAGTTAGACCTAATGTCAATGCCTGTGGTAATCCTATTTCATTGCCTAAAATGTATTGGGACGATACCAATGTACAAGCTAATTTTGGAGGAGCTGCCCCCAATAATTCAGGTTATACCTTTGTAGAATCCGCTCCTCCCTTTGTACTCGGACCTGGTACATTCCCTCCCGGTACAGCAGGAGTTACTAATCTTATAGGATGTGACCCTAACCTGCTTGCCGCAGGTGAAGGTTGTCATAGATGGGTAAGAAGAGGAAAAAATAGCCATCCTATGGGCTATAATCTCGAAACTATGAATACATGGTGGTATGTAGCTGATGAGAAGCTAAATACCGTACACATCAACGATAAATCTTTGTTTGACATTATTTCTTCTCTGGGAGGAAGTGGGGGTGCATGTATTGTAAATGACTTTGGAGAAATCACGATTGAAGCACTTTACAGTACGGCAAAGTTTGCAGACCCAAGTGAGTTTGTAGTAACTATGACCCCTGATAATCCTTCTCAATATAGTTTCATACAATTATCAAGGGACAACAACGCCAATACGCCCGCTCCTCCTATGGGAAAAGGTAGAATTAGGCTTGTCTATCGCTTAGATGTAGGCAATGATGGACTAAATACAGGAGCAACTGTACCTACTGTTGGTTTTAGAGTAAGAATTGTTACTAACCAGTGTGGGACACCTCAGGAAGGAGAAGACGATTTCAGTTGTAGTATTATTATACTTCCTATTGAATTGTCTTCTTTTACAGGACGCTTAGTAGAGGGGCAGTTGGCAAGGTTAGAATGGACTACTGCCAGAGAACAGGATAACAAAGGTTTTTTCATAGAAAGAAGCATAGACGGTCGCAATTTTACAGAGATAGATTTTATACAAAGCAAAGGTAATACTGTAAACGGGCATAGATATAGTTATTTAGACAGACTTCCTTACAGAGGTACTTTTTATTATAGACTTCGTCAGGTGGACTTGGACGGAAAGGAAACTTACTCTAAAATTATTCCTATAAAGATAGAAGATTTAGAGTTAGATTTTATGGAAGTATTTTACCATTCTGACGATAAAGTCTTGCAAGTAAAAGTACGACAAAAAACAGCAGATGATTTGCAAATCACTGTATATAACATGCTTGGAGTGGAAGTACACTGCCTAAAAGTTCCTATGCAAAACAATGATTTAGTGCAAACTTTTTCTATTCCCATAAATATTGCTCATACAGGGGCTTACATAGTAGAGGTGAAAGATAGTAAAAACATAGCTAAAAAGAAGGTAGTAATGTATTGACAGAAAGTAACATATTTTCAATTTTTTTTGAAATAAAGTGGTAATTTTTTTCATATAATAGATATTTCCACGCAATATTTAGAATGGTAAACCGTTATAGTTATGATGTTAAAATATTTCATTTTTAAACTGACAGTTAAGTATAAAATTTACCACAATGAGAAAATCAATCCAAAGTCTTCTAATCATAGTTGCTTTATATGTACTTTTCTTGTTAGGGCTGCGTCCCAAGAAAGAGGCTACCTACTTGATAGTAAACTTTGATAAAGTCAATGCTTATGTTACATCAAATCACGAGTCAAAAATTATCACAGAATTAGAAAGGGGGGAGCAGTTAGAAGTAATTGGGAGAACAGCTTTTTTTGAAACGATTGACAGAGAAACGGATTACTGGTATCAGGTAAAGCTAAAAAATGGTCATACTGCCTGGGTCTTTGGAGCGTTTACCAATCTTAATTTGAATGATAATGTGCAAGTTTTAGAGGCAAAATATGAAAAAGCATACATAGATGATTTTTTCCACTTGAATTTTCAAAGTACAGATGTTAAGAAAGACAGCGGCTGGAAACGAAATTCCTTTGGATTAAAAGGAAATGGAGAATGGGACTTTGGCTACTCTGAGGGCATCAATCGCATAGATGATTATGATTTAGCTTTAGAAATGGAAAAAGAAGATGGAGACCTGACTAATCCAAAGTTTAAAGGAAAAACCTTTTTGATTCAATGGAAAGTAAAGCTTATAAATACGTGGGCAGGCGAGGGAAGACTTAGTGCAGTGCGAATAGAAGTTCCTTATATAGAAAATATTAGCATCAAAAATTAGTTGATATTAAATAGTATTACTAGAAGATGCCTTATATAGTGGTGAAGCCAAAAATAAAAGTTCACACTATCATTACTTTCAAGCAGAGGTGAGAAATAGCAGTGATTTACAAAAGTAAATCAAGTATGCTCATAAACCACTCTCACCTCGCAGCCCAAGCGTTGCTCGAAGTCCTCGATAAATTGGTAGGTAAAATCCGTCCAGTTCCAAAACTTAAAACCTAAGTTGGAGAACCCCCAAATTGGCTCGCAGTGGAAAGCATGAATAGGGTGCTTAGCTTGGCAATGAGGGCATTGGATAATAAAATTGTTGGTGGATTCCCACAAATGCACTTGATTTTCAAAATATTCTCTCATTTCTTTTTTACAAGATGGGCATAATACTGTTTCCAACTCTCTCTCCCCTGAGGTGAAAATATGACTTTGTGTAATAACTTCTAATCCACATACTTGCAAGCCAAAGGGTAATTCCTCAGGAAACTCTACCAACTTTTCTGCTCCTTCGTCTATGGCGTAGCCCTCCTTGTCTAAGGTGCATATACTTTTCTCTTTTTTTATTGCTTTGATTTCTGAGAGCCAGTTCACTATCTCTTGGGCTTTTGCTGCATGATTAGGATAGTTTTCTACCAAAGGTACAATAGAAATGCTGTAATTATTCATCTTAGCGTTGTTTTATTTTTTCAAGTATTTTTTGATTTCTTTTTTCCATATATCATAGCCTTTTTGGTTGAGGTGCAGGCTATCTGCTTTGAAATGCTCCATGATAGGAACGCCACGATTTTTTAACATAGGAGTAAAAATGTCTATAAAACCAAGAAAAGAGCGGTTCTGTTGGCAATATGTTTTGATAAGTTGGTTAGCTTTTTTCTGTTGCTCAAGCAAGTTTATACGCTTAGGACTGGGTTTGATAGCAACAAAATACAACTTGGTTTGAGGTAATTGTGCTTTTACCTTTTGGGCAAAAACCTTAAAATCTACAAAGACTTGTTCTGGGGATTTGCCTGCGGCGAGGTCGTTGTCCCCTTCGTAAAGCAAAATAGTTTTTGGCTGATAGGGAACCACCATTCTATCAAAAAAATAAATAGCATCACTAAGCTGAGAACCTCCAAAGCCGCGATTGAGAACAGGATAACCTGCCAAATCTTCTTTCCAATTGTCCCAAAGACGAAAACTGGAACTTCCGTAAAGCAAAATCTGTCCTGTGGCTGGTTTGCTAATACTGTCTTGTTTTTCAAAAGCCCGAATCTCTCCCTCAAAAGAGTTCTGAGCGAGTGCGGTAAGAAATAAAAGATTGAAAAACAAGAAAATCAGTGGATTAAATGTTTTCATAGTATTTAAGCAATACAAATAAAAATAAAAGTAGATTTGCAATTATACAAATTATTACTTTCTGAATATTTAATACTGAACACATTTTATTTTTAACTTTTACGCCGATGCTTAACCGCATTCATCACGTTGCTATTATTTGCTCAAATTATGTGAAGTCTAAGCACTTTTATACAGAAATCTTAGGGCTGACTATTATCAACGAAACATATCGTGCTGATAGGCAATCCTATAAGTTAGATTTAGCTTTGGGAGAAAACTATCAGATAGAATTATTCTCATTTCCTAATCCTCCTTTGCGGGTTTCGCAACCTGAGGCGAGAGGACTTAGGCATTTGGCTTTTGAAGTAGAAAATTTAGAAAATGTAATTGAAATACTTAATAACAAAGATATTGTAACAGAGCCTATTAGGATTGATGAGCTGACTGGGAAAAGGTTTACTTTTTTTGCTGACCCTGACGGTTTGCCTTTGGAACTATACGAAAAATAATCCTTACCAAAACTCAGTAGGGTATAGATTTTTCATCACCAACAGTTCATTAAGTTGCTGTTTTACATCAGCAAATTTTTCCCTAATAAATTCCAAATCAAAGACTTCCAAAATAAATAAATTCGCATTTCCTATGCACAATTCTTGCGTTTGGTGGCTATAAGTCGCCTTGAAACCGTCTTTGATTTCTACTAAGTGGTATTGATTGTCTTGGTCTTTCCATGCCCAATGAAAGCCTATTTTTTCTTTGAAAAATAAGAAGTCATACCTAATTTCTATATTCCCCTCGCACCAACTTTCACTGTATCCTGTGGGATTTTCTGAGAAAGTATGCAATTGAAAAATCAGGTCATCACCTTGATTTTTCTCAATTAAAAGTTCCCAAATTTCTTTGGCAGGGTGAGCTTCGTGATTATTTTGATAAAATCCTATCGGTAGAGGCATAAGATTACTTATTCTTTTTGCGTTGCTATTCTAACAAAGTTACATAAAAATTAAAAAATAACAGCTTTGTAAGCCGATGGATAAATTTTATTTGACTTTACGGTCTATCTCCAACATTTTCTCTATCTCAACAATAATGAAGATAAGAAAACTTGCCCCGATGATGTGTCCCCAATGCACAAGAGAAATAGGGGCAGAGTGAAAAATTTGATTCATTATCGGAAGATAAGTAAACGCTAATTGTAGAAATATCATTAAAATTACTCCTAATAACAAGAAACGGTTAGAAAAGAAGCCTACTTTAAAAACGGAGTCTTTCAAAGAACGACAGTTAAACAGATAAAACATCTCTCCAAAAACAAAGATATTCACTGCTAAGGTTCTGGCAGTATCCTCGTTTACACCGTCTTGTAAGGCATGGTGATACAACCAAAAAGAACTCACACAAAGAAATATACCCACAACAACAATCTTGACAATCAGCTGTTTAGATAGAATTGGCTCATTTGGTTTTCGAGGTTTTCTTTGCATAATCTTCTTTTCTTTGGGTTCAAAAGCAAGCATCAGACCTAAAAGGATAGCTGTAGTCATATTAATCCAGAGAATTTGGATAGGAAGGATAGGCAGGGCTACGCCAAGGATGATGGCTGCCATAATGACAAAACCCTCTCCCAGATTGGTAGGGAGTGTCCAAGTGATAAATTTTATCAAATTGTCATAAACACCTCTGCCTTCCTCTACTGCCGTCTTGATAGTAGCAAAATTATCATCAGTAAGTATCATATCTGCTGTTTCTTTGGCTACATCTGTACCTGTTATGCCCATAGCAATTCCTATATTGGCTTGGCGAAGGGAAGGCGCATCGTTTACTCCATCCCCTGTCATGGAAATTACAGCGTCATTAGCTTGCAGGGCTTTGACTATGCGTAACTTATCACTTGGAGCGACTCTGGCAAATACATTGATATATTTGACTTTATTCTCTAACTCTTTATCTGAGAGTTGAGAAATTTCTTTACCTGTCAGTACTGCCTCTTTGTCTGCCGATGGTGTTACAATACCTATTTTCTGGGCTATGGCTAAGGCAGTAAGGGCATGGTCGCCTGTAATCATTTTTACAGTAATGCCTGCTTTTTGGCAGGTAGCTACGGCTTCGTAGGTTTCTGGTCTTGGCGGGTCTATCATACCTTGCATTCCTAAGAAAATCAAGTCCTTCGCAACGTCTTCATGGTTAATACTTTCTTGATTTTGATGAACTTTCTTCATTGCAAAAGCTAAAACACGCAAGCCGTTATTTGCCATTGCATTGGCTTTTTGATGATATAGTTGGGTATCAAAATTTTTTATATCCCCTTTATTATCAAGTCTTTGTTGGCATCTTGCTAAGATACTCTCTACTGAGCCTTTCAGATAAATTATTTTTGAGCCATCGGCTTGCTGATGTAGGGTAGCCATATACTGATATTCTGACTCAAATGGAATCGTATCTATGCGTGGATAGAGAGATTGCATTTGAGTTTTAGAAAGCTCTGCTTTTTCTGCTAAGGTAAGCATCGCTCCTTCGGTAGGGTCGCCTTCTATTTTCCACACCCCATCTTCAGTTACTAATTTAGCCTCATTGCATAATAATCCACAAAGCAAACACTCGTGTAAAGCTAAGTTTTCTTTAAGATGTATCATTTTTTTATTTGAAGTAATTTCTCCTTTGGGTTCATAGCCCACACCTGTTACTTCAAAAAACTGCTCGTCAGCAAATATTTTCTCAACAGTCATTTGATTTTCAGTGAGTGTTCCTGTTTTGTCAGAGCATATCACAGAAGTACTGCCTAAGGTTTCGACAGCGGGAAGTTTGCGGATAATAGCATTTTTCTTTGCCAATTTAGCTACTCCTATTGCCAGCGTGATGGTAAGTGCGGCAGGTAGTCCCTCCGGGATAGCCCCTACAGCTAAGGCAACAACCGCCATGAACATATCTATAAAGGCATAACCTCTTAAAATACCCACTGCAAAAGTAACTAAGGACAAACCTAAAATCACGTATAACAAGGTAGTGCTGAACTTAGTGATTTTCTTGGTCAAAGGGGTAGCCAAAATATCGGCTGAGGCAATAAGTTGGTTGATTTTTCCTACCTCTGTTTGATTGCCGATGGCTACCACCGTTCCTGTAGCAGCTCCGTAAGTAACTAATGTAGAGGAATATGCCATATTTGTTCTTTCTGCTAAAACAGTTTGGGCAGGCAGAGGGGCAGTTTGCTTTTGGACTGGTATGGATTCCCCAGTAAATGCGGACTCATCTACCTGTAGCTCTCTGACCTGAATTAGTCGCAAGTCCGCAGGAACTCTATCCCCTGCACGTAACACTACTATATCTCCTAAGGTAAGTTCTTCAGCAGGGAGCAGTTGAGGCTCGCCATTTCTTATGACGTTAGCCGTGCTTACCATAGATTTTGCCAAAGAGGCGATAGCTTGTAAGGCTTTGGATTCCTGTACATATCCTATAATCGCATTGACGAGAACTACGCCAAAAATCACAATAGAATCACTCCACTCTTTGAGAAAAGCAGTAATTACAACTGCGCCTAAGAGCATATATACCAAGGGCTGATTGAACTGTTGTAAAAATAAAATAAAAGGGTGGACTGCTTTTTTCTGAATAACTACATTTTTCCCAAACTCTTGTATTCTTTTTTGGGCTTCTTCATGGGTCAGTCCGTATTGTAAAGAAGTATTAAGTAATTCTAATACTTTTTCTTGGGGAATAGTGAACCAAGTAGTGTTAGTGTGAAGTATCATAGGGGGAAAAGGTTTTTTGGTGGCGTAAATAGCAAGTGATGTATTAAAAAAACATAGAAATTTCACTTTTTTTGGCAATAAAAAAATGAAATTTCTACTATAGACTTCTTGCAAAAGTGTTCTTTTATCGCCCCACCCCTGCCCACTCTCCCTTTGAGAGGGGAAATAGGTACTTTCGCAAGAACTCTAATTTATAGCAAACAGTATTTTTATCTAAAATTATGCTTTAGTTACTTTAAAAGTTACTTTCGTATTTTCCCATTTCAAGGTTATCATTCCTCCTTCTTCTACTGCGATAGTGAATCTTTCTGTCAAATCGGTTTCTTTTGAAGGCTTTACGTTTACTCTCAGTGCGTCTTCTTCTTGTTTATACTCAAAAGCTCCCCAAAGTTTTGGGTTTTTGTTAAAGATGATTGTCCATTCTTTTTCATTTGGAATGGTAAATAAGGAATAAGTACCAGCTACGAGTTTTTGTCCTTCTATCAACACGTCTTTATCAAAAGTAATCGTAGTAGCTTCATTAGCACCAGTACGCCAAATTTCTCCGTATGGTACAACATCTCCAAAAATAGTTCTCCCTTTGGTAGCAGGTTGGCTATAGTCGATAACGATACTTACATCATCTACCTTACCTTCTGCTTTTGCAGGTGGGCTTGGACGCTTGGATTTATCTTCCTCTTCTTTGGGAGTTTCATTAGCCATAGAGGTACTTTCTGTGGTATTAGTATTTTCCGCCTGCTCGCTTGAGCCACAAGCAAAACTTAACAAAGAAACTGTTAGCACCGCAAAAAGTTGAATTGCAAAATATCTTATCTTTTTCATCATTTTTTAATTTTAAGTGTATGATTAACAAATATATTCAAATCTTTGGCAGATTTACAAATTTGCTAAGGGCAAATTGTGTAGATTTTTACAGTTTTACTTGCTTACCTGTCCTTGCGGCTTCGTAGATAGCCTCTACTACTCTTATATCCCGCAGCCCCTCCTCGCCCGGTACTAAAAGAGGCTTTCCTTGCATGATGGCTTCTGCATCTTCGTCCATTTGCTTAGCTTGCTGACTTTCAATGGCAAAATTAATGACTCCCTGTGAGCTACTGCCTTTATTGCCATTATAGGCAGAAAAAGGCTCTAATTTTATCCAACCTTTTTCACAATTTACTTGCAAGTAGTTCATATTTATCCCAAAACTTGTTTGGCAGGAAGCCACTGCCCCACTTGGGAATTGGAGTTGGAAAAGTGTAGTTTCATCTACTTCTTTGTAAATCTCTGGTCTGGTAGTAAAGTGCTGTGCCGTAACAGCAATAGGTTCTTCTCCCGTAACTAAGCGTGCTCCTTGCAAGGCATATACTCCCATGTCGTACATCACTCCACCTCCCATAGCTTTTTGTTGTTTCCAGTGGTTCGTCCTTCCGTCAAAATATCCTGCCGCACAGCTAATCATTTGTACTTTTCCAAGTATTTTTTCTCTCCCCAATTTCATATAGGCTTGTGTATTAGGGTCATGCTGACAGCGATAACCAATCGCTAACTTTACTTTATTGTCTTGGCAGGCTTTAATCATCGCTTCGCAATCAGCTACAGTAGGCGCCATAGGCTTCTCACAAAAGACGTGCTTCCCTGCTTTTGCCGCCCTAATGACAAACTCTCGGTGCATAGAAGGAGGCAATACTACATAAACTACGTCTATGTCAGGATTGTTAGCGATTTTATCAAAGTTTTCATAGTTATAAATATTTTTTTCTGGAAGGTTGTACTTCTTTTTCCATTGCTCAGCCTTGGCAGGCGTGCCTGTAACGATGCCCGCTAAATAACATTTTTTAGTGTATTGGAAGGCAGGAGCTAATACATCAGTGCTGTAATACCCCAGACCCACTAAGGCAATGCCCAATTTTTCCTTAGCAGGTTGGCAGGAAAGTATCGCAGGGGTAAAAACTGTGGCAGTAGTCCCCGCAATAGCAAGGTTTTGGATAAAATCTCTGCGTTTCATGGTTTATTTTCAAATTTAGGCGTTCTGAATAGGAAATATTTTTCTACTCAAAGCTAAGAAAATTGAGGTGAAAACAAGAAAATAGGAAGGATAAACTTTGATATAAGTCTTTACAAAAAAAGGCTGCCTATACCCAAAGGATAATAGGAAGCCTGCGTATCACTTTTAAACTTTCAATGCAAATAACGTAAAAAAACTTCATTTGTTGTATCAAATTGCATTATTTCATTAAAAATAAATTAATTTAACAAGGTAAGATTAAACAAAACTTCTTACAAGCTGATTTACTTGTCTTTATAAATTTTGAACTTTATGCAGTCTTGGAAATTAAAAGTCTTGAAAATTTATTTTTTTGTGAGTACCATCACAATAAGGCTTGTTTGAGGAAGCCCCACAACGACAAAAAAATGCTTTTTCTTTTTTTACTTCTATGCCATTATTTTCTTTTATGAGTACATTGCCTTCTACTTTTAAAGGACCATTGGGAATGACCTCTATCTTGGTTTCTCTCAATGTATTTACATCATCTAAGGAGGCTTTTTCACTTTCTTTTGCCTCATTTTGATAAAAGGATAAGGCTTTAGAGGGACATTTATTGACTTGCGGTATTATCTTTTCGGTATCCGCTCCTGCCATATTAATCCATGGACGTTTTGTTGGGTTGAAAACACTGTGCAGTCCTTTAAAACACTTGGTAGAGTGTATGCAAATGTCTGGTTTCCATACTATAGTAATTTCTCCATTGGTGTACTCTTTTTCCATGATTGCAGATTGTTGATGTATTACAAAGCTACATTTTAATTTGGAATAAACAAATAGTAAATAAAAACCCTGTTAAGATAACTTAAACATAATATTCCTTTTGAGATTTTCAAGCAACCTTTTCAAGTAAAAATTGTTATTAATGTAGTTATTAAAGGCAAAATTTGTTTTAGCATTATCATCAATCCTATTTTTTGACTTAAACTTACAACTGCTAAATGCACAAAAATCAAACTTGAACTTTAAAAAGCAATGAAAAACTATTTTAGGTTAATTTATTTTTTTATCTTTATTAATCAATTCTCAATCAATCACTTACAAGCACAGCAAACAGAGAAAAGTACCGCAAGCGGCTATGTAAAAGATAGCAAAAATGGTGAAAAACTCATTGGGGTCAATGTGTATATCAAAGGTACGACTACGGGGACTACTACCAACGAGTACGGATTCTATTCACTGACCCTGCCCAAAGGCAAGTACGAGTTAGTAGCTTCCTATATTGGCTATTCTCCTTTGATTAAAGAAATAGACCTGAGTGCAGGAAATGTAAAAATGGATTTTGAAATTGTTGAGCAAGATATTCAACTCCAAGAGGTGGTGGTAAAAGCAGAGGCAGATGACCAGAACATAAAAGGAATAGAAATGAGTGTCAATAAGTTAGACATCAAAACTATCCAGAAAATACCTGCTTTCTTGGGAGAAGTCGATGTAATCCGTAGTATCCAACTACTTCCCGGAGTAGCTACGGTAGGCGAGGGAGCAACTGGCTTTAATGTAAGAGGGGGGGCGATAGACCAGAACTTAGTACTACTCGATGAAGCCCCCGTTTATAACTCTGCTCACTTATTTGGTTTTTTCTCCGTTTTCAATCCCGATGCGGTCAAAGATGTAAAACTCATCAAAGGTGGGATTCCTGCCCAATACGGTGGCAGACTTTCCTCTCTCTTAGATGTGCGTATGAAAGAAGGCAATAGCAAAAGATTTGAAATGAACGGAGGCATCGGGGCTATTTTTAGTCGCCTTTCCATAGAAGCTCCCATAGTCAAAGACAAAGCCTCTTTCATCGTAGCGGCTCGTAGGTCTTACATAGATGTTTTGGCAAAACCTTTCCTAAGTTCTGATTTGAGAGGTAGCCAATTTTACTTTTATGACCTAACAGCTAAAGTAAACTATACGATTAATCCCAAAAATACAGTATTTGTTTCAGGCTATTTTGGGCGAGATGTGTTTGGCTCGGGCTTCAAGTTCAACTGGGGAAATGCGACCAGCACAGTGCGTTGGAATCACCTATTTAGCGATAGGTTATTTATGAACCTAACGGCATTCTATAGCAACTATGACTATGAAATAGGCTTCAAAGACGATGTGAACCGCTCTCGCTTTGATTGGAACTCCAATATTATCAATTATAGCGTCAAACCTGATTTTACCTATTTTCTCAATACAAAAAATACTATTAAGTTCGGGGCGCAAAGCATTCTGTATGACTTCCGACCCGGCAATGCGGTGATTACCAGCAATGATATCAAGAGCGACATTAGTTTAGACCCTAAGTATGCCTTAGAATCTGGGTTTTACATAGACAATGAGCAAAAAATAGGTGAAAAATTGACCTTGCAATACGGTTTTCGCTATTCTACTTTCCAATACATGGGCAAGGGCGAAGCCTACGAGTTTGGACAGGAAAAACCCAATACGCGCCGTCCTGTAATCAGTGTAAAAAGCTACGACCAATGGGAAACTATCCAAAACTATGGCAATTTTGAGCCAAGATTTTCTATGAATCTCGAACTCAATGCTACTACTTCTCTCAAAGCAAGTTACAATAGAATGGTACAGTATTTACACTTAGTATCCAATACTGCTGCTGCTACTCCCGTAGACGTTTGGACTCCAAGCACCAACAATATTAAGCCACAACTTGCCGACCAGTTTGCCGTAGGGCTTTTTAAAAATTTCCAAGACAACACTTATGAAACTTCTGTAGAGGTATATTACAAAGATATGCAAAATCAGTTAGATTTCATAGATAACTCTGACTTACTCTTAAACCGATTTTTGGAGGGGGACTTATTACAAGGTATTGGCAGGGCTTATGGGGCAGAACTTTATGTAAAAAAGAATAAAGGAAAACTGACAGGCTGGATAAGCTATACTCTATCAAGAACCGAAAGACAGGTAGAAGGACTAAATAACGGCAATTGGTTTCCAAACCGCTATGACCGTCCTCACAACTTAAATACTTCGGTAAGCTACGAGTTCAATGAGTACTGGAGTGCCTCTGCAAACTTTGTTCTTCAGTCAGGAACGCCTGTAACCTTCCCTACAAGCAGGGTGCAAGTGCAGGACTATGTAATTCCATACAATGTAGAAGCGACAAGGAACAATTTTAGAGTGCCTACTTACCACCGTTTGGACTTTTCAGTAACCA
Source organism: Thermoflexibacter ruber (assembly GCF_900113045.1). Lineage (GTDB taxonomy): Bacteria > Bacteroidota > Bacteroidia > Cytophagales > Thermoflexibacteraceae > Thermoflexibacter > Thermoflexibacter ruber. The sequence continues at coordinate 101,934 of NZ_FONY01000008.1, forward strand.
AAATTAATAGAAAGAAAAAACCGAATCAACGTTGGGAAAGTAACTGGGTATTTTCAGTATATAATGCTTACAATCGCCGTAACCCTTTTACTATTTACTTCCGTAGAAATCAAGATGTTCCTTTGAATACAGAGGCGGTGCGTTTGGCTATCATTGGTTCTATCGTTCCTGCGGTTTCGTATAATTTTAAATTTTAAAATTATGAAACAAGGTAATATGGATTAGGCTAATAAATACCGATGAAATTGAATCCCAAGAAGTAAAACTATTCAACTGTCTAACTATTTAAATCATAGAAATAACAATGAAAATCAATAAATTAACTCTATATATTCTTTTTATTCTGCCTTTCTTTTCCTCTTGCGAAGATGTAATAAAAGTAAATTTGAATGAGAGCAAGGAAATTTTGACCATAGACGCTTTTATCAACCAACAGGCAGAGAAGCAAGTAATTAGGCTTTCTCTGACTTCTCCTTACTTTCAAAATGAGGCTACTCCACCTGTTAGAGGCGCAACTGTTGCGGTAACTAATCAAACCGGTGGAGGAGTCTTTCAATTTGTGGACAAAGGCAATGGAAACTACGAATACCAAGCTAATAATCCCATAGGTAAGGTAGGTGATGACTACTTGCTCACTGTAACTTATCAAGAGAATATCTATACTTCTCGCTGTACTTCTAATCGTACTACGGTTATAGATTCTATTGTTTATGAGTACGATGAGAAAGAAAATAATCCGAACAGCAAAGCGGGCTACTATGCAAGTTTTTACGGAGTAGATGCCAAAGGAAAGCAAGATTTTTATTGGATTAGAAGCTACAAAAACAATGTTTTTGTTAGCAATCCTTTCAATATCAACTATGCTGCAGATGCTACTCGTAATAGTACGCCCGGTCTGCTTGGTTCAGACGGCTTGCTTTTCATTCCCCCTATTCGTAACCGCATTACAGATGATAACGACCCATTCCAAAAAGGGGATAGCCTAAGAGTAGAAATTTGGTCGATTAACTCTGATACTTACGAGTTTTTGCGTCAAGTAGAGGCGCAGATGCTCAATGGAGGTTTGTTTGCTCGTATCCCTGAAAATGTAAGAACAAATATCTCGGCTCAAAACCCAGCAAACAAGGTCTTAGGGTGGTTTTGTGTATCTGAAATCAATCGTAGGGGGGTGATTATCAAAGAACTAAAAAAAGGAGAAAAAGGTAAAGGCTAAAAAATACTATGATTGCAAGTAAGTCAGTTACTAAAAACTGACTTACTTTTTTACTGTTCTATAATTTCAATTCTGTCGTTTTCATTTCTCCCGTTTTCTGTATTTGTATTAGCAATAGGAGCAAGCGAGCCTAAGCCTTTAGGCTTTATACGGTCTTTATCAAACTTATAGATTTTCATGAGTTCATCTACTATCACCTGTGCCCTACGCTCTGAAAGAGCGATGTCTTTGCCTAAGTCCTTGCCTTTTGCTACATGGCTAATGATGTAATATTTCTTGTCAGGATTATTTCTTAGATACATTGCCAAGAGGTAAATAGAAAAAGAAGCATCTTCTCTCAGTTCAGTAGAAACCTCATTCTTGAAGTTAATCTGCTTCATTATTGCCCTGCCATTGGTAGATAACATCATGGAAATTTGACCATTGACCAATTCTTCTATACTTCCCGCTGAGGTAGGAGCGCTGACGAAGGCATTGTTGGTTGATAGTTGTTGGTTGCTGGTTGTTGGTTGTTGGATAGTTGAATAGTTAAATTGTTGATTGTTTGCTGTTGGATTGGAAATTCCAGATTGAAGATTATTCATTCCAGATTGATTTTCATTCACCACAAAATTTCTTTTTATTTTCTCATTATCAGGAATTAAGGTCAAAGAAGGATTAATCAGAGAACTTTGGGTTTCCAATACTTTCCCACTTTCATCTACGACCAATTCATTTTTTTGCGTTGGGGCTACAAAATAAGGCTTGTTGCTTGCCACAGGTACGCTATAATCTCTTTTCAAATCTTTTTCTACAATCACCACTTCGTAATTTCTCCCAAACGAGCCTACTTGAATCCATCTATTTATGTTATCTTTGGTAAACTCTACAGTGGCTAAGGGTCCGTCATTCGTCAAAACCCTGCCACCATATTTTTTAACCATTGCAATATAGTGATTTACAACGCTTTCATCACTTGGAGGATTTACTCCCTCCCCAGCGAAGGCGTAGTTAATTTGATACTTATAGCCTGACAATTTGTAGCCCAAATAAAAATCTTCCTCTTTGTACTCTGCGATGATATAGCCATTCATGCGTGGCAAAAGTGCGTAGTCCCTGCTCCCCTGCTTATCTTGGTTGCTATAAAAATTTTGAGCAGTTTCTTTGATTGCTTGTTGGTTACTGATAGTTGGTTGTTGATAATTGTTAGTTGTTAGTTGTTGGTTGTTAGTTGGTTGGATATTGGTAATCTGAATATTAGGTTGAAAGACCTTGGTTTGTTGTTGATTGTTTATAGTTGGTTGTTGAATAGTTGAATAGTTAGATTGTTGCGGTTCGCCGTTACGATTGTTAATTGTTAATTGATTATTGCTAATTGTTGCAGATTCATTCACTACAAAGTTCCTGCCTGTATTGTCTAAGGCTTTGGTTGCTTGCAACTGTGTCATTTTCACCTCTTTGTCATCAATAATTTTTTTATCTTCTGCCACTACAATTTGAGATTTTTGTGTAGCATTGACATCGTAGGGCTTGTTTTTTACCACAGGCGCATTGTAGTCTTTTTTCAAGTCTTTCTCCACCACAATTAGCTCATACTCATTGCCAAACGAACCTATTTGAATCCATCTATTTACATTGTCTTTGACAAATTCCATCGTCGCCAAAGCACCGTCATTGGTCAGGATTTTACCGTTATATTTTTTTACATGGTTAATGTAGTGATTTACAAGACTTTCGTCAGCAGGTGGATTTTTTGTGCTATCTGCATACACATAGTTGATTTGGTACTTGTAACCTGCAAGTTTGAAGCCCATATAAAAGTCCTCTTCCTTGTAATCCCAAATTACATAGCCTTGATAACGGGGTAATAAACTGTAATCTTTGCTTCCCAAAATATCTTTGGCATCAGCAAAAAAGATTCCTCCTTCCTCTTGCTTGCTTTGCTCTTTTTCTATCAAAATAAGTTCATAAGAGCTTGGTTTTAAAATCTTTAGCTGTAACCACACATCAGTTTTTTCTTTTGGAAACTCCAAAGTAACTGTGCCTTTCTGTTGGGTTAAAATTTTCCCATTTCGCAGATTGACCTGCGAAATGTAGTGATTCAACACTTTTTCAGCTTCAGGTGGTACGTCGGTACCCGTAAAATTGTACTTGATATGATATTTTTCCCCACGCTTCGTTCCCTGCACCATGAAAGGTGTTTGTTGCTGATAGACAGCCGTAAAGCCCGAAAAGGCGGTTAAGTCGTTATAAATGGGTTTGTTCTGTGCCGAAAGTGAGGCAAAACAGCAAAAAAACAAAATAGGAAGTAAAAAATTTTTCATATATGCAATATTTCTTTCTGTCCCTAATGGGGCTTTGTAATTCTTGTTTATCTCTTTTACGACAAAACGGTCATGCCTAACGGCATCAAATACAAAAAATTTCAATAAAGCCCCTTAGGGGCAGCCGCTTTGTAGCACATCAATTATATCAACACGCCAAAGTCCCGTTAGGGACGCAACTAAATCATGCAAACAATACCTAATACGACAAAATCACAATCTCCGTCCTTCTGTTTAACTGATGTTCTTCTTCATTACAATCCTTAAAATCAGGACAATCTACCGCTAACTTATTCTCTCCAAAGGAATTAACTACTAATCTCTCGGGGTCTATGCCTCTGGAAACCAAGTAGTGATACGAAGCTCTTGACCTACGCTGTGCCAATCGAATGTTGTAATAGTTAGTTGCTCTGGTATCTGTATGCGAAGACAACTCGATTTTTAGCGTAGGGTATTGATTCATAATCTCAATCACCCTGTCCAATTCTTTTGCCGCATCGGGTCTGATGTAATATTTATCAAAGTCAAAGTACACATTGGTAACTTCTATGACCTTCACGTTCGGATTGCCTTTGTACCTAAATCTTGGCTTGTCCTTATTGGGTTGTGGGGTATTGTCGGCAAAAACCTCAATGGGGCGAATAGGAATATAAATCGTATCGTTAATGTCTTCGCCACCTACTAAACATCTCAGTAGTTTTTCTTCTGAAAGTTTAGAATTACCCTCCTCGAAGCCTTCTTTGAACGCCTTTAAATCGTAATTTGTTCTGAGTTTTGTCTTAAAAGTGTAAATAGAATCGTTTAAACTCTCCGCTGGGAAATTAACTGCAGTTTCTACCTCTATGCCCTCTACTTTGGCATTTTTGATGATTTCATTCGTTTTTTCATTGACTACCACCACGATAAATTTGCAAGTTTTGCGCTTAAAAGTATAAATGTCATCATCTCCTACGCCTCCTTCACGGTTGGAAGTAAAATATCCTTCTTCTCTCTCTTCGTCAAAAATATAACCAAAATCGTCTTGGCTACTATTAAGCGGAGCACCCAAGTTTTGTGGTGCAGTAAATTTCCCATTTTTATTGCGAGAAACAAACATATCCAAGCCACCTAAACCAGCATGACCGTCAGAGGAAAAGTACAAATCTTCGTTTTCATCTATAAAAGGAAACATCTCATTGCCTTTGGTATTGATTTCTGCACCTAAGTTTACAGGTCTGCTCCACTTCCCTCTGCTGTAAACACTTTTGTAAATGTCTGTGCCTCCGTATCCTCCCGGCATATCTGAGGCAAAATACAAGGTTCTTCCGTCGGTAGAGAGCGTTGGATGTCCTACCGAATATTCATTGTTATTATAAGGAAATTCTTTAATATTGCCCCAATCCCCATTTTCGCTACTCGTATTGGCAAAGTACAATTTCAGTTTATTGGTTTTGTCCTTGCTTGTTTTGTATTTTCCATTCAAATAGTTATTGCGGGTAAAAATAATGGAATCTTGGGAAGGGAAAAAAGTAACAGGTCCTTCGTGGTAGCGAGAGTTCAAACGTTGGTTGAGCTTTTCTACCCCTTCGCCTCCGCTCGTATAGTACAAGTCCAAAAATTCCGTTTTGTTCCATTGAAAAGTGTGCTTTACCTGTCTTATGCTTCCATCTTTGCGATTAGAGCAGAAAACAATGCCTTCCCTGAAAAACATAGGGCTAAAATCTGCCTGTTCAGAGTTAAATTCTGCCAATTGGATTTTGTAGCGAGCCGAATCCTTGTAAAAATTTGCCATCACTGAGTCGTTGTAACTCATGGCAAATTTGCTTCCTCTTGGGTCAGCCTTTGCTGCTTGTGCGTAGGCATTATACCACTTTTGCGATTCTTTGTACTTGCCATTTTTTGCCAAAGATTGAGCATAGTACAACTTATTGATTGGATGCGACTTAGGTGTTTCTACCACCTTCGCATACCATTTTTCAGCGTTCTTGCTATCATTGATTTTGCGGTAGCAATGTGCCAACTTTTCGGTGGCTTCTGCATTTTCTGGGTTTGCTGCCACAATCGCCTCATACATCTGAATCGCATCAGCGTAGTGGTACTGCTCGTACTTTTTGTTTGCCAAAGTCATGCGAAGCACTTGGGCATGAGCAAGCGAGCCAATGAATAAAAAAATGAGTATGGTGAGTATGCACTCCGCATATATTTTTTTCATAAACAGTTAGTTATGAGTTTTGAATTATAAGTTATAAGTTAGAGAAACTAATTAAAGATTATTAACTGCTTATTAGTTTCTGTTTCATTTGTACAAATTCTTCTTCTGTAATCAGCCCTTTTTCCTTTAAATCGGCTAATTTTTTAATTTTATCTGCAAAGCTATTTTCGCTTACATTTTCATTTTTTATAGTTTCTTGTCTAACAATCTGAAACTTATCTTTATAAATATCTTTGAAAAAAGCCTCAACCTCTTTTCTATCTTTATATTTACAAGAGAATAAAATTATCCCTTGTTTACCTTCATTCTCATAATTTATGCTAAGTATCATATCTGGCATATTTGCTTTTATTTCTTTTTACCAAATCCAGTCATACCCCCAATTATTGCATCAACGGGACCCATAATTAATCCTCCAACAATTGCCCTACCAATAATCGATTTATCTTTCAACTCATATAATTGTTCAGTATCTTCTACATTAATACTTAAAATATCCTTTTCTTTTATCCCTACAGAATAATGTTTAAAACCTTTCATCATCTCTATTTGTAAGCCCAAAGGTCTATATCTTAGATTTATCAAAGCAACAACCTCTGTAAAAAGTTTGCCATCTAAGAGAGTATCAAAAGATTCTATTCCAGAGATATATGAAACTTTATTTACTAATCTTTTTGGCGTCCAAAAGTTTTCTTTACCAAGATTATCATTTAAATCTTCTGTGCTTAAAATTTTCATATTTGCCATATTTTGATGATAAAAGATTTAATTATGTGATGTAAGTTTGCCCTATAGGACTTATTAACTCATATTGACTATATTTTCTACAAAACTGTCGTCCCTAATGGGACTGAATAAGCAAATTTATAAAACACCCTCATAAATTTCTTTTACACTTACTTTTAGCTTAATGCTTTCTAAATCAATCTTTTCCTCTTTGTTTTTGATAATTTTGTACGTCCAAGAGTCCTCTTTATTGCGTTTGTAATGCCACACCTGCACCTTGTCTTGGGATACAAGTAAGTAATCGGTTAAATTTTCTATGCTTAGGTATTCCTCTACTTTATCATCTTTGTCTATTTTTTGGGTAGAAGGAGAAAGTACCTCTATTAGCACAATGGGGTTAGTTAAAAACCTATTTTCCAAATACTTACTTTGCTCTTTGTCCGTAATTACCAAATCAGGAATGCGATAATGTTCTTCTATGCCAGTCCAAATATGCGTATCTTGGTTGAAAATTTCAAAAGACGTTTTTTTCAATAGTGGAAAAATAATTCCGTGCAGATTTGAAACTAATCTTCTGTGTGCTAAGGTTGGCATTTCTCCTAAAAATTTGGTATCTAATTCAATATCAGTATTTAATAGTTTTGCAAGTAACTCGTCTTCAATCGGGTGTTCATTGGCATTTTTCCAATAAACTTGCCCTTCTACATATTCAAAGAACATTCCCGCCCTCTCACAAAGGTCTAAGTAATCTTTGACAGCTATACTTGTTGTCACCATAATTTTTTATTTAATTATGAATTTTAAATTATTAATTATAAATGAGTTGTGCTGAATAATTCGCATAAATACGAATATACATTTACCCAAATTTACAAATTAAAATTCTGTATTTCATTTCAGATTCCACATTTTGCCTTTCCATTCCAGATTCTGTATTTCATTCCAAATTTAAAAGTATCGTGGCGTAATAATCCTTGTCTTGCTGAAACCAAACTCGTAGCGCAACATAATCTCGTGGCTACCAGACGTATATTTGCCCAAAGGCGTAAGTGTATAATCATACGCATAACCGATGCCTAACTGCGGCGTTACTTGGAACTCAAAAAGCGCATCTATGGAATCCCTTGTTCTGTAAGACAAACCTACGGCAAACATATCAAAAAGCCACAAGTTGGCGTTGAAATCAAACTCTATGGGTGCGCCTTGGACAAATTTTACCAAAATAGAAGGCTTTAATTTCAAACTTTTATTGATGTCAAAAACGTAGCCTGTTGTCAAAAATAAGTGCCTATATTGGCTTGCTTTGTCGCCTACTTGGAAAACTGTCCCTTCTCCATTGAGTCTATTAAGCAAAATATTCGGAACGGAAGCCCCTGCGTAAAACTTATTGGTGTAGTAGTAAATTCCCGTTCCAAAATTGGGCAACCAACGATTGATGACCAGAGAAAAGGCAGGGTCAAAAACGCTTGGTGAGAAAGAATGGGCAATGGAAGCAAAATCTGCACGATACTGTAAAACAGAGGCTTGCAAACCCAAAGAAAGTCTTGCCTTGTTTTTGAAAGTAATGCGATAGGCATAGTTCAAACCAACATTATTTGTATTGGTAATCCCTAATCTGTCGTTACAGAAAATGATACCCAACCCTACTTTTTCGTTGCGTACAGGTGCGTGCATGGAAAAAGTTACCGTTTTGGGTGCACCATCAATGCCTACCCATTGGTTACGGTAAAGGGCCGTGGCACTCAATACTTCCCTGCTTCCTGCATAAGCGGGGTTTAGCACTAAGCCATTGAACATATACTGGGTAAACATCGCATCTTGCTGTGCAAAGAGGGTGTTTGCCAATATGATAGGAAATAAGAGTACAAAAAGTTTTTTCATAATATTTTTATATGTTTCGTGTGTTAGTTTTTACATGATAACACGTAAAAAAATAGACTATTCAATGCAGTATATATGTTGTTCTGAAAATTATCATTTCTGAAAAGAAAAATTTTATAGTTACCGATATTGAACTCCTAACGGAGTTATAATTATCAATGTCAATATTCTGCTATCAATATTGAATCCCTAACGGGATTGAAATACATGAACATATCTCTGTCTTAATATGAGTTGTAAATCATTTGATTTATAATAATTTACAACTTGTAATTTATTTCTACAAAGCTGTCATCAATACAGGACTAAAATTCAAAATCTAATTTCTATTTTGGTTTTTCGGTGAGGCGTGTGTATCACACGCATCACCAAATAATTACCTTTGAATTGTCATAAACCCTACTCTTGGTTTCTGACCGTTGCGCAAATCAACAATGTAGTAGTAAGTACCATCTGGAACACCCTCACCTATCAAAATACCCACAGTGGCTATTGCATTCCAAGTATTTTTATAATGCTCGTCTTCATAAATTAGGTTGCCCCAACGATTAAAGATTTGCAGTTTAATATCATAGCGTTCTGCACCTTTGATAACGAATACATCATTTATTCCGTCCCCATTTGGAGAGAAACCTTCTGGAATAAAGATTTCTTCGCAAGCCAATACGTCCACATAAATCTTGGCAGTACCGCATTTGCTCAATGGTGAAGTGCTGTTACAAGCCTCATAGACTAAGCTATCTCTACCCACAAAACCTTTGGGAGGCAAGTAGTTAAATCTTCCATCTGCTGAGATACTATAAACTCCACCGCTTTGAGTAAGCCCATTCAACACGACTTTTGCCTTCATTTGCGTTTTGTTCGGGTCTTCATCATTGGTCAAAATATTTCCTGTCAATTCCGTACAGTTGTCTGTGCCAAACTCGTCAGGTCTTACAATTGGAGGTTTAGAAGTACAAGCCAAGACATTGATGACAATTCTACCTTTTGCACACTGATTGAGGCTGTTACAAACTTCGTATTCTAAGCTATCCAACCCTACTGCGTTCAAAGCTGGGCGGTAAATCATCGTTCCGTCTGCACTAATAGAAACTACACCTCTCAATAGTGTTACTGTATTAGGCAGTGGCGTAATTCTCACCAAACCAACGTTTTGCAAGATGATTTTTTCCGTCAAAATTGTATTAGCACAATTGTCAGTCGTGAACACAAAGCGAGTTGGAACAGGCGTTACAGGGCTTTCTGGCGACAAGACAAAGGTAGTTGGCGTATCTTCGCTTGGGTTGCCATCTCCGTTAGGGTCAGGGTTTGTGCCTTCAGTAGAGGTATCAGTTACAGGCGTATTGCCTGCTAAACCACTGCCTATGGCTGTATTTCTATAAACTGCACTGCTCGTAGTATTTGGTATCACATTGACAGTGAAGGAAATAGTTTGTGATTCACCTATACTCAAACGACCTCCTGACAAGAGATTACTGTTTCCCGCCCTGCCTGTGTAATTCGCATTGCTTATTAAATTCCCTGTTGTTATTGGCGCACCAATTACTCTGAATTGCGCGGGACTTGGGAAGGTCGAAGTCAAGTCGTCTGTTACTTGCAAATTGGTGATTTCCGTATTTCCGTAATTTCTTACCGTGATTTGGTACGTGAAATTATAGCTTCCATCTGCTTGTCTTACAGGAGTTATCAAGTTTTTCGCTACACCTAAGAACGGTCTGCCACTGTCTGTAATTGGCAAGTTGAAAATCGTTGGGCTTTCTTCCACGGGGTTCCCGTCATTGTTCGGGTCGGGGTTCAAACCATCAGTAGAAGTGTCCGTAGTTGGTCTGCCTGTGGGGTCTTGTGCGCTTCCCACTGCTGTATTTCTAAATGAAGCAGTCGTTGCGTTTGGTATCAAATTGACAGTGAAGGAAATAGATTGTCTTTCTCCTATACCTAATGTACCACTTGACAAAAGATTAATATTACTTCCTGTGCCTGTAAATCCTGTATTGCCTACTAAATTTCCTGTCGCACTTGGTGGAATTACTACGCTAAACTGTGCAGGACTTGGGAATGTATTTAATAGATTGTCAGTTACTTGCACGTTTGACAAAGCTACATTTCCGTAGTTTCTCACTGAAATCAAGTAAGTCAAATTAAAGCTACCATTTGCTTGGCGCACTGCGGAAAGTAGGGTTTTAGCCACCCCAATTCTTGGGCTATCCGCAGGGATACTCAACACCGTTGGAATGTTCTCATCTGGTGTACCATCACCATTAGGGTCAGGATTAAAACCATCAGTAGAAGCGTCTGTTACTCTATTCGTTCCATTTTGACCACTACCCACTGCTGTATTTCTGTAAGATGCAGTAGCGGCATTTGGCGTTAAATTCACTGTGAAAGAAACAGTTTGACTTTCTCTCACTGCCAAGTTCCCACCATTCAAGAGGTTCGCATTGCTTCCTGTTCCTGTAAAACCAGCATTGGCTATCAAGTTTCCTGTTGCCGCAGGCGTACCTACTACCCTGAATTGGGCTGGACTTGGGAAGGTCGCATTCAAGTCTTCTGTAACTTGTACGTTGGTCAATTCCACATTTCCGTAGTTTCTTACAGTAATTTGGTACGTTACATTGTAAGTTCCGTCCCCTTGTCTTACTACATTGGTAATGGTTTTAGCCACCCCAATCAAAGGTCTATTGTTCGTGTTGTCCACAGGTAAAGTCAAAGGCGTAGGACTCTCTTCTGTTGGATTTCCGTCCCCATTCGGGTCAGGGTTTGTTCCGTCAGTAGAATTGTCTGTTACAGTAACTGTTCCGCTTTGTCCTCTGGCAGTGGCAGTATTCCTATACGTGATATTGTTGGTCGTGTTTGGAATCAAATTGACCGTAAAGACCACATTTTGAGATTCTCCTGCGGCTAATCTGCCTCCACTGACTACCAAGTTGTTTGCGCCTGTGCCTGTGTAAGAAGCATTGCCTACTAAATTTCCTGTGGCGGAAGGTGCGCTCACGATGCTAAACTGAGCAGGACTTGGGAAAGTTACATTCAAGTCATCAACTATTTGAACGTTAGTCAATTCTATGTTTCCATAGTTTCTTACCGTTATTTGGTAAGTTACATTGTAGCTACCGTCTGCTTGGCGAACTATGGAGAATACATTTTTTGCAATGCCTATTCTTGGACGAGCCAAGTTTGGAGGCAAGGTAAATACGGTTGGCGTGCTTTCTCTTGGGTCGCCGTCATTGTCAGGGTCGACATTGACCCCGTCAGTAGAACGGTCAGTTACCACTACATTTCCTCTCTCTCCTCTTGCGACTGCGGTATTAGTATATGTTCCGCTTGTGGCATTAGGTATCACATTGACTATGAAGGAAATAGTTTGTGTTTCTCCTGCGCTTAGTCTTCCTAAACCTGTTAGTAAATTAGGATTCAAGGCTGTTCCTGTATAACCTGTATTTGCCAACAATACCCCTGTTGCACTTGGAGGCGATACAATTCTGTAAGTCGCAGGTGCAGGGAAAACGGTAGTCAAATCATCAGTTACTTGGATATTCGTCAATTCTGTATTGCCCATGTTACGAACTGTAAGCAAGTAAGTTACATTAATGCTGCCGTCATCTTGGATAGACAAGGGCAATACGGTTTTTGCTAAACCTATGGTTTGTTTTTCACAAACTTGTACTGTAATAACCGCTTTGTCTTGCAATTCTACTGCATTACAAGTAATACTACTTGTGTTTGGAATAGCAAAAACGGTGTAAGTGCTTGTTGTTGTTGGTGCAGGAGAAAGATTAAAGGTGATACTGCTTCCTGTACCTGTTTGTGAAGCCACGACTGCACCGCTTTGATTTCTTAATTCATAGCGCACTCCATTTTGTGTACTGCTAACAGTAATTGGCACAGAAGGAGGTGCTTGGTTATCACAATATTCTGAATCACTGACGCTTGCGTTGGCATTGGTGGTACTCACGCCTACGACAGTAATGGTTACATCATTGTTATTTTGAGGGCAAACCGTACCAGCAACTGTCCAACGGAAAACATAAGTCCCTACGGTTAAGTTAGTTACTGCGGTATTGTTTGCACTTGGATTGACAAAATTAGCAGTGCTTGGACCCGAAACTTGCGACCACGTTCCTGTGCCTATGATTTGAGGCTGTGCGTTCATAGTCAAGCTATTTCCGAAACAAATGGTTTGGTTAGTTCCTGCATTTGGTACGCTTGCATTGACGATAGTTACCTCGCTAAACAAGTTAGGGCAAGGTGTGCCTGTAATTGTCCAACGGAACACGTAAGTTCCTGCTTGCAAGCCGCTTACTGTTGGGTTTGGAATATTGATGTTACTAATACTTGCAATGGCAGGTCCTGAGATTTGTGACCAAGTTCCTGTTCCTGCAATTGGATTACTTGCGTTCAAAATGGTAGAAACTGCGCCGCAAAGGTTTTGATTTGCGCCTGCACTTACGGTTGGCGAAACATTAATCGTTACTTGGTCGCTTGACACACCACAAGTTCCCCCTGAGAGTGTCCATTCAAATACGTAAGTACCTGTGGTTAAACCTGTAATAGTCGTATTTGGACTATTTTGATTAGTAATATTGACGGGATTACCACTGATTTGAGTCCAAGTTCCAATTCCTGAGATTGGCGTATTTCCTGCTAAAGTGGCAGTAGTGGTATTACAAATATTTTGGTCTGGTCCCGCATTGGCATTTTCAGCAATTCTCACAATGACATCATCGGTAGAAGGCGTACATGCCGAGCCTGTAATCGTCCAACGGAACACGTAAGTTCCTGTTTGCAAGTTGGTTACTGTAGCATTGGCTATATTCCCACTGAAATTAGCAGTGCTTGGACCTGAAATCTGTGTCCATGCTCCTGCACCTGTAGTGGGTGGAATCGCATTTAAGGTTACAGTTGTTACATTACAAGCATCTATGTCTGCTCCTGCATCGGCAGGGGAGGAAACTAAAATAGTCATTTGGTCGGAAGTAGTTGGGCAAGCCCCGCCTGTTACTTCCCATTGGAAAATGTAAGTTCCATTGGTTAAACCTGAAACGGTAGTAGTTGGTGAATTGATGTTGGCAAACATCTCTCCTGCGGGACCGCTTACTTTTGTCCAAGTCCCTGTACCTGTGATAGGTGCGGTAGCAGCTAAGGTAGTAGAAGTAATGCCTACCCCACAAAGGTTTTGGTCTAACCCTGCATTGGCAGGAGTGGAAACTACCACAATCACATCATCAAAAGAAGTAGCACAACCGCCTCCTGAAATTGTCCAACGGAACGTATAAGTTCCACTTGTTAAACCTGTTACAGTAGTATTTGGCGAGTTTTGATTATTAATGGTTGCACTTGCTCCGCCGATTTGTGTCCATGTGCCTATTGCACCTCCTAATGGCGTATTTCCCGATAGAGTAGTAGTCGTTACATTACACAAGTTTTGGTCAAGTCCTGCGTTTGCGTTTGGTGCAGCGGTTACGGTCATGCTTTGCGGAGTCAAAATACAAGGTGTTCCTGTAATAGTCCAAGTGAAAGTATAAACCGTTCCTATCGTTAAGCCTGTTACCGTAGAAGTAGGCGAATTAGGAGCGGCAATCGTTACTCCTGCATTTGGCGAAACCGTCCAAGTTCCTGTACCGACTACTGGAGCGGTTGCTGCCAAAGTGGTACTTGTTGTATTGCAAAGCACTTGGTTTGCACCAGCACTTGGCTCACCTACGACGTTGATTACTACATCATCACTGGTCGTTCCACAAGGACTTCCTGAAATTGTCCAACGGAAAGTATAGGTGCCTGTGTTTAAGCCTGTAATAGTTGGAGTAGGCGAATTGATATTGCTAATCGTTGCGGCAGCCCCCCCGACTTGTGTCCAAGTTCCTGTGCCTACTATCGCCGTATTGCCTGCCAAAGTAGTAGTTGTTACCGCACAAAGGGTTTGGTCCGGTCCCGCATTGGCTGGCTCAGCCACACGAATAGTTACATCAGAAGAAGAAGGAGAGCAACTTCCACCCGTCAATGTCCAACGGAATACGTAAGTTCCTACTGTCAAACCTGTTACAGTAGTATTTGCTAAATTTATATCTGTAATAGAAGCCAAACTTCCGCTAATTTGTGTCCAAGTTCCTGTTGCTCCTGTGGCGGTATTTCCTGCTAAAGTAGTTGATGTTACTCCACAAAGATTCTGATTAGCCCCTGCATTAGCTGTAAAAGTCGTAGGGATTACTGAAATCGTTACATTTGCCTGAGAAGGCGTACAAATACCGTTGCTGATTGTCCAAGTAAATGTATAATCGCCTGCCTGAGTCAATCCTGAAACCGTCGCATTAGGCTGGTTGGCATTGTTGAAGGTAACAGTACCCGTAAAGCCCGAGGGAGCAGAAGCCAAAGACCAAGTTCCTGTTCCTACCATTGGTACGTTTCCATTCAAGGTCGTAGAAGTTGCACAAATAGACTGATTTGTGCCAGCATTGGCAATGGTTGGTGCCTCTTGGCGAGTAATAGTTACAAAGGCATCTGTGAATCCACAAGAATTAGCAATTCTCCAACGGAAAGTATTGATACCTACTGTTAAACCTGTAACACCTGAATTAGGGTTAGAAGGGTCAGTAACAGTTGCTCCACCAGCAGTTACTGTCCACTGCCCTGTGCCTATGAGAGGCACGTTGCCAGAGAGAGCTGGGAATACGTCTGAACAAACTACTTGATTTGTACCTACGGTAGCTACAGTTGCGGGTTGTTCTCTGATGATACTTACTTCTGCAAACGAACTTCCACAAGAGTTAGCAATTGTCCAACGGAAAGTATTAACCCCTAAACTCAATCCTGTTACCCCTGAGTTAGAGTTATTCACATCTGTTACTGTAGCTGTTCCTGCTGTTACCGTCCAAGTGCCTGTACCAGAGATAGGGGTATTTCCAGAGAGGGCATTCCAAGTAGTAGCACAGGTAGTTTGATTTGTTCCTACTGTCGCAGTAGTCGGTGGACTTTCCCTCGTAATAGTCAAGAAAGCATCAGTGAAACCGCAGGCATTAGCAATTCTCCAACGGAAAGTATTTACCCCAATGGTCAAACCTGTAACTCCAGAAGTCGGATTAGAAGGGTCTGTTACCGTCGCCCCACCTGCCGTTACTATCCAAGTTCCTGTACTTCCTGCGTTAGGTACGTTTCCTGTAAGGTTAGCTGTGGTTAAACATGTAACTTGGTTTGCCCCTACTGTGGCGGTATTAGCCGCTTCTACCCTTGTAATATTTACGCTACTAACAGAAGGCGGACAAGAACCGTTGGTAACTGTCCAAGTAAAGGTGTTGATACCTAATCCTAAACCTGTAACCGTAGAGGTTGGGGAATTAGGGTTAGTAACTACCCCCGAACCGGCAGTAACAGTCCAAACGCCTGTTCCTACTGCTGGCGTATTTGCTGCTAAGGTGAAAGTTGTATTACAAGTGCTTTGGTCTGCCCCAGCAAAAGCAGTGCTTGGTGGTGCTTCACGCGTGATGATTACTTCACTTGTAGAAACAGGGCAAGTACCATTACTTGTTGTCCACCTCAATATATTTGTTCCTACGGAAAGATTAATGACTTGAGAAATAGGCGAATTAGGACTTACTACTGAGCCTGTCCCACTTACGACTGTCCAAGTACCTGTGCCTACTGTAACAGGAGTAGCATTTAAAGTAGTATTATCCGCACATATTGTTTGATTTATTCCTGCAAAAGAAGGGGTAGGTGGTTCTTCTCTGATAATAGTAACTTCATCAAAAGAAGGCGTACAATTCGGACTCGAAATCGTCCAACGGAAAGTATTTACCCCTATGCTCAATCCGCTCACTGTAGTATTAAATAGACCAGAATTGGCAAAAACTCCCGAGCCTGCTACTAATGTCCACTGTCCTGTTCCTACGGTAGGCTGATTAGCAGAAAGTTGTGCAGTAGGCGTACAAACAGTTTGGTCTGTACCTGCATTGGCAGGAGTTACATTGTCGTTTCTTGTAATAACAATACTTGAAACAGAAGTAGCACACCCGTTAGTAACCGTCCAAGTAAATATATTGAAACCAACGGCTAAATTCGTAGCTACTGCATTCGGATTGTTAATATCAGCAGGAGCAATGGTTGCACCTCCAATCACCGACCAAGTGCCTGTTTCCCCTGCGGCAGCATTAGGTACATTGGCATTGAGGTTATAAGTAGAGCCACAAATCGTTTCGCTGACTCCTGCTACTGAAAGACTTACGCTTCCTCTTCTTGTTAAAGTTACATCAGAAAAATTCCCTGCGGAAGGACACACTCCATTGGTAACCGTCCAACGGAATACGTTATCACCTAAACCCAAACCTGTTACTTGGGTAGTTGGGCTATTCGGGCTAATAATTGCCCCGCTACCACTTACCAACGTCCAAGTACCCGTTCCTGCTGATGGGGCAACCGCATTCAAGAAGCCATCAGCAGAGCAAACCAAAGAATTTGCTCCTGCATTGGCAGTAGAAGGAGGTGCAAAACTATTGACTAATAAATCTGCACTAGAAGCAGGACAAGTTCCATTGGTGATTGTCCATCTAAATCTATTGACACCGGGAGTTAAACCACTTACTGTAGAATTAAATTGGTTGGGGAAATCTACCGTCGCTCCCCCTGCAATCACTGTCCAAGTTCCTGTCCCTACGGTTGGATTATTTCCTGTTAAGGTAGTGGTTGAGCCACACACATTCTGGGTTGCCCCTACTATAGCAGTAGTTGGCGGTGCATTGACGGTAATGGTTACTGAACTTGCCGAACTTCCACAAATTCCATTGCTAATTGTCCAAGTGAAAGTATAATCTCCATTGACGGTTAAACCATTAGCGGTGGCAGTTGGGCTATTGATATTGGAGAAAGTTACGGTTGCTCCTGTGGGTGCGACTACTGACCAAGTGCCTGTTCCCACCGCAGGCGTATTTCCATTTAGCACAAAGGAAGTTGCGCAAACAGTTTGGTTTGCACCTGCATTAGAAACAGTTGGAGAAGCTAGACGAGTAATACGAACTTGACTTTCCGAAGGATTACAAGCTGTTCCGTTTCGAGATGTCCAACGCAAAATGTAATCTCCTGCGACTGTAAAACCTGAAGCTGTGGTATTATGCAAATTGGCATTACCAAAAGTAATTGTCCCTGCACCACTTGGCGCACTTACTACCGTCCAAGTCCCTTGACCTGAGGTGATTATATTTCCGTTTAGTGTTGTATTGTCTGCACAAATTATTTGGTCTGTTCCTGCATTGGCGATAGTTGGGGGAGCAGTTACTGAAATCTGAACAGTAGAGCTACTTGGAGTACAAGCTCCGTTGCTAATCTCCCAACGTAAGACGTAATTACCTACCACATTGAAGCCTGTGGCTACTGTATTGGGCAGGTTTGGATTGACAAAACTTATATCTGTTAAGTTCGCTCCCGCAGGCACGCTGACCACCGACCAAGTTCCGCTACCAATAGTAGGCGTATTGCCATTTAACGTAACACTTCCTATGGTTTGACAAACAGTTTGATTAGGTCCTGCATTGGCAGGAGTGGTATTTTCTACTCTTGTAATATCTACATCAGAAATGGCACTTGAGCAACCTGTACCTATGTAACCCACCGTCCAACGGAAAACGTTAGAGCCTAATTGTAAGCCTGTTACAGTAATAGTAGGTGTACCGTTTGCGCCACCTGGGACTCCCAAAGTCCCTGAAACAAGCGTAGTGCCAGGTGCCAATATCCAATAGTGATTTGTCCCTGCTGCAGGGGTATTGGCGGTTAAAGTTACTGTATTTCCGCATTGAATCACATTCGGACCTGCATAAGCAAAAACATTAGAATTTTGGCTGGTAATACTTACTTCGTCAAAAGTAGTAGGGCAAACTCCTCCTGTACTATTAGAAACCGTCCATCTCAGTACGGTAGTACCTACTTGCAAGTTGGTAACTACAGAATTAGGATTACTTGAATCTACAATAATTGGTGGAGGTCCCGAAGGCTGGCTCATGATTGTCCATTGACCTGTTGAACCCATAGGGAGTGGAGTTGCAGCTAAGATAGTCGTTCCACCGCAGAAAGTTTGGTCTGGTCCTGCATTGGCAACTGGGGGAGGAGGTACGACATTGATAGTTACTTGTGAACTTGATGTGCCACAACTGTTAGTGATTCTCCATTCAAAAACATTATTTCCATTAGAAAGTCCTGTTACAGTGGCATTAGGAGTATTATTATTTGGGCTAAAAATGCCTGTCCCAGAGATAATTACCCAAGTTCCTGTTTCTCCATTACTTGCATTTACGGTATTAGCGGCTAAAGTAGCGTTATTTACTGCGCAAAGCGTCTGATTAGCCCCTGCATTAGCGGGAGTGGGGGCGGCATCTAAGAAAATATCTACATCATCGGTAGAGGTATTGCCACAAGCATCTGTTACTGTCCAACGGAATCTATTTAAACCTGCAGTTAAGTTCGTAACTGAAGTAGTATTGCTTGCTGAATTAGTGATAGTCGCCCCTCCTAATATTCTTGTCCACTGCCCTATTCCATTTACTGGGAGGGTTGCATTTAAGTTTGTCGTTGTGGTTGTATTAACACAAAGCCTTTGGTCAGGTCCTGCATTGGCGGGAGAACCCAAAGGATTTACTGTTACAGTTACTTCGGTAAATTCGCTACCACAAGCATTGGAAACCGTCCAACGGAATACATTTGCTCCATTGGCTAAACCTGAAACCGTAGTAACAGGGTTAGTATTATTGCCAAAAACACCGCTTCCTGAAACTAATGTCCACAAGCCCGTTCCGTTGATAGGAGCCGAGGCTGTGATAGTAGTATTGTTTGTACCACAAAGATTAATAGGTGCTATTGAACTTGGTGGAACGACAGGGTTCTGAACATTAATCGTAACTTCGTCAAAGGTAGTAACATTGGTACATTGGTCTAAAACTGTCCATCTAAAAGTATTTGCACCTAAGGTTAAGCCACTTACTGTTGTATTAAACTGACTTGGATTATCAATGGTTGCTCCTCCACTAATCCTTGTCCAAGTTCCTGTTCCTGTGGTACCGGGATTGTTTCCTGCCAAAGTAGCTGAGGTAGGCATTGGATTTGCACATATTGTTTGGTCAGGACCTGCATCGGCGGGAACGCCCACAGGTTTACCTGTAATAATTACTTCTGAATCAGAAGGAGGACAAACCCCGTTAGTAACTCTCCAACGCAATCTGTTTGTTCCTAAACTTATATTAGTTACTGTAGCATTGGGGTTAGTAAGTTGTGCAGGGGCAATAGTGGCGGTTCCTTCTAAGACTGTCCAGAAGCCAGTACCTGTAGTAGGTACAGAAGCATTCAAAGTAGCAGTAGTTCCACAAACCTCGAAGTTCGCTCCTGCAAAAGAAGTAGAAGGAGGTTGATTGACAACTACAGTTACCGTAGAACTAAGTTGTTGGGAGCAGCTTACACCGTTAAAAGTAGGTGAAACGATTAATACATTGTAAGTAGCGGTAGCTGTGGGGGCGAATGCTGCAAAATTTTGAGCATTGCCATCGCCTGTAAGGATAGGCACACCTGATACTGGAGTAGCTCCTACCCTTAACTGGTAGGAATAACCTACCTTAGTTGTTGAAAGTCTGATGGTTACATTATCTCCCAAACAAATCGGGTTAGCACCCAGCACGCTTATAGTTTCTGTATTATTTGGCAGTACGATTAGCTGGGCATCGTTGCTTACATTGGTACAAGTAGTTGTTGGATTAGTAACTCTTACTCTATACCTATTCCCGTTGAACCCTAAAACTGTTGGATTAATCACTGTCAGGGTTTGAGTGGTAGCTCCTGCATAGTTCACTCCATTAGAAATATCTACAAAACCACTTCCACTGCCATCATCTACCTGCCACTGATAGTTCAAAGCACCTCCTGTTACTGAGAAAGTAGCATTTTGCCCTGCACAAACTGTTTGAGGTGCAGGATTAGTAACTGTAGGTAAAGGGCTATTTAAAACTTGGACATTGGCATTGGTAGTACCACAGCCCGCCGCGCCTGTAATTGTCCAACGGAAAATGTAAGGCGTAGCAGAAGCGATTACACCATTTACTGTAACGTTAGGCGAGGCATCATTAGGAGCAAAAGTAACTGCACTTGGTCCAGAAACCAATGTCCATTGACCTGTACCACCTCCCGAAAGAGCAGGATTATTCCCTGTTAAAGTAAAGCTACCTGCATTACACAGGTTTTGGTTGGTTCCTGCATTGGCAGGCTGAGAATTGGTTATAGTTACATCAGCAAAACTTGAAGGGCATGCCCCGCTTGTAATTTCCCAACGATATACATAAGTACCGAATTGTAAGCCTGTAACTGTGGTAACAGGATTTAGCTCATCTGTAATAGCACCACCTAGAGGTCCTGAAATCTTTGCCCATCTGCCCGTTCCTACTGTGGGCGTATTGCCGTTGAGCGTAGCAGTTGTCCCATTACATAAGTTAATTACTGAAGGATTGACAACTGCTGTAGTTGCCACTTGGCTTACAGTTAGACCTGCTACGCTTGATACGCCTACGCACTGAGTTGTATTTTGCTTAGTAATAGCCAATCTATATCTATAGCCATTCAAAGGCAAACTACCATTTGTAATAGTAAGCATATCGGTAGTAGCTCCCGCATACACCGCACCGCCTAAAGTTGCACCATTGACTACATTAAACCAAGTCATGCCTCCGTCATCGCTAAATTGCCACTGATAAGTGACTCCTGGTGCGGCTAATGAAGCGGCAGAGGGCTGAGCAGTAAAAGTAGCTGTACCGCCTACGCAGATAGACTGATTGGTAGGACCTGAAACAAAAGTAGGCAATGGGTCGACATTAACTACTTGGGTGGCTACTGCTCCCCCTGTACAAAATGCGGCATCTGTTACTATCAATTCTATGGTATAAGTACCAGAAGCAGAGAAAGCATAGTTTCCTATCATACCCCAAGGTGCAGGGTCAGGATTAGGCGTAACGGTGGCATTAAAAGTAGCTACTAAAGGTCCCGCAGTAGAGGGAGTAGTAACACCCGCAGGATTTTGATATACGTTCCAAACTCCTAATAAGTTTTTCGGATTTACGTTTGTATTGGCTTGACCTGTAAATAAAACAGGCTCATTAGGACATCTATCAAATGGCGTAACGGAGATAATAGAAGCTACTATGGTAGGGTCGACTATGGTAATGAATTTTTCTATTTCCGCAGGACACCCGTCAGGCACACCACCTTGATTGAAGGCACTACGTACCTGCAAACGCACTAAATAAGTTTTTGCAGTAGTAAAAGTAAAAGAAGGATTTTGGTCGCTGGAGGTAAATAAAACTGGGTTATCGGGACCTGGCTGATTAGGACCATTATCTCCATCATAAATTGTCCAAGACCACCTATTTACTTGCGGATTCATTACCGGACCTGTCTGCGGGTCAGGAGTACTTAAGTCTTGGAAATTCACCACTACGTTTCGGCATATCTGTCCCCCACCTGTCCAAGTAAAGTTCGCATTAGGATAACCACTTACGTTTACTCTCACTCCACCGGGAGAAGGATAAGCTACTCTACAAGAGGGAACAGAGCCATCTACTAAGGTAATATTAGGCAAGAAACTCCCTGAGGTAGTATAAGTATGGGTAATGGTTTTAGAGGTTTCGCCGGATGTAATTGTTTGTGTTTGAGTGGCAGAGCCATCGCCAAAATCCCAAATAATTTGTGTAGGATTTCCTGTAAAATTGGTAGCCGTAAATGTTACCATATCAGGTTTACAGAGGTTCGCAGGAGTGAAACTGAATGTGCCTCTGGGACCTGTAATTGTAACGAAGTTGGTCAAAGTCCTCACAATAGAACAGCCAGTAGCTGTATTAGTGGCAGTAAAAATCACATCAAATTGACGAGGAGCAGTAGGTGCATTGTATTCATTCGTAGCATTTTGGGAGTTAGCTTGGTTGCCATCACCAAACTGCCAATTGAAAGTCCAACCCGTTGGGTCGACATTAGAAGGAATAAAGCTACTTGTAAAACTGACGGCTTGTGGTGGGCAGTTTACGGTAATTCCTGAATTGCTACCATTCGCTCTGATGTCAAAATCCACATTGGTTACGGTAAAGTTTTGGCTTACAGTCCTCGAGCATCCTCCTACTGTATTGGTAACTGTGAGGCTTACGTTGTAAGTAGTAGAAGTTCCCGGTACAGTAGGAGCAGCGTAAGTATGCGTAGGATTTGCCGCAGTGCTTGTATTACCGTCTCCAAAGTCCCAAAAATAGGTAGCTGTGCCACCTGCATTGGTAGATGAAGTAAAACTCACGGGCGAACCTACACAAGCCGTTGTCCTATTGATAGTAAATGAAGCAGTGGGTCTATTGAAAATCTGCACAGTTACCGTTCTGGTTGCGATACAACCAGGTGCAGAAGGGCTGCCTGATTGCAAGGTATTATTATCTCTTACTCTTAAAGTTACTGTGTAGCTTCCTGCGGTATTGAAAATATGAGAAGCATTTTGTCCACTTGCCGTATTATTTATTCCAGAAGCAGGGTCTCCGAAGTCCCATTCCCAACTTACGATGCTATTGCTATTAGGTACTATATTCGCCACGCCAGCAAAGTTGATAGGTACACCTGTACACCCTGCCAAACTTGGGGTAGCGTTGATATTGATATTCGGACCTTGAATATTAACGGTCTTGACTGCTCCTGAGTAAGCCTTTGTACAGCCATTGCTCAATACCAAAGTAAGCGTAGGATTGTAAAGCGTGTTACTTGGGGCATAAGTATGCACTACATTAGCCCCCACTGGATGTGGTAAGGTTACAATAGGCGAACCATCTCCAAAATTCCAAATATATTGACTTATAGTAATGCCGGGAGCGGTTATTGTGGAAGTACTTGCAAAACTGACTTGGTTGGCTGAGCAAGAAATAGCAGGATTAGGAGAAATCGTAAAATCCACATTCACAGAAGCATCTGGCGAGATAGTGATTGTTCTTTGGGCAGTAGCTACGCACCCCATGCCGTTGTTCCCTGTGGCAGTCAAAGTAATGGTATAGGTGCCTGGGTTCAAATATGTATTACAAATATTAGATAGAGTAGCAGGCGAAGAGGCACTACTAAAAGTTTGTGTATTCCCATCACCAAAATTCACTACATAAATGGTAGGAGAGCTTGGTGAAGGAAGCGTACCACTAATATTTACACAAACTTGATTATTCGTAGGTGTTCCCGTACATACATCTGGTATCCCACCTACTACTTGCAAAGAAGGGATAGGACTTTGTATTCCACCGGGGACGCTGTAATTAAATGGGACAGAAATAGGGCAGCCATTAAAGAAGGCAGTAGCCGTAAAACCTTGCGTTCCATTTTGAGTAAATAACCGACTTACATTAAAAGGTGAATTGGTAACACTAACAGGCGAACCTCCATCACTGAAGCTATAGACTATGCTATCTGCTTCAAAACCAGGTGCAAATACAGGCGTAAAAGTAATTCCCGAGTCTTGACAGCCACCTGCTCCACCTGTTTGAGAAAAGCTTGTAATTTGTGGAGGAGTACCTACCTTAATAGGAACAGGAGAAGTTACTCTTTTCACACAACCGTTAATGGTAGTAATTTCTATGGCAGGAATATAATTTCCTCTGGTATTATAAGTATAATTCACCAGAGCAGTAAAAGGAGTAGGCGGAGTATGCGTAGGGCTTGCTGTTACCTCATACGTACCGTCGCCGTCATAGTCAATACGATACTGAGCAATTGGCTCTATCGCATTCATGCTTATATCAAAGTTGACCGTCAAAGGAGCGCATCCGATTCTTGGATTTCTTGGCACTATGGACAACTCTGGGTCAACCAAAGTAAGCACCCTTGTAACCGTAGTTTCACAGCCTGTAATATTATCTCTTACTGTAAGTTGTACATTATAAGTTCCAAACTGTTCGTAGATGTTGCTCAAAGAATAACCAGTTGCAATAGGTCCTGTCAATCCTGGTCCTATGTTTTCTCCAAAATTCCAAGTATAAGTATAGTTAGGATTTTGCGCTTGCAGAGGAATAAAAGTTACATTTTTGGGCGTAAAACAAAATCCATCTGTTGGGGTGTTGGTAAAATTGGCATCAGGAGGGCTAACTACTGTAACGTTGTATGGCTTGGTAACACTTCTTACGCAACCATCAGGATAGGTTACATCTAAGGTTACATTATACATGCCAGAGGTGGCAAAAGTTACATTGGGGTTAGCTTGAGTAGAGGTGGCAGGCGTACCTCCGGGAAAATTCCAAGAGAAACTCACTGCACCCGGCGAAGAGGCGTTAGTAAACTGTACCGTGCTTCCAGAACATATCTGATTAGTATTAGGCAAATTAAAATCTGCGGTCTGAGCGGCATTGATGGTAAATATTCTTGTAGCTATATCCCTACAACCTGTCGAGGAGATTGCCTCCAAAGTAATCGCATAAGTGCCTGGTGCATTGTAGGCATTGGGCGGTATGCTTGGGGGAGCGTTAGTAAGCGTAGTGATAGGAGAAAAAGGCAACTGGGGAAAAGTATTGTCAGGTCCGTTATAAAATCTCCATACATAACTGGTAATAGAACCCGCAGGGGCAGGGGTTGATGCAATCGTAGAAGTATTAGTAACCGAAGGTGCATAAGGGAACGAACAGGCTGGCGGTACGGGATTGATAGTAAAACTTGCTTGTGGGCGATGCCTTACCCTAATGTAAGCTGGTCTTTGGCGAATACCTACGCACTCCTCGCCGGGTCTGCCTCCAAAAGTGCGTGTAGTCAAAGTTACTTGATAATCACCTGGTACAGGATAAGTGTAGGTAAAAGTAGTCTGGTTAGGGTCGGTAATGTCAAAAAAGTTCCCATTTCCCATATTCCACCTTCTACTTAGTACATTCCCAACAAAAGGCTGCGCCCCGTAATTCGCAATATCTGTAAAAGTAACAGGGTCGCCTACACAAACTTCTGTAATGTCTGCTGTAAAATCAGGCGTAGGAGTAGTATAAACAATGACTTGCTTAGTTACCTGTGCCAATAAGCGGCTATCCGTAGGAAAAGCAGGCGGTGGTGGGGTACTATATACCCTCAGTAAAACAGAGTAAATGCCAGGGGATAGATAACTTCTGCTTGGGCTGCTAATAGGAAAACCTCCAGACAATGTCGTTCCCAACTCCTGCTGCGAACCTGTATTGGTACCGTTACCAAAATCCCAGTGGTAGTACAAAGTAGCTGGCGACTGAGGGACTCCATTATTCGTAACTGTAGAGGAAAAATTGTAAGTCGCTACCCCGCAACCATTGGCAGAAATGGTGGCAGTAAAGTCTGCTACCCATTGAGCCTTTGAAGAAGTGCTTACAAACAACGTGCTAAGCAAAAAAATAATAATACGTATATATGGCTTCATATAAATTAAAGAAAATTATCTAAAACAAAATTTGAAAGGAGCATAACAGATTGTTTAGGAAGAAGAAAGATGTAGATAGATGATAGCTTTTATTGATAAGTATTTTCCTTAGGTACAAAGGTATAGAGTTGTAGTGTTTGTTTTTTCTTTTTTCTATCAAACGGACTTTTACTCGTACTAATGCGTCTTTTTAAAGACTACTAACTTGTATTTTTAACTTGCGATAAGAATTTATATTAATAAAAGTTAATACGATGCTATTTTAATAGCAAATGTAGCTAATTTACAGCCCTGTGAGAAGCAATATTTGTTCAGTCAATAAAGTTTACTTTTTATCAATTATCATTATTCATAGTAACATTTAGATTTTTCAAATTTTGTATTATGTTAAAACTTTAACTTATGAATTTTTTACTGAGATGTAATGTAATTTTTCTTATTAAATGTAGAATTAAAAGATACTTACACATTTATTAATACTTTTTTAACCTTGTAGTGCTTTTCATCTACCTTCTAATAGTTTCAAGGGTTTTATTCATGCGAAAATAGGCATATTACCTTTCCCAAGAGCTATGTAAGTTTTATTTTGTAATAAGGAAAAAAAAGCAATAAATGTAACAACTTAATTTTCACTTATCGTGTTGTCTAAATATTAAATTCTTGTTTTTCAATATATTGTGTATATTTGTAAGAAAGACTTCTCCCCTTGTTGGACTTAATGCCTTTGATTTGTGAGTAAAAATTGCGATTTGAAATCATGAGAATAACATATTTATATTTTTTAACTTTCTGCCTTGCTCTGTTGTGTTGTATAAATACTCACACGCTGCTTGCTCAAAATGACGAATTGAATAATTTGCTTTATGAACTAAGCAAAGCACCAGATGCCAAAAGTAGAGTGTTGATTATTAATCAGATTGCCTTATGGTATCAACAGCAAAATGCTCCTAAAAAAGCGGCAGAGTATTTTATCCAAGCGTATCAAATTCAGAAAAATACCAATGATGAGGAAGCTATCAGTACTACTCTCCACAATATTGGGAATGCTTATAAATTAGCAGAGGAATATCAATCTGCGATTTTGTACTATAATGAGTTACTTAATCGCAAACAACAACAAGGCGATATACAAGGGCAATGGGAAGCGATGACTGAACTGGCTAACTTACACAAAGAAACGGAGAACTATAAAACAGCCATAGAATATAGCTTAAACGTATTGAGGTTAAGTTCTGAACTAAATAATGCCAAAGCTATCGCAGATGCAAGTAATAACTTAGGTTTTTTATATCGACAAATAGGCGACCAAAAGCAATCTTTGAACTACTTTCAGCGTGCCTTAGGTATGTATAATGTACTTACTCAAACCTCTGCCAATAGTACAGAAAAAATTATTGCCCTCACCAATACAGGACTTACCTACTCAAAAATAAAAGATTATAACAAAGCATATAGTTTTTATAATCAGGCACTTGATTTAGCACAGCAAAGTAAACTTCCCGTACAAGTAGCCAATGTCTATAACCATATTGCCGCAAACTATTTTGCGGCAGGAAATATCAACAATGCCTTGAACATTGTAAATAAAGCAATTCCATTAGCTCAGCAGAATAATGCAGATGATGTACTGATGTCAAGCTATCAGATTTTGTTTGAGATTTATCAAAAGCAAGAGGATTTTCGCGAAGCCAATAAATATGAGATACGCTACCAAGAGTTAAAAGAAAAAATAGCACAAAAAGAAAGAGATAAAATTCAAGAAACGCTCAAAGCACAGGTAGAGGTAGAACGCAAAGAAAATGAGCTAAAAAATCTAATTTCTGAAAAAGAAAGACAAGCCGCCGCACTCCGACAGTCCGAATTGGAAAGAGAAAAGCAAGAAAGAGATTTAGCACTAAGAGAAAAAGAATTGGAAGTACTAAGGAAAAACCAAGCTCTTCAAGAAGAACAACTTAAAAATCAACGTTTGGCTCAAGAAAGAGCGCAACAATTACTTATTATCACTCAGCAACAGGCTCAAGCAGAAAAGCAAAAGCAAGCTATGGCACTCTTGGAGCAGAATAGAAAACTGCAAGAAGCGCAACAAAGGGAAAAACAAAATCAAATAGAACTTTTGGAAAAAGATAAGAAACTGCAAGATGAACAGATTAAAGCCAAACAAGAGCAGTTAGAAAAAGCCAATGTCATTAGGAATTATGGGCTTGCCATAATAGGGCTTGGCACAGCGGTATTTATATTGATTTCAGTGGGCTTCTTTCAAAATAGGAAGAAAAACAGGTTGCTCAATCGGCAAAATATAGCCATACAACAACAAGCTAATGCTATTCAAGTACAAAATGAGGAACTCTATCAGCAACAAGAGGAAATCCTCGCCCAAAGAAGCTATATTGAGGAGAAAAACAAAGAACTGAATATTCAGAACTATAAAATGAGTAAAAGCATAGAAGCCGCTTTGGTCATTCAACAATCTATCTTGCCAACTGCTAATACCTTCAAAAAACTTTTTACCGACTATTTTGTCATCTTTTATCCCAAAGATGTGGTTTCTGGAGATTGCTACATGCTTGAAGCTATTGATAATAAAATATTTGCCATCGTGGTAGATTGTACGGGGCATGGAGTAGCTGGAGCGTTCATGTCTTTGATAGCCAATAACTTATTGGAAAAGATTTTGTATAGTAAAAATATACTTACTCCTAATCAAATTTTAGAACAACTTGACGAAGATGTCCGTATTGCACTGAAAAAAGAAGAAACAGGGAATCTGTACGGCATGGATTGCGTCATTACTTGTATAGAATACATAGGTGATGAAAAAGTGAAACTTACCTACGCTGGTGCGAAACGCAATCTTTTTTATAAGCTAAACAATACTAATGAACTCTTGGAAATTCATGCAGACAGACGCTCGGTAGGAACGAAAGAAAAGCAGAGGATTCCTTTTACCAACCATGAACTCTCCCTCAACAAAGGAGATATTATCTACTTGACTACTGACGGATTTATAGACCAGTGCAACATTAATCGTCAAAATTTTGGAAGTGCAAATTTCAAGAAACTTTTACAAACCAATCTGCATCTTCCGCTCAGTGAGCAAAAGAAAGCATATGAGCAGTTTTTTATGAATTATATGCAAGGGGCTGACCAAAGAGATGACGTTACTTTTATTGGGATTAGCCTGTAGTCTGCTTGTACTGATAGCAATACTTTACAAAATGAAATGTTGGAATCAACTTTGGCAAATTTCTAATGCAAATTTTTTGCTTTTAAAATTTGCCAAAGTCTGATTTCAGAAGTTGCCTACTTCACTAAACCTTTGCCTTTCAATCTCGTTCTCTCTGCTCCTGAAAGCCAAGCTCCTATCAAAAAAGAGCCAGCTATCAATGAAATGAAAAAAACGTATGCAAAAACTTCCATTGCTGTTATCATAAGAATCAATGAGTTAGGTTCAAAAAAATGTTATGGATAGCAAAGGTAATAAGACCAAGTTAAAAATTCAAGCTAATGAAAACAATTCTTGTCATTTAGGAACACCGTAGTTCTTACTCGCATCGTCTAAAATAAGTATCCAATCATGTCCATAACCCATACTTGGAGGAGTAAATTTCTTTTTCCCTTTATTTTCTAATTTTTCTATGAATTTACTTTCTCCATTTTTAGGATTGAACCAATAGGCGTTCAACTGATTTCCAGAAATTTTGCCCAAGTTTACAGTAAAAGGCTTACCGATAGTAGAGTAAATAAAGGCATAATCATTACCTCTGGTCGCCTGAATACGCTCCCCTACGTAGAGATTGTTTTCTTCTACCAATGACTGGTCGGGAACTCTGTCAAGCATAGGACGGGATTCCATGAGCATACGCACAAACTTCATCTGATTGGCAGCGGGCAGTTCCATAGCCTCCTGCCAATAAAAATGAGGGTTATTAACTGATTCTCTGTGTGGTGAATAAAACTGCCAAATGTCATGACAACCGTAAGTATGTCCAAAAGCCCCAGCAAAAAGGTCTAAATAAGCGAATTTTCTCACGTCATAAGCATTGGAAGTCCCTAAATCTTTGGCATTGAAACAAACGGGGTGGTCTTCGTAGATAGGCTCGCCATCCATAATAGGTTTGGCTGGTGTTTTTTGATAAGCCCTTGAAATATAATCATATACAGCTTTATCTCTACAATGTCCGTTTTGAAACATATTGAAGTCTAACCAGCTATCGTTGTGAAACCATTGGGCAGAACTCTCCTCATTGGGTTGGGGGTGAAAGGTCATCATTGCTTTGTCTGCGCCGCCTACACCCTCCTCTATACCCGCTGCCATAGCACGCCAAATGGCTACATCTGCTTCATTTCTTGGATTGCGGTCGCCTCCTAAAATCCAAATGATATTTTTGCGATTTTTGTATCTTTCTCCAAGCCATTTTCCATAGATTTTGGCATTCCCTACTGTAAAAATCTCAGGTCCTTTGCCCCATGTATTTTTGAAAACCTTATCTCCCCAAGTAGGTAAAAAACCTATCACCAAGCCATACTCTGCCGCTTTGTCAATGATATAATCTACATGTTGAAAGTATTTTTCCAAAGGTTTGGTAGGGTCATCATTCTCCAAAGGCAAATCTCCATAAGGGTTAGGTACATGTAAGCCATCAAATTCTGCTAATGCTACCGCTTGTATGACGGTAAAACCTTGCTCAGCCCTTCTTTTTAAGTATTGCTCAGCCTGCTCTCTATTTAGTCGATGGAAAAACTCCCATGCTGTATCACCCATGTAAAAAAAGGGTTTTCCATCTTTGAGTAGATAGCGTTGGTTACTACTGATACTAAATTGGGCTACTGCTATGGAGTAGCTACCCAATAGGCATAAAATAAATGCAATCTTTTTCATATTTACTTAGTTTTAAGATTTTTTAGAAAGCTAAATAGTTTTTTGCATCATCTTACTTCCGCCCAGATAGAGCAAACCTGCCAATATCCACGCAGGCAAACCTAAGAAGAAGATTTCTATGCTAAAGGTCAAATTCAGAATCAGACAAAGACCCAAAGTCGCTATCCAAGCCATGCCAGCTGACCAGTTGGTGTTTTTATTTTTTAATTCTGCAAAATTCTTTAAAAGATTTA
This sequence comes from Thermoflexibacter ruber, assembly GCF_900113045.1. Taxonomy (GTDB): domain Bacteria; phylum Bacteroidota; class Bacteroidia; order Cytophagales; family Thermoflexibacteraceae; genus Thermoflexibacter; species Thermoflexibacter ruber. Next base: position 132,743 of record NZ_FONY01000008.1, read on the forward strand.
GCTTGTCGAAAAAATAAAATTCTACAAAAATTACTGCTCCCATAGGCACTAAAAGCAAACCGTATAATGCCACAAAATCAAGTAGTTTCATCACTAAGGCGGGGAAGCAAGCCGCAAAAGTAGTTACTAAACCTGTAACTAAGGTTACTTTCCAACGCTTCCAGATAGGATTCAAGGATTGAAAAGCCAAACCAGCACGGTAGATAGTTGGGTTTGCGGTAGTCCAACCAGCGATGATGACGCAAAAAGCCCCTGCCACTCCTGCACTATTGTAAGCAATAACGCCCGGGGTTACGCTCCCCTGTGCCGCCGCACAAAGTACTCCAGAAGCCAGCCAAGCAATAAAATGCCCTATAAACATTCCAAAGACAGAGGCAAAACCGTATTGCCATTTCTTAGCATAGCGGAAAACTGACATATCGGCTAACCCTAAGTGCATTGCCATATTGCAAAGCCATGCAAAAAAAGCCACGTGCCAAAAAGTAAATTTGCTCTGTCCCTCGAAAGGCACGCCTGTCCAAATTTTAGCCTCAGCAACCTGCCAAAAATCAGATAAAGAGGTGATTCCTAATGAAGGCATAACTGCAAATGCAGAAGCAACAAAGACCAAAGTCATCCAAGGAGCCGCCAATTTGGAAAAGCGAGCAATCTCTTCATATCCTAAAATAGAAACTACCGTAACTACCGCCCCTACAACAAAAACGGTTAAAACCCAACCTATACTATTAGGTAGCCAATCGTTTAGCTCTGGCATTCGTATATCAAAAGGAATCCCCACCGCAGTAGCCGAAACAGCAATCATAGAGCCTGCCAAAAAGCAGAACATCACTCCATTCACTACGTTGTACCATTTGACTAAGTTTTTCCCACAGATTTTTTCCAACTGGTAATACAAAGTTACCCGTAGCTTGACTGCAATAGGAGCGCAAACCAATGCCCAACTCAGCACAGCCATAAGATTGCCAACAATTAGCCCTAAAAGCAAATCTAAGGCAGTAACCCCATGTGCCACAAACAAAGGACCTATGACAAACTCAGTCCCTGCGGTATGCTCCCCTGCAAACATACCAATAAAATTGTCTGCACCTTTAAGTTTATGCGACGGTACGGGTTCTCTCTCATACTCATTGATAGCATCTAATTTCTCAGAAAGTGTAAGAGGGCTTGTTTCCATTTTCATTATTTTTGCTTTATCAAATGTGATATTTCTTCGAAGCGTATTTTTTCCAAATCTAATACAAATTTTAAAAAAAATTTAAAACCATATTTATTTTCACTTGAAAGCAAAAGCCACAAAATGAAAAAGCGATAGTTTCATCAACTACCGCTTTCAATTTTATTAAAAATACAAATCTACATAATCCACTACCACTCCATCGCAATTTTTCATCTCTTGCAGTCGCCAATACCGCCGATTGCCTGTTTTTCTAAAAGTGTAAGTTCCTTCCTTCTCACAAGGTTTACCCCCATTATTGTAAGAAACCGTAGTGATAATTTTTCCTGTGAACTGTATTTCTTTATCGCTAATTACTTCCAAAACGCCGTTTATACTTACAGAATCTGTAGTATTTTCTCTACTTCGCTGAATACCTGTGATTTTTAAGACCTTATCTTCTTGTGTGATTTTTACTGTACCGCGATAATCCCAGCTAATCCATTGCAAGGTAATCCCATGCTGTCCCACTAAATTTTTTTTAAAAGCCTCTTTGTTGAACTTTACTGCCCCTTGCGAATATGCAGAGGTAATTGTTAAAATGTAAAAGGCTGTGAATAGTACATTTTTCATATAAAATAGGTTTTTAGTTTTATTGTAAAATCCATATTAAACTTTTCAATATTTTCTCAAAAACCTTGCAACTTTCTCTAATGTCTTACGTTTCTTATTATAAGAAATTTCAGTAAATTTTGAAAATACAAAATATAAATTATATTTGAAACATAAATTGAGAATTTATCTTAGAAATAAAGCCTATTATATGTTAGGTGAAGTGATAATACCATTAACATTTAATTCCTATGTTAAAAAACCATGTAATCATCTACGACCATGAGTGTCCAATGTGTGCAGTTTATACAGGAGCGTTTGTCAAATTTGAACTATTAGATAAAGAGGGTAGGTACAAATTTGCTGATTTACAACATTTTCCCATTGCCTCTATCATAGACAAGGACAGGGCAAGGCATGAAATTGCTTTGATAGACATTGAAAAGAAGGAGGTGAGGTATGGTTTGGAAAGTTTATTTTATATTTTGGGAAATCGCTTCCCCTTCTTACATCTCATTTTCAAACAAAAATGGTTTCAGGCACTCATGCAGCCCTTGTATTATTTCATTTCTTATAACCGCAAAGTGATTGCGCCCTCTTCTACACAAAATTCGCAGTCATGCAATCCAGATTTTCATTTGAAATACAGGATTTTATATATTTTATTGATGATGTATATAGTGGGTATTTTTGCCTTTTCTTTTGGTTTGTTTCCTATTTATTGGGCTTATTGGGCGATACAAGTAGTATTTAGTGTTTTGTACTTTTCTAAACAAGGAGATATGAGAAAATCTATTGCTTATTTAGGGCATCAAATCACTATTTTGCTTATTGGGTGCTTGCTTTTGATTCCTTCTATGATTTTTTCTAATTTGCTGGTTTACAATCTTATCATTGTTGGATTAGTGACAGGAAGAGAATATTGGAGAAGATGGAAAGCTATTTCATAAAAATGGCACTTATATTGAGCAATTATTACAGATGAATAAAATAAGTCTTTAGATTCAAACTACTTCCTTTATGTCAAAATTGTATCTTTATTTCATTGCAATACAACGTATTGTCTGTTTGATTCTCTTTTTTTGTAGCATTGCAAACCAAACGCAAGCCCAATCTCTTTATGAAATAGTATTTGAAGTAGGCAATATTTCTTATAAGGGCTTTTTAGTCTATTTTAACGAAGAGGAAGCCTATATGCGAATAGGCTACTATGATAATAAAAAATACAATGTTGTAGAGGTTAAATACAAGTCTATCATAGAAAAATCGGGCGACTACAATACCTTTGTCATGATAGGAAGCAACCCTACCTATATTACTAAGGTGGATAGAGGCGTAACGTATAATCCCGACCACTTTATTTGGGTTTGGAATGACAAATACCAGCACAATGAACCTTATGTAACAGATGACCCACATTTTCACGAAGATAATATTACATTAGCTAAATCATATAGAGAAATTACAATAAAAGACTTGACAGAATCTTACCTAAGGCAGTTTTTTGGCTCTGGTGAGGAGCAGTATAAATCGCTCTTACGCATGGGGACGGTTGTGAGTGGCTCTACCACTGCTACTCAGGCTAACACCAATCAAAATACAAATAATGGGACAAATACCAATACACAAAGTAATACAACAAATGCCACTCTTCACTTAGTTTTGGCAATAAATACAGAAATTCCAGACATAGGCAGAAGCTGTAGCGTCGACCAAAAATCAATGGAAACAGAGTTCAAAGAAATCTCCAAAGCCATAGGAATGCCTTTTAAAAAGTATGTGGTGGTGGGAGAAGAATTTACCAAAGCAAATTTAGAAAAGACCCTTGCTAATCTCAAAGTAGGAAGCAACGATGTGGTCATCTTTTATTACAGTGGGCATGGCTTCCGATGGTCAGACCAAACTGACAGCTACCCTCAGTTAGATATGCGTTACTCCGAATATACAAAGCTCAGTGCCAATACTTCCCTCTCCTTATCTGCTGTTTATCATGCTATTACAGGGAAAAATGCAAGATTAAACCTAATCATGGGGGATTGCTGTAACTCAGACATAGGTCGCAATCAGTTTACCAATAGTAGCTTCATGGTGAGTCGCTCTTTTCAGGGGGCAGAAGTAGAAAAACTCAAAAAGCTGTTCTTGCAAAGCAATGGAAATCTGATGTTTAGCGGGAGTAGCCCTGGAGAGTATGCTTGGTGCAATATCAATGGAGGATTTTTTACTTTGAGTTTTTTGCAGGCATTGAAAGAAGAAATTGGCTTCATGCGTAATGAAAGCCCAAGTTGGGAACGCATTGTGCAGAATACAAAAAAGAATACACAGTATAAAATCAACAATTGTGATGGTTGCCAAAGACAAACGCCCATTTCGTATATGACAATAAATCAAAAATAAACTTATCAAATATTACGTATGAAATTTTTAAGCCTTTTATTGATTATACCTTTCATGAGCAGTAAACAACCTCAAAAAGAGCATTTGATATTTTTGCAATATGCACACTTCATCAAAGATGCCAAGCAAACGACACTCTTTCTGATAGAAGATACCCCTACCCAACCCAAAGAACAAGTAGCAAGCAAGAAGTATTGCCTTGATTATGAAATCTTGAAAACAGTAGCTCTCACAGAGGCAGTTGCGGATTCTTTGAAAGAAATAGTTTTGGAGGAAAAAAACTATATCGCAGAGGCACAAAAAAGTTGCCCTATGGTTGCTAAGTATGCAATTACTTTTAAGAAAAAAAATAATCAATCTTTTACTCTAATTTTGTCCTCCGCTCCTTGTGAAAAAGTCACTGTGAGCTGCTCAAAAAAAGATTTCAAGAAAAGTTATTTTGACTTGAAAGAGAAAAATGAGATTTTAGTCTTCATTGAGAAGTTGGTAATGGAATGAAAGTGCAAGATTTTTCATAAAAAACTTAGAGGTTTGCTTGCTAAGCCTCACTAAGTTTGGTAAAGCAACTCAATGCAGAAAACTATATACTCTCTACAAAACAGAGATTATAATGAATTGTTATGTAAATAAATAAAAACAAACTATTTGCACTCTTGAATTTCTGCTTTCTCATCTATTTTCTCTCCAAACCAAATGACAGCAAAACCTTTATAAATACCTACCCCCAAAGCATTCCATTGGTAGCGTTTCCAAATTCCTGTATTAACGATTACCTCGTTGTGAAATTTGCTCTCCTTCCAACTTTCCAATGCACCTACAGCATCTGCTTCAAAGCCAAATGCTCCATAAGCACATTCGTAACCATCTCCTTGATAACCTGTAAGTGCTTTGGGTTTCCCCCACATACAAGGCTCAAAAGTGTTAGGGTTGTCTTTATCATACGCACAATTACTCCAGCCATGAGTAAGTTTTTTTACATTTTCTGCCAAATCTACCACATGTCTGCGGGCAACAAAAGAAAGTGAGCGCGAAAGTGGGATGGGTTTTAAATTTTTTTGTTTTCTGTATTCATTAATCAAATTGTATAATTTTTTTTCTTCTTTAGAAAGACAGTGATTATTAACCGCTTTCAAATTTTGTCCATAGATAAGATTGATTGAAATAAGCATGATGCCTATTAATAGAGACAATTTTTTCATTGTATAATTAATAATTATTTGAATATGTATATTTTCCATTGTTTTACAGAGTTTAGTATTTATGAATGAAACCCCTCAATAAGCATCACAATCTCACCCCAATCACCAAAATATCATCTCTTTGGTCTTCAGTTCTTTGGAAGTCGGTTAAAAATATTTCCAATAACTGCTTTTGCTCTTGCATAGGAAGAGTGGCATTTTGTCTAAGTAACTCTTTCAGTCGTGAAGTCCCTATTTTTTCTTTTTCAGGATTGTTTTGGTCTGCAAAACCATCGCTAAATAGATAAATGCTATCGCCCTTGAAAAGTTGGATAGAGGTTTGGGTATATTCAAAATCAGTCTTTTTTCTTTGAACCATACCTACAGACTTTCTGTCGCCTTTGATTTCTTGTAGTTCGCCTGATTGTTTGCTATAAAAGTACATAGGTCGCCCTGCACCTGCAAAAGTAACATCGTAAAACTCCATTTTTTTGTATTTCTCAAGGATACAAAAAGCTACATCCATGCCAACTTCTGTTCCTTGCTCTTGGTTGAGGGTTGCTCGTATTTCATGGTCAAAAGTATTTAGAATAGTTGCTGGCTCTATGATGTGTAATTTTTCCACAATTTTATCTAATAAACTATTGCCAATCAAGCTCATAAATGCTCCAGCCACTCCATGCCCCGTACAGTCCACCGCCGCAATCATCATTTTGTTCTCTATTTTGTCCACCCAATAAAAATCCCCAGAAACAATATCTTTGGGCTTATATAAAACAAAAAAATCGTCAAACAAAGAAGCAATGACCTCATTTTTTGGGAGAATAGCACTTTGTATGGTCTGAGCGGCTCTGATGCTTTCATTAATTTTGGTATTTTGCAAGTCCAAGACGCGATTTTTATCTTGAATAGCTACCCTTTGCAACTCTAACTCTTGGTTCTGCCTTGAAATTGCCTTGCTTTGATTTTCTATTTTTGAGTTTTTTTCTCGTAACTCTCTGTTATTCCGATAGGTGATATACATACCTATTACAATACCTAAGAAAACAACCGCTCCCAAAGCAATAATAGCTATACCGTAATTACGCAAGCGTTTTGCAGATTGTAATTGCCTTTTTTGTCCTTCTATGATTTCCTTTTGCTGTTCTTCCTGCACGTTCTTGGCTTTCATTTCTAAGGCAATGTATTCTAACTTTCTTTGCTGTCGTTCTGCCAAGTTTTTCTCCCGCAACAATTCCAACATTTGTTGGGCTTTTTCACTTTCTAACCTTTGATTGTTCAAGGCTATTTCTTTGATTTTCTGCTCTCTTTTTAGGATTTCAATTTGTTGGGACTGTATTTTAAGTTCATTTTCTTTCCTCTCATTTTCTCTGGCTTGCTTTTCTGTTTCTGCGGAAAGGCGGCGAAAACGTATTTGATTTTGCTCATCTAAGAGAATTTGCTGTTTCAAGTCATTTTCCCACTTGTCTAAAATATTGTTATTATCTATGCTTCTCTGCTCCTCAAATCGTTGTTTTTCTCGCATAGAAAATGTAATTCTTTCTACTTGTTCGGTATATTCTTGGGCTTTGGCGAGGTTTTCATTCTTATAAATCATCTCCAAAATCCTATAACTCGTAATAAGTACCTCCTCAGCATTGGCTTCATTAGCTAAACTGATGGCTTGATTGACGGTTTCAAGAGCTTTTAATTGGTTATCGCTGATGTAATAATTGGCGGCTAAGTAGTTGAAAGTTTTAGCTATTTCTGCTTTATTATTTGTTTTTTGCTTGATTTTTAGTGCATTATTAAAAAAAGTTTCTGAAAGTTCGTAGGCTTTTAGGTTGGCGTAAGCAACTCCAACATTTTCTAACAAAGAAGCATACAAGCTATCGGGTAGTTTCCCTTGCCTTTTTTCGTACAAACTCAAGGACTTATTAAAGTAGTCAATGGATTGATTCAGATTCCCTTGTCGCTTGCTAATAAATCCTAAGTTGTTGTAAATAGCTGATAAAGAGGAGATTTTAGAAGGTTCGTCGTAGAACTTTGCTAACTCTAAGAGGTGCTGTGAAGCATCTTTAAAATCCTCTAAAGCAGTTTCTATGGAAACCAATTTATTTAACACGTAGATGATTTGGGTAGTATCCTCTTCTTGCCTTTTTACCTCCAAGAGGATAGAAAAGTTTTTGTGTGCATTTTCCATATCTCCCTGTAGTAGTGTCGCTTTTGCTAAGTACTCCATTACTTGGTTAGCTTTATCAACTTGGCTTGCTCTTTTATAAACACTATAAGCATTGGAAAAATAGTCTATGGCTTTGGTATAGGCTTTTTGCTCGTAGAAAAGTAAACCTACTTCGGTAGTAGCCTCTGCAATAGCAATGTCATCATAGAGTTTTTCGTAGATACGCAGGCAGTAAAGTAAATTGCGCAGTGCTTCGTAATAATTTTTTTTTTGGCGAAAGGCTTTTCCTAAAAAGAGAAAACTTTTGGCTTGCTCGCTTTCATACTCTGTGGCTTCGGCTAGATTTAAGGCTTTTTTGGCGTATTCTATGGCTTTGTCGTTTTGTTTTTGAAACAGGTGTGTTTGGGCAAGTTGGTTATTCTTAGCAATTTCCATAGAATCTCCTGAGATTTGGGCAAGGCTCTTTCCCAATGATAAAAAGCAAAGCAGGCAATTTGTTAGTAGCACAAATTGTATCAATGTAGGGAAAATATCAGAAAAAAGCCTTTTCATAAAGATTTTTTAATACAACAAATTAAGCCCTATAAGGTACAAAGGAAATATATTTTCTCCTATCAAAAACTCACTTTTATTGTCAATTTTCCAAGAGCGAATATTTAAGTACAAGCTTTGTTGTTTCCAAAAACGATACATAAACTTGGCATTCAAAATAAACTGCCCGCTAATCGCTTGGTTTGTATTGACATTGGCTAAAAAATTATGGTCTTGGAAAATATAAGCACTCAGATTGAGATTGTACTTGTTTAGCAAAGAGCTATAATTGACGCTAAAACCACCAAACCATTGGGGGGTATTGGATACATAAACATTGCCGAGTTTACCAACATCAGTTTTCTGCAATGTAGTAAAAATATTGATTTGAAACTTCTTTATACTTGTTTTTAAATCAAAATTTAATCCAAATTGATTAACTCCTCCCTCAGAATTAGTATGATTCACGATTTGGTCTGTTCCTTCTAAGGAGACATTTTCCTCAACCAATCTGTTCAGATGGTTATAAAATACTTGTGTATTGAGTTCTATATTATTGCTAAACTTACTCCACCAACTTGCTTCTACAGCACTACTTCTCATCAATTGTAGAGAAGTATTAGGGCGGTAAATGCGGGTAGTAAGTGTAGCAGGAATTTGCAAGTCTGAGATAGTTTGCTTAGGAGCGAAAAAATAGTAATACACCGTAGGGGCTTTGTTTGCCGTAGCAAAGCCTATTCTTACGGTTTGATTATCAGAAATTTTGTAGTGAGTTGCTAAGGCTATATTGAGTAAAGATTGGGAAGGTGTATCCCAAAAATCATTACTTATGGCTAAGAGCATTCGCCATTTTTCCGAAGGGGACAGCTCGGCTCGGATTCCTAAACCTATGCTATTCAAAGAAACTCTGTCTTCTAAGCTATTGGAATAGTTGGAATCGTCCATGTGCAGTTTTTTCTGCGAATAAGAAGCAAAAGTATGTCTTAGCTGCGGCACGATGGAGAATTTTCCTCTTTCAAAAAGATATTCCAAAGAAGTATTAGACAAATGAGGCTTAAAGTCATAGCCGTTGTAACCTGTGGCTAAGTTTTGAGTACCTGCTTGGTAATTAAGGTTTAAGTAAAACTGGTTAATTTTTCCATTAAAATTCAAAAAATACTGTTGCATCTGTCTGATAGTCTGTGCGATTACACCTACTTCCTTGTAAAATTCTTGGGAAAAAGTGCGCTGAGTTCCTACCATTACCCTAAATGAATTTTTTGCGTTGGGTTGGTAGTGAATTTGGGCATTGAGGTTGTAGTTCTGATTGGAAAGGTTGGTGTATAAATTGGTTTCACCTGCATTGGCTTGGTAAAAAAGTAAGGAATCACTTTGTACCCAACGCTGGAGAGGATTTAAAAAATAAGTATCTTGGAAACGCCTACTCGACCAATAATTGCCTGTAACTTGAAAATTGAGCTTATCCGAAAGTCCATAATAGGCAGAAAAATTATGGATAAAGGTTTGGTAATTACCTCCTTGCAAGTCTGCTCTTGCTTTTAGACCTACTTCTTTACTTTGCTTGCTTAGCAAATGGATAATACCTGAGATAGGGTTTTGACCGTAATAAGTACCCAAAGGAGCAGAAAGCACCTCTATCTTTTCTATGTTAGCCACGCTTACGGGAATAGCCTCCCAAAAAATTTCTCCATTAAAATACTGATTCAGAGGCATATTATCCCAAAGTAAAAGAATAATATTTTGATGCTGTTCTTGGAGCATACCACCTAAGGAAGAAATTGCAAAGCCTTTCATTCTCACGTCATAATGACCGTTACTTTTTTGCCTTACCAATACGTTAGGCAAAAGGCGCAATGCCTCAGCAATGCAAGTGGCTCCTGAGTATTGAATCTGCTCTTGTGTAATGATATTTACCTGCCAAATAGCCTCTACTGCTTTTTCTAACTGTTTGCTTGACGAATATACTCTGATTTCTTCCTTTATACTAATAGGAAGCGTGAGCATATCATTCTCTACAGAAAACTGTAAGGGTTTAACTACGATGCTTGTATCTGCCTCATTTTGAGCAAAAACCGCGATTACACAAAAAAGCGTAGCATATATGAAAGTTAAAAGTCGCCTCATGCAAGCAAGCTAAAAAATATATTTGTAATATCCTATAAACTGCATCCTGTAAATGTGTAAGTTGGATTAGCCCCTCCTATACTTAGCCTCCTTCTGTTTGCAACTCCCTTAGTACTATAATTATAAATATAAGAAATGGAAGTAGCTGTAGGGTTGAAAGTCTCAGTCAGGATATTATTCATGGGTAAAAATGGCAAAATACGTGCATAACTCGGATTGGGCGTAGCGGGCGTAGGTACAGTATTCGTAGTATAATTTATCATCATTGCTAAATCCTTGCTTAACAATCTAAAAGGATTAATCTTTGTATCATATACCCAATCTAACTCATCTACCATGGTAGTCAGGTTTACAGAGCCTTTGGGGTTTAAAGCACCTGCATCGTACTCATAGCCTCTTTCTTCTATCAAAACTGTGCCTGCCGCATCGGAATATCTACGCCATGAGGTAACTCTGTTTTGTGCATTGTAAGAAAACGTCCAAAGCTCAACAAAAGTAGCGGCATTGTTTTCTATGCGTATAGAAGCTACATTTCCTGCCCCACTGTAAGTAAAAAACCAAGTCTGGTATAAAGGGAATGCACCTGAGTTTTGACGCATTTGAGCTTGTGTAATTTGTGTGCCTGAGTAAGTAATGTCAAAGCGAATATTTAATTCAGTATTGGTAATTCTATTAGGTAAGGTAGAGGCGGCTGTCGGATATGTGAAGTTGATTGAGCCTGTGTGTACTCCCATATCCGAAAGCAGGGGATAAGCAGTAATTTTACAGATGTTCGCTCCATTATTTACTCCATTATTAGCCGTAATAATGTTAGAATTAATAGAAATTGCTGTGCCTCTTTTTGCTCTTACTCTGTAAAAATGATTTCTACGAATATCTATCAAATCTGCTATTTGTGCTATCCCTAAAACTTCAAAATTATTGTAAGAAGGAAGGATGGCAGTGAACATATTGTCCGTAGCAATATCTAACAGATAGCTATTGGCTTCGCTTACTGTGTTCCACTTTGCTATAATCTGCTCAGCAGAGTTGATGGTTGGGGCAGTAGCCACAGGAGCAGGAAGAGGCAGTAAAGTAAGCGTAATGACATTGGAATTGGCAGAAGTAGAACCCAAACCTTTGGCTCTAACTCGGTAATAATAGGTCGTATTAGGGACAAGATTCGTAATCACATCTGATAAGCTAATGATTTCCTTGCCGTTATACCCAGGTATAAAGTTGGAAAACATCATATCAGTTGCTACGTCCAATATATAGGAACTTGCATTGGCGGCAGCCTGCCAATTGGCTTGAAAACTAAGTATGCCAACGCTACTTGCGGCAAGAGCCACAGGGGCATCTAAAGGGGTAGTAGTTACATCTATGACATTAGATACTCCTGAAACCGCAGCACCATTTTTGGCTTTCAAGCGGTAAAAATAAGTAGTATTAGGGACAAGGCTGCCAATGTTGAGAGAGGTAACATTGATTTCCAAGTCGTTATACCCAGCTAAAATATTGGTGAAAGTTGGATTGAGAGCAATGGTAATCAAATAAGAAGTTGCATTAGGTGCGGCGTTCCAATTAGCGATGAATGAGGTCAGTGTAACAGAAGTCGCAGCTGTGGCAACAGGTGGATTTAATGCTCCTGATACTACAACTATGATGTTAGAATAGGCAGAAACAGCAGTGCCTCCAATTCTTGCTCTCAAGCGGTAGTAGTAAGTAGTTTGTGGGAGTAGACCTACTACTTCATCTGACGTCCCTAAGACTTCTTTCGATTGATAACCTGTTACTTTATTGACAAAACCTACATCGGTGGCTACTTCTAATATATAGCTTGATGCACCACTGACCATTTGCCAGTTAGCTCTAAATGAGGAGAGAGTGATATTAGTAGCTTCCAGAGCATTAGGAGGAGTTAAAGCCAAAGTTACTACATTGATGATATTGGAATAAACAGAAACTGCACCCGCTCCCTTTGCTCTTATTCTATAATAATAAGATTTTTGTGGAGAAAGTCCTGTAATAGTTTCATTTGTACCTAAGAGTTCTTTAGGTTTATAATCACCAACTAACTCCTTGAAATTGATGTCTGTAGCTACTTCTAATAAATAGCTTGTTGCCCCTCTGACAGCTTCCCATCTTGCGTTAAAAGAAGTAAAATTGATGTTTGTTGCACTCAGAGCTACAGGTGCATTAAAATTCCTCGTAGCTACGGCAATCACATTAGAGTAAGGGGTAAAAAAACTTCCCCTGACCCCACGAATCCGGTAATAATAAGTTTTTCCTGCACTTAAGCCCGAAACTTCTATGCTTGTATTGACTAAACGCAAGCCATTATAGCTTCCCAATAAGGTGCTAAAATCTCCTATTTCAGATACTTCTACTATGTAGGCATCTGCTCCTTGTAGAGCTGTCCAATTTGCCTTGAACTTAGTAAACTCTATCTCCGTAGCAGGCAATGCGGTAACTCCGTCTAAACTTCTTGTTCCTACGCTGCTTACATTAGAGTTCCCAGAAGTGAAATTATCTTTTCTTGCTCTTACTCTATAATAGTACGTCTTGCCCATTTCCAAATTGCGAATAGTGCGCGACAAGCCCCTGACTTCTATGCCGTTGTACTCAGATAAAATTCTGTTGAACTCAAAGTCCTCAGCAACATCTAAAAAGTAACTTTCCGCCCCCTCTACTGCCTGCCATCTTGCTGTAAAAGAGGTAAAATCTATCTCATTTGCGGCAATAGTGATAGGACTTTCTAAGCCTCTGGTCGTAACGCCAATGATATTAGAAAACTCTGAGGTAAATCCTAATTTAGTCGTAGCGAGGCGATAAAAATAAGTAGTATTAGGTCGTAAGCCTGTAATTACTAAAAAGTTATCCTTTACTAAAATGCGATTGTATTGTGGTAAAGGAGTGCTAAAATTAGCGTCGAGGGAAATAGTAAGTACATAGTTATCAATATCGGCAACTGCCTGCCAATTAGCCCTAAAACTGCTTAACTCGACCAAAGAAGCAGGGAGAGCAGTAGGTGTTTCTAAGCCATCTGTTTGTACGCTCATGGCATTAGAAAACTCTGATAGGAAATTCCCTCTTTTGGCTCTTACTCTGTAAAAATAGTTAGTTTTGGGCTGCAAGTTCCTCACAATGCGAGAAGTATCTCTGAGTACCAGACCTTGATAATCAGGTAGAATCTGCTGAAAATTTGCGTCTTGGGCTACATCTAAAATATATTCGTTGGCTTCTACTACTTTATTCCAATTGGCTTGGAAAGTATTTAAACCTACTTGATTGGCTATCAGTATATTAGGTTTTTCTAAGGTATTAGTTTTAGCACTAATGATATTGGAAGGAGGAGTAGAAAAATTCCCTCTTTTGGCACGTACTCGGTAAAAGTAAGTGGTATTGGGCTGTAAGTTATTAATAAGCAGTTGAGTATTCTGTACTTCTAATTGATTGTAGTTGGGCAGAATATTGGTAAATTCTGCATCGGTGGCGACATCTATGGTATAGCTCCTTGCGATAGACACTCCTCGCCAGTTGGCAATAAAACTCTCTAAAGTGATTTGAGTAGGGAAAAGTGCTAAAACACTCCCAAAGCTACTCTCATTGGTAGTAACTTTGATGACATTAGAAAAATTGGAAACTACATTATTTATCTTGGCTCTTACTCGATAATAATACGTATGACCTACCTCCAAGTCATGCACGAGCAGGCTATTTTCTGTAACTTCTAAAGAACGATAACTGGGTAATATTTCATTAAAATTAGCATCTTTGGCTACGTCTATCAGATAGCTTTGTGCGGTTAAAAGCACCTGCCAATTAGCGCGAAAACTAATCGCTTCTACCTCGCTTGCCTCCAAAGCTACAGGTTTGGGTTGGATAAACTCTTTCTCAGCTACGGAACAAGCCAACGTAAAAAGTATCAATAAAAACCCAACCTTATTCTTAAACGATAACATGATTAAAAAATTTTCATGCAAAATGTATGCAATTCCCTAAATTGATAGGGTTGTGAAGTTTTCTGTATTGTTAGATGTAGGATATATTAGTTTTTTTATGGCAACTTGTAGGGGTGTATAGTTCTACTCGCAATAATAGTGCAAAAAACGTAATTTCCCAATTTGCATACCTAATCTTTTCATACATTGTTAGATATTTTGTATTTTTGAATAAAAAAGAGCTATGGTAGTGCATAAAATTTTTTCATAAGTTTAAAACAACGGATGGCATAAAAACCTCGTTAAAAACTTCAAAATCTAATTCAACATGGAAAAAACAGCTATTTATAAAAGTACTACCGCTATTATAAAGATAAAGGAGGACAGTATTTTTGTAAGCGAAAGAAAAGAAAGAATTTCTTGGTGGGGAAATGAAATTTTTGACTTTAATAAGCAGTTCTCTTTCAAAGATATAGAAGAAGTAGAATTCAAGCAAGATGCCTTGCCCACTCCCATCAAAGAAACCGCATTTGTGCAATCTCTTACTATCCGTTTCAAAAATGAAAAGAATAAGGTTGTAATAGCAAGTGCAGAACATCAAGTAGGAAATTCTTTGTTTAGAATGACAAAATGGGTAAAAAATGAAACCTACGATGACTTTGTGAACGTTTTTGTTGCTCAACTTCATTTTTATCCTCATATTAAGGTTTATGCTTATACAGGTATGAATGGAAAAGTTCTTCAAAAAATGAGCAAGTTCATGCCTTCTTTTACCATTGGTTCGCTGGTAGTAGGCACTCCTTTTTGGATAAAAATATTACTCAATATGTTGAAAATAGGTACAGGTATGATTACGCTTTGGGGCTTTGAGTATATTTGGGTGGCACTTATGGTAGGTGTATTTGGTACAACCTTTTTCGTAAATAAAAAGAAAAAGCAACAATCTTTGCTCTCGTCTGTAAGCGAACTTCCTGTTTATTTTCTCCCCTCCCCGCAAACTGAGGTAAAATAGGATAAGATAGATTAAAAAAAGGGAAAAAGTAAAATTACTTTGTGAATCTGAATAAGATTACTTTACTTTGGAGCATCAAAAGTTAATTTTTTTAAGATGCAAAAAGGAGTAATTGCCATCATCAATCACAAAGGCGGAGTAGGAAAAACTACTACTACATTGAACTTAGGGAAAGCACTCTCCCTGTGTGGGAAAAAGACCCTCATTATTGACATAGACCCGCAAGCCAATCTTTCTCAGTCAATTGGGGTAGAAGAACCCAATGTGCATATCGTCCAATCCATGTTAGAAAATACGCCACTGCCCATACATCACTTAGCAGAAAACTTTGATTTGATTCCTGCGGACTTGGACTTATCAGAAGCAGAGGTCAAACTGCAAAATGATGTCAATGGCTACTTCAAACTTCGCAATGTTCTCCGCAACGCCAAAGAAAAATATGATTTTATTTTGATTGATTGTCCTCCCTCTCTGGGTATTCTCACGACTAATGCTCTTATTGCAGCAACGCATATCTTGATAGTAGTACAATCAGAATACTTGGCAGTCAAGGGCTTGCAAACTATCCTACGCTTGGTGGAGAGTGTCAGAGAAAACTTAAATCCTGATTTAGAGGTAGCGGGTATGCTTATTACTCAACTCAATAAAACTATTTTCCGACAAAATATTGCGGATACTTTGCGGAATATTTATCAAGGCAAGGTTTTCCAAACAGCTATCCGCCAAAATATTAGCTTAGCAGAGGCATCTTCGGTAGGGCAAGATATTTTTACTTACAGTAATCGGTCAGCTGGGGCAGAGGATTATATGAGTCTGGCAAAGGAAATTTTGAATTAGGTGGCTAGGCATTATGCTTTATGAAGTGTAAAATCAATGATAAATCCCTTATCCACATGGCTTGTAATAGTTACTTGACCTCCCATTTTGGCAATGTAATCTTTGGCTATTCGCAACCCTAAACTTGTATCTTTCTCATTATGAATGGCTAAAGTGTCTTCAGTACTAAATTTACTTAAAAGTTTGATTATTTGTTCATTGGTCAAATTACTTTCTGATGAATGAATAGATACGCCTATCATTTTATCATTTTTGATTTCCGCCGAAATGCTAATCACGCCCGCAGAGGTAAACTTAATCGAAGTAGAAAGCAGGTCGCGAATAGCCAAGTTTAAAATGTTAATATCTGCTAATACCTCCGTTTCTCTGGAGATGTA
Organism: Thermoflexibacter ruber; assembly: GCF_900113045.1. Lineage (GTDB taxonomy): Bacteria > Bacteroidota > Bacteroidia > Cytophagales > Thermoflexibacteraceae > Thermoflexibacter > Thermoflexibacter ruber. The sequence goes on from NZ_FONY01000008.1 coordinate 149,045, forward strand.
GTTATACAGAGTAATACTATTTGAACGAGCTAATGCCTTGAAGAACTCTATGTTTTCTTCTATGATTTGCCAAAGGTTAATAGATACAAAAAACGGAGTGGTATGGTGCAGCTGCTCCAAAGACCAGTGCAAAAGGTTTTGCAAAAGCACCTTAGCATGTTGGAGATTTCTTCCCATTTCCTCTGTAATTGGTTTGATTTCTTTACTTTCTATATTTTTTACTCTACTGCCCAAAGAATCAAGTTGGGATTTAAGGATATTCAAAGCACTACCCACGTCATCAGAAACCACCGAAAGGAGTCTATTTTTTGTAGCATTTGCCAATACAAGTTCTGCTTGCTGCTCCATAAGCGTACCGTATTGCTTGTTTATTTCTTTTTGTTTTTCTTCGATTTGCTCTTTTTGCCTTTTTATTTCTTGCGTCCTTTGCTCTACTAAGTTTTCCAGTTCTAAATGATTATCTTTTACTTTTGCAATCCATGCTTTAAAGCTCAAATAGCTTACAATCGACAAAGTCAATACTAAAATACTTATAAACCACCAAGTAGCCCAAAAAGGAGGCAAAATGATAATCTCAAGAGTAGTGATATTTTTTCCCCAGTTACGTATATTATTACTTGAACGAATTTTGAAAATATACTTGTTAGGAGCTAAATCTGTATAATTGACAAAAGTACGGTTCTCTGCCAGCACCCAATCTTTTTCTAAACCTTCTAACTTATAAGCATATTTGATTTTACTGTTATCGCTGTAGTTTAAGGCGACAAATTCAAAGCTAATATTATTTTGGTCAGCATTTAGCAGTATTTTTTTCTTGTAATTAATCATCGTATCCAATACAATATCTTGACTGCCTACTTTGAGAGAGGTAAGCATTACTTTGGGGAAAATTGGCTTTTCCATGATGCTATCAGGGTGGAAAGCAATGATGCCTTTATCTCTGCTAAAGTAAAGTTTTCCACTGTTGTCTTTGTAGAACACTGAACCGTCGAACTCGTCCATAGGAATCCCTATTGCTTCACTGAAATTTTCTATGACATCATCTTTTATAGATAAATGACTAAAACCCGCTCCGTGAGTAATCCAGATATTGTCTTGGTCAATAGTAAGTATAGAGTGTACCATTTCATGCAACAAACCATTTTCTGTCTTATAATGCTTGAATTGTTTTTTTTTAACATCAAACTTAGTTATGCCATTGATAGAATAAGCAAGCCAAAGTGTATGCTCATCGGATTTGGTTAGAGAAGTAACCCTATTAGTAGATAAGCTATTGATACTGTTGGGGTCATGCTTATATATATTGATTTGATAGGTCTGTAAATCTACTTCTATCAAGCCGTTATTAGTCGCCCCCCATAAAGTTTGCTTATCGCCTTGTGAAGTAATTAGTAGTTGGTCGAATAATTCTTCAGGCATAAGTTCGCTAATCTTGTATATAGGTTTAGAGTTCTCACTTTTGATTTCTATTTTGTAAAGTCCTTTTGAAGTTCCTACCCATAGTATATCGTTACCATTTTTACTCTTTGATTTTGTTAATGAATGAATAGATTTGTTAGACAGCCCGTAAATGGTATCCTCACTGAAGTCCGTGAAAGTTTGCTTTATTACATCAAAATAGCATAAACCCCTTACCGTTCCTATCCAGACCTTGTCCTTGATTTCTGCGATACTGTAAAAAATATTATTGTCCTTACCTCCTTTTCTTTTAAACACCTTAAACTCTTGAGTTTTTGTATTAAATAAATGCAAACCGCTGTAAGTTGCTATCCATGCAAAGTTTTTTCCTTGGGAGGGGGCATCTATCATTCCTGTAGTGGCTGTACTTTGTAGCCAGTTTTCTTTATTGGGTATAGGGGTAAATACTGTAAAAGGAGAGGCTTTGAGCGAGAGGATATTGATGCCTCCCCCCGCAGTTCCTATCCAAAGCCCGTCTTTAATTTCTTGAATACTATTGATAGAATTATTGCTGATACTGAGTGGATTAGCGGAATTATATTGAAATGAGCTGGTTTTCTTGTTTTTAGTATCATAAACAAATAGACCGCTGCGTGTGCCTATCCATACCTGAGAAGGTCTATCAAAGACAAATTTGACTTCTTCATAACTAATTTCTTTTATATTAAAATTAGAAAATTGCTTAGAAGATAAGTCAAAAACTCTCAGCCCTTTGTTTGTACCTACTAACAAATGGGATTTATCTTGGCTAAAAGAAATATGCTTTACTGTATTTTCGTCAAGGAGTTCTTGTTTAGAAGTATTTTTGACATAATAAGTTTTAAAGGTTTCATTATCAGGGTCAAACTCATATAACCCTTCTACACTTCCCAACCAAATTGTTTCTTTACCCTCTTTGTTGTGATGCACAAGAACGCTCGCATTTTCTCGGTCATAAAAATTCTTGAATTTGTTAAACTGATTGAATATTTTAGCTTTGGACTTCTGAGGCTCTATTTTTACTAAAATTGTGTTGCCAAACTTATCCGCTCCTGCCGCCCAGATAGTATTACGGCTGTAGGCAAAGAAATTGATAAAAACAGCGTCTTTCATTACGCCGGCAAGATAAGGGACTTTACTGTGGTGGGTAAATTGGTTTAGTAATTTATTGTAAATATACAAACCGTCGTGATACATTCCAAGCCAAAGCGTATCCCCTATCTCGAGTATATCCAAGATACTAAATTCGTAGTATTTATTTTTAGGGCTATATTCTTTAAACTGCCGACCATCGAAGCTATTCAGTCCATTAGCTGTAGCAATCCATATCAGGCTATCCTTATCTTTAAGAATCTTGCGAATATTATTGTTAGATAGCCCATTTTTTACCCCTATTTTTTGAAAAATAGCTTCCTGTGCTAGGAGTATATCCCAAAAACAAAGCAAGCTAATCAAAAGAATAATGGCTTTTACTCTTTGCATTTATGTATTATATTTTGCCTGCATCGTGGTTAGTTTTGTATAGTACTAACCCAATTATATATTTTGCAAAATAAAGTTTCAGGTAAATTTTAATAAGGTCGTATTTTCTCTTTATAGTCAATGACTGCTTGCTCTACAATCTGATAAGCAATCTCTTTGTTTAAAAAATGCTCAACTACTACGCTCTTATTTTCTAATTTTTTATAATCTTCAAAAAAGTTTTTAAGCTCCTGAATCGTGTGTGGAGGAAGTTCTGATATATCGTTGATGTGATTTACGCTGACATCGCTATTTGCCACTGCAATAATTTTGTCGTCTGCTTCTCCATTGTCCAACATTCGCATAACACCTATCACCTTAGCATCTACTATGCAGAGAGGCTCTAAGTTAATCAATGACATCACCAATATATCCAAAGGGTCGCCGTCATCACAGTAGGTACGCGGAATAAAGCCATAGTTAGCAGGATAGTAAACAGAGGAATACAACACCCTGTCTAAACGCAAAAAGCCAGATTCCTTGTCCAATTCATATTTTGCTCGTGAACCTTTGGGAATTTCTATAATGGACTGTACTACTGAAGGATATTTACGTCCAATACTTACCTGATGCCATGGATTTGTCATTACTTTTATTCAAAATTTAATGAGATTTATTACCTAATTTTTTACTTATCCCCTAAATTTCAAGTTTTAAACTGATATTTCAAAATTTTATATGTTTTTCTCCAAAAAAGTGAGCAATTTTACGGGGGATTTATAGATTTAAAAAAACTCTATTTACTCATTACAATCATGCAAATCGGACTGATAGGATTAGGAAAAATGGGCTTTAACCTCGCCCTTAATCTTCAGAGAAATAAATATCAAGTAGTAGCTTATGATATTAGTGCATCGCTGGTGGAACAGATTGCCACTAAGGGAATTACACCTGCTTACGACTTATTAGAACTTACCTCCTCCCTTCGAGGGCGTAGGGTTATTTGGCTTATGATTCCCGCTGGGAAGGTAGTAGATGAAACGATTGAGCGACTGTTACCCTTACTTAGCGAAAATGATATAGTTATAGACGGCGGAAACTCTCATTTTAAAGATTCTATTCGCCGCTACGAATATCTCAAATCTTTGAAAATTAACTTTTTAGACTGCGGCACAAGCGGAGGGCTAAGTGGCGCACTCAATGGGGCTTGCACTATGATAGGCGGGGACAAAGAGGTTTTTGACTATTGCTCACAGGTTTTTACCGATGTATCTGTGGAGCATGGCTCACTTTATACAGGAAAAGCAGGAAGTGGACACTTTACAAAAATGGTTCACAATGGCATAGAATATGGCATGATGCAAGCTATCGCTGAGGGCTTCGAGGTTTTGCAAAAAAGTGATTACGAATTTGACTATGAGGCAGTAGCTAAACTTTGGAATCATGGCTCGGTAGTGCGCGGCTGGCTTATGGAACTAACTGCCAATGCTTTTAGCAAAGATAAAAATTTGGACAAAATCAAAGGCATCATGCACTCCTCTGGCGAAGGAAAGTGGACTTTGGAAACAGCGTTAGACATAGGAGTACCTACTCCTGTGATTGCCCTTTCGCTCATGATGCGCTACCGCTCCCAAGAGGAAGATACTTTCTCTGGCAAAGTAGTTGCTGCTCTGCGAAATGAGTTTGGCGGGCACAAAGTAGAAAGCAAATAGGTGGGTTATTTTATCCAATATCCTATTAACCTTCTCAAGTAGCCTTTGATGAGCTTATAGGGTAGCTTGTAGGGAGTAGTATGTTTTAACTCAAAATTAGTAAAATCTTTTAAGTTTCCTCCACCTCGCATGTGAAAAAGGTGGTTATAGTAGTTTTTCCAAGTTTTCTTTTTTCTATTTTGAAAGTTCCCACTTTCATCAGGGTAAGTATAAAGCAACGCATCATAGTTTAAGAAAACTTCAAATCCGTTTTTGTGGGCTGTGAGGGTAAAGTCATAATCAGCAAGGTAATGAGGAAATCTTTTTTCATCAAATAAGCCTATTTTTTCAAAAACTTCTTTTGGAATGAGGCAGCCTCTTCCAGGTAAATGACTTACTCTTTTCAAGCCAGTTTTTTTCCCTTCTGATTCAGAAGTGCTTGTATTTTGTTCGTCAGGATTTGCTCCAAAGATAGCCAAAGGTTTTTCTTTGGCACTTTGCATCAACTTCTCCAAAAAATCTACGGGAGCGAGTGTGTCATTGTTCAAGGTCAATACATAAGTCATAGCACTGTCTTTAAGTGCATATTCTATTCCCCAATTAGTAGCTTTTGTCCACCATAAGTTGCCATCTCCTTTGATAATAATTACTTCAGGGAAATCATTTTTTAACATTTCTTCCGTTCCATCGGTAGAGCCATCATCAACTACAATAGTTTTAAACTCTTGATAAGTTTGCTTTCTCAAAGATAATAAACACTCTTGCGTAAATTTTTTCCGATTAAAAACGGGAATGACTATGTATATCATAAGACAGAGGTGGTTTTAGATGGTGTAAGGTTATGTTTTTCAATAACTTCTAAATATTAAGCGTTTTAAAATGAGAAATAAAAATAGACTATTCCCTACTAAATATCTTTTCCAAAGTCTTTGAGGTTCTAAATAAAGGCGGTAAGCCCACTCCAAAGACCAATCTCTTGCCCACTTGGGTAGTCTTTTTTCTAAACCTGTATATGTCAAGAATGCCTGACCTACACCAAGCATACAAGCATTTACTTTACCAGTATGCGCCGCCATCCACTTTTCTTGCTTAGGGCAGCCCAGAGAAATAAATAATAAATCTGGTTTGGACTCATTGATTTGCTGGACTATGGCTTGGTCTTCCTCCTCGCTCAGAGGGCGGAAAGGTGGCGAGTAAGTACCTGCGATGCGTAGCTGTGGAAAATCTTGGTAAATCTGCTCTCTAATTTTACTTAATACCTCCTCTGTAGAGCCATAAAAATAAACAGATTTGCCTCGTTTTTCTGCTTCTGCAAGGAGTGCAGGCATCAAATCCATACCTGCCACGCGTTCTTGATTAATTTTATCGAAGAATTTGATAGCCAAAGAAATAGGACGACCGTCTGGAGTAACCAAATCCGCATTGTTGAGTATTTCATTAAAAGCCTTGTCTTGGTATGCCTCAATCACCATGTGAACATTGGCACAGCAGACATAAGACGAGCTTTGCTTTTCTGATAAGTCAAAAATAGCATTGACAAAATCATTGAAACTACCTGTGGAAATAAGAGAACTAATGACTTTTACTTTTTCCATGCTCGTGCCTATAAGGAATCTAATAATGTGCTTTTACAAAATACTACTCCAGTCTATGGATTCATAAACAGATTTAATGCCTTCTTCTAAGGGAATCTTGTGCTTCCACCCCAAGTTATGCAATCTACTTACGTCCATTAGCTTGCGGGGCGTTCCGTCTGGTTTTGAAGTATTAAAGTAAATTTCTCCTTCGTATCCTACTATTTTCTTGACCAACAATGCCAAATCTTTGATAGGAATATCCTCCCCTGTACCTACATTAAGAAACTGCTCTTCGTTGTAGTTTTGCATGAGGAAAAGACAGGCTTCTGCTAAATCATCTACGTGCAAAAATTCTCTGCGAGGAGAACCTGTCCCCCAGATTTCCACTGAGGGAAGATGATTAATTTTGGCAGTATGAAACTTGCGAATCAGGGCGGGCAATACATGGGATTTCTCTAAATCGTAATTGTCATTAGGTCCGTACAAGTTGGTAGGCATGACCGAAATATAGTTACAACCGTACTGGCTGCGGTACGCTTCGCACATTTTGATTCCAGCGATTTTAGCTATGGCATAGGGCTCATTGGTCGGCTCTAAAAGTCCAGTCAGAAGGTACTCCTCTTTCAAAGGCTGAGGGGCTAACTTAGGATAAATGCAAGAAGAGCCTAAGAACATGAGCTTTTTTACTCCATGCAAATAACTTTCTTGAATTACGTTGTTTTGAATCATTAAGTTATTGTAAATGAACTCTGCTCTATAAATATTATTGGCATTAATTCCACCTACTTTTGCTGCCGCTAAAAATACATACTCGGGTTTTTCTTGGTGAAAAAATTGGCGCACTGCCTGTTGGTCTTCTAAGTTTAGCTCTTTGGAGGTACGATAGACAATATTTTGATAACCTTCTTTTTCTAATTTGCGTTTGATAGCAGAGCCTACCATTCCTTTGTGGCCTGCTACATATATTTTGGCATTTTTTTCCATTTTTAAGTAGGTAAAATAATTAGCTTTCAACTTTTGTTTAGCAAAAGTTAAAAGCTATTGTATTCAATTTATTAATATGAATCATCGTGATAACGTAGTGTAGCGTGTCCTCCTGTTTGTAGGTATTTGTCTTTTCTAAACAGCTCTACATCAGCCCAAATCATGTCATTGACTAAACCTTTAAGGTCATATTTGGGTTTCCAATTGAGTTTAGTTTTTGCCTTGGTGGGGTCGCCAAGTAGCAAATCTACTTCCGTAGGTCTGAAATAGCGTTTATCTACTCCAATGACTTCTTTTCCTATGGGCAGTTGGAAGTCTGGATTAGCGCAACCTACTACATAGGCTTTCTCGTCTGCTCCTTCCCCCTTAAATTCTACTTCTATGCCCAACTCCTCGAAGGACATTCTTACGAAGTCGCGTATGCGTGTGGTAATCCCAGTAGCAATTACATAATCCTCTGGAGTAGGTTGCTGCAAAATTCGCCACATTGCTTCTACATAGTCTTTGGCGTGTCCCCAATCTCTTTGGGCATCTAAGTTTCCAAGAAAAATTTTATCTTGCAAGCCCAAAGCGATACGTGCTACCCCTCTTGTAATCTTACGAGTTACAAAAGTTTCGCCTCTAAGAGGGGATTCATGATTGAAAAGGATACCATTTACAGCATACATATTGTAGGCTTCACGATAATTGACAGTAATCCAATATCCGTACATTTTAGCCACAGCGTAAGGAGAGCGTGGATAGAATGGTGTTTTCTCGCTTTGAGGGACTTCTTGGACTAAGCCGTAGAGTTCAGAAGTAGAGGCTTGATAAATCCTTGTTTTATCAATCATTCCTAAAATTCTTACTGCCTCCAAAATTCTCAATGTGCCTAATCCGTCGACATTGGCTGTATATTCAGGACTGTCAAAACTAACTTTTACATGGGACATAGCTCCCAAGTTATAAATCTCGTCAGGCTGTACTTCTTGGACGATGCGGATAATATTGGTAGAATCGGTCAAATCCCCGTAGTGCAATACTACTTTCAAATCTTTTTCGTGTGGGTCTTGGTATAGGTGGTCTATCCTTTGGGTATTGAACAGAGAGCTTCTACGCTTAATGCCATGCACTTGATAGCCTTTAGAAATAAGTAGCTCTGTGAGATAAGCCCCGTCTTGACCAGTAATCCCCGTGATTAATGCTTTTTTCATTTAGTTTGGATATTATTTTTAGCTCTGCAATTTACTAATAGAAAAAAAAATTACAAGTATTCTTACTCAAAATATCCTATAATTTCTTTTGGACTAATAAATTAGTAAGCATTTTCTTCTCCTTTGATGACGTTCCAAACGGTGAGGAAAATGATTTTAAGGTCAAAGAGAAGACTCCATTTTTCCATGTATTTTACATCGTACTCTACCCTTTTTTCCATCAGGTATTGTTCTTTGGTTTCTCCTCTAAATCCGCTTACTTGGGCATAGCCAGTAATACCTGGGGTTACAAAATGACGAAATTGATAGTTATTAATAGTTTTGGAGTATTCTTCTAACTGTTTTTGCATATTTGGGCGAGGTCCTACTACCGACATATCGCCAAGTAGTACATTAAAAAATTGAGGAAGTTCGTCTAAACTTGTTTTTCTTAGGAAAGCTCCTACTTTGGTAATTCGGTTATCTCCTCTGGTTGCTTGCTGTTCGGTTTGCGTATTGACCCTCATACTACGAAACTTATAACAGCCAAATGGTTTATTTTTCCTGCCGGGTCTTTTTTGCACAAAGAAAATAGGACCTGCGGGGTCTTCTATCTTGATACACAAGGCAATGATTGGAAAAAGCCATGGAAAAATAAGAGAAATGACCATAAAAGAAAAAACAATATCAAAGGCTCGTTTCAGTATTTGATTTACTTTGGAACTGAGAGGTTCGCGACGCACACTGACAACTTTTATTATATCAAATACAAATACATTGACATTTTCATCTAAATATTTTTTGTTATTCTCATTGACCACTATGCGTAAATAAATAAAATTGGCATCTGCAAACTTTTGTAACTCCTCGATAAACTCAGGCGAAGGCTGGTCTAAGGCTACATAAATCTCGTCAATGTTTTCTTTCTTACAATATATCTGCACATCTTCTATCCCTCCTCTAATCAAGTGATTATAAGGATTATTGCGAGTTTTTTGGTCAAAAAAGCCCATGAATTTATAGCCAAAAGACTTATAAGAGTTGAAATAATTGTAAAGCGTAATTCCCGCAGGCGTAGTACCTAAGATAATAACTTTGGTATCGTTAATGCCCGATTGTTTGTAGTACTTTACGAAATTGATGTATAAAAATCTGAAAACAAAGGTCAAGCAACTTACTAAAGCATAGACGGCTACTACATAACCCACATGAATCCCTACACTCAGATTCATCACATAAATAATCATTATTAAGAGGTGGAAACCATAGGTGAGCATTAGGTCTTTTGCCATAGTATTTACCTCCATAAATCTCTCTATTTGATAGGCACGATTAAAAAGAGTAGAAACCAACCAAGTAGCGCAGAATATAGTGTAAAATGTAGAATATCTATCGTCAAAGCTAATATCTGGATTTACTAACCAATAATAAATTAATCGTAATGAGAAATCTATCAAACAGACATCAATGATGACAAGCAAAAACGCAACAAAATTAAAAGTGGGTAACAGCTTTTTCATAATTATTCCTTTTTAGGTATGAATTATTTGATACAAGCACAGTAGAGTTAAATTAATTTATGACAAAATTAAGATGTTTTTTTTTATTTGCAAAAAATAATAGAAATTTTTATAAAATATTTTTTTGAATTTTTTTAATGTTTTTGATAGATTATCTATTAGTGAATAGCATAGTAAAAGGATAAAATTATATATGTAAGTAATTTATAATAAATATTTTAATAATAAAATTTAGTCTTTTGAATAAAATTTTTACTTTACGAGTATTGGACTATTTTAATATTAACATAGGATAAAATCTATATTTATATCAATTAAAATAGAGTTTGTCAAAAATACATATTAAAATATTTAATTGTACTTTTCTAATAATTTTGTATAATTTTTTCATTACAGGTCTTTTTTGTACGGAAACGGGCTAATGGTGTACGAAAATGAACTGATTTTTTCTTAATCTATAAACGATATTATAATTAAGATGCTGTTTTTTAAGTGTTTATATAAATTGGCACACTCTTAGACTAATACATTCACGTCAATTAATTTGTGTATAAAACTTTAAAAAACTTAACGCGATGAAAACTGTAAGAAATTTATTTGCTTTTATCTTTGCATTAGCATTTGTAATTGGTGGTAACGCTTATGCGTTCAATGGTACTCCAAATGAGGGTTATGAAGTAACAGCTTCTGAGAAATTTGCCTATAGCATTTTTGCACTTCAATCCTCTCTCAAGTTTAGATTGAATTTTGACAATGAAGATGGTAGTGATGTAACAGTGAAAATTTTTGACCCTAACGGTAAGTTGGCTTTTGCTGAAACTATTAAACGCAAAGTAGAAGTTCGCAGAAACTACGACCTGTCTTCTATCGGAAAAGGTATTTACACTGTTGAAGTAATAGATGGAGATTTTAAGGCTTCTCACAAAATAGGGGTAGGGGTAGCTGCTCCCCAGGGCGAGTTTAACGCATACGTTTCTAAGCTGCATGAAGGCTCCGTGAAAGTTGCGTATCAAAATGCTAATGATGGATATGTAAACATTGTTTTGAGAGATGAGAAAGGTAATGTTGTGTATGATGAGGTAAGTCAAGACGCTCAGTATGCTCGTAAGTTTAACCTTTCCAAACTCAAGAGAGGAACTTATACTATGAGTGTAACTTCTGGGAAGAAAACAGTGGAACAAGTTTATAGCATACAATAAGACTTTGCTAAAAAATGAAAAGGTGATAGGCTTTTGTCTATCACCTTTTTTATTTTATCAAGTATATATGTTTTATTTGTATTTTCTATAAAAATACAAAAGATGACTATAAAAAATCGCTGGCTTTCTCAATGGCTTGTTCGTGCTAATCCTTTTTTCTTTTCTGTGTATGCTTCATTAGTTGCTTTTTGTGCTTATACGTGCATTTTTGCATTTAGAAAGCCTTTTACGGTAGCTACTTTTGAAGGAGTGAGTTTATGGGGGGTAGATTACAAAATCTGGTTGATAAGTGCGCAGGTAATTGGCTATATGATTTCTAAGTTTATAGGCATTAAAGTTATTGCGGAGATGTCGGGAGAAAAACGAGCCTTGGGGATTCTTGTCATGGTAGTTTTTGCAGGTTTTTCTCTATTAGGATTTGCTTTTGTCGCTCCGCCGTACAATATTATTTTTATGTTTTTGAATGGCTTGCCTTTGGGTATGGGCTGGGGCTTTATGCTGGGCTATCTGGAAGGAAGGCGAGTAACAGAAGTATTAAGTGCAGGGTTATCAGTGAGTTTTATTTTTTCCTCTGGCTTTTCCAAAAGCATTGGCAAGTGGGTAATGGAAAAGGGTGGCTTTTCCGAGTATACTATGCCCTTAGTAGTAGCAAGCCTGTTTGCTATCCCTTTGGTTTTTTTTGTGTATCTTTTAGATCACCTTCCTCCACCTTCTGCCATAGACGAAGCCTACCGTACCAAACGACAACCAATGAATGCTAAAGAGCGAATTAACTTTGTCAAAACTTTTTTGGGAGGTTTAATTTTGCTAATAGTAAGTTACATATTTTTAACTATTTACAGAGAATTTAGAGATAACTATGCGGCAGAGATTTGGCAGGCTTTGGGCTACGGTAGTTCTGCAAATATTTTTACCCTTACAGAAACGCCAGTGGCTTTGTGCGTGATGATTTGCGTGAGTCTGGTCATGGCAGTCAAAGACAATAAAAATGCACTTATCATCAATCATATTATGATTTTTGCTGGTTTTCTTTTGATAGGATTAAGTACTTTTGCATTTCAGCAAACATGGATTAGTCCCGTGTGGTGGATTATTTTAGTAGGTTTGGGCTTGTATTTAGGTTATGTGCCTTTTAACAGTGTACTGTTTGATAGGTTGATTGCCACTTTCCGATATGTAAGTAATGTAGGTTTTTTGATTTATTTGGCAGATTCTTTTGGGTACTTGGGTAGCATCAGCGTATTATTTTACAAGAATTTTGGACAACTTGAAGTAAGCTGGTTGGCGTTTTTTATTAATATTAGTTATATCGTATCTATAGTAGGAAGTTTACTTATGTTGGCTTCACTCGGATATTTTTTAAGAAAGTATCAAATACAATTTTCCTTTCCTAAGCGATAAATCAAGATGTTTTTTACATATTTGCTTTTCAAAATATATTATTGTAGCAGATAAATAAAAAATACCAGAACATAGTGCTACTATTCTCTATCATTATTTACATCATTTTCACGCTCTTAATTGGGGTGTACGCTTCTCGCTTTGTTAAGACAGCCAGCGATTTTGCCGTGGCAGGTAAGCGTTTGCCTTTATTTTTGTCGGCTACTACGCTTTTTGCGACATGGTTTGGTGCAGAAACTATTTTAGGAGCAACTTCTGAATTTGTAGAAAAGGGAGTCTTAGGCATTATAGAAGAGCCTTTTGGGGCGGCTCTATGCTTGTTTTTAGTAGGTGGCTTTTTTGCTAAACGCTTGTATAGAATGGATATGCTTACCTTTGGAGATTTTTTTCTTAGTCGATTTGGCAAGAAAGTAGAGTTAGTCTCCAGCGTACTGATGTTTTTATCTTTCTTAGGCTGGACGGCAGCTCAGTTTGTAGCTTGGGGAATTATGCTTTCGGTAGTTACCGATATTCCTACCCAATACGGTATATTTATTGGTGCATTTATCATTGTTGTTTATACTTACATTGGGGGAATGTGGGCTATTTCCTTGACAGACTTTATTCAGACTATAGTCATAGTTGTTGGTTTATTATTTTTGGCTTTTGACTTGATGGCAGAGGCAGGAGGCTGGACAACTGTGATTGGGAATACTCCTGAGGGTTTTTTTGACTTTTTCCCCGAACCTCGTTTTGAGGCGATAAGCCATTATGCAAGCGAATGGATGGCGATAGGATTAGGCTCTATCGCAAGTCAAGATATTTTACAACGCATCATGGCGGCAAAAAATGAGAAAGTAGCTGTAAGGGCTTCGTATCTGGGCGGATTTATGTACTTGACGATTGCTGCTTTACCCTTGCTTATAGGATTGTGTGCCAAAGAGTTAGAGCCTACTTTGTTGGAAGAGGACATACAGAAAATATTGCCAAGCGTAGTTATGCGGCATACTAACGTTTTGGTGCAAATAATGTTTTTTGGGGCTTTACTTTCTGCTATTATGAGTACGGCAAGTGGAACGTTGCTTGCTCCTGCTACGGTCTTGGCAGAAAATCTAATTAAACCCTATTTGAAAAAAGAACTAACGGATAAGCAACTACTTAGACTTTTTAGATTTTGTGTATTTGTATTTGCTTGCTTATCAGTTATCGTGGCGAGTATCAAAGGAAATGTTTATAGATTAGCAAGTTATGCTTCTATTGTCAATTTGGTTTGTCTATTTATCCCTTTGGTAGGGGGAATGTTCTGGAAAAAATCTACTGCTCGCGGAGCGATGCTTTCTATGCTGTTGGGCTTAGCGGTTTGGTTATTTTTTGAAATCAGTGAAGTGGTGCATTTCCCTGCCTTGCTTATTGGACTGATAGTAAGCATCTTGGGCATGATAGTAGGAAGTTTATCAGAAAAAACAACATAAAACTCAATAAAATATGAAAATCATACTAAGTATTATTGCGGCTATTGGCTTAGGACTGACCGTTATTCCTGCATTTTTAGTATTTAGTGGACTAATGACTTTGGATTCCTATAAGAATCTAATGGTAATGGGAATGTTATGTTGGTTTGTAAGTGTCCCTTTTTTGTTGAAAAAGAAGCCGTAAAACCCAATAAGGTTCTACGACTTACGTTAAATATTTTCAAATTATGTCAAAAAAATATTCATTAATCCGTCAGCTACCTCAAAGCTACCAAAAAACAGCCCTGTACCAAAAGTAACATTTCTATCACTAACATTCTCCAAGACAAAGGGAAAGGCACTTACAGCAATCATGCTAAAAGCAATGGCAAATAACAAGGCAGAAATTACAGTAAGTACTTCTACCTCTGAGGCAAATATAGCACTAATAAAGCTAAATGCCAAAGCCAAGCCTATAAGTACAGAACGTTTTACCCCGATGTTCTGAACATAGCTACTCATGGGGACAGCGCATACTGCACTGATTACCAAAAGTACAGAAACATATTGCTTACCTTCTAAGCTTTCTGATGTAAAAAAAGAGATTTTATCGTTCAAAATTTCAGGAAAAACATTCATCAAAATAGCATTTGCTAAACCAAAGGCTAAACCTATCAAGCCAATTTTGCCAAAATGGTCATCTCTATAATCATCATCTGATGAGGTATTTCGCACAAACTCAATTTCTTTAGTAGTGCGCCTGAAAATAAACCCTGCAATCAGCAATAAAACCCCGCCTGTTATAAAAGTAGAAGCTGCCCCTATTGTGTCTATAATATTCACAACTACGGGTTCTAAAGCATATAGCAGTTCAGTAATCACTGCCAGCACAGACATTGCCAAAGGCAAGCGATGCGCTGGAGCAAAAAGTTCCAGCATAGAGTTTGCTGGACTATGAAAGATATTCATAGAAACTAACCAAAGCACTATCATCACGGGAAGAATAAATTTAAGACTTTCCATAGGGTTGCCTGCCACAGTAAAAGCAACAGCCATGAAAATCATCGCAGTAATGCTAATGCCTACTGTGGTAACAACAAAATGATTACCATTTTTGCGAATCATATAATCTCCTATTAGCCCCGCCAAGGGAGGAATGCAAGCTAAAATGAGTGCTTGAGCAATATTCAAGAAAAGTGTGAGGTCTGTAACTTCAAATTTTTCAAGTAGTTTGGGTTGATAATTGTGATAGGCTATCCAGCTAATGACAATCGCTGCATTGAGCGCACCTAAACTGAAAAGTTGTTGCCAATTAATTTTTTGATTTGCTAATGAGTGCGACATAGAGTTTTAAAGAGTTATACTCAATAAAAATTGGTTTTGGTTTTAGGGATATGAAAATTCCAAGAAATTAAGGTTTCTAATTCCTGCTTATATTGGGCAATATGGGT
>NZ_FONY01000106.1 GCF_900113045.1 Thermoflexibacter ruber
AATATCAAAAAAGACCAACATTTAGTAGAAAAGTTTGCCAAAGAAAATACAGGAAATATCACTTTGAAAAGTTTAAAAAATGTAGTTTTGACAGACGAAAACAGGCAAACTGAAATCAAGAAAGAAATAGACGACTTGGTATTTTGCTTGTATTTCAATGTGCAACTTACTGATTTAGAAAATAACGAGCATTATCAATACTTGCGAAATCAAATATAGAAAAATCTGTTTGCTTTCAATAAGAGCTGAAATCGTATATAACAAACGCAATAAGAAAGCAGATGCAGAAGCAAAAATCAAGGCACTAAAAAAGCTTTAGAAACGTTGAAGTAGTTGAAAATCATTATTTAAAAATTAAAATATAGATGATGACAAGAAAGCGAAAGGAAATACTATTAGAGAAGGTAAAAATTACGGATTTTGCTGCTGAGGGTAAGAGCATTGCAAAACTGGACGGACAGGTAATTTTCGTGCAGAAAGCTGTCCCCCAAGATGTAGCAGACCTAAGAGTTATCAAAAAAAAGTCTAAATTCATGGAAGCGAAAGTAACTCAAATCCATGAGTATTCACCTTTGCGTGCTAAGCCCTTTTGTCAGCATTTTGGAGAATGTGGAGGCTGCCAGTGGCAAAATTTGCAATATGAGTATCAGATTTTATTCAAACAGCAACAAGTAGTTGATAACCTAACACGCATAGGGAAAGTAGAACTTCCTGAAATACAACCGATTTTAGGTTCTAAAAAGATTCAATATTATCGGAACAAACTCAATTTTACTTTTTCTAACCAGCGTTGGTTTACAGAAGAAGAAATCAATTCCGATAAATTTTTGGAAGAAGAAGTAGGGCTGGGCTTTTATGCTCCCCAACGATTTGACAAAGTGCTTGACTTGAAAGAATGTCATTTGCAAGCAGAACCGTCCAATACTATTCGCTTAGCTTTGCGAAAGTTTGCCTTAGAGAACAACCTGACATTTTTTGACTTGATGTTACACAAGGGCTTGTTGCGTAATTTGGTAATTCGCATAACGAGTATTGGGGAAATCATGGTGATTGTGCAGTTTTATGAGAACAATAAGGAGCAGATTCTCTCTGTTATGGATTTTTTGAAAAATCATTTTCCTGAAATAACTTCTTTATATTATGTCATTAACCAAAAACCTAATGACACTTACCAAGACCAAGAGATGATTTTGCACTGGGGAAAGCCACACATTACAGAATATATTGAGGATTTACAATTCAGGATTAGCCCTAAGTCCTTTTTCCAAACCAACTCTTACCAAGTAGCGGTACTTTACAATAAAGTGAGAGAGTTTGCCAATTTGAGTGGCAAAGAAATAGTATATGACCTCTACACAGGCACAGGCTCTATTGCTTGCTTTGTGGCTAAAAATGCTAAGGAAGTCATTGGGATAGAGTATGTTCCCGAAGCCATAGAAGATGCCAAGATTAATGCTCAGCTCAATGGCATTACCAATACTTCCTTCTATGCTGGGGATATTGCCGATATGCTGAACGAAGACTTTTTGAGCAAGCACCCTTTTCCAGATGTCATCATTACAGACCCCCCAAGAGCGGGAATGCACCCTGACGTAGTTGGAATGTTATTGAGGATTGCTTGCCCTAAGATAGTTTATGTCAGTTGTAACCCGGCTACTCAAGCCAGAGATTTAGCGATATTAGATGAGAAGTATAAGATTACCGTCGTACAGCCCGTAGATATGTTCCCTCATACTCATCACGTTGAAAATATTGTAGTTTTGGAACTAAGGAAATAAACAGCTAATCTATTCCTTTTTAAAGAAAAGCGAAGTTGTTATTATGTAAACTTCGCTTTATATTCCTTGCTTTTACACCAACGCCAACTTCTGCGTACTGAGGGCATAGAATTTTAAAATCTCGGAAAATAAAGCATTATATTTAGGCTGCCTTTCCAAGCAAAACAACAAAGCATACTTTCTTAACGTACTACTATCTATTTTTCAACAAAACTATCGAGCCATGTCTTTTTCTAAATTAGCTAATAACGTGAATTATTTTACATTTTCTTGAATAAATACAATTTGTTTGTCCTCTAATTTTTGTGGATATGCTTTTATGTTTGGTGTTTTTTCCA
>NZ_FONY01000011.1 GCF_900113045.1 Thermoflexibacter ruber
AGATAAGGGTTATATTACTGCACTAAAAGAAGAATTTGCAGAAAGAAACTTGCACTTAATCACTAAGTTAAGAGCTAATATGAAGAAAAATCAAGTATTAACAGAACCACAAGCCTATTATTTAAGGCATAGAGGATTGATAGAAACTGCTTTCGATGTACTTAAAAATCAACTAAATATAGAACATTCAAGGCACAGAAGCCCTAAAAATTTTCTTATTAATTTGCTGGCAGGCTTAATTGCTTATACATTTTTGGAAAAAACACCAAACATAAAAGCATATCCACAAAAATTAGAGGACAAACAAATTGTATTTATTCAAGAAAATGTAAAATAATTCACGTTTTTAGTAATGGCTAAGCCCAAACCTGTACCTCCGTATTTGCGTGTAGTTTCGGTAGTAGCTTGGGTAAACCCTTCAAAGATGCTTTCTTGTTTTTCCTTAGGGATACCTATTCCTGTATCAGTTACCGTAAATATTATCTTGGCTTCTCCTTCTGTTTTTTCAATTACTCTGAGATTGACTGTAACTTTCCCTCTTTGCGTAAATTTGAGAGCGTTACCTATCAGATTAGTAAGGATTTGACTTAGACGGGTAGGGTCGCCTTTAAGAAAACTGGGTATCTGCTCGTCAATTTCTAACAAGAGTAGGTTTTTGTTGTTATCTGCGGCTATTTGAAATCCATTTTTAAGGTTCTTTACTAATTCTTTCAAATTAAAGTCTATGGATTCTAACACTACCTTTCCCGCTTCTATTTTGTTAAAATCTAATATATCATTGATGAGTACAAGGAGGTTTTGAGCGGAGAATCTCAATGTAGTGAGGTTCTCAATCTGCTCAGGTTTAGGTTTCTCCTCCAATAATAGGTGAGAAATGCCTATGATAGCATTTAGAGGAGTACGTATTTCATGACTCATAGCAGAAAGGAACTGAGTCTTGCTTGCGGCAAGTTGTTCTGCGACTTCTTTGGCTTTTTTTAGCTGTACTTGAATATTTTTAAGTTCTGTAATATCTTTGATAGTTCCGTCAAAATATATTTCTCCATTTTCACCTTGCGTAACTATGGCAGACACCAACGCCCAGAAAGAAGTACCGTCTTTGCGTTTGTAAAGGACTTCCTCATTAGTAACTTGCTTTTCTTGGAGCATTTTGTTGATGAGCCTTATTCTGTCTTCTGCATATACATAAATTTCATTAGGATGGGTTTGCAAAGCCTCCTCTACCGAGTCGAAGCCAAACATTCTGACATAAGCCTCATTGACGTATAGCCCACCATCTCTGACTGTACTCCTGAATATGCCCTCTTTGATATTCTGATTAATTGCCCTAAGCATCTCATCTTTTTGCTTGATGAGTCGCTCTGCTTGCCGTCTTTGCGTTATGTCTCTGCTAAAAAAGGTAGCACCTTGGACTTGTTGGTTGGAATCGAGGATAGGGGAAACTTGTGTTTCTACTTCTATACGCTTTTTTAGGTAGGTATTGAAATAGTGCCATTCTATTTTAAAAGTTTCACCTTTGAATGCTCTTTCGTATATAGGTTGCCAATATTGCACCATTTCTTGGGGAAAACCAGCAAGAATATTATCACCTTCTTTGAAAGTAAGCCCAAATACGTTTTTACAAGTTTTTAAAAAGGCATTGTTCATAGCAATAAGGCGGTGCTGTGTATCTACTGCCCAGATATGGTCTTTGGTATGCTCTATCAGTGTTTTGAGTTTGGCTTCTGATTGCTCTAAAAGTGTAGCATTTTTTTCTTTCTCGCTGATTTCTGCTTTAAGGCGCTCCTTGTTTCTCTCGGTGATATTTACGTACATATAAGAAAGAAAAATCGCTCCAATGATAATCGCAAAAGAAACCACCATTTTCACCTGTTCTATATAATTTGAGGAGAGTTTTGGATTAAATAAAGGTGCAAAATCTGTTAAAAATAGTATAGTAAGTAGCAAAATAGGTATACTGAGTGCTATGGAGAGGTTTTTTTTATTAGAAGCCCCAAACCCCATTACGATAGCAAAAAACAAAATAATAAACAATAGATGCGCATTGCTATCATAGCCAAAGATAGAAGAGACAATAAAAATACTGATAGCATAAAGGAAAAACAGATAAAGAGCAGCTATCAAATACCATTGAACGTAATTAAAAAGTAAAACAGCTAAGTAAAAACAGCTAAAAAGAAGACCATAGTGGGTGTATCCCAATGCGAAAAAAACATCTTTTAAGGCAATACATAGCAATAAGTTCAAGAAGAATGATACAAAAGCTGTTCTATTTACTAAGCTAATTTGTTGTTTTTGTTCTATCTTCAGTTGCTCATTTATTCCAATGCAAGAGAGTCTATACCACCATTTTGTTAGGAATTGCCTCATTCTTTCTTATTTCAATATTTTATCTTTCTTCTAAGAATTGTACTTCGCGATTGCGCTGTATAATGTTTCTCAGCCTATTTCTTCTGTACCAATCATCTATTCGCTTATACACATACACTAAAAATGCTAAAAAGCCTACCATGACTGCCAGCACTTGACTATAAAATAATAAACCTATAATGATAATCAGTAAGAAAAAAATAACCCCTAAGTTTCTAAAAATACTCATGTAATACACTATGGGCTTTACTTCTTTGAGTAAGTCACTTGCAATAGTAATTTGTTGAGCAATTTTCTTGCTCAGAAAGTCTAAGCGATTTTTTAGCCTTGTTTTGTTTTCAAACTCCAAATGCAGCATAAAAACTTCCTCCTCCTTATCGTTGTAGGCTCTGGCTAATCGGATAGCGTTGTCCACATTTTCAATAATTTGGCTAAATTTTAAGCGCGAGGCAATCACCAAAAGGAAAAACATAGAACTCAGCAAAGTAACAAACATAATCCACACTACCAAAAAACGTCTGTCATCGCTTGAGTCCATGAAAATCTGGTAAGCAGAGTTAGAAAAATCAAATTTCAGCAGTAATACGTCTGCCATGATGCGTTTAATGCTATCCCCAAAGACAATCATTAGTTCATAATCAAGCCTATCTTTGTCTGAAGCTAATAAGGTCAAAAAGCCAGAGAAGGTCAAAGCACCAAACATAACACTTTCCAATATATATGCCTCTACTCTATTTTGTAGATTTCTGATTTCCCCTTCCATTTCTACTATGGCAATATCATTGGCATCTACAATAGTTTCAGAGGGAATAACCTCAGAGCCATGTACTTGGCTCTCAAGCATCTGCTCTACGGTCTGGGGAGCTTTGCTAATATTTTTAGCATAGTTTGCCTTAATTTTCTCATTGCTTACCGCAGGAACGCTTATAGAGGAGATATAAAGCATAAATGCTCCGTACAAGAAAAAAGTTAAAGTGAAAGTAATGCCCATACTTGAGGGTCGGTCGCTATAACTCATCAGCGTTTTGAGGTCAAAAGAGGGGATATTGGAAACCACCTGTACTACCATAATGCAAAAAGTCAATAAAAGCCCAATGCGAATGATGACGGAAATGGAAGAACCCAAAGTTTCGTATAAAGGAGGCTCTGTAAAACCTTTTACAAAGAAATTGATAATATCATCTGTACTTTCGTCCTGTTTAGCTTCTGGGTCTATGCTCTTGCGGTAACGGTACTCCCTATACCAACCGTAGCCTAAGGTAAAAAAAGTAATCAATAGCTGAAAAAAAAGAAACAGTCCATAGCTACCCTCTTCTTCTCTACTGGTGATTCTATACAGACCCAACGAAAGCCAGCGAAGCGTATAGTCCGTGATAATCACTGCATTGGAGTATTCTGTAAGGGCAACTTCGTGCTTTTTTTTACTCTTTCCCATCTGTAATTTTATATGAAATAGGTCTTATTTATATGTTTATCTTGAAAAAATCGGGGTAAGACTAATTGAACCCTAAAATTGATAAAATTTTAGTTAAATTAAAAATCATACCTTACATTTTATATGTATTTCTATTTTTTGTAAAAAAAACGCCTCTGCTTACAGAGAATAAGCTACTGCTAAACTTGCTATACTCAGTGATTTACAATTAGCCTCTATGATAGGTAAGCCACAAGCCTCTGTGGTTGCACCTGTGGTGATGACATCATCGATAAGTAAAATATGTTTATCTTTAACTTTTTCAGGCTTTTGTATGGAGAAAATGGCTTCTACATTCTCAAAGCGATTCATACGCTCTTGCTTAGTTTGAGAGATATTGGCTTTATTTCTCCTCAAAATAGTACTGTCCCAAGCGATACCCAACCCCTCTGCTAAGCCCTTGGCTATGCTATCGCATTGGTTATAACCTCTTTTCGCTAACTTACTCGGGTGCAAAGGTACAGGGAGTACCAAGTCAAATGCTTGGTCTAACGCAGCCTTTTTTAATTCATTCCCGTACCATTTGCCTAAGGTTTCACCTATTTCTTGCTTGCCGTAATATTTCAAATGATGTAAAAGTATTTGCACTTTTCCTGATTTGACAAATCGTAAATAAGCAAAAGCATACCTCAGAGGAATCCTTCCCCAAAATTTGCGTGCTAACTCGTTATCTGGCTGGAGATGAAAATTGGTTTTGGGTAGGTCATATCGGCAGTGCGTACAAATGAGTTCCTCATTTCTTTCCATAAGTCCGTGGCAAGAAATACAATGAGAAGGGAAAATCATGTCTATAAAATCTTTGATAAGCATTGCTTTAAAACTTTTAAAATTAAAAAAGGAGGCTAATCAAAGATATAGGTAATCTTTGGTGTAATTTGATAAAAGCCCAGCCCGTTAGGGGCAGGAACAGAAGCATGGCTCATAATGCCCACTATCCAATGCTCAGCAAACTGATAATTGACCTCAGTACGCAAAGCGAGCAGAATATACTCATCTACAGGGTAAAATTTTTGTATCTGATAGGATAACCTATCAGGAGATGTTTGATAAGTAACTTGGAATGAAGAAGTTTGATGACGCATCAAGCCAAAGCCCGTACCAATAGAGGCTTCCCATCGCTTTCTGTCCAGTATTTTGTAATTGTAAATAAGTGAAACAGAGGTGTTGCTCTGTCTGCCATAATCTAATGCCTTGCCATCTTCTGGGGAAAGATAAGGGTATTTGAAACTATTAGAAATATCGCTAAAAAAATGATATTGACCATGACTGAGATAGATAGACAAAAACTTTCGCTTTGAAAGTGAGGCATATAAGTCTATGCCATAAGCTAAGCCATGCTTGACATTTTTTTGGTAAATAAAGTTATCCTCACCGTTGATGCCTACAACAGCAGAGAGCCTAAATAGACTTTCATTTTTCTGAGCGGTAGAAAAATGAACGACAGAAAAGAGGAAAAGTAAAAGCAAACGAAGTATTTTCATAGGGAAATAGGTTTTATCCAAAAATAAGTAAAATGTTGGTTTTTCCCGTATCGTAGGCTGTTTTTAACATCAAATACTTTGTATCAATTATGGTTTGAGGGGGGAGAAACGGGGTAAAGAACTTAGATAGCGCAAAATAAGAGTAGGGAAAAATACCAGATTCAGATAAGAAAATTTCTTTTACTCTATCTACTTTAACTTACTTTTTAACTCTTCTAAAAAAGCCTTTACTTTCTCCAAAGTGTTGATAATCTGTACTGTATTGTCTGCAATTTGTTGCTTTTTTTGTAAAACTTCCTTTGCCCCTTGGAGCGTATAGCCTTTCTTTTTTACTAAAAAGTAAATAGTATTTAAGTTATCTATATCTTCTTTGGTATATTGGCGAGTACCATTTTTGGTTTTGCGAGGTTTAATTACTTCAAAATGACTTTCCCAAAAACGAATGAGCGAAGGAGCAACGTCAAAAATCTGAGCTACCTCCCCGATGCTGTAATATTTTTTTTCTATGTCATTATCTTCTTTGACCATACTCAAAATGAAGTAATTGAATGATATAAAATTAGCAAATTAAAGCCTTGCTTCAAGTAAAAGTCGTAAACTTTCTGAAAAAAAGCAAGTTATAGATATTTTTTATTTATTTTCTTAGCAGTAAGTAAGTACATGAGCAAATTAAAACACATTTCTGCCCCTATCTAAATCTTTCCCCAAAGAAGATAGACTTCTTGATAATCAAAGACTTGACCCCTTTCCTCACTTGGGTGCGTAGTACAACTGAAGGGCTGAGGTTGAGGTGATTATTTTTGCTCAATTACCTACATTTACATAGGGTCGACATCAGGAACGATGTGCAAGGTTTTATATCTCCTATTACTGGTCAGCCCTATGGTCTGTTCCTTAATTAACTGTTTGACTGCCTTTAAGTTAATCTTATCTCTTTCTAATTTTATCATTACATTTTGTAAGTATTGATTGCGGATTTTTTCAATCAGGGCAGGTACAGGACCTAAAACCCGTCCCTCGCCTAATACTGCTTTTAATTTTTGGGTGAGTTCCGTTGCTGCTTCTATGGACAGGCTCTGCTCATCTGCTTTGACCGTAATGTTTATTACTCTGGAAAAAGGAGGATAAAAGTGTTTTTCTCGCTCTGCTATCTCGTCTTGGTAGAAGCCTTCGTAATCATGGCTAATGACTCTTTGCAAAAGAGGGTGTTGAGGCTTAGCTGTCTGGATAAGTACGATGCCTTTTTTGTCCTTCCTACCTGCTCGCCCGCTTACTTGGGTAAGTAGCTGAAAAGTACGCTCATGGGAGCGAAAGTCAGGAAAATGAATAAGTCTGTCTATATCAAAAATACCTACCAGACTTACATGGTCAAAATCCAAGCCCTTTGTTACCATTTGCGTACCGACCAGAACATCTATGCTCTGATTGGCAAAGTCGTCAATAATAGTCTGATAGCTGTACTTGGAGCGGGTAGTGTCTAAATCCATGCGTTGAACGACAATTTCAGGATAGATAAGTTTGAGTTCATCTTCTATTTTTTCTGTACCAAATCCTACAGTTTTGATTTTGGTAGAACCGCAGTTCAGGCAAGAGGCAGGAGGCGACTCTCTATACCCGCAATAATGACAACGCAACTCATTGGAAGCAAGGTGAAAAGTCAAACTTACGGCACAGTTGATACAAGTAGGAATCCAGCTACACTCTTGGCAGGTTAAGTGAGGAGCAAAACCTCTTCGGTTTTGGAATAAAATAGTCTGCTCCTTTTTTTGCACATTTTCCTCAATGGCTTGGAGCATCAAAGAGGAAAAATTGTATTTTAAGGTTTTTTGTTTCCGCTCTATACTCATATTGACCAACTGAATTTCAGGAAGTTGGGCATCTCCAAAGCGTTTATCTGCTTTGATAAAGCCGTATTTTCCTTGTTGGGCTTGGTAATAGCTCTCCAAAGAAGGAGTCGCCGAGCCAAGCAGGACTTTGGCTTGGTGAATATGTGCTAAAATCAAGGCGGTATCTCTTGCATTGTAGCGAGGAGCGGGGTCGTACTGCTTGTAAGAGGGGTCGTGTTCTTCATCTACAATGATTAGCCCTAAATTGTTGAAAGGCAAAAAGATAGAGGAGCGAACCCCTGCCACTATCGGAAATCTATTTTCCCAAACTCCTTTCCAGATTTCTACCCTTTCATTGTCAGAAAAGCGAGAATGATAAACCCCTAATTTTGCTCCAAATACCTTTTTCAAGCGACTGACTATCTGCGTAGTAAGTGCAATTTCAGGCAGTAAAAATAAAACCTGCTGACCTCTATCTAAGGTTTTGTTTATCAAGTCAATATACATCTCTGTTTTGCCGCTACCTGTAATTCCATGCAGTAAAACAGTTTGTTTTTCTTGAAAAGATTTTTCTATCTGACTGACAATCTCTTGTTGATAATCTGTCAATGTAATACTTTTCAAAGGCAAGGTATCGTATTCTTCAAAGCGAGAAACTATTTCTTCAAACTCCTCAAAAACTCCTTTCTTGATTAAAGCATGTAGCGAAGATTCTGAAATGCCTACTTTAACAAAGGCAGACTTGGGCAAACCTTGCTGATGAGTAGCGATGGGTGCATCAGCAGGGATTTCTGCCAAATATTTTAGAATGACATCTTGCTGCTTAGAAAAATTGCGTTTTTGAAGTGCCAAAGCATCTAAAAGTTCTGTAAGTTTATCTATATCAATAAGATAATGCTTTGTTAGGCGAATTTTTTTGACTATTTTGGGTTTATATTTTTCTTTGAGTTCCTCAAAAACGATGATTGCTTCTTTGAATAGCAAAGATTTGATGATAGGATAGACATTTTTGACATTCAATAAGTTCGCTATTTGCTCAAAAGTCAAGGCATTATCTCCTACTAAGTTGTCTATCAATATTTGCTCTTTGGCAGAGAGGGGAATTTGGTATTGGGCTTGTAAAGCAACAAAGCTGGGGTTAAATTGGACTTTGGAAAGGCTGCTCAGCTTCAGCCCTGAGGGCAAGGCTACGTTCATTACTTCTCCCAGATAGCACATATAGTAATCGGCTATCCACTCCCAAAAACGCAGTTGAGAGGCATTGACCAAAGGTTGCTCGTCCAACAATTCCAATATATATTTGGCTTGGCGATTTTGAGGGGCTTCTTGGTGAACCCGCATGACTATTCCCGTCAATACACGCCTTTTGCCAAAATTTACCACTACTCTTGCCCCTTCTTGGACTTTTTCGCTAAGTTCGGCAGGAATACGGTAAGTAAATCTGCCTTCGACAGGTACAGGCAGAATTACATCGGCAAAAAAAGTATTTTTTTTCCCTTCTTTTATATTTTTTTCTGCGGATAATGTTTCTTCTGATATATGTTCTTCCTTGAAAAGCAAAGTATTAAATAGGATTTAGTGATTTTTCGAATGTTAGTACATGCTCTTTTGGACTGTGTTTTTGAGTAGGCAAGCTAATACTTACCGTCGTCCCTTGATTTTCATTGGAGCGAATACGCATTTCTCCTTGATGCTTTTGTATAATTTTCTGTGTAAGAGCCAAACCTATGCCGCTTCCTGTATAGGTTCGTGCATTCTCGGCTCTGTAAAAAGGTTCAGTAATACGTTTTAAATCTTCTGCTGGAATGCCTATGCCTGTATCTATAATGTTGATTTTGATATGACTTTCATACCAATTCATTTCGCAAATTACTTCTTGGTTATTTGAGTATTTGAGTGCGTTTTCTACTACATTGTTCAGGGCAACTCTCATGAGGTCTATATTGCCTTGAATTTTTAGTAAATCTTGATTTTCAGGCATTTGATTAAGTATTAATTTAAGTTTTGCAGTTTTATTACGCAAAAAAATTGTATCTTGAATTTCCCACAGCAATTCGTCTATTCTAAATATCTCTTTCATACCTTCTCCGTCTTGGAGGTGTGTGCGTGTAAAAACCAGCAAATCATCGATGATATTTTTTAGTAGCTTTGCCTCTTCCAATGCTTTTTCTATTCCTTTTTTATAATCTTGCGTACTTCTATCTCTTGTATTTAATACTTGCAACTCCCCAATAATTGCTGTAAGGGGAGTTCGCAATTCGTGGGAAGCAAGGCTGGCAAAACTGCGCTGTGCTTCAAAAGCTCCTTCTATGCGGTCTAACATTTCATTAAAAGTGCGCGTAAGCCTTCCTATTTCATCATTTTCATTTCCTGCTGAGACTCGCATACTGAGGTTAGAGTCA
Organism: Thermoflexibacter ruber; assembly: GCF_900113045.1. Lineage (GTDB taxonomy): Bacteria > Bacteroidota > Bacteroidia > Cytophagales > Thermoflexibacteraceae > Thermoflexibacter > Thermoflexibacter ruber. The sequence continues at coordinate 9,554 of NZ_FONY01000011.1, forward strand.
GTGATTTGCTTTACTTGAGTCATTACATCATTCATAGGGTTGAGGGCATTATTAGCAAAAAAATGACCTGATAAGTAAATGATAATTAAGCCTATAGAAAAAGAAATAATAATGACTAACTGCAATTGTTTGATTTTGCTACTGCCTACTTTGTCTATTGCAGAAGCAACTACGATAAATTCTTGATTGTTTTCTTGATGATAAACACCAACTACATAGCGGTTTTCTTTTTTAAAATTTAGTTTTTTTAATTTTTTAATTTGATTTAATTCCACTTGGGTAAGTTTCCAATTATCTTCTGTACTGATAAAAGTTACATTATTTTGCTTATCATAAATCTGTAATACTTCGCGGCTTAGCTTTTCTAAGTCTTCTTGTTCAAACTCCACTAATAGTTGTTTGCTTAGCTGGTTTTTCTCCAAGTAAATCCTATAGGCAATGAAAGCTCGTTCTCTGAGTCTATCATAAAAGCTTGATTCGGAGTAATTGACGCTTAGCAAGTAAATAGCTGAGAGAATAGCAGTAAAAATTACTGCCACAATGGCTGTAAACAACAAAGTAAGCCTGTTTCTAATACTCATTTTGCGATAAAAACTTTTTATAAAAGTAAATAAAATTTCTTTTGAAACATAAGAAAAAGCGATTATTCATCTTATCAAGCCTCTTTACAGAGAAAAATGTGAGCATAAATTGACTGATTCATCTCAAAATCTTTGCTATTTTTGCAAGCAATCAAATTACTAACAAACACAATTATGAGCTTTTATTGTTACATCAATGGGCAACTTCTCCTTGCTGAGCAGGCAAGCCTAAAAATTAATGACTTGGGCTTGTTGAGGGGATTTGGGCTTTTTGACTATATGCGTACCTACAATGGTAAACCTTTCATGCCTCAATGGTACATGGAAAGACTTTTTAACTCTGCTCAAGCAATGGACTTAGAGATACCTACCAATGAAACAGAAATTTTGTATTATGTAGAAGAACTGTTTAATTTAGCTAAACAACCTGATTGTGCTTTTCGCTTTTTGCTTACAGGAGGTTATTCTATGGACAGCATGACCGTTAGGCAGCCTAATTTTGTGATTATGACTGAGCCTCTGCCTGTGCAGCCCCAAGAGCGATTTGATAGGGGAGTAAAAATTATTAGTACAGAGCATCTTAGAGAGCTACCCGAAGTCAAATCTACTAACTACATCAAGCCAATACTGATGGCTAAGCAAATCAAAGCAAGCAATGCGTATGATGTATTGTACTATAAAAATAATGAAATTTCAGAACTAAGTCGCAGTAATTTTTTTATTTTTAAAGGAGATACCCTGATTACCCCAGATAAAAATATCCTGAAAGGAATTACGCGAAGGCTGATATTAGAGTTGGCGAAGCCTTATTTCAAGATAGAAGAAAGAACAGTATCATTGGCAGAATTAAAACAAGCAGACGAAGCTTTTACCACAGGCACTACCAAAAAAGTAATGCCCATAGTTCAGATAGATGACTTGCTGATAGGCAATGGAGAGGTAGGGAAGCGAACCCGACACCTGCAAAACTTGTTTAATCACTTGATTGACAACTATTAAAAAAAATTGAACCTCATGGAAAATGCACCTATTACGGTGAAAAAAGATAAGTATTACAAAAATGCACCCATCTCAGAAGTAATTTTTGGCGTTACTTTCAGTAGAGGAATTTTAGGAATCAATAACCTCATTTTTGACCTGATTACTGATTTCAAAGATAACTACCCGATTGTTTATGCTCAAAACCCCTTATTTGATGAAGAATTGCAGGATTTTCGCTTACTCACCAATCTAAATCTACACCAAACAGGGCAAGCAGTTTATCGCTTGCAGAATGAAAGCGAGAAAAGACTTATCCAATTGCAGCACAATAAATTCTTTTTCAATTGGGTACGTAAGGACAATCAGTCTGTAGGGGAGTATCCCGGCTTTACTAAGCTATACAATCTTTTCTCCAATGGATATGAAAGTATTGTGAAAAAGTTTGCCAAATTGCTACCAGATATGGAAGTAGATAATTATGTCAAATATTATGAACTGCATTACCAAGACCGCCTAAACTGGCAACAATACATCACAGACCTATCTGAAATAGATAAGATTCTCAAAATCCGAATTCCTTTTATGCCCAACCTGAATGGAGGGATATATGCACCTAATAATATTTTTTCTAAATTTACTATTCCGATGCCTGACCAAGTGGGGTTTAGTACTATTACTATCAGCACAGCCTCTTCGGAGCAGGGCGAGCAGTTGTTAGTGGTAGAGTGTTCTATCAAGGGTAAAAAGGTAGAGGCTCTTAGCAGAAAAGAATGGTTTTTGAAAGCAAGAGATATGCAACTCCAACTTTTTGACCAACTTTTCCAAGCTGAGATTTTGCAATCTTGGGTTTGAAAATTAGCTATTTGTAGTTCTAAAAATATTTACCTAAAACTAACTGATTCATAATATACTGAAAAAAATATACATATTTTGCTCTTTGCTGCTTATTGTCCAAGTAAGTTCATCAGTCTATTGCCAGACCGTAGATGACCTGTATAAGTATTATCAACACATTGCCAGCAAGTACTTGGTCAAATCTAAGCAGGTAGAGAATTTTTTTTCCATAGATGCACGAGGGATAGCCATGTATGCCTCAGCCGCAGACAAGAAAAAAAACACCCCTGAGTGCCTCATTTATTGGGACGAGATAGAAACTTATAAAAACTTAGTCCGTTCCAAAGACAAAAAAGAACAGTTGGAATATTATGAGAGCAAAAAGGACAAACGTTTTTCCTTATCGGAAAAAAAACGACTGACTACCACCCAATTACCTCCTCAAGCAAGTTTTGGGAAAGCAAGTGGCAAAAAACTTCAAGGCTACAAGATAGCTATAGACCCCGGACACATTGCAGGCACATTGGATATTGCCAAAGTAGAGCATCGCTTTATAGAAATGGAAATCAAAGGAAAAAAAGTGAGTTTCTTTGAAGGAGACTTGACCCTGCGAACTGCCTTGATACTCAAAGAGAAATTAGAAAAACAAGGAGCTACAGTATTTCTGACGCGCTCTCGCCCTAATACTACTGCTTACGGCAACTCTTTTAAACATTGGCGAAAAACTTACCTCCCTGAGATTCTTGATAATGCCTTAGCAAGAAAACGTATGAGCAAATGGGAAAGAAATCGCTTGCTTTTTCGTGCCAAAGACACTGAGATTTTTCATGACTACTTCCTTCCAAGAGATTTAGAAATGCGAGCCTCTTTGATAAATGCTTTTAATCCTGACATTACCATAGTCATACATTTTAACGCCGCTCCCCAAAAAGAGCGTTGGAACATGGCAGTCAAAGAGAATTACAACATGGTTTTTATGCCAGGTGCTTTTTTATCTGACGATTTAAGCAATCCAACAGAACGCTTGGAGTTTTTGAACCTGCTTATCTTAGCCAACTTTGACAAATCTGCTAAGTTAGCAGGGCATCTCATCAAAGAATTTATCCAACAACTGGACGTTCCGCCTATACCTGTAAACAATAAAATCTCCTATCTCCAGAAAATCAGCAATTTGGTAAGTGAGGGGGTTTACTGCCGCAATCTCAAACTTTGTCGTCAAATAAACAGTCCGCTATGTTATGGTGAAAGTCTTTATCAAGACAATGAACAGGAAGCACTAAGACTTTTTGAGAACAAAGAGAGGCGAATCAAGCAGGTGGCAGAAGCATATTACAATGCAGTACTTAAATACTTTCAAGTAGTCAAATAAAAAAAGCCACTCTTAAAAAGAATGGCTTTTTTATCTTCTTTCAACCAGCTATGAAAAGAATATTTAAGGCAAAACCCTAAACATTTACTATCTTAGTACAAACGTAATAAAACAAATTGAAAAAAGCAAAATTTTGTTAATAAAAAATTCTATGAAAAATAAAAATGAGTTACTTTTGGATAGTTTTAGTTTTATAGTATTTTTATTAATCTTCGTAATTAATACTAAAATGCTATTGTAACAAGTATTTGTATCTAATACAAAGTTACATTTATTTTATCTTTCATAACTTTTCACAACTATTAGTAAATATGGAACTTATCTTATCTACACCTTATTACACGATTCATCACAGCACGTCTGCCCACCTGTTCCTTGTAGAATGGTCAGAAAAGGCAGAGAAAATCTCCAAAGAAGAATTTAAAAAGCATGTCAGCCAATTTGTAGCTAAGGTCAAAGAATACAATATCAAGCGATTTTTAGTGAATAGTCTTAAAGGACATATTATCATGGACATAGAAACTCAAGAATGGCATGATAAAGAAATTGCCCCTCAGTACATAGCACAGAAAATAGAAAAAATTGCTTTTGTTCTGCCTGAAAAAGACTATTTTGCCTCTATTTCGTTAGAACAAGCCTTTGACGAAACCCAAGCCCAACAGCTTCAAACTCGATTTTTTCAAACTTTTGACCAAGCAATGCAATGGATAGAAAATTGATTTTTTCAATCCCCATTTTCTCCTTGGTATTCTTTTAAAAATAGCTCTAAACGGTCTAAAGCAAGGGTTAGTTCCTCTACAATAGGCAAAAATACAATCCTAAAATGGTCAGGGGTGGCTAAGTTAAATCCTGTTCCATGTACCAAAAGGACTCTTTGCTGAGCCAGAAAGTCCAATACGAACTTTTCATCACTTTTGATGTTAAACTTTTTTACATCAATCTTAGGAAAGGCATAAAATGCTCCTTTGGGCTTCACGCAGGAGATTCCTTCTATCTCGTTGAGTCTTTGCCAAACGTAATCTCTTTGCTTGCGCAAGCGACCGTTAGGCAAGACTAACTCATTGATACTCTGATAACCTCCTAAGGCTGTCTGAATAGCAAATTGCGAAGGCACATTGCTACAAAGGCGCATGCTTGATAGTAAGTTTAGCCCTTCTATGTATGAGCCTGCATGTTTTTTATCCCCACTCAAAATAAGCCACCCTGCGCGAAATCCTGCGGCACGATAGTTTTTGGACATGCCTCCCATAGTAACGAAAAGCGTATCGTCATTGAGGGCAGCAATGGAAGTATGCGAGGTATCGTCATACAAAATTTTGTCGTATATCTCATCGGAAAATACGATTAGCTTGTGTTTTACCGCTATTTCTGCTATTTTGTGGAGCAAATCAGAAGGATAAACCGCTCCTGTAGGGTTATTGGGATTAATGACGACGATTCCCTTCGTTTTGGAAGTAATCTTTTTTTCTATATCTGCCAAATCAGGATACCAGTTGGATTCCTCATCACATACATAATGCACGGCTTTCCCACCTGAAAGGTTAATAGAGCAAGTCCAAAGTGGATAATCGGGAGAGGGAACTAAAATCTCATCTCCATTATTGAGTAGGGCTTGCATGCTCATCATGATGAGTTCACTTACCCCGTTACCTATGTAAATATCGTCAATAGTTACATCTTTGATAGATTTGAGTTGGGTATAGTGCATGACTGCCTTACGAGCGGCAAAAAGCCCCTTAGAGTCGCAGTAGCCTTGTGCATTGCGTAAATTAATAATTACATCGTGAATAATCTCGTCAGGTGCGTCAAGTCCATGGGGGGCAGGATTACCGATATTTAGCTTAATGATTTTATACCCTTGCATTTCTAATTCTTGGGCTTTCTCATAGACGGGACCTCGTATATCATAAAAAACGTGGTCTAACTTATTACTTTTGCGGAACATGATGTATTTGTTTGAAAGTTAAGAGCCGCAAAGATATGCTTAAAAAATGAAAATTTGGGTGTGTTAGTTTTTCAATTTATCAAGTAATTCTTATGCCTATTACCATTACGTCATCTAATTGGCTCTCATTTCCTTTCCAAAGCTCAAACTCATTATCTAAAATAAAATGCTGGGTTTGCATATCATGTGGCTGTATGTCTGCCAAAAGTTTGCGGAGGCGATTAGGGGAGTATTTTCGCGAAGGCATATCTCTGTATCCACCAAATTGGTCTGCATAACCATCGGAAAACATGTAGAAAGTATCTCCTTTTTGGAAGTGTACTTCGTATTGGTTAAGTTCATACTTCTTTTTGCTGATACCCCCGATAGTAATTCGGTCGCCTTCTATTTCTCTAAATTCTCCATGCTGAAAATACCAAAGTGGACGATGCGCCCCTACGAAATCTAATTTCATACGCGTCATATTCATCACACATAGAGCCATGTCCATGCCGTCATGTTTATTATGGTGATGCTGTACGTCTTCTTGTTTAAGGATTTTCTTTACTCCGTTATTGAGTTTTCTCAGGATTTGGGCAGGCTGGAATGTACGCTCTACCACAATCACTTGGTACATCAAAGTGTCCCCAATCACCGACATCAATGCTCCCGGTACCCCATGCCCCGTACAATCTACAGCTGCTACTACGATGAGTTCATCTCCATCTGGCGAACTAAGTTTGCGAAACCAGTAAAAATCTCCACTTACAATATCTCGGGGTTTAAAAAGTACGAAAGATTCTCTAAAAAGACTTCTAATATATTCTCTATCTGGCAAAATAGCAGATTGGATACGTTCTGCATAATTAATACTTGAGGTAATATTTTTATTTTTTTTCTCTATTTCTTTTAACGCCAATTCCAATTCTCGTTTTTGGTAGCCAATTTTTTCATTATAGGCTTGGATTTCCTCATTTTTCATTTGGACTTCATCAAATTTTATTTTTAGTTGGTCATTGATGTTGATGAGTTCGTGATTCATGTCCTCCTGCTCCAATACTTTAAACTTAAGTCGCTCTGCCATAAAGATAAAGTTGTTCCACAACTTGCCTATCTCATCGTGTTTATGTCCAAATTCTTTTTTGTACTCAAATCGTGCATTTAAGTTGCCTTTCCCCAATTCTTCTGCGGCTTCTGTAAGTGCTATGATGGGCTGAGAAAAATAATAACCTAAAAATAAGGCTAAACACAAAGCTACAAAAAGTATGGGAATAGAAGATAGGAACAGCCTATTACTAAGACTTTCTGCTGTTTTGAATGCCTCTGTCTTAGGAAGGCTCATAATGAATATCCAGCCTTGCCCATGATATACTGAATAGCCATTTTCTCTAATATAGAAAAATACTTTTTCCTTATTTTCAAAAAAGTTAGGCACCCAGCGTTTTTGTTTTATCTGTTTAGAAATATGCTGTTTGAGTACATCTATATCCGGATATGGGTCTTTGAGGATATTTACTTTGGGGTCGTTGGAATACAGAATATAACCAGTGCTGTCCAGCAATGCTACTCGCAAACCTTTACTTTGCCTTTCATCTTCTACTACACTTTTAAAAACTTCTTTGAGTTCTGTTACTAATACTCTTGATACAATTACCCCTACGTAGATACCGCTTCCGTCATACACAGCAGAGGCAAAGTGCATAACAGGCTGATTTTCATAAGTATAAACATCTACAACAAGCTCTTCTTTGGGCAATCTTTTCCAAAATCTGTTACGTGTGCTTCGCTTGCCAATCTGCATACTATCCGTATCTGCAATGCGTAAGCGGGCAGTATCATAAAAGGAAAGGCTAAGATATAAATTATTAGACTGTTTGAAAAGATGTAATCTTTCATTAATTTCCTCAGGTTTTGAAGCATTTTTGCTATAAGTCCCTTTACTAATTATTGCATCTTTGGCAAAAGTACGTATGTCATTGAGCCGTTCGTAAATAAAACGGTCAATATTTTCCATGGCAAAATTTGACTCGCGCTCTAACTTTACTCTTACCTCCTCTCTTAGTGAACTTTGAGTTTCATAATTAGCTACATAAAGCATTGCCAAGCAACTAAAAAGAACTAAAAAAAGGCAGAATAGCGTGAGTTTTATAGAAATATTCATTTCACACTATCAAAACAAGAAACACCCTTATAACTATATCTATTTCCTATCCAATAATATTGTGGGGGTGGAATTTAGCTTGAGAAACCTCAACGCAACCAAATAGAAATGCAAGTTACAAAATATAAACCAATTTGTATGTTTTCGTTTATCAAATTTCATGTCAATTTGATAAAACTTATTCTATATTTAAAAAAAATGTTCCATTTTTTTTCAAAACGGAACATTTCAATTGCAATCACTTATTTGCACACAAAAATTTATATAGTTACGGCTTCTTCTTTTTCAGGCTCTAAAATTATTTCGTTTTGCTTAGCTTTTTTCACCTTGTTCTTAATTTTTCCTGCTGCTCTCTCAGCCAAGAGGAACATAACAGGCACAACTATCAGAGTCAAAAATGTAGCAAAGGTCAGACCATATACCACTGTCCAAGCCATAGGCCCCCAGAAAGCCGCATTGTCGCCACCTGTGTAGATATTAGGGTCAAAATTTCTGTAAAGCGAGAAAAAGTCTAAGTTTAAGCCCACTGCCATAGGAATCAAGCCTAAGACGGTTGTAATAGCCGTGAGTAATACGGGACGCAGACGAGTATAACCTGCCTCTACCAAGACTTCTATCAAATCCTCTTTGTCGAGTTTATCTTTAGGGCTTAACCCTAAGGAAGCTAATTTTCTTCTTTCCAACTGTCCCGCATAGTCCACCAATACTATTGCATTGTTTACTACTACCCCTGCCAAAGAAATTATCCCAATACCTGTCATAATGATAATGAAAGGGTCGTTGAAAATAGCCATGCCTAAGAATACCCCTTGCAAGCTGAATAGCACCGAAGTCATAATGATAAATGGCTTGATAACAGAGTTAAACTGAGAAACCAAAATCAAGAATATAGTGGCTACGGCTATGAGCATGGCTTTCATCAAAAATGCCATAGACTCTGCTTGTTCTTCTTGTTCCCCTGTAAACTTGAAGGTATAACCTTCTGGCATTTTATGATTTGCTAACAAAGCCCTTACTTGTTCTACGATTTGGTTAGGGTTGTAACCCTCAGCTACTCCTGACCTTATTACAATTACTTTGTCCAAATCCTTGCGTTTTACAGAGCCATAAGAAGAAGTATAGCGCATATCCGCCACCGCAGAAATAGGGATTTGGTGGAATTTGCCCTTGTTATCTCTGAATGAGATTTTCTGGTCGTTCAAAGAGGCTAAATCGTAGCGATAGCGGTCTTGCAAACGCAGCTGTATAGGGTAGTCGTCATCGCCGTCTTTGAACTTAGAAACTTCTTTTCCATAAATAGCAGTACGCATACTTGTTGCCAAAGAGGAAGTAGAAAGTCCCAATCTACGAGCTTTTTCTCTATCAATATTGAGCATTACTTCTGGCTTGCCTATCTCCAAATCAGTTGTCAATCCGTCTAAACCTTCTATGTTTGCTTTTTCTATGATGGTCTTAATTTTTTCTGCCTCATTAATGAGTGTTACGTAGTCCACCCCTTTTACCTCTATATTTACAGGGAAACCTGTGGGAGGTCCTGAGTTATTTTTCCCTGTAGTAATTTTCAGACCGGGGATAGATTCTGTCATTTCACTAAACTTTTTCAGGATTTCCGCTGTTTCCACGCCGTTTCTTTTTTCATAGTCTATAAAACCTATAGAAATCTTGCTTTTGTGTGGAGTAAAAGAGGAGGACATTCCCGCCCCTGGTCCTGCCATAGGGTTGCCTGTGCCTTCGCCTACATTGGTTACTATAGAGGTTACAATATTCTTATACGGCTTAAGGGTTTCAAACACTTTTTTCTCTAACTCTTTGGTAATCTTGTCTGTGGTTTCTATGTCTGTCCCCAAAGGAGCTTCATTGTATAAATAAATATAAAGTGGCTCATTATCAGGGAAAAGCAAAACTAAGGGTCTATTGGAAAAGAAAACTATAATTGACAAAATTAGAGTAACAAACATTCCTGCAAAAAATAGTATAGGTCTTTTCCCTGAAAGAGCAAAACGCAAGAAACGCAAATACACATTTTCTAACCAAACCAAAGCATTGTTTTGAAACCAAATAGCCGCCCCTCTGAGTACGTAGGCGTTTAGAAGCGTAAACAAACCAGCCGTCATCAATAAGTTAGGGAAAGTATAGCTTTCCTTGACCATGAAATAGAAAGGAAGCGATAAGGCAATTAAGGACAAACCTGTAATGGTAACTCTTTTCCTATTAGGCTTGTGGTCTTTGTCATCGAGTTTCATAAAAGCAGCCGCTAATACAGGATTCACAAATAAGCCTACAAAAAGCGAGGAACTCAATACAGCAATTAAGGTAACAGGAAGGATACCCATGAACTCACCAATGATACCTCCCCAAAATATCAGAGGTACGAATGCCGCCAAAGTAGTCAGTGTAGAGCTGATGATGGGCCAAGCGACCTCTCCAACGCCATGCTTGGCTGCACTTTCTCGCTCCTCTCCGTCTTCCATTTGCCGATAAATATTCTCGATAACTACTATCCCATTATCCACCAACATACCCAAAGCCAATATCAACCCAAAAAGCACCATAATATTGACCGTATAGCCCATAGCATTCAAGATAATGAAGGAAATAAACATAGAAAGCGGAATGGCTATCCCCACAAAAAGTGCATTTCTTAAACCCATGAAAAATAACAATACGCTGATAACCAATAAGGTACTGAAAATGATATTGTTCTCTAAGTTCAAGATTTGCGTTTTCATGTTATCTGCCTGATTGTCAGTATAAACAATATTCAAATCGGCAGGAAGAATGGTCTTTTTAGCTTCTTCTACTATTTTCTTAATTTTCTCATCAGCATTGATGAGGTTTTCTCCATTCTTTTTTACTACTCGCAAAGAAATCACTGGGAAATTGCCCTTTTCTGCAAAATCTCCTGTTGCTAAGCGTGCGTAGCTTTTGCGTTCTACGAAAGTATCTTTTACCTCAGCTACATCTTTGAGGTAAATAGGGGTTAAATCCTCTGACTTAATAATAGTATTGGCTATTTCCTCTACGGATTTAAACTCGCCTGAGATACGCATGGAGCGTCTGTAACCATCTGTAAGGACTTCTCCCCCAGACATAGAGATATTTTCTGCACGAATAGCATTTTCTATGTCGCTAAAAGTTACCTTTCTTGCATCCATCTTGTAGATGTCTGCATTGATTTGAATTTCTCTTTCCAAAGCCCCAATCAAGTTAGCACTCGATACCTCAGGAAGCTCCTCAAACCTATCTTCTAAGTACTCTGCATAATAGCGTAGCTTTTGCATATCATAGTTCCCTGAAATATTAACCATGACGATAGGAATTTGGGAAACATCTACCTCCAATACTTGGGGGTCAGTGTCCAAGTCAGTAGGTAAGTTGCGCTTAGACTTATCTACCGCATCTTTGGTATCTTGCAAAGCCTTGCTAATCTGTACGTTTTCGTTGAACTCTACGGTAATAACGGACACATCTTGGGAAGAAGTAGAGTTAATCTTTTTTACTCCTTTGACGGATTTTACTTCTTTCTCAATGTGCCTTGTTATTAAGTTTTCTATGTCCACAGGAGAGTTTCCTGGGTACACCGTGTTGATAATCACCGTAGGAATCACTACTTCGGGGAACTGCTCTTTGGGCATAGAACCATAAGAAATCAAGCCAAAGACAGCAATAATAGCCGATAAGATGAATACGCTTGTTTTGTTGTTAATGGCAAACGTACTCAATGCAAATTCAGGTAGTTTAGATTTTTTATTTTCCATTTGTTTTGTATTGGTTGTTTCAAAAACTCAAAGAATAATTTGTGATGTTAAGAGCCAATTTGGGGACATTGCGCTCCTTACCAATTTCTACATTTATCAAATTTGAAATATCTACTACTGCCCCAAACTCGATAAATGTATCATAAAAACGCTGAGGATGACTGCCCCAGTAAATCATAGCACAAGCCATTGGTGCACCCTTACCGCTATCTTGACCATTTTCTAAAAAACGTAATCTTGTATCATACAAGAAACAAATTGCTCGTGCTTGAGTAAAAACACATTTTTCCCAATGAGCAGTATTGGGTGCAACAGGGTATTAATCAATACTTTTCATGCTAAAAGCTACATTGTGATTCAAGTCAAAAAAAGCTCATTGGTTTTCTCAAAGAATTAGGTAAAAAGGCTGTACAACTTAGAAAGTTATACCCCTTACTGATTCATTGAAATTTTTGGCTCAGTCTTTTGGATATTTACTTCCTCACCGTCAATGACTTCATTGTATCCTTTGCTCACCAAAATATCTCCTGCTTGCAAACCTTCCGTTACTAATGTTTCCCCGCCGTAAGATTTACCTGTTTTGATGAGTACTTTTGCTACTGTATTTTTCTTTTCGTTTTGGCGAACTACAAAGACAAACTCTTGCCCATTAGTACTTTGCTGAATCAAGAAAGTGGGAATCACTATAGCATTTTTTTGCCCAAAATCTTTAATTTTCACTACTGCTAAGGTATTGGGTTTCAAGAAACCATCTTTATTTGCCAATTTCATCTCCACCTTGAATGTGCGGTTGGCTGGCTCTATGAACTGACCTACGTTAGATATTCTCACGGGCATTTCCTTTTGCAAAGAAGGAAAAGATACTACTACTTCATCTCCTTTTCTTACGTTTGGTACATAAGCCTCTGATACATCAGCTTTTATCTGCACTTCTGAAAGATTTACTACCCTTGCCAAAGGCATAGCTGGATTTGCCATTTCTCCTTGTTTCATGAAAAGCTCATCTACTACTCCACTGATAGGGGATTTTACATAAGCCTTTTTCAGTTGTGCTTTCAATCCGTCCAAGCTACGTTCTAAGGATTCCTTGCTATTTTTAGCTTGCAAATACTGCATCTCTGAGCCAATTTGCTGTTTCCACAAATTTTCTTGGCGTTCAAACATGGTCTTTGCTAATTCTAAGCGAGTTTCTAATTCGCTGATATTCTTGCGGATAGGTTCTGCATCTATTTCTGCAATTACCTGCCCTTGACTTACCGCTTGTCCACGCTCAACATTGATGCGTAAGATGATTCCGTTCATCTCTGGAGCAACGGAAACGTTCTTATCTGACTCTACATTACCTTGAACCTCAATGAAGTGAGCAAAGTCTTTTTGAACCACAGGCTGCGTTTCAATCAGTTTAAGATTTACCTTGTTTGCGATGCCATCTTTCTCTCTTAGCTCATTTTCCAAAGCATCTATTTTGGCTTTGAGGTCGGCGTACTGTTTTTTATAAGCCTCTAATAGCTTTTCTTTGTTCTCTTCGCTTATTTCTACTGAAGCATTGTCCCCTCCACAACTTGCTAAGTACAAGCTACTTAGTACAAGCAGAGCTATGAAAAATATATTAAATAACTTTGTTTTCATTTTTATATAATTTTTGATTTTATAGTCTATTGAGATTTTGGTGTTTCCTATGTTTTATTCCAGATTTCACATTTGCCATTTGCAATTAATCATTACTTCATCAAGTTCCCTTTTGCTTTGTCCAAATCTACTTTGGCAATGAGGGCATCGTAAAATGCTGAATAGTAGTTAGTTTGGGCAGTAATGTACGCACTTTCTGCATCTATCACCTCGTTGTTTGTCCCTACACCTTCTTTGTACTTAATTTTGGTAATTCGAGCAATTTCACCTGCCAAATCCATATTTTTTCTCTGAGCATCAAGGCTTTCCAAAGCATTGCGAAGGTTAATTAAGGCTTGCTTAATTTCTAAGTCTATTCCTCTTTTCGTTTCTTTCAAAGTATTTTCTGCTTTTAGCAAATCTACTTTTGCCCTCTGAATTTGATTATGTCGGCGTAAGCCATCAAAAATGGGAACAGATAAGGTAAGTCCCCATGCTCCATTGGTAAACCAGCGGCTGTGAAATTCAAATAATTGATTAAACTGATTAGCCCCTGTGTTTGTTCCGTAGCCAAAATTCAGGTTTAGTCTTGGGTAATAACCTACTCTAAAACGACGTACATTGTATTTTTCCAACACAATTTGTGTGTTAAGTACCTGTGTTTCAATGCGCTGAGAATAGTCAAAACCCTCTTCCTTTTCTGCCAAAGCAGCACGAAGCTCGTTTAGTTGTAGGCTTTCTAATTCTTGGATTGAGCCTTTCACACTTATTTCATCTTGAACTTGCATTCCCATTTGGAATTTTAATAGGGTGTAAGATAGCTCCAACATTCTCAGCATTTTTTGCTTTTCAATGACCAAAGCATTGTAGTTTACCTCTATTCTATCCACATCTATTTTTTCTACAAAACCTTGCTTATACAAAGCTCTTGTATCATTCAAAAGAGATTCTATGCGTTTCATATTGGCATCTACCAGTTCCAAACGCTGTTTAGTAATCAAGGCAGTATAAAAAGCCTTAGCGACATTATTTGCTACATCTATTTCTGTTTTTACAGCTAATTTTTCGGTAAGTTCGCTATAGACCTTTGCGGCTTTTAGTCCTAAAAAATAAGTACCATCAAAAAGTAATTGATTTACATTGAAAGCTAAAGAGCTTGTATAGCTGATGCCAAACCTCAATTTTAGAATTTCATTAGGATTCCCACCCGGAAAGGCATCACCTGCCAAGATAGAAATAGGAATGAGGTAGTTATTAGTGAAGTTGGCGTTGGCATTGACTTGTGGCAAACCATCTGCGAAAATTATCCCAATGTCTGCTTTTGCTTTTGCAACATCTAACTTAGCATTTACAGCAGAAATGCTGTGTTTCAAGCCATAATCAATACATTCTTTCAAGCCTACATTTTCTAATTTCACCTTATCTTGGGCTTGTACTTTACTTATCAGTATGAAAGGTGTTCCTGTAAAAAGTAAGAAAGATAAGATAAACGGTTTAAGTTTCATAAATTCAATTAGTTGTGTTTTTGAGTATTCAAGTAAAATCTTTTGTTTTACTGCATTTGAGATTGATTAATGTATTTTACTATGTCGCGTACCCTTCTAATTTTAGGGATTTCGTTGTCAGCGATTTGTATGTGAAAAGCATTTTCTGTATGGGCAATCATCGCTACAAATTCGCTTTCGCTTAGTTTCAAATCCTCGTAAAAAGACTTGGTATAACCTACTGCATCGGGCTTTACAAAAAAGTTTTGTGTAAGCACTTTTTGAAATTCTTTTAAGATTTGTTCCATAAGTAATTGTAAGTTAAGTTTTTAGTTGCTAAAAATTTAATATTGGGCAGATGCAATAGTTTCTTGGTTTTGTTTTTTATACTGATTGAGCAAGGTCAGTCCTTTGAGCGTAATAATGCCGTAGAGAAAATGCTCAAATATCTGTTCGTTTACTTCCCAAAAGTTAAACTGCGCAGGTGGAAAAACTTTAGGGTCAAAAATAAGCTGTACTACTTCCATTCTTACTCTTGCCAAAATTTCTACATCTATGTTTGACCTGAACATACCTTGGTTGATTCCTTTTCGCAAAGTTTGAATGAAATGCTCTTTCATCTCTCTGTCTTTGCATTGGCTAAATACCTCCCACGCTTTGGGGTGATACTTCTTCATTTCAAAAAGCAGTAAAGGATTCATTTGGCTGAACATTTCCTTCGTTTTTATCATTATCCTGTAGAGTTCTTCTATCACATTCTCACTGCTCTCTGCAATTTCTTGCATTTGCTTGGTCTGCTCGCTCATGCCTATTTGCATAAGCTGATATACCAAATCATCTTTGTCAGAAAAGTACTGATAGATTGTTTTTTTGGACATACCAATATGCTTGGCAATCTCGTCCATGCTTACATTACGAATCCCATAAGTTAAAAATAATTGCCATGCGCCCTCTAAGATTCTGTCTTTCGTTTCCAATGTTTCTACAAAGTAAAAGTTTAGATAAGAGTTGTATCAAAAAATTTTTGCAAAGCTACACATAGGAAACGAATCAAGCAAAAAAATGTTTCCAAAGTTTAAAAAAATTAATACAAAATCAACGTGGTTTGCTTTTTCCTTAACAGAAAAGATAAATAGGGCTAATAGTCAAAAGAAATTACCTGTGAAATAAAAAGGAATGATATGCAATAATTACCTAAACGCAAAAGTAGAGAAAAAGTTTAACTCTTTTGAAAATTTTTATTGATTTTTTATTTAAAATTGATAAACAATGTGAAAAATGCTCAGACGGTAAGAAGCGCTGCTGTGTTTTGTACTTTTACGGAAAGCTAAGTTTGGCAAAAATAACAAAGGAGTAAAGCATTTACAGCTCTACTCCTTGTAAAGTGGAATAAGTTTATATTACATTTAGTATCTGTAATAATCAGGCTTGAAAGGTCCTGTTTGGCTTACACCGATGTACTCTGCTTGCTCAGGAGAAAGTTCTTCTAACTCTACACCTATTTTTGCTAAGTGCAACCTTGCTACTTTCTCGTCCAAGTGCTTAGGCAACATATAGACTTTGTTTTCATATTTTTGGTGATTCGTCCAAAGTTCTATTTGTGCTAATACTTGATTGGTGAAGGAGTTAGACATGACAAAAGAGGGGTGCCCCATAGCACAGCCTAAGTTTACCAATCTGCCCTCAGCCAATACAATGATGTCTTTGCCATCAATATTATACAAATCTACCTGTGGTTTGATTTCTTGCTTGGTATGTCCGTAGTTTTTGTTCAGCCAAGCCATGTCTATTTCTGTATCGAAGTGTCCGATGTTGGCAAAAATAGTTTTGTCTTTGGCAGCGCGGAATACTTTTTCGTTTACAATGCCCACATTACCTGTAGCTGTGACCACAATATCTGCATTTTTAATGGCATTTTCCATTTTCAATACTTGGTATCCGTCCATAGCGGCTTGTAAAGCACAGATAGGGTCTATTTCAGTAACAATTACTCTTGCTCCTGCCCCTCTGAGCGAAGCCGCCGAGCCTTTGCCTACATCTCCGTAACCAGCTACTACTGCTACTTTCCCCGCAATCATTACATCAGTAGCTCTGCGAATCGCATCTACACAAGATTCTTTGCAACCATACTTGTTATCAAACTTAGATTTAGTAACAGAGTCATTGATATTGATAGCAGGAAGTGGTAGTTTCCCTTTTTTCATTCGCTCATATAAGCGGTGAACGCCCGTAGTTGTTTCCTCCGAAATTCCTCTGATGCCCGCAATCAGTTCTGGATAGCGGTCTAAGACCATATTTGTCAGGTCGCCTCCGTCATCTAAAATCATATTTAGTGGTTTGCGGTCTTCGCCAAAGAACAGTGTTTGTTCTATACACCAATCAAACTCCTCCTCGGTCATGCCTTTCCAAGCGTACACGGGAATCCCTGCGGCAGCAATGGCGGCAGCGGCGTGGTCTTGGGTAGAGAAAATATTGCAAGAAGACCAAGTAACTTCTGCTCCTAACTCTACCAAAGTTTCTATCAAAACGGCAGTTTGGATAGTCATGTGCAAGCAACCTGCAATACGCGCTCCTTTTAAGGGTTTAGAAGCACCATACTCGGCACGCAAAGCCATTAACCCCGGCATTTCTGCTTCTGCTAATCTGATTTCTTTTCTGCCCCACTCGGCAAGTTTGATGTCCTTTACTTTGTAAGGAATATAAGTTTCTACTGTCATTAGAATCTCCTTTTATTTTAAAATTTGGACGCAAAATTAATACAAATTCAGTAGATTATAGTAAATAATACCGAAGAAATTTGCTAAGGGTTTTGCGAACCCTACTGGTTGGCTCTCACTTCAAAATCTTCCAACTCCAAATGCCTGCTTTTGCCAAAGCATAACGCAGGGATACTCCTAATACTCCCATGCCATACTTTACGCTACGGCGGAAGTTGATAGAGGAAGCCTCTGCAAAGTACTTGGTAGGGCAGGTGATTTCTGCTATCTCAAAGCCATGATAAAATATTTGAGCAATCATTTGATTATCAAATACAAAGTCATCTGAGTTTTTGTAAAAAGGGACTTTTTCCAAGACCTCGCGAGCATATGCGCGATAGCCTGTATGATATTCGGAGAGTTTCTGTCCCATTAAAATATTTTGGAATAAGGTCAAGAAACGGTTAGCAATATACTTGTACAAAGGCATTCCTCCTTTTAATGCTCCTTTCCCCAAAATACGTGAGCCAAAAACCACAGGGTACAGACCCTGCCCAATCACCGAAACCATAGCGGTAATAAGTTTAGGTGTGTATTGATAATCAGGGTGAAGCATAACTACAATGTCTGCCCCTATTTCTAAGGCTTTTTGATAACAAGTTTTCTGATTACCACCATAACCTTTGTTCTTTTCATGTTTAATGACATGATTGATACCCAACTGCCTTGATACTTCTGTAGTGTCGTCTTTGCTTGCATCGTCCACCAAAATCACCTCATCTACTATCTCAAAAGGGATTTCTTGGTAGGTTTGGGCTACTGTCTTTGAGGCGTTGTAAGCAGGCATGACGATAACCACTTTTTTATTTAGATACATAAAAATAAAATTTGCGAGTTTTTTTAAAAGTCGCAAAAATAAAATTTTTTACTTATTACATCACTATTACATTAAAATCAAAATCAAAGGGGTCAAGTAAATCGGCTATTTTGTTCAAAAATTCTTTGTCATTGAGATAAAAGTTCAAAAAATTGTCAGTGCGTTCCTGCAAACCTCCATTAGGAAAAAGTTTGTTGTGCAAATCTAATAATTGATTAGTTTCTGTACTAAATTTTTGATTCTGAGATTTTTGTATTCTCCCTTCTATTTGTTCTAAGGAAGCCAAAGTTTTCTGCTTCATCGCCCCGACAAATTCTTTTAACGATTTGTCTTGCATGACTGCTTTTTCAGTTATCTGCTCAAAAATCTGTTCTACTTGTGCGATTTCGTCTTGCAAATGCACAGGTTCGGCAATATTTTTTGCCAACCAAGTATTTTTAAAATCGTCTGCATTTACAAATAAATCATTGATACTCACCGCTAATTTTTCCATTTTCCCTTGAATGGCTTTGGAGAGAATGAGGGCAAAATTTCTCGGTAGAAGAATGGGAAAAGGCACATCAAAATTGGCGAAAACTTCTTTGAGTTGTAGCCAATAAGCAAACTCCCCCGGTCCGCCTGTATAGGAAAGATTGGGCAAAATAACTTCCTGATAAACAGGACGCAAAGTTACATTGGGGCTAAATTTTTCTGGAGAGGCATCTATGAGTTGGTTGATTTCGCTTGCTGAAAAACTGAGAGAGGTATTCAGTACTTTATAGCTATTTCCCTCTTTTACAATTCTTTCTCTTAGGTTTTCATCTAAGTAAAATAGGTTAATTTCTCTTGGGAAAACCTGAGCCGAATAACCTAAGCGTTCTAACTCTTTATTCGTTTGGGTAATAGCTTGGTAGGTAGGTTGCTCAAAAATTTCTTTTTTAATGATAGGTTTAAAAAGACCTTTTAGTTCTCTATCATCTCCGTCAATGACTAACAAGCCTTCATGCCCGTATAACTCATTGACTATGTAGCGAGTAGCGTCTGCTAAGGTTTGACTATTTGCATAGGCTTCTTTGAAAATGCTGTCCATTTCAGGCGTTTGTGCTATCACCTCGCTCAAAGAATGTGGGTCAAATCTACCTACTGCACCTTTTTGCTCTGTCTGCCAAGTGTATTTTTTCCAAAACAAGTTAAAGCTACTAATTTCCTCAAAATCATGGTCTTCGCTTGCCATCCAATATACAGGAATGAAATTGTATTGGGGGTATTTCATTCTTAGTTGTTTGGCGGCATTGATGACGGTAATAATTTTAAAATGAAAGTAAAGAGGTCCTGTAAATATATTGAGTTGGTGTCCTGTAGTGAGCGTAAAAGTATTGGGCTGTAAGAGCAGGTCTATCGTAAGTTGCGGTTTTCGTTGAATAGAAGCGTATTGTTGGTCTATAGCTTGGTGCAAAACTTTGCGGTGCGTAGCGGGAAAATCTTGCTTTATTTGGATTTGTTTTGCATAGTTTTCAATAGAAGGAAATAAGTGGTAAAAAGAGCTTAACTGATGATGACAACAAATATAATCTATGAAAATGTCAGAGAATTGTTTGACATCTGCACAGGGGATTTTAGTATTGTTCATTTTGAGCTAAAAATTTTATATGTTTGATTACCAAAGATATATTTGATTGTAGGTTGAGTTTGCTGATACGAAAATCTCAATTTTATTCAAATTATGTATGATTAGATAAACAGATTAACAGAAATTTGCAAAGAATAGTTTACGCTGAGTATTTATAATGCTCGCTGGTGTTGGTTGATTTCTTTTTGTATGATTTCAAAAACTTTTTGCTTTAAATAAGGGATATGTTCTACTGTAAGACCTTCTGTTTCAATAGGTTCATGAAAAATAACTTTGAGTCTGTGATGAATAAATGGTGGAAATGACTTGTCAGGCATGGCTATCCAGTTATAAGGCATAGTAACAGGCACAATTGGGACTCTTTCCTCTATCGCAAGGCGAAATGCACCTTCTTTGAAGGGAGTCATAGCAGGGGGGGCTTGGGTAAGGATACCACCTTCGGGAAAGATAACTACGCTTCTACGCCTTTTGACTGCAATTTTAGATTTTTCTAACACATTGTACTTGCTCCTTACCTTGCTTCTATCTACGGTAATGTGCATTTTTTTATAGACATAGCCTGCCATAGGCACTTTGGAGATGGAACTTTTGCCTACAAAAATAAAAAACTGCTTCACTGCAAACATAAGCAAAAGTATGTCTAAGTAAGAAGTATGATTGGGAGTAAATACATATACCTGCTTGCGGTTGGGCTTGAAGCGATATTCTATTTCTAAAGGTAAAAAATTGATTTTTAAGAAAATACCTACCCAAAACTTGGTAAGTCTATAAATGTAAATATGCCACTTAGCCCTATGAACAAGGATAAGTGGCAAAGGTATCAGAAATAGGAAACAGATAAGTAAGGTAAAATAAAACCAAAAAGTAGATAGTGTATTTTTCACTTGCTCTTTCATTTTCCTTATTTTCTCTTTCTGTCTTTATTTTTCTTTCTGCTGTTGTTATTGTTATTATTACGATTTCTGTCTTTGTGATGCTCTCTGTCGCCTCTTTCTCCATGACTGTGGGCTTCACTACGCATGGCTTGCAAGTCTATAGAAAGTTGCCCTTTGGAAAGTTCTCTCAGCTGATTGGCAATGGTAATATCATCTACTGTTTCTTTGTTCCAAGAAGCATAAAAAGACTTCATTAGCTTGAATATGAATGACATAGCCTGTTGTTTTTCCTCTGGCTCAGTGATTTTAGCAGCTTTGGTAATTAAGATTTCTATATTTCTTCCATAATGCTTATAAGTAACTTCACCTACCCTATAAGTCATGGATTTAGGCTTTTTATGTAAAATAGACCGCTCAGGTATAGGATAAGGACTATCTATATCCAGATTAAAGTCAGACATAAGAAACAAGTGGTCCCAAATGCGTTGTGCGTTATCGTTATGCTCTCTTACAGAGGGATTTAACTGCTTCATAAGTGAGATAAGCGTATGGGCATATCGGGTTCTCTCCTCTTTAGAAGACAAAGTAGCGATATATTCTACTAATTTCTGCACGTTTCTGCCGTACTCTTTCAGAATCAAAGGCGTTTTCTGCGTATTGTAATCTTTTTCCATGCGTAATTCAAACAAATTATATTTCACAAATGTAGTTTGTTTTATGAGAAATAATGATAAATAAAATTTATTTTTTCCTCATCTTTGTTTTATGTGTTTATACATAACACTCCTCTTATTTAATTTATTGTGTTATTTATTTTTACTTTGATGAAAGCATTATGAAAAAGCGACTTTTACTTATTTTACCTTGCTTACTAATTTTCAGTTTGTTCTGCTCGGTTTCTTTTGCTCAAAAGAAAGCAAGTAAACCTACCGAGCCTACTTTGCCCAAAGCAACCTCTGCGACAGACCGTATGAAGGGCTTTGAGAAACGCAAAGAGTTGATAAATAACTCTTTGGTAGCTAATATTCCCTTTCATAATATAGGACCTACGGTGATGAGTGGTAGAGTAGTGGATATAGACGTAAACCCACAAGACCCAAGTGTATTTTTAGTAGCCTATGCTTCTGGGGGACTTTGGATAACTGAAAACAATGGAAGCACTTTTAAGCCACTTTTTGACAATGAGGCAGTAATGACCATTGGTGATATTGCCGCAGAGTGGAAAAAAGACGGTAGCTTAGGCAATATCTGGGTAGGTACGGGAGAAAATAACTCGAGCCGTTCTTCTTACTCAGGGACAGGAATTTACAAAAGTGCTGACGGAGGGAAAACTTGGACGCATTTGGGCTTAGAAGAAAGCCATCACATCGGAAGAATCGTCTTGCACCCTACCGACCCCAATACAGTTTGGGTAGCCGCTTTGGGGCATTTGTACTCACCCAATCCAGAAAGAGGGCTTTACAAAACCACCGATGGAGGGAAATCTTGGGCTAAGACCTTGTTTGTCAATGACAATACAGGCGCAATTGACTTAGTAATAGACCCTACAAATCCACAAATTTTGTATGCCGCTACTTGGGAACGCAGCAGGCAAGCGTGGGATTTTGTAGGCAATGGTAAAGGCTCAGGCATTTACAAAAGCACTGACGGAGGCAATACTTGGGCAAAAGTTACTACCGAAGGAAGCGGTTTCCCCACCACCGCAGGCGTAGGGCGCATAGGTTTAGATATTTATCCTAAAAATCCTAATATCATTTATGCGGTCATGGACAATCAAGATGCTCAAGAGAAAAAAGCAGAAGAAACTGCTAATACGCTTAAAATCAAACCTTCTATGTTGAAAACCATGAGTGCAGACGACTTTATGAAGCAAAGTGATGAGGATATTACTGCTTATTTAGACCGCTACGGAATCCCTGCTATTTACTCCGCTAAATCTATCAAAGAGGACATCAAAAATGGGAAATATACTCCTAAAGCCCTTGCAGATTACATCAATGCTAACGATGATTTGTTTGAGATTACCGTCAAAGGATTGGAAGTCTATCGCTCTGATGATGCAGGAAGAACTTGGAAACGCACCCACGAAAAATACTTGGAAGGGGTAGTTTACACTTACGGGTATTACTTCAGCCAAGTGCGAGTAAATCCTAATGATGAACAGGAGGTTTTTACTATGGGCGTACCTGTCATTCGCTCCAATGACGGTGGAAAAACTTGGACAGCCTTAGACGACACCAATGCCCACTCCGACCACCATGCCCTTTGGATAAATCCTAACCGTAAAGGGCATCTGATTTTGGGCAATGATGGCGGTTTGAATATTTCTTATGACAATGGAGATTCTTGGTTCAAGTTGAATAATATTCCTGTGGGTCAGTTTTATTCTGTCAATGTGGATATGGCTACCCCTTACAATGTATATGGAGGCTTGCAAGACAATGGTGTTTGGGGAGGAAGCAGTCAAAACAAGCCAACTAAGGATTGGCACGACTCAGGTCGCTATCCTTTCCAATCCTTAATGGGAGGGGACGGTATGCAAGTAGAAATAGATACCAGAGATAATGCGACAATTTATACAGGCTTTCAATTTGGTAACTATTTTAGAATCAATAAAAATACGCAAGAAAGAAAGTTTATTACGCCTAAACACCAATTAGGAGAAACGCCTTACCGTTGGAATTGGGAAACGCCTATTCATCTTTCTCGTCATAACCAAGATATTTTATACATGGGTTCGCATCGCTTCCACCGCTCTCTGAATAAAGGAGATAGCTTTGAAACCCTGTCAGGCGACTTGACCAAAGGAGGAAAGGAAGGCAATGTACCTTTCGGGACACTGACTGTCATTCATGAATCGCCTAAGAAATTTGGCTTGCTCTATGTGGGTTCTGATGACGGACTAATTCACGTAAGCAAGGACGGTGGCTATACTTGGAAACGTATTTCTGATAACCTTCCTCAAAACTTGTGGGTGAGCCAAGTTTATGCTTCTCACCATGTAGAATCAAGGGTTTACGCATCTTTGAACGGCTACCGCAACGACCATTTTGAGACTTATGTATATGTTTCTGAAAATTATGGAGAAACTTGGCAAAGAATAGGCACTGCCCTCCCTGCCGAGCCTGTAAATGTGGTAAAAGAAGACCCTGAAAATCAGAATATCATTTACGTTGGGACTGACCATGGGGCTTACGCTTCGTTGGACAGGGGGCAGACTTTCCACGCTTTTGTCAAGGACTTCCCCGCAGTACCTGTGCATGACTTAGTAGTCCACCCCAGAGATAAGGAAATTGTTTTAGCTACTCACGGTCGTTCTTTTTATGTGGGGAATGTGGCTCATTTACAGCAGCTAAAACCTGAAATTTTGGCAAAAGAAGTACATATTTTTGCTTTGAAAAACACCAATTTCAATGAAAGATGGGGAGCTTCCAGAGGTGAGTTTTCCACTCCTTTTACCCCTTCTTTTGAAATTGCTTTTTATGCTAATAAGAATATGGAAAATACGGTTAAAATTCTCTCAGCCAACGGCTTGCCTTTGAAAGAAATCAAAGACAGTAGCGAAAAAGGATTAAATTTTGTCAATTACGATTTGACCTTAGACGAAAAAGTGGTAGAAAGCTATCAAAAGGAACTCTCAGACAAAGCCAAGAAGGAAGTCAAATTGAAAAAAGCTCAAGACGGCAAATATTACTTGCAAGCGGGGGAATATACCGTACAAATTGGAAATGAAAAGCAAACTTTTAAAATAGAAGCACCCAGAGAAAGAGGAGGGAGGAGAAGTACAGAGGCTTCGCCTGAAAGAGAGTAAGCACAAAAAAAAGCATACCGAAATTTTAGTAGGTATGCTTTTGTGTTTTATCTTATTATGCTTTCATTTTTTACCTTCCATCTCCATCATCATCTTTCTCTTCCTCAATCGTATTAGTGTCATCATCTTCCTCCTCAGGCTCTATGGGTGTGTCCAGCCCTAAATAGGCTCTACGGAAGCGACTAACAAAGCCAATTCTCGCACTTTTTGGCAATAGTTCATAGCCATCTTTACTTTGCTTCTTCTTGGGGTCGGCGATGTCATTGAACTTGGTATTGGAGGAGAGCAGATATAGCTTATCTTTGCGATAAGAGATATAGTACCAACGCTTAGGACTGATTTCTAAGTAGATATTCAAAGTAACTTTCTCATCGTTTGGCACCATCGGTATTTCTATGTAACCATCAATGCTTTGGCTAATATTTTTGTTGTAAATACTTGCCAATTGGATTTTTCCTACGCTGTAAAAGGCTTTATATTCCTTGCTCCATTTGAGGGTTACGTCTGAAATCACTAAGGCTTTTTTGTCTAATAATCTTGATAGTTCCCCTCTGCCATTTTGCATTCTTCTAATATGAGCTTTGAGTTCGGCTTCACTGACTTGCGCACCTAATTTGTATAATAAATCGTCATTATTGGCAATAGGTGAATCTTCTGCATCAGCTTGGCTTAGGATATTGCTTGCCATTTCTCGGAAAGCATCGCCAGAGAGTGTACCTAAGTCGAGAGTAAGCATGGCATTCATGGAGTAGATATTAGTTTTCATGTTGCCCTTGCCTATACAGGAAGTTTTAATAGTAAAATTAGGCTTGTTATAGTTAAATAAATTCACTTCACCTTCAAACTCTACTTCCCCGGTAGCATTGCTGTAGGTGAGTTTATTTCCTATGTAGTTTTCGGCTTCTTTTTGACCTTCTAAAGGTTGGCGTTCTTTGTATGCAATGGTATATTTTTTAGTCTTAGGGTCTTGTCTGATGTCTGCTCCCTTATCAGGAAGGAAAAGCGGAATATCTCGTTTATGATTAAGTGGTTTGTTTATTACTGTATAAAGTCCACTGCCTTCCTGCTCCAAGTCATGGGAAAGATACAAGCCTGTTTCTACTTTTTGTCCGTCAGCATCTTTCTCATTGCCGCTATGTGTAAGAATCTGCCCACTACCTCCTGATGTCCTAATCCATAAACCTTCGGGGTCATCGGAGTCTTTGATGTAGCCGTCAAACTCCAACTCTTTGCGTGTGGCATACATTTTTACTATTCCTTTAAAAAGTTTGCCGCCTTGTTTTTCAAAATTATCTTCTTCTGTGATATAGGCTTCGGCATAGGTAAAATGCTTTTTGTCAGGATTTAAGGAATCTTTTTTATTAAATAAGAACTCGCTAAACTTGATTTTGTATGTGTGAGGCACATCATTGGTGTAGTAATAAATGCCGTTACCTGTATATTTTTGGCGGTTATGTATAGTAATATTGGCATTGCGGAGTACGTGAGCAGTGTCCTTACCAATCATAATACGCACGTTGCAGTTTCTTAATTCTTCCATTTTTGCGCCTTCTTTTACAGTAACTAAACCACTATCAGGGACTATCTCGGCATCTACCGAACGAATAAAAGGCACCCCACCAACATTTAAAGTATGATTATTGATGTCGTAAAGTGCCGTCGTACCTATGAAAGAAACATTTAAGCTATCTGACTTTTTATAGTGCGTAGAGGTAAAAATAGAAGTAGTCGCATCGCTTCCTGCCGCTACGTTCATAATAACTTTCTTGGCATCAAACTCCCAGCGAGCCTGCCCCAGCGAGGTAGCATACTCTACAAAAGGAAACTTAAAGTTTTGTCTTCGTGGGTTATTGGTAACAATGGTAGAAAATCTCTCTTCTAAGTCATAGTCTATGCGTACATTCTCCGCTCTTAAAGCAGGCTTTTTAGGGTCAGTAGATTTGATTTCAAAGTACTCGGCATTGTCGGCATGATACCTACTCATTTGGAAAACAAAATTATCCGATTTAGCAATAGCTCCTTTGTTTTGAATAGTACCATCGCCTGCTAACTGCTTAGGATTCAAGACCAAAGTTCCCTCAAAGGTACTTACCAAAGAGGTATCATTGGCATCGAGTTTATAGGCTACAGGTTTGCCATATATCTCAAATGGGATAGGTTTTTTGATTGTCTTTTTGGGATTATTAGGGTCTTTGACCTCATCGAAAGTCGAGGTAAGTCGCATACTATCTGCCCTTACAGCCCAGTTCATTCTAAAATTTCGCATAGACACATCGGGGTAGCTAATGCCATTAAAATTTGGATTTGCCTCGATAAAGCCCCAAGATTGTGGCTCAACGGGAGGAAGTTTGTCAAAATTGGTTTTACTCAGCGTCAAATCAGTTTTAAGGAGCATTTTTTTCTTTATTGCCATTTTTCCTAAGGCAGTAGTAGAGTCAGGATAAAATACATAATCGTTGGAACTTAGCTGTGCGGTAAGATAATTGATTTTTCCGTTACCTCTAATGCCTTGATTATTAAGCATTATGTTCCATTGATTGGTGATTTCTTTGCCATCTTTTTCATGCCTATCATAAGCCCAACGTTTTTCATCATCATGGTCTGTAAAGATTGCCGCATTTTCTCCTTTGATATTCCTATAAAGTGGATAGCCCTCTGCGTACTTTCCTGTGGGTTCTTTGTCCAGAGAATCTCTGTGATTTTTAAAATCGTGCATAAAGCCAAAGGATTTATCTGGCATAATACGAGCTGTAATCTTAAAATCAGGGAAAATACCTCCACTATGAAACATTCCGTCTAAGACAGTTTTCTCGACTCCTCTACTTGTCAAACTATCCATGCGGAATTTTTCCAAATCTATCCGTACTTTATTTCGCCCTGTGGTACTATCTATTTGGCTATATGAGCCATCTAAAACCTCTTTACCGTCAAAAGCAATATAAGCACCTGGTTCTGCGGCAAAATAGGGATAGGGTTTAGATTGCTGAAAATATCTTTTTAATTCTCCAGATTTGTTTTTAGGTAAAGCTAAACGCAATACCCCATTGGCACTTTTTACTTTGTTTGCCATTTCTTTGAAATTCCCCAGTGAATCTTTAACAGGTCTATTGAGTGAATCTCTCTCGATAAAACCAATTTCTGCCTCTTTCATGGCTACTTGGAAAGTATCATAATCAAAAGTTAAGCCTTTGGCGCGATAGTTTGCCTGCCCTACGGTTTGTATTTCTCCATCAAAAACCAATCTACGATTTTGCTTGATTATCACCTTTTTACTCTTTGGTTTCGCCCAAACGTCTAAGCGGTCTTTGGGCAAGGTATCGTTAGCATCGTCTTCTAAACTTAGGTTAGGGCGGCGGCGCAGCGGGAAAATAGGCACATCATTGACTATCAAATCATTGGTATTCAAGTCCAACTTCATATTGGTATGCGCGCCCTCTGAAAGTGAGAAAAGTTCTAATTTATCATAGTCCAAAGCCCCATTGTACGCATTGGCGTAAAGCACTCCTTTGCGGGTAAGTCTTACCGAATCGCTAAAACTCGTGTAGCCGTCAAAAGTAACATAACCTAATCTTTGTAAACTTTTCATTGAGGAACGAATATGCTCGGGTTTACGCTTGACAAAGTTGGCTAAACCTGACATAGTAAATTTAGTAGATTTGATTTGCTTAGAGTATGCCAAAGCTGCCGCCAAAGGGTGATAATCATTCAATCCTTTGAGTCTAATGTATTCATACTCATTGAAATAGTCCATAGAACGAACCTCTGCTTTGATTTTGTCCATAGAAATATCCTCTGCATAGTTTTTGACTACATCGCCGCTACCTGTCATTCCTTTGGCGATGGCTTTGGGGTTTTTGGACAATGCGTAATCCTCTTGTGGGCGGTTAGAAACTTCCATTACATCAGGATTAAATCCTCGCTTTTCTTTTTGTTTTTCGGCTTCTTTCCTTGCTTTTTCTGCCTCTTTTTCTTTTTGTTTTTCGCTTTTATTTGCCTCCTTTTCGGCTTGTTTTTTTGCCTCCTCTTCGTCTATAGCTTGCAAGCCTTTAAGTTTGGCTTTCTTATTGGGGTCTTCGGTCATAGAAACTTTGGCAGAGTCAGGGATATTGCCTGTAAGCATCGCAATCGTCATGCTGTCTTGGGTTACGTTCCACTCTACGTAGTCTGCAAAAATTTCCATGCGGTGATAGGAGTCAAAAAAAGGAGCATAGCGATATTCGTGTTTTTCTTTCCTTGCTCTCAACAGCCCTGTATTTAAGTTATAGCGAAGTTGCGCCCCATTATGCTCTATAAAAAGGCTGTCGTTATTGTGCATAAAAATTTTTATTTGGGCAAGTGGGTTGAGAATCAAAGAATCAGAAAAGAAAAACTCCTGCCTTGAGCTTGCCTCAAACTTTTTCTGACCGTTCCGACTAATTGTAATTTTAGAAGGCAAATTACTCAAATTTACACTTGAAAAACGCCTGCCTACTAAGCTACATCCTCCTTTGTAAGTTACCTCTTTGGCTATATTTTTTACTATAGCATCAGCGTAATAGGAGGTAAATTTAGGATAGCGTACATATTCCCTTTTAGCTACTCTTTCACTTTTGTACTCAAAGTCCCCTAATACTGTGCCTTCAATTTTTGATTTGTAGGTAAGTTTGCAATACAATGCCTTGAGTTCGGGAAGTCTTGTATTGAACTCATAGTTGTCCAACTCACAAAACGCATCGGTAGGCGAAATCCCCTCTCCTTCCCAATCCGCTGTACCTCCCGTGCCATGAAAAGTATAAGCTGCAAGCTCGACCTTGCCCGTAGTCCCTTTGATTTTCAAGGTGTCGTACAGGGAGAGCATCTCTAAATCAATATTTTCAAACTTAATAACGGGTCCTGTTACAGGTCTTTGAATAGGCTTTTCAAAAATATACTTGCTTAATAAGACTGGTGGCTCAGCTACAGGTCCGGTTTCAAAACCTTTGAGTGCCTCGTCTGCGGTGTAGAAGCCAGAAGTATCAAACTCTGAGGAAGGAGCCTCTACTGCTACAGTATCTTCCGAAGCGGCTATGGCAATGTCTTCTTTGAGCAATTCGGTAGCGGCATTTACATACTCAAAAGTAAATTTGGCATTTTTTGAAACCCTCAAATTGTAGGAAGGTGATTTATAGAGTAAGTCTTCCTCTAAGAATGAGCGAGAGTTGGTGAAAAATCTTGAAAGTATATACACACTGTAATTATAACGCTCTGCCGTTTTTCCTGCGGTTTCTATAAACTTGCTCACTTCCTCCGAACTCACCCGCTTGATGTCCACCAAAGCAGTAATACAGCCATAAAAGTTCTCCAAATGCACGAGAGGGTCTAAGGCTTTGATAGAGATAGCTTTACTTATCTCAAATACTTTTTTCTGTTGCTCAGGAGAGAGCTTCCCCCAAGTTGCCTCGAACTTGCTTTCTGTTTCGTTTGCCCTGCGACTTGCCGACTTTGAGAGTGCGGCTTTAATATCCTGAAGGAAAGTAGCTTCATTGGTTAGTTTAGCTACTTGAGCTTTAGCAGAAGTAGCCCCTACTACCCAAAATAAGAGCAAGCAAAAATACCACAAAATCGTTTTTATATTTTTCATAATTAATGAGTTATTTCTAATCATTGATACCCCATAATTGATAACAGAACCTAATAAAAAGTAAACTAATTTTTCTTTGTTTCAGAAAAAAGAAAGGCATTTTTATTTTAACGCAAAAAAGATTCAACATGGTGTTAAAAATCCTAAATTTACAAAATAAGTAAGATAAAGTTTGCCACAAAATGGATTTTTTGCGGTTATATAAAAAAAAGAAAATTTATTTGTTTTCAAGTTTCCTATTTCTAACTTTGCCATGCGTTTTTGTATTATATATATACTTAAAAAATTGATTATTAATGAATTATTAAGCAAATATGAAGTTAAAATCTTTTAAACAATTCTAATTTTTTTCTGTTCTTTTATTAACTAATTTTGCATTCATCACAAATATTAATTAACCTATCAAAACATTAGAAAAACTATGAGATTTTTAGCAGTATTATTTACAGTTACTGTATTTGCGGTAGCATTTACAGGTTGCGGAAAAGGCGAAAAAGAAGCCCAAGAAAAAGCACGCCAAGACTCTATCAGAGTAGCTGATTCTATGGCAAAAGCAGAGGCTGCTGCAAAAAGAGTGGCTGATTCTTTAGCGGCATTGCCAAAAACTATTGCAGAGGAAGCTATGAAAATCAGCGATTTAAGCACACTTGTATCAGCCTTGCAAGCAGCTGAGTTGGTAGATGTATTTAAAGGTAGTGATGCCTATACTGTGTTTGCCCCTACTAATAAGGCTTTTGCTACAATTCAAAAAGATGTAGATATGCTTTTGAAGCCAGAGAACAAGTCTAAGTTGCAGAATGTGTTGAAGTATCACGTAGTAGCGGGTGCAGTAAAGTCTTCTGATTTGAAAGATGGTCAGAAAGTAAAGACCTTGCAAGGTGAAGAGCTAACTGTATCTATCAAAGACGGTAAAGTAATGATTAACGGGGCAGAAGTTACTACTGCTGATGCTCCTGCAAGCAATGGTGTAGTTCATATCATTAGCAAGGTAGTATTGCCAAAGAAAATGTAAGATTTTTTAGCAGTTTTATTTTAATTAATCGATGCTTAAACCCTTAATGTTCTTAAAACATTGAGGGTTTGATTTTTTTAGGAAAGGTAGGATTTTATGATTACTTTTGCACAAAATAACCAGAAACCAAAACAATAAACGAGATAACTTAATGTTTGCTGACTTGATGCGTACTACCTTACCTATTGTAAGCCTGATTTTATTTTTTTACCTGATTTTTGAACCTACTCCATATAGGAAAGCCCCAAGGGAAAAAGAAAAAACCAAGGATAGTCTTATTTATCTGTCTATCACTACTGTAGGTGATTTGATGTGTCATAGTAGCCAATACCATTACGCTAAAAATGAAGATGATACTTATAATTTCCTGCCTGTATTTGATTTAGTTAAAGATTATTTAAGCGATGCAGACTTTACTATTGCCAACTTAGAAACTGTTTTAGCAGGCACAACCAAGCATTTTTCAGGCTATCCTCAATTCAATACCCCCAATGAGTATGCAGATGCACTTAAAAGAGTTGGTTTTGATGCCTTATTTACTACCAATAACCACTCCTACGACCAAGGAGACAATGGAGTTTTACGAACTTTAGATGAGTTGAAAGCGCGAAATATACCTGCAATCGGAACTTTTTATTCTCAAAAAGACAGAGACTCTGTCAGAGTTTTCGACATCAAGGGCTTTAAAATAGGTATTTTGGCTTACACTCAGTTCTCTAATATTACCGTTCCAGAAAGTAAAAAATTCTTGGTCAATCATATTGATTCTGCACTCATCGCCAAAGATATTAAACAAGCCAGAGCCAAAGGAGCAGAGTTAATACTGATAAATTTGCATTGGGGGGCAGAGTACCAACATTTTCCTAATGAGTATCAAAAGAAAATAGGAAGCTATATAGCAAGTTTGGGAGCAGACATTATTTTTGGTGAGCATCCCCATGTCCTGCAACCGATTACTTTCCTAAAGACAGGGGCAGGAGCTTCTTTGGACAGTTGTCTGCTTGCCTATTCTTTGGGCAATTTTATCTCTGCCCAATACAAACGCTATACTGATGCGGGCGTAATGCTTACTGTACGGTTAGCTAAAAATCTCAAAGACAATAAAATAAAAATTATTTCTGTTGAGTATGTCCCTACTTGGGTTTTTAAAGGCAAACTTGACGAAAAAATGCAATTTAAAATTTTTCCTGCTTTTTTAGCAGAAGCAAAAAACTATCCTTTGACGATGAGAAACTTAATCCCGCAAGAGTTTAATCAACTTTCCGATGAGCATTTACAAAAAATGAAACAAGCAGGGGAAGATAGCAAAGAAATTTTGACCTACTACCAGAAAAATTTAAAAAATATTATTTGGAAAAAGCCTTTTGCCCAAGATAGTATTGTATCTTTACCTCTGAATATTAGTGCTTTACCAGATTCAGTCTTTAGGAAAAAAATACTGTTAAAACCCCAAGGAAAATAGTATATCTATTCAAATCAAAACATTGATGCTATGTCTATCACAGAGTCAAGTTCTTACTACGAAGATTTAGAAAAAATGTCAGTCTTAGATTTGCTGACAAATATTAACAATGAGGATAAAAAAGTACCTATAGCAGTAGAAAAAGCTATTCCCCAAATAGAAAAATTAGTAACAGCAATAGTGGCGCGAATGAAAAGAGGAGGGAGGCTTTTTTACATAGGAGCAGGAACAAGTGGGCGGTTGGGAATAGTTGATGCCTCAGAATGTCCACCAACCTATGGTGTACCTCATGGCTTGGTAGTAGGCATTATAGCTGGTGGAGATACAGCCATTCGCAAAGCAGTAGAGTTTGCCGAAGATGATGAAATGCAAGCATGGAAAGATTTGCAGGAACATTTGGTCAATGAAGACGATACTGTAATAGGCATAGCCGCCTCAGGGCGTACTCCTTATGTAATTGGAGGCGTGAGAGATGCCCGCAAAAATGGCTTACTTACAGGGTGTATTACTTGCAATCCAGCCACCAAGTTAGCCGAGTCTGTAGAGTTTCCTGTTGAGGTTATTGTAGGACCTGAGTTTGTAACAGGTAGTACACGTATGAAGTCGGGGACTGCTCAAAAACTGGTACTAAATATGATTTCTACCAGTGTAATGGTACAGTTAGGACGTGTCAAAGGCAACCGCATGGTAGATATGCAGCTCTCTAACAACAAGTTAGTAGATAGAGGTACGCGTATGGTCATGGAAGCATTAGAGATTCCTTATGAACAAGCCTCTCAACTTTTAGAAAAATATGGAAGTGTAAGAAAAGCTATAGATGGATATAGAAAATAAAAACAATCATACAACTAAAAAATAGAATGATACTTACCATGAAATATCTATTGCAATTTTTTGCGTTACTAATTTTTTTGACTTTACATATTTCAGTAGCCAATGCCAAAAACGTTAAACCTTATTGGGGAGATACAGGGCATCGAGTCATTGGATATATTGCAGATAAGCATTTGAGCAAGAAAGCACGCAGAATGGTCAAGCAAATTCTTGGCAATGAATCGCTGGCAATGTCAAGCACATGGGCAGATTTCATCAAATCAGACTCTATACTCAATGCTCAGACTTCTGCGTGGCACTATGTCAATATTCCCGATGGACAGACCTATGAGCAGATGCAAAAGAATCCACAGGGAGATGTGATAGAAGCCACAGACAGAATGATAAGGGATTTGAAAGCCCCTAATTTAAGCATAGAAAAAAAGAGATTTGCACTTCGTTTTTTGGTGCATCTCATTGGCGACCTTCACCAACCTCTACATGCAGGTAAGGCTGAGGATTTGGGAGGAAACAGAATTAGGATAAGATGGTTTGGGAGGGACAGCAATTTGCATAGGTTATGGGACTCAGACCTCATAGACCATCTTAATTTGAGCTATACCGAACTTGCAGAAGCCATCAACTTTCCTACTCAAGAGCAGATTCGCCTGTGGCAAAGCACAGACCATAGAGTTTGGGTAGAGGAGTCAAGAATCTTAGCTCAAAAAGTATATAATTCTGCTAAAAATAACGATAACTTAGGGTATCGCTATGCATACGATTTTGATGAAGACTTAAAACTTAAATTATTACAAGGAGGTGTTAGATTAGCTGGCTTGTTAAATCAGATATTTAATTGATAATGAGTATTATGCTAAAAAATAAACCTACTTGAAGGAGTTGAAAATAGTCATTACCTCTTCCAAAGAAAGACCGGTGAGTTCACTTGTTTCCTCAACACTCATTCCTTTGGCGTGGCATTTTTCTATGACCTGCCTCATTTTCTGCCAAATTTCCTCTTTTTGCCTTCTTTCTTCCTCTTTTTGCCTTCTTTCTTCTTCTGCTTTTTGTGTAGCTTTTTCTACTTCCTTCTTCGCTTCCTCTATCATACGTTCATAGTCTTCCAATTCCGACAAAAAGTCATCTTCCAATTGCATTTTGTTTCTTACCACCTGCTCGCTTGCCGCCTTCTGCAAACGCCTGATAACGGCTCGGTATTTCTCAGGAAAATCCTCTTCGCTCACATTCAAGATATGATGACTTGCATCTATGCTACTTTGGTCAAAAATACTCAAGAGGACTTCCAATTCATTGCGTTTTTTCTCACTCAAATCTGGGATACTGATAATGTAACTCTTGTGGGTAAGACTTTCTACAAAATCTTCTCTATGCTCTATCTTTTTACCTGAATACAAATCTATTGCCTCATTATTGACCATGACAATAGGAATGCCTTGCAGTTTGTCCAGTCTTTCTCCTAAAAAATAAATACTTACGA
Source organism: Thermoflexibacter ruber (assembly GCF_900113045.1). Lineage (GTDB taxonomy): Bacteria > Bacteroidota > Bacteroidia > Cytophagales > Thermoflexibacteraceae > Thermoflexibacter > Thermoflexibacter ruber. The sequence goes on from NZ_FONY01000011.1 coordinate 44,506, forward strand.
TAGGAAACCCTACCTTTATCTCCTTGCCACTTTGGGTTTTCTTGATGAAAAAATAGTCAGGATTTTGGTATTGCTTGCCTAAGTACTTGCGAAAACGCATGATGTCGTTGAGCAGTTTTGCTTTCTGAATTTCTATGATGATGACTTGTTCTCCTTCTTCTGTTTGTACTTTGGCAGAGAAATCCAAGCGATAGACGGTAAGTTGGGGAATAAACTCCTCTTTTGTTCTTCTTACCAAATCCAATTCTCCAGAAATTTCTTGGGGCAGGAAATCCAACTCCAAGATTTCTTGCCCAATAATAGCAGAAAGCAGGAGTTTAGCCACCTTGCTGTCCTCCATGAGGTACTTAAAAACTACATCGTATATAGGATTGGCTATGAGCATGGGTGTATGTTTTTCATGTAAAAATACAAAAAATAAATGAAATAAAATTTTGTATCAAGAGTTTCATCTTATTATCTGGTCATCTTTCCACTCTCCATTGAGTTTCTCCTTTCCATTTTTATCGAGTACCTTTCCTTTTCCGTGTCTTTTATCATTTCTCCAATAGCCCTCATACCTTTCTCCATTTTTCCAAAAATAGATGCCAAAGGCATTTCGCTCATCTTTGACAAACTCTCCTTCGTATTTTTCTCCATCAGCCCATTGGTAAATTCCTTTCCCTTCTCTAAAATTATTTTTCCAACTGCCTTCGTAAATCGCACCTGTTTCTAAAATTCCGATACCTTGTCCGTTTGCTTTTCCATTAGCGACCTCTCCTAAATAAATGACTTGCTTGCCTTTGGAGTTTTTGAATCGCAATACTTCTTTTTGAGGAACAGGAATATTAATGAGGCTATCTGCTATTTTTAGTTCATTGTTCATCTGGTGGAGTGCAATTTGCAAAGAATCAATAAAATGCTGGTTTGCCTCTTCTTGTATTTTTTGAGATACTGCCATTTCCCATATTTTTTGCTGATTCACCCTAATAAAACTCTGATAATTGGCTAATTCTTTTTTAAAGTGAGCAAGCAAAGCATGATGGCTTTCTACTTTTTCTTGGGTAGTTTGGTGCGCCTCCTGCCTTTTTTCTATAAGTATTTTTGAGTTTGGATACTCCTTAGAGTGCTTGGTATTTTTGCAAGGCTTGCTCAAAATTCCCTTCTATAAAGTCTTCATCAGCTTCTGATTTTTTGCTCAAATATGCTAAATCAACTCTATTTTTCTCTTGCTCATTTTTTAGCTGTATCCAATCTTGGAGAAGGGCTGAGTAAGAATTGTATAGCATCAGGCTTGAGATACTCAGTCCAAGACAGATGATAACCAATAATATTATGATGCTGAAACGATGCCTGTCTATTGGTTTTTTTATTTTTTCAAACATATTTTTCTGGTTTTATTTTTTTGACTAATCGCTAAATCTCACAGGTTGTGCTTTGCCCTTTCGCACACCCAAAAGGCTGATTTGGTCTATATAAGCCTCTATCATCAGTCCCTGCCCATGGTCAAACTCTATGCCTGCTGCTCCTCTGGTTCTGAACCTATTTACGTAGCGAATTTCTATGCGCGCAGCATTCAAAAAGCGATAGCCAATGCCTACATAAAGTCGGTTTTGGTTAAAAGTATTGTAGGTTACATTTTTGTCGATATTTAACCAATTTCATTAGAAATCGCTACATAGAGAATATTATTGGCGTAAAAATCTGCCTTATTGATGCCTATTCTGATGCGATAACGGAAGCAAAACCTATTGAAATAGAGGTAGTTATCTTCGTTAGGGTTGTATTGCCAGCGCAGTTCGTACCTGTATCGCCAAGTGTGCATAATTTACCCTCCCAATTGTTTAATGTGGTGAAAGAACAAAAAGTAGTACGCCATTCGTGGTAAGGTCGTCTTTGAAAGTCCTCTATTTTCCCAGTGTATTCATGCGTATTCATGTAGCCAATGGGAGAAAGAGAAAAACGAGCATAAGAAGAAAACTGATAGTGAAACCAGGGGCAAATACTCTCTCGCAAGCGTTCTTGGAACATATTACCTTGATTGAGAGCGTTTTTGCGTCTATATACGAAATCTAAACCCACCCCAAAGCGATTATTTTTGTCTAATTGATTGATTTCAAACTTGTACCAGAAAACTCGATGAGGATAAACGATTTTGCCACTTTGGGCAAAAGAGGTTTTATTTAAAAAGAGAAATAACTTGATTAACAGACACTTAAAAATAGTTTTTTTTATGGATGCGTATTTTAAAAATTGCTGATTTTCAAGGTGAATCGCCAAAAATACGATTTTTTTAATTAAATTTATAGGGGTAAAGAGCATAAGCTACATTAACCTTTTGTTATGTCTTTAAAATATATCTGCCAAATATTGGTTTTGTCGTTTTATTTGTAGAACTTTGCACCTGCAAATAGAAATGGTAGCCGGATATTTTTGAAAATCAATTAAATATAATGTACTTGTCAAAAATATCAACGATAATATTCCCTCACTTTTGTATGCTGTTGTATCAGCAATTTATACCTTTTGGCTCGGTAGAAGTGAAAAAAATATTATCTCCGAGAATCTTCCTTCACTCATTTGCCAGTTTAATAATTTCTTATTTTAAAAAAATCAAAAATTAGTGCTTAGGTTTTGATTGGGTTTCCTCGAATAGGCGTTTCCTTTTAGCCAATATTGATGCTAACAGGGGTTAGCAAGCTTTGTATAAAGGTATCATGATATAAGGAAGGCTTATTGCTCGTGAATTTAGATAAACTAAAAGCACTGACACATCATTCATGGAAAATTTAACCTTTGAGGAGCTTGGCTTATCAAGCGAAATCATGTCTGCCGTAAGCGAAATGGGCTTTATTTCGGCAACACCTATTCAATCACAAGCTATCCCCGCCGCTCTTGCAGGACGCGATGTGCTTGGGCAGGCACAGACAGGCACAGGAAAAACAGCTGCTTTTGGCTTGCCCTTATTAGAAAAAATAGACCCTACACTCAAAAAACCGCAAGCAATGGTGCTTTGTCCAACCAGAGAGTTGGCAGTACAAGTGGCAGAGGAATTGAAAAAATTTGCTAAACACATCAAAGGCTTGCACATCGTAGCTATCTATGGGGGCGATTCTATGGAGCGTCAGTTGAGAGAGTTGCGTAGAGGGGTGCAGGTAATCGTAGGTACACCGGGACGTATGATAGACCACTTGGGGAGAAATTCTTTTAGTACAGAAAATATTGATACTGTCGTGCTTGACGAGGCAGATGAGATGCTCAATATGGGCTTTGTGGAAGACATAGAGCATATTTTTGAGCAGTTGCCAGAAGAAAGACAGACACTATTGTTTTCTGCAACTATGTCCCCCCCCATTTTAGCCTTGACCAAAAAATACCTGAACAATCCCGTCAATATCAAAGTAGCTAAAAATGAGGTAACTTCTAATTCTATCGCTCAATACTATTTTGTGGTCAAAGGCAATCAGAAAATCGAGGTCATGGCAAGATTGATAGAACTGCACGACTTGAAACTGATGTTGGTATTTTGCAATACAAAAAAGCAAGTAGATGAATTAGTTGCCCAGCTCCAGCAGAAAGGCTTAGAAGCAGAGGGGATTCATGGAGATTTGAAGCAATCTCAGCGCACCAACGTCATGGCAAAGTTCAGAAATAGCACCGTAAATATCTTAGTTGCTACTGACGTAGCGGCAAGAGGCATAGATGTAAGCAATGTAGATGCAGTTTTCAACTTTGATATTCCTATGGACAACGAATATTACGTACACAGAATAGGAAGAACAGGCAGAGCAGGAAAAAGTGGAATGTCTTTTTCTTTGATTACTCCGCGTGAAATCAGCAAAATAAAAGAAATAGAGCGTTATACTAAATCTACGATTGAGAAAGGCAATATCCCAAGTGCAAAGGAAATACAAACTGTTCGCCAACAACGCTTTGCAGGAAAGCTAAAAGAGGAAATCGCCAAAGGAGAATTAGAAAAGTTCCTTCCCGTCATCAATGAGCTGACCAAAGAAGGAGTTGAAATCCAACAGATTGCGGCGGCATTGGTACGCATGAACTTAGGAGAGATGCGTCAGTTAGAAGAATTGGAAAGTAATGTGGCAGAGGTAAGTCAGTTCAATAATATGCCAAAAATGACTCGCTTATTTATCAATATTGGTAAAAAGCAACGCATCAGCAAAGGCGACATCTTAGGAGCAATCGCAGGAGAAACAGGCATCAAAGGCAAAATGATAGGAGAAATAGAGATATTGGAAAAGTTTTCTTTTGTAGAAGTGCCTGATAGCGAAGTCCGTAGAGTAATTAAAATCATGGACAACAACACTATCAAAGGGAAAAGAGTAAACTTAGAGATTGCGAAAAATTAACCTTAAATAAACGTATAAGGTTTTGCTGACCTTATACGTTTTTATAAATAGCAAATTATTATTTTTGCTTAAAAAAATCATAGGACTAAAATTTGGAATATCATGAAAAACATAAGTTTCCTATTAGTTTGTGTGATTGTCTGCTGGGGCTGTGCCAAAAAGACAACTACAAGTAATACCACTAAGCAAGAAAATAAAAAAGAGGAGGCAAAAGTGGTAGAAAGCAAGACTGATACAAAAGAAGATAATAGCGGAGGTTTAAGACCTAATATTTCTTTTGTAAACACTGATGAAACTGAAATTGTTACAAACTATACATGGGCAAAAGTAAACTATATTTATCAGATAACCAAAGACCTAAGAAGAGCAGACCTCTACGATGTAACGATTAAGAAACCTATTACAGGCAAAGACATTGGTGGACACCACACAGCCTTTGTAACTTCTATGAGTACCAATAAGACTAATGATAAATATACCGTCAAAGTCAGATTTGCCGAGAAAAAGTCTGAGTATGAATGGAAACCCAATCCCGCTTCCTACATAGATTGTATTTTTGATTTACAAGCTGGAACAGTTACTTACAATTTAGTAGGTACACATTGGCAGAAATTCCAAAAGAATAATAATGTAATTAAAAATATTCCAAGTGGGAGTTTTTCTTCTAAAAAAGCCATGTCTATAGCGGTTGAGCACATCATCGCTAACTATAATGGGGCTTTTGACCACTAATTTTTAGAAAAGAAAAATTTTTACCTCACCATGCAAATATTTACTAACGAAGTATTAATCAATATTTTTGATGAGCCTTTGGAGTTTAGCGAGGGAGTATATGCTAAGGCAAGCACCGCAAGCGAAATCATTAGGGTTTATGAGCAGATTAAGAGTGCTATCACACCTCTTAGCAGGCAATATCACTTTGAAGTAATAGACTATGATAAGGTTGTTCAGGACTTCAAAAGTCATTTCAAAGTCATTAAAGCGGCGGGGGGCATAGTTACTAAAAAAGATAAAATATTGTTTATTAAACGCTTAGGGAAATGGGATTTTCCCAAAGGGAAGATAGATAAAGGAGAAGAAGAAGAAACTGCGGCGGTTCGAGAGGTAGCAGAAGAATGTGGGGTAAGTACGGTAATAAAAAGTAAAATAGGAACTACTTGGCATACGTATCTACAAGGAGGACAAGATATTTTGAAAAAAACAGTGTGGTTTGAAATGGAATGTGTCGATGATACTAATTTAAAACCACAAATAGAAGAAGATATTTCTGCAATCGCATGGGGCAAACTTTATAAGGCAGACAAGTATTTAGCTAATACTTATCAGTCTATTCGCTCTATTTACCAAAAGTTTTTGATGAAAAAAATGAAAAAACTGTTGAAAGCAAACAAGAAGCAAAATAAAGAGGCTTCCCCTTACATAGCATAGCTGTCCTTATTTTGCTTGCTTATGCTTAAAAAATTATCTCCTGTCCATGGCTAAGCGGTAGGCTCTGTCATAGTAGATACTCAAATTTTTCCAGTCAAATTCTACTGAGGCAGCTTCGGTTCTGTTCCTTTGGCTGATTCTCTCGCGCCTTGATTGCTGCACGAAAGCAAACATTTGTTCTGTGAGTTCATTAGCTGCTTCATCAAAACTCTTATTATGGCGTTTGACTACATACATTCCTTTATTTTGGTGGTCGGGAATATTTTTAAGTACATAATCGCCAAAGCCAGACAAATCGCTGGTGATAGAAGGTACGCCACTTGCATTGCATTCCAAAGGTGTATAGCCCCAAGGCTCATAGTAACTTGGGAAGACCCCTAAGTGGCAACCGCGAACAAACTGCCCGTAGTCCATGCCAAAAAGAGGACTGGAAGTAGTAATAAAATCGGGGTGATAGACAATTTTTACTTTATCATAGGCATTATTTACCAAGTGTGCCGCCCTAAGGAAGTTCAAAATTTCATCTTTGGCATCATCTACCAAATTATGAGTAACGACTATAGGAAGTTGCGAAGTACGCCACGACTGTACTGCTCTACGCAAACGCAATTTCCAATAATCATCTATAAAATCGTTTAACGCAGGAAGTTTGGGAGCGACTCCTGCATCTACCTCATAAAACATTCTTTCGCCTACTTGCTTGGTAATTGCCTCACAGGTTTGTCTAATTTCTTCTAATAAAGCTCTGGATTGCAAGGCATTAGGATTGATACTATAGTAAGGTCTTTTAGTAACAAAAAACATCACCACAGTTTTATCTATATTATATAGTCGCATTAACCCGTTGAGCCTTGCCAAAGCCTCCAGAGTCAGGTCAAAACCTTTATTTTTAAACTCATATCTTCCTGAGGTAAAAAAATACAGCGTTTTGTCTAAATCAAATTTATAATTATGGAAAAAATGCCCCATGACAAACTGATTGATTTGCTCTTTGTATTCTTTGTGGAGATTCTGAAACTCATGCAAAGCAACAAAGCGTTCAATGTTGAGTCCATTAGGAAGAATCAGGTCGCACTTGCGTCCTAAGAGGTAAGTACATTCTTGGTCTGTAACCTCACTTACGGTGGTAAATACATGAGAGCCGTGTGCGGCAGCTCTTTCTATGGCTACCGAAGGTTCTATATTAAAATGTTTGGATTCTTTGACCCAATCGTAAAAAGGCAGATGGTTGTAAAAATTGGGGTCATTCATTGCCAAGTAACGTCCTAAAAGTGTAGCATGAGTAGTAAAAACGATTTGCACTGGTAGTCCCATTTTTCGCATCTCGGGTATAGGAGTTCCTGCCATCCATTCGTGAAAGTGTGCTATTAAAGGCTGTTGGGTGGTTTCGCCGTCAGCTAAAAATCGGAAAAACTCTTTGACCAAATAGCCAAAAGCGACTACTTGGTCTATCAAATCTACGTCATTGGGCGTACCAATGCCATGATGTTCCCAAAGTTCATATTTGATATGTCCAAGCCTATTGTAAACGCTAAAAGGATTAAAAAGAGCCACCAAAGGTTTCCCTGTTACTAACCATGAACCATAATGCACCTCAAAACCTGCTTGGCGCATTTTGAGTACGGCTTTGCCAAGAGGGTGGCTATAGTCATCGGAAGGCTCAAATTCAGCCAAGACATTAGGGGACATATAAGGACCGAGTAGGCAGTATCTGCTCCCCCACTTATCTACTGTTGCTGGGACTTTGCTGCGAATCACGGTATAAATACCTCCCACTTGGTTGCAAACTTCCCAAGCAGTTTCTATCAAGAGGGGTTCAGTTTCGTTGATTACCATATTTTATGCTATAAAATTAGAAGCCAATTCATAAGTTTTATGTTCTCGATGTGAATTTTAAATAAAATCTTTGAATTGTGCAATATATAAGCATAAATTAATTTTTTATCCCCTTTTTTTACTCTCCGCTACCTTCTTTTTTACTCTTTTTTTCTACTACCTCTCCTTCTATTTTTAGCCAAAATACCTGGTTGTGGTCTGTCATCACCGTAACTGTCTTGCTGAACTCGCCCCAGCGACCTTTAGGGGCAAACTTCACAGTAATCTTGCCTTTTTCCTGAGGATTGATAGTTTCTTTTGACCAGTCAGGCGTAGTACAGCCACAAGAGGGTTGCACCATGACTATTTTGGTAGGTTTGAAACCATTGGTGTATTCAAAGTCTATGCTTACTTCGCCCCCTGACTCCAGCACTTCACCAAATTGATGAGTTACCTTTTTGAACTCTATTTGTGCGAAGGCACTATCAATAAGAGCCAATATGCTAAACAGTACAAAAACAAAACAAAAATGTAATTTTTTCATAGTTCAATTATTGGGAAAATTAGCTTACAAAGGACAAAATCTATGCGAGAAAATATACAAAATTTGCGAATTTATTTTTTAAATTGGTTTATTATTCGGTAAAATTTAAACTAAGAATCTATCATAAGTGATGCTTCGCAAAATCATTCATATAGATATGGACGCATTTTTTGCTTCCGTGGAGCAGAGAGATTTTCCACAATATAGAGGAAAACCTTTGGCAGTAGGCGGAGCGGGAGAGCGAGGAGTAGTAGCCGCTGCAAGCTATGAGGCGCGTCGATATGGAGTCAAATCAGCGATGTCATCTAAAATTGCGCTGCGAAAGTGTCCACACCTGATTTTTGCCAAGCCAAGATTTGATGTATATGCCTCTGTTTCTAAGCAAATTAGGGCTATTTTTTACGAATATACTGACTTAGTAGAGCCACTTTCGCTTGACGAAGCCTACTTGGATATTACTGACAATAAGTTCAATAATCCTTCTGCGACCTTAATAGCCAAAGAAATCAAAGAAAAAATTAAAGCACAAACTTTTCTTACAGCTTCGGCAGGCGTATCTTACAACAAGTTTTTAGCGAAAGTAGCCTCAGATATGCAAAAACCTGACGGGTTGACGGTAATCACTCCAGATAAGGCAGAAAAGTTTTTAGAGGAACTGCCCATAGAAAAGTTTTATGGCATTGGCAAAGTTACTGCTGAGAAAATGCAAAAGATGGGCATATATAAGGGAGCAGACTTGAAAAAAATAGAGAAAAATGTTCTTTTAAAACAGTTTGGCAAATATGGGGGAATGTATTATGATATAGTGAGAGGCATAGATGAAAGACAGGTCAGCCCTGACCGCACCCGAAAGTCTTTGGGCATAGAGCATACTTTTCATAAAGACTTGGACAATTTGAGAGAAATGTTCGAGGCACTTAGCGAGCTTGCAGACCTTTTTGTAGATAGGTTGCGAAAGAGTAATGTTTATGGCAGAACTTTGACCTTGAAAATAAAATTTGCTGATTTTGAGCAGATTACACGTAGCAGAACTGTATCTCATAAACTTACCAACAGAGAAATTATTTATAGGTTGGCAGAGGAACTGCTCATTCATGCTATTACTGACCAAGAGGTAAGTATTAGACTATTAGGGCTTTCTGTGTCTAATTTAGATGAGCCAGAAATAAGCAAAAATGGACAGTTAGCTTTTACTTTTTAGCTATCGCGTTTTTATACTTTTTTATATTCCTCAATTTACCTTTCTATTCAGCATTTCAATTTGAGCAAGAAGCCCTTTTGTATCAAAATTGTGTTTTTCACAGATGTCAATAGCTTTCTTATAAAAATCAATCGCTTCTTTGTAATGTTGTTTTTTCTTTTTTCCATTGAATAGCCCAGAGGTTTTGTCGCCTGTTTGCTCTTCTATTTTTGCCTTCGCAATCAGTTCATTGACTTGGGCTTGGGCTTTTTCTTCCTCTATCTTTTGAGCGCGTACTTCTGCTTGCCTGAGTTGCTCTTGGGTACTTTCTAATTCTTGACTTTTAACAGAGATAATTTGCTCTTTATGAGCAGTTTCTGTTTGTAGCATGTTTACTGTAATCTTCAGTTCTCCTAACTCCTGTCTTAGAAGAGCTATCTCCTGCTCTTTCATTCTGAGTTGCACTTTGAGTTGCTCTATTAGTTTTTTTAATCCCAAGTTGTTGAGTTTAGTAGTAGGAATAGGAGGGCTTTGGATATTAGTTTCAGCAGATTGGGCTTCGTTGGTAGTCTGACGATTTTGCTGAACGACCAATTTTTCTTCCAATAAGTTCACCTGCTCTTGAGTACGTCCTAAGAGAGCTTCCATCTCCATGAGTTTCCTACGCATTTCTGTAATGCCTACGTTCCTCACTTTTTTCCTTTTCTCCTCGTTCAAATCATTTTGTAAGATACTAATAGAATCCAAGTAATTAGCCACTACTAACATCAAAGAATCGTTCTTTCTTTGGAAATCCAATTCTTTGGGAGAAAGTCTAAGTAAAGCATCTTCTATCTTTTTCTCTGCGTTTTCTTCAGTTTGGCAAGCCAGTAAGCATAATGAGAAAGAAAAAAGTAAAATTGTATTTTTCATGGATTGTAGGTTTATCAAAATAGAGAATAGCACTCAAAGTTCTAAGCAAAAAATTGACCTACAAAAATACACACCTTTTGAAAAAAATAGCAGTAATTTGGAAAAAAAGGCTAAAAATTACGATGATTTGAATAGTTTTCTTAAATTTGAAATTAAGTATTTTTGCCTATTAATTACTTAAACGCTAACGAATAACCTTTGTGAATATTTTGCAAGTTAAAAATGTGGTAAAGCAATATGCAAATCATACCGCATTGAATAATGTAAGCATCAATGTATCTAAGGGAAGCATTTATGGTTTACTCGGACCTAACGGCGCAGGTAAAACTTCCCTAATTCGGATTATTACTCAGATTACTGCTGCCGACAGTGGAGAAATACTTATGCACGGCGAGCCGCTTACCCCAAAGCATATCCAAGACATAGGTTATATGCCTGAGGAGAGAGGACTATATCGCAAAATGAAAGTAGGAGAACAGTTGCTATACTTAGCCCGCTTGAAAGGGGTAGGGCTGGCAGAAGCGAAAAATCGGATTAGAGACTGGCTCAGACGGTTGGATATTGAAAGTTGGTGGAATAAAAACGTAGAAGACCTCTCCAAAGGTATGCAGCAAAAGGTGCAGTTTATTGCCACTGTCTTGCATCAGCCAGATCTGATTATTTTAGACGAACCTTTTTCAGGCTTAGACCCTGTAAATGAAAATATTATTAGAGATGAAATTTTAGCACTAAGAAAAAAAGGCAGTACGATTATCTTCTCTACGCATCGTATGGAAACAGTAGAGGAACTCTGCGACGAGATTACTTTGATTAATAAAGCTCAAAAAATATTGGAAGGTAAAAAAAGACTTATCAAAGAAGATTATAAAACACATACTTTTTTAGTAGAAACTGTGGAGAAACTTACGCAAGTATCAAATCAGTTCAGATTGATAGAGTCAAAACCAAATGAAAATGGTAACTTTGTAAGTCGAGTCAAAATTTTACATGGGACTAATAACGAACTCATCAATGAAATTATGCGATATGCCAATATAATTTCATTTAAGGAGGAACTTCCAACCATGCACGATATATTCGTAGAACTCGTGAAAGGAAAATAAATTTACCTATACCTTAGATAAATATCTTGTCTTATTATTTTGATATAGCTATTTTTTTTTATAAAAAAAGTCAAAGTGATTTACACTTATGCTTCCGATAAGTAGCCAATTGCTGTACGATGGGAATTATTCTGCTCTGTATTTTCAGGTAGCCTCTGAGAGTACAAAACCTTGCCTCATAAAGGTACTTAAGAGTAATCAGGCGCATGCCTTAGAAAATAACCAACTTAGTAATGAGTTGATGATGACTCAGTTACTCCATGAGGTAAGTGGAGTACGGAAGGCTATTCGGAAAGAAAACGTCAATGGCTATCCTGCCATACTGTTAGAGTATGTGCAGGGCATAACTGTTAAAGAGTTTTTCGCAAGCAGTAGAAACTCTATCGCTACTTTTTTAAAGGTAGCTATCCAAATTGCTGATACACTTGCTCAGATTCATCAGTACAATATCATACACAAAGATATTAACTCGAATAATATCATTTATAACCCACAAACCAATGAGGTAAAAATTATAGACTTTGGAATCTCGACCAAGATGAGCCTCAAAGCTCAGCACTTAGGCAACCCAAGCAAGTTAGAGGGAACGCTGGCATATATTTCTCCAGAGCAAACTGGAAGAATGAATCGTACAGTGGACCACAGGAGCGACTTGTACTCTTTGGGAATTACTTTTTTTGAGATGCTTACAGGAAGATTGCCTTTTGAAGTAGATGACCCTATAGAATTAGTGCATTGCCACATCGCTAAAACACCACCCAAAGCGAATGATTTGGATATACAAATTCCAGAAGTAGTAGCCCAAATCATACAAAAACTTTTAGCCAAAAGCACAGAGGCTCGTTATCAATCAGCCTTAGGACTGAGAAATGACTTAGAGATAGTCCTTAAATCCATAGAAACTAATGCAGACCTCCCCGCCGATTTCCAACTTGGTCAAAAAGATTTCTCTGCTAAATTCCAAATTCCACAAAAATTGTATGGAAGGGAAAAAGAAATCGCCGAGTTACTTTTGACCTACGAAAGAGTAAGTGAGGGGAGTACAGAAATACTGTTGGTGAGCGGAGCGTCGGGAACGGGAAAATCACAGCTTATCCATGAAATACACCCAGCTTTAACTGCTAAAAGAGGTTGGTTTATCGAGGGCAAGTTTGAGCAGTTTCAGAAAAATATTCCTTATAAGGCTTGGATTCAGGCTTTTGAGGATTTTGTTAGCCTTTTGCTTACTGAAACGGCGGAAGCTTTGGCAGATTGGAGGCAGAAAATATTAGACGCAGTAGGGGAGAATGCCAAATTGCTGACTGATTTGATTCCTAAGTTAGAACTAATTATAGGGGAACAGTCGGCATTAGCAGATTTGGAAGCCGCAGAAGCACAAAGCCGCTTCAATCATGTAATCCAACATTTTGTCAAAATTATTGCTCAGCCTGCACATCCCCTGGTGGTATTTTTAGATGATTTGCAATGGGCAGACATTGCTTCTTTGAACTTATTGGAACTTCTGTTAAAAGAAAAGCAAGTCAATTATTTGCTACTTATTTGTGCTTATCGAAGCCAAGAGGTTTCGCCTTCGCACCCTTTCATGATGGGAATAGAAGAAATCAGAAAAGCACAAGTACCAATCAACGAGTTACAAATTCTTCCACTTACCCAAGCCAATATCAACGAATTGTTAGTAGATACGCTTGGCAGTTCTTTGGAATACACAGAGCCACTTGCTAAGTTGATTTATGAAAAAACACAAGGCAATGCCTTTTTTGTCAATCAGTTTTTACAAAGTTTATACGAACAGGAGTTACTCTCTTTCAAAATCAAACAAACACCCTACGGACAAAAAGCGGCTTGGGAATGGGATACTTATTACATACAACAGCTCAATTTTACAGATAACGTCATTGACTTATTAGTAACTAAAATAGAAAAACTGCCCCCAACTACCCAAGAAACCATAAAAATTGCGGCTTGCTTAGGCAATCGCTTCGATTTGCATACTCTTGAACTGATTAGCAAAAAAAATAGTGAGCAAATCAATCAAGATTTAGAAAGTGCCGTTGCAGAAAATTTGATTTTACCTACCGATTTTAATAATTATAAATTTGCTCACGACCGTATTCAGCAGGCTGTTTATTCGCTCATTAGTGAAGAAGAAAAAATACAAACCCATTTTAATATTGGGAATGCCCTTGTTGCTTCTATGGACAAGGAAGAGCAAGAGGAAAACCTTTTTGAGTTGGTCAATCAGTTAAATTTAGGAATTAGCCTAATTACTACCCAAAAGGAAAAAGCAAGGCTGGCACACCTCAATTACCAAGCGGGTCTGAAAGCAGAAGATTCTACTGCTTTCGAGGCTGCTTTTGATTATCTCAAAAGCAGTATCAGTCTATTAGAGCCAAGTTGTTGGGAAAAAGATTATAGTTTTACCTATCAAGTTTATAAAACTGCCGCTCAGAATGCTTTTTATTGCAGTAAGTTCAAAGAGGCAAACGAAATAGGGAAAGGTATATTAGCTCATGCGAAGAATGTAGTTGAGAAAGCACCTATCTATGAAATCCAACTCAAAGCCCTACTTTCTCAGAATCAAATAGCCCAAATGCTTGACCAAAGCATAGAAATACTGAAAGAGTTTAAGATTCATCTACCACGCAAAGCCTCTAATTTAGATATAGTTAAGAGTCTAATCTCTTTAAAAATGGCTATCCGTGGGAAGACTCCGGAGTCTTTTGCACAGCTCCCGCCTATGCAAGACGAAACAGCGAAGGCTCTTATCAGATTATACGAAGCGATAGGACAAGCCGCTTATTTTGCAGAGCCTACACTGCTGGCAATCATCATTTTTAATCAAGTCAAGTTAGCAGCAAAATATGGCAATACAGAGGATACGATTTACTCCTATGCCTCTTATGGTTTATTGCTTTGTGGGGTATTGAACGACATAGAAACTGGCTATCGCTTTGGGAAAGTGGCAGATAAACTGTTGGTAGAGTGGAAAGTAAAACGCTTAGAAGCAAAAACTGCTTTTGTCAATAACTACTTTATCTACCACTGGAAAGAGCCTCTGCAAAACTCCGCCAAGGGTTTGGAAAATGCCTACAAAAAATCCCTTGAATATGGTTTAGACCCTCTTTTTACCGCTTACTGCATCACTCTTGCCGATGTGCTTTACTTCATGTCGGGCAAATATCTGCCTGATTTGCAAAAACAAAGTGCAGAAAGTGCCAAAGTTTGCTTAAAAGTAGGGCAGGAGCAGTCTTATCAACACTCATTAACTTTGCAACAGTTAGTAGCTAACTTAGCCCAAGAAACTGACAACCCCACAATTTTAGCTGGTAATTTCTACCATTCAGAAAATAACAAGGCAAAGAGAGAAGCCTCCAAAGACCAAGCACACATTTTTACAGTACTGTTTGATGAGATGATATTAAGTTATCTTTTTGGAGATAATGAAAATGCTTGGAAAAATAGTGAGGAAGCACGAAAAAATATGGGAACGGCTATGGGGTCGCCTTTTTTATACTTTTATTATTTTTATGACTCGCTTATTATTCTAAATAAAAAAGAGCGAAGTAAGAAAGAACTTAGCAGAATAAGACAGAACCAAAAAAAGTTGCAAGTCTGGTCTAAACTATGTCCTAACAATAGTTTGCAGAAATATTATTTGGTAGAGGCAGAGTTAGCCCAAGCCGATGCCAAGCCAGAACTTGCGAAACAACACTACGACAAAGCCATTTCCTTAGCTAATAAGCACCAATTCATCAACGATGAGGCTTTAGCATGGGAATTGGCAGGCAGATTCTACATAAACACTAACGAAACCTATTTGGCTAATTTTTACTTACAAAATGCTGTCCGTTGCTACGGAGCTTGGGGAGCATTAGCGAAAGTAAAGCACTTAGAAAATCAATATCCACAAATCAGCCAATTTACCGTCAAAACAGCCACCGCTACTACAAGTAAAACCATTACGCTCTCTAAAAGTGCTACTATTACAGGCAGTATGAGTATGCAAGGCACAGTAACGATGAGTTCTGTCTTGGATATGCGAAGCATCATCAAAGCCTCTCAAACGCTTTCTGGAGAGGTAGTTTTGAGCAAGCTATTAGAAAAGATGCTCCAAATAGTCATGGAAAATGCAGGAGCAGAGTTTGCGGTACTCTTGCAAAGAGCGGAGGGAGGGCAGTTCAAAGTGATAGCAGAATCCAATGGAGTAGGCAACTACCAATCTATAGACCAACTCCCCATAGAAGAATATGGGAGAATTGCTACTTCTATAGTGAACTATGTAATTCGCACCAAAGATTCGGTAGTATTGAATAATGCGGCAGAAGATAAAAAGTACAATACCGATGCCTACATCAAAACCCATCAGCCCAAGTCAGTACTTTGTTTCCCAATTACTTATAAGGGTAGAACCGCAGGAATTTTTTACTTAGAAAATAACTTGGTAGAGGGCGTATTTACGGCTGACCGATTAGAAATCTTGAAGCTACTCTCAGCCCAAATTTCTATCTCCTTAGAAAATGCCTTGCTCTATGAAAACTTAGAAGAGAAAGTAAGAGAAAGGACTAAAAAACTCCACGAAAGAAACGAGGAAGTCAGAGCGCAGGCAGAAGTCTTAGCCGCAACCAATAAGGAATTAGACAGTAAAAATCAAGCAATTACCGCAAGTATCAATTATGCGCAGAGGATTCAATCGGCAATGCTTCCTTTGGCAGAGGACTTTCGTAAGTACTTTCAAGACCATTTTATTCTTTTCCGCCCAAGAGATATAGTCAGTGGAGATTTTTATTGGTTAGAGGAGAAAGAAGGTAAAATCATCGTATCGGCAATAGACTGTACCGGGCATGGGGTACCAGGGGCTTTTATGTCTTTGATTTCTGAGGCAAAACTCAATGAAGTTATTAACTTACAGCATATTACCCAAGCAGACGAAATTCTTAATACCCTGAACAGACAAGTAAAGGTATTCCTCCAACAAGATGAAACCAATAACCGCGACGGTATGGATATGGCGATTTGCATTATAGACAAGCAAGCCCAAGTCATGGAATATGCAGGCGCAGGTAATCCACTTATCTATATACAAAATGATGATGCTGGCACACCCCAATTGCACTACATCAAAGCAGATATTTTCCCTATTGGAGGTTTTAATAAGAATACTTCTTATACATTCAAAAGGCATTTGATAGATATTTCCGTGCCAACTACTTTCTATATTTTTTCTGATGGCTACCAAGACCAATTTGGAGGGATAGAAAGACGCAAGTTCATGACTAAGCGTTTTAGAGAACTACTCTTTGAGATTCATACCCAGCCTATGCAAGAACAAAGAGCCATACTCAATAGCACCTTAGAGGCTTGGATGCAGGAGGGAAATAGCTCACAGGTAGATGATATATTGGTGATGGGCTTTAGAATTTAGCATAAAAGCCATAGTATTTATTCATCATAAATTCATGCTTGCATAACCTAAATCTCCTCTATTCTTGCTTTATTTGGGTTCAAACTCAAGCCCTTCAAAAGTATGAAAAATAGTTATTTTTTGCTTTTTATTTTTTTATTTCTTGCTTCGTGCAGTACAAGTAATGATAATGAGCAAGGACAGTGGATAGCTTATGCCCCTGCGGGTAGCGAATATGTGAGAATAGATAAAAATGGAAAAACTATTTTGCCCAATGGGAGATTTATTACGCCACTTGGGAAACAAATAACGACCGCTCCCCATCCTTATGGACTTATTCTCAGCCCAGATGGAAACATAGCTGTAACTGCTAACTCAGGAACTTCACCTTTTTCTATTACTGTAATAAAAAATCTGCTGAGCGAGAATCCTATCGTTCAGCAAATTCCCGAAGGAGCAAAAACTGATGAAGGTATTTTAGAAGCCGTTTTCATGGGCTTGGCGATTTCTCCTGATAACCAAACGCTCTACGTAGCAGGTGGAGAAACCAATAAAGTATTTATTTTTGACTTGAATACCAATCAGAAAAAGGGAGAAATCAACTGTGCGATGAAGATAGAAAATGAAGATTTTACACATGGTTATTTGGGAGATATGATTTTGAGCAAAGACGGAAAAACGCTCTACATAGTCGACCAAATCAACTTCCGCCTGATTATCATAGATACTGAAAAGCAAACTCTTATAGCCAATGTTCCCACAGGGCGTTATCCTTTTGGCATAGCACTCTCCCCTGACGAAAAGCAAGCCTATGTTGCTAATGTGGGAGTTTTTGAGTACAAATTCCTTAAAGATGTAGATTTGAAAGATTTGAAAAATACTTCCAGACCTTACGCAAGCACAGGCTACAACACCAAAGAAATGCGAGAAGGTAATGACTCTCTGGGTATCCCTCCTCTTGGCGACCCCAATGCGCCAGAGGCTTTTTCTATTTGGGCGATTGACTTGGCAAAAAAAGAAACTACTGCCAAAATCAAAACGGGCTACTTGGTAGGGCAAAAAGTAGAGGACTTCCCTACAGTGGGTGGTTCCAGCCCAAACTCGGTGGTAGCTACCGATAAGTATGTATTTGTCAGCAATGGGAACAATGATTGCATTTCTGTTATTGACATCAAAACTAACAAAGTAGTCAAAGATATTTTCCTTGTGCTTGATGAGCGATTAGGCAATTTGCGAGGAGTCATTCCCTTTGGCTTGGCTCTCTCTCCTGATAACAAGCGATTGTACGTGGCAGAGGCAGGCATCAATGCAGTAGGGGTAATTGACGTAGAAAGTTTGAAACTGTTGGGTCATTTGCCCGTAGGCTGGTTTCCTTCTAAACTCAAAGTAAGCAATGACGGTAAAAAACTCATCGTTGCCAATGCCAAAGGATACGGAAGCGGACCTAACGGGGGAAAAGATTTTCAAGCAGGAGCAGAGGGAAGCTACATCGGTGCTTTGATGAAAGGCACAGTATCTATTTTTACTATCCCTCAAGATATTGAATTAGAAAACTTTACTAAGCAAGTGGTAGAAAATAATTTTAAATTTGAGAAAATAACTAATCCCTCTGAACAAGCCAAAAAGCCTACTCTTAACCCCATTCCTCTCTATTCTAAGTATTCTGAATCACCTATCAAGTACATCGTCTTTATTTCCAAAGAAAACCGTACTTACGATGAGGTTTTTGCCCAAAATACGAATGGCAAAGGCGATACTACTTTGGCGCGCTTTGGGCTTAATCGTACTTTTGCCAATAGAAAAGGGGACTTGAAACTCTCAGGAGTAGATGTCATGCCCAATCACCATGCCTTAGCAAAGCGTTTTGCTATGTCCGATAATTTTTACTGCGACTCTGATGTATCAGCCGATGGGCATAGGTGGCTGGTAGGAACTTACCCTAATGAATGGGTGGAAACCAGTACTGCCGCCGCTTATGGGGGGAAACGCAGTATGAGGATAGATTCTAAGGCAAAAGGAAATTTGGCTTTTGTAGGGGCGGCAGGAGCAATTTTCCCCGAGGATTACAACGAGGCAGGCTCTATTTGGGAACATTTGGACAGAAATAAAATTGATTTTTTCAACTTTGGCTTTGGGGTAGAAATGGGAAGTGCCTTGTATAGCGATAGCACGCTCAAATATGGCGGAGTAAAGTATATCGTGAACTATCCCCTGCCTGAACCTCTTTTTGCAAAAACTTCCAAAATTTATCCTACCTACAACATGGCGATTCCTGACCAGTTTAGAGTTGATATATTTAAAAAGGAATTTGAAGAAAAGTGGCTTAGCACGAACAAGCCCCTCCCCCAAGTCCTGACCATTATCATTCCCAATGACCATGGAGCGAGAGAAAGACCTCATGCAGGATTTCCTTTCTTAGAAAGCTATATGGCGGATAACGACCTTGCGATAGGCAGGATAGTGGAGTATTTGTCCAATACACCTTATTGGAAAAATATGGCAATCATCATCACGGAAGACGACCCTCAGGGAGGACGCGACCATATAGACGCACACCGCAGTATTCTTATGGTGATTTCTCCCTATACCAAGAAAAACTATGTAAGCCATATACATTATAGTTTTGGTAGTATCTTTAAAACATTTTGGCATATCTTGGGCTTGCCCTATTTGAATCAATATGATGCTGGGGCTACCGACATGTCTGATATGTTTACCTCTGAGCCTGACTTTACGCCTTACAAAGCACTGCCCATAGACAAATGTTTGTTTGACCCTCAAAAAGCCCTTGACCCCTTTAACGAAAAATTTGACTGGAAGGCTTTTGAGGAATCAGAGGAAATGGACAAGGTAGAGGATATGCAAAGGCGAAGCAAAGAGGAAGAACAACTTAGCGTACCAAAGAATCAAGAAAAGAAAAAACAGTAAGAACTTTCAATAAGCTATAAGAAAATATTATGGAAAACAAATGGTTAGCTTATATCAAGCGTATCCATGCACTTAGCCAAATAGGGTTAAATTTTACTCAAAGCCATTACGACCGAGATAGGTATGAGGAACTCTTAGACCTCAGCCTCCAAATGATGCAAGACCTCACAGAGGTACCTCCTGAAAAAATCAAACTACTTTTTTCAGAAGAAAAAAACTATCTTACTCCTAAAACAGACGTAAGGGCAATAGTATTCCAACAGAAGCAAATACTTTTGGTGCAAGAAGCTATAGACAACCGCTGGTGTCCGCCGGGCGGGTGGGCTGATATAGGCTACTCGCCGGCGGAAGTAGCCGTCAAAGAAACTAAAGAGGAGGCAGGTTTAGAGGTAAAGCCTATTAGGTTGTTAGCTGTCTTAGATAAACAAAAGCAAGGACACCCCCCTTCACCTTTTTATGTTTACAAGCTATTTATTCTTTGTGAAATTATTGGAGGGGAGTTGAGAAGCGGAACAGAAACCAAGGGAGTAGGATTCTTTGCCTTAGACCAACTTCCTGAACTTTCTCAGGATAGAATCTTGCACTCGCAGATAGCACTCATGTTTGAGTTTTTGGAAAATCCTGAAAAGCAGACTGTTTTTGACTAAGGTTTTACCACTCGTCCCCCCTTCTAAAAATGAGTAGGTCATTGTCTTGTATAGTAGCTCTATCAAAAAGTATCCCTCTAATTTGAGGGGCTTTGATGCCTTTTCCAAAGCAAATAGCTGTTCGGAAAACCCGAATCTCGTCCCATAAATCATTTTCTAACAAGGAGTTAATAAGTCCACTGCCTCCCTCTACCAGTACTGATTGTATGCGTTTGGCATAGAGGTTTTCTATTACTTGCTTGATAAAGTTCCCTTCTTTGATTTTGATATGCTCTACGTTGGGGCTGATATTATCTTTAATCGAGTTATAGCAGATAGTAGGCTGTTTACCGTCAAAAAGATGTAGATGTGCGGGAAGTCTTAGATTTCTGTCTATGACTATCCTAATAGGGTTGCGTCCTGTCCAATCTCTTACGTTAAGCTGGGGGTTGTCGTAAAAGGCAGTATTAGTCCCTACCATGATTGCATCTTCTTCACTTCGCCATTTATGCACCAATCTTCTTGATAGCGAATTGCTTATCCATTTAGAGTCATAATTTTCTCTAGCAATATACCCGTCAGCTGTTTCTGCCCACTTCAAGATAATATAAGGACGCATACGTTTCATAAAGGTAAAAAAACGCTTGTTGAGGCTTTTCCCTTCTTTTTCCATAATCCCTATCTGGACTTCTATGCCAGCATTTTTGAGTTTTTGAATGCCTTTGCCCGCAACAAGTGGGTTGGTATCCAAATTGGCTACTACTACTTTTTTGATTTGATGCTTGATGATTAAATCGGCACAGGGAGGAGTCTTCCCAAAATGAGAGCAAGGTTCTAAATTTACATAAAGAGTTGATTCAGAAAGTAGTTCTTTGTTTTGTACCGAATGAATTGCATTCACCTCGGCGTGAGGTTCGCCGTATTTCTGATGATAGCCTTCTCCTATGATTTTGTCTTGATAAACAATTACACAACCTACCATAGGATTAGGGCTGACCTCTCCCCGTCCATGGAGGGCTAACTCCATAGCCCTGTTCATATACAAAGCATCTTTATCTAATGACATTTCAATAAAGCAAAAAATGACTTTTGAACTGCAAAGTAAACAAGTAATATTTTAGTTTTTGAAATCTATTTGCCAATTTTGTAGTTTAAAGTTTTATCCGTTTTATATGAAAACTATTTTAGTTCCTACTGATTTTTCTCCCCATACCTTGCAAGCCATGAAGTTTGCAGTGCGTATGGTTGCTAACAGAAAAGATGTAAAACTTATCTTCTTCCATGCTACTGAAACCCAAGTACCCGAGAGAACACCGCGCAATGTGTATCGCGATTTGGTAGAGTATGAACTTACTCAAAATTGGGAAAGGCTGCAAAATTTGAGTCAAAGGGTTCTGAACCGCTTGGGGTTAGAAAGACCACCTTTTGAAATTGATTGGATAGTAAAGCACGGAGAGTTTTTAGACAATGTATTGCACACTATCAACGAGCAAGCAGTAGATTTGGTCATTATAGGAAAATCAAAATCCAATGGAATACAGCGTTTCTTTTATGGAAGCGAGTCAGCTAACCTTTTGGAAGAAGCCCCTTGCCCTGTGCTGATGATTCCCAAGAAATGCAAAATAAAAACAGTAGAAAAAATAAGCCTTGCTTCTATTACTTTGCAGGTAGATAGCTTTTTCCAAGATTTGCTCGACTTTGCCAAGTTTTTTAACGCAAGGATAGAGATTTTCCACTTGCACAGCTCGATTACTGATGTAGAAGCCTTTGATAAAGAGGGCTTTTTAAAAAATATAAAAGAAAAATATGGATATGAAAATATAGAAATGACTTTCGTAGCTACCGAAGACCAAGACGAGGAGATAGCAGAGAGCATAGAAGAATACGTAAACTATAGTAAACCTTCTATGCTGAGCGTAGCAAGTTATGAAAGACCTTGGTATGAAAAACTATTTAATGCCAGCATTACCAAATCACTTGCTTTTGAAACAAAAGTTCCCCTGTTGGTTTTGAAAAAAATAGCAGAAGAAGAAAAACAATCTTAGCCTATTACTGATTTTACTACATAAAAAATCTTATATTTGCATAAATTTTGAAATAGATATACCTATAAGGCTGCTCAAGTCTTATAGGTATAAGTTTTAAGTAGTTTATCATTTAGTTGTTAAAGTAGCAAAAACAAAAGGCAAGTATGTGGAGCAAAAGTTTAGCAGAAATTGTGGCAGAGAATTATAGCTTTGGTGCGGTCTTGCACCAATTTGGTATTGATTTTTTCAAATATCCCTATAAGACCTTAGAAGCCATGTGTATTGCTCGCCACATTAGCCCTACGGTGGTCTTGAAAGAATTGGAGTTAAAAACTTCTCAAAGCCAACAAAGCAAAGATTTTGAACGACTTTCTAAGTATCCTGTGGACATGGTCATAGACTATCTAAGACAGGCACATCGCGTTTTTATGCGTCGTCGCTTACCTTATATGCTCGATTTAGTAGTTCATACCAACCTACCTACTACTGATACTTATTATGATGAGATTGTCAATGACTTAAAAATAGCTTTTCCTATCTTTGCAGAGGATTTTGTTCACCATATCTTAGAAGAGGAAGCAGAGATTTTTAACTATATTATGCGTTTAGATGATGTAGTGTATCATCAGATGCCCCTTTCAAAGATTTATTTTGATATGGAAAAATACTCTATCCGCAAGTTTGCTACTACTCATACTACTGATGACGATGATATGGAGGGTATTCGTGAAATGACGAATAACTACGAAATCAAAGAAAACACACCGTTCATGCTCAAAGTGTTATACACAGAACTCAGACAGTTTGAGCATGAACTGTCAGAACATGCACTCATTGAGAATCAGATTTTGATACCTAAAGCCCTCAAATTAGAGGCTAAGGTCAAAAAGATTTTCCAAGAAAGAGCCAAATACAATTAATGGAGATTTGGAAGTAAGACTATCCCTAAGCCATTTCTGGGTGGAAAGGCAGTACCTTCTATGCTTAGTTTGACCCCGTCGGCAATGTCATTGCTTATCAGTAAGGGTCCGTCCATATCTACATAGTCTATCATAGGAGCGAGGTGTGCGATGGCAGATGTTCCTACAGATGATTCGGTCATACACCCTACCATGACTTTCATTTGGAGTTGGCGTGCTTTCTGAATCATGCGAAGAGTTGGAGTAATCCCACCGCATTTCATCAGTTTGATGTTTATACCGTGAAAATGTCCGAAGCATTTTTCTACATCGCTTTCCCTAATGCAACTTTCATCTGCAATAATGGGAAGGGCAGTATGCTGATACACTTCTTTCATACCTTCCCAATTGTCTGCTTTCATAGGTTGCTCTATGAACTCTACGTCTAACTTTCTCAATTCGTATGAGTTGCGTATAGTTTCTTCTACACCCCAGCCACAGTTGGCATCAACCCTAAACCTTGCTTGGGTATGTTTCCTGAGTGCTTTGACAATTTCAATGTCGTGTGGCGTTCCCAGTTTAATTTTATAAATATTCCAAGGCATTTCTTTGAGTTTGTTTACCATGTTTTCTATGGTATCTATGCCTATGGTATAGTTAGTCTGGGGCATAGTACTGAGGTCTAAATTCCAAACTTGATAGAGCGGTTTTCCCAACTTTTGGGCGTAGTAGTCGTAGGCGGCTTCATCTAAAGCACACTGAGCAAAAGAGTTAGAGTGGAAAATATCCTTCAAATCTTCCCAAAGTTGAGCGGGCGTAGAAAAAGAATAATCTTTGAGAGTATCTCCTGCCTTTGCTAAGACCTCGGACATGTTTTCATACGTGATTCCATAGTAAGTATTGGTGGTTGCTTCGCCGTAACCACTTATTTGTCCGTCAGATAATTCTACAATCAATGTGGGTTGTACGCTTCTTTCATCTCTTGCAATCTTAAAATGGTGTTTTAGTTTTAGTAAATATCTGTGTAGGTATATGTCCATGTGTGTTACTTCAAAATTCTAAACCTCAAAAAATATTTTAGCCTACGGGCTGTGGCGGTTGCATGACTGCTCCACATTGTTTGCAGGTACGCAAGTCCTCTGAATCATAAAACTTTTTCATCACTACGGGGAGTTGCTTTACAATGTCGGTCAGTTCAAAATACTCCTCATAGAGTTTTTGATGGCATTTTTCGCAAAACCACATAAACCCATCTTTTTCTCCTTCTCTGCGGTAACGCTCTATAACTAAACCTACTGTATTGGCTTTCCTTTGTGGGGAATGTGGCACTTTGGGAGGTAGTAGGAAGATTTCACCTTCTTTGATAGGAATATCTACGGGCTGTCCGTCCTCTATGATTTTCAAAGTAATATCTCCTTCTACTTGGTAAAAAAATTCCTCACTTTCGTTGTAATGGTAGTCTTTGCGTGCAT
Source organism: Thermoflexibacter ruber (assembly GCF_900113045.1). GTDB lineage: Bacteria > Bacteroidota > Bacteroidia > Cytophagales > Thermoflexibacteraceae > Thermoflexibacter > Thermoflexibacter ruber. The sequence goes on from NZ_FONY01000011.1 coordinate 69,187, forward strand.
TAGGACCTCCAACTACCATGACGATATAGTCGTTGTTGCCTTTGTAAACTTGCTGATTCCCTACGGGAGGTTTGAGCAGATGGCGATGCTCATCTATCCACTGCTTGAAATTGAAAGGTCTTGTAATAGCCATAATATTTGCTTGTTTTGTCTAAAACTTTTAATTGCCTTTTAACTTAGCTTCCACTTTTTTGATGACTTCTTTTTGTCTTTCTATTTCGTCATTCTTATTTCTTTGTTGGTCTAAGTTGGTAATGATGTCCTGCTTTGATTTTTCTATGTTCTGCTTGGTTTGTGCTATTTTATTTTCCATATCTTTGATGCTTTTCTCATCGCTGGTGATGTTTCTTTCCAATTTTTCCTTGTCTCTGGTGAGATTTTTCAAATCATTTTCCAATTCACTTAGCTTTTTTTGCTCTGCTTTCAGTTCATCTTCTATGCCTTTTTTGACCATGATTTTGGCAAATTCATTTAGCCATTTCTCTGCCTCCAAATACTTATCGGGGTGGCTTCTGGAAGACAGATAAGCCCCACCTAAGTCAAACCATACTGTAAGTACAGCTTTGTTCATGCCTTTCTCGGCTCTTGCGTAGATGTCTATGGTGTTATTGCCTCCTATAGATTTTATCAAGGCATTATCTGCAAAGAGTTCTCCTTTTTTGGTTTTAGTTTTGGCTTTGAAATCATTGACATATTTGTTGAATACCTCAAGCACTTTGCTTGCATCAGCATAATCTAATTCCAACATAATAGCGTTGTTGTGTCCTAAACTCATGGAAGCAGAAGTTTCTCTGATGAGTTGGGCATATATCAAAGAAGTACTACTAATAAAAAAGATGGACACTAAGAAATATACTTTTTTCATAAAGTTAGGTGTTTAAGTTCAGATTTTGAAACTGTATTGTTGCAATTAGCAAATCTAAGATAAGGAGTATTTTTCAGTATTTTATCAAGTCATGGTATAAAAAATGTTAAGCCATGACTTCAAAAGCACACTTGCTTTGTCTTAATCCGTTGATATACAAACAATTAAAATAAAAAATAATAACTATTTATCTTACTTCATTTGTTTTATCCATTCCTTGATAAGTGCAACACCTTCTTTGTGAACTACTTTTCTTCCTATCTCGGGCATCATCTCTGAGGGGTCATTGGACTCAATGCGATATACTAAGATAGATTTATCGGGCTGTGCAGGAACGATGTCAAACTGCCGATTTCCAGAGCCTTTGCCTGCCGCTACAGGATTTTTGAAAATTCCTAAGGCAGTCGCATTGTCTTGATTATATTCTAAAAATAGCCCCGAAGTGCTTGCCGCTCCTTTGGGATTATGACAAAATGCACAGTTAATATCTAACCATGCCCTTGCTCTGCTGTTCAAATCACCTGAGTTGGCATCTGCCCATACGGGAACTTGACTCACTTGCGAAAGTTCTGGTAGATTTTCTAAAATGCCTAATTTTTTCCATTTGAGCAGTTGGTTTTCTTCACCTTCTTTGTAAGGGAAGTTTCCGTTGAGTTGGCGAGCCACTAAGCCAATAGGTGTCATTTTTCCATCTTTTAAATGGCAACCTTTGCATTGGTTTACATTAGGGATAGTGTATTGCAAAACTTGTTTTTTCCCTTTTTCATCTTTCCAACTTACCTCTTTAGTATCACCTGCTACGTCTAAATAGGCTTCTGTTTGTTCCTCATTCCAAATGTAAGGCAAGGCTACCCAGCCTTCTTCTTGGTGAATCAGCAAGCGAGTTTCCAAAATACGTCTTCCTTTGCTTTTATCTCTGACATCAAAAGGATAGTAAAAATTTTTGATGAGTACCGTTCCTTTGGGAAATTGGAAAGTTTCTATGGCATGAAATTGGGCTGTAGTTCCTGAGGGTAATTTGATAAATCGTTGCTTCTCAGCATAATCTGAAAACAAAGGGGTATTGAGTTGATACGGAATTACTCCTTCGCTGGGGTTCAAGTCGGCTAACTTGCCTGCAAAGAACCCATAATCAGAAAGTTTTTCTTTGACTGCTACTTCCTTTGTATTTTTTTGAACTTTAAAAGCAGTAAGCATAAAAACCACACAACTTGCTAAGAAAATAATTTTTCTATATTTCATAGTCATATTTATTTTAGTCCAATCATCAGTAGGCTTTGGGTATCTTTACGTAAAAAGCACTTCCCTGCCCTTCTTTGCTTTCTACCCATATTTCTCCTTTGTGCATTTCTACGATTTGCTTACAAATAAACAAGCCTAAGCCGTTAGTGGGTTCGCCTTCTGTACCTTTTCTTTTAGCTTTGGTAAATTTATTGAAAACAATAGCTTGGTTTTCTAAGGGTATCCCAATGCCGTTATCTTGCACAATAATTAGGTGATGCAAATTGCCTGCGTGCAGTAAAAGGGATACTCTACCACCTTTGGGCGTAAACTTAACGGCATTGGTCATCAAGTTTTCTATGATTCTTTCAAATTTAGTAGGATTAATGTCAGCGTACAATTCTTGTTGATAAAAATTATGTGTTAATTGGATTTGTTTGTTTTTTGCTTTGGCTTCAAAAGAATTGAAAATGGGGTGGATAAAATCATTTAACTCTACTTTCTCTACTATAAGAGCAGTTGCTTTTTCTGCTTCTAATTTGATAGTTTCTAATAAATCTTGGATAATGTTGTGGGCATGCTTTTGAGATTGGGTAATCAGTTCAGCATACATCTCAATTTCAGCCTTTACCTCTGGGTCTTGTATCCTATCAGCCTCATTTTTTATCACATCGCAGGCAGTAATCGTTCCACTGATTGGGTTTTTTAAATCATGGGCTAAAATATTTAATATCATATCCTTAGCTTCTAAAGACTGAGTGAGTTGTGCATTCATTTGCTTGCGGGCGGCTGTTTCTATGGCTAAGGCGGCAATACTGGCGATGCTTAGTCCAAATTCTTTTTCATTGATTGTCCAGTCCTTTTTTTCTTTGGTCTGCTCAAAGCAAATAATTCCCTGCATTTTTCCTTCTATCTTGATAGGAATGTCCAATAGAGAGTAAATGTCTGCGGGTTCTAAATAAGATTCTTTAAACTCTTTGGTAAACTCGTCATTTCTTGCATCAACAGCTGTCGTTAATTCTGCTTGGGATAGATGCTGAAAATAAATGGGATAATCAATAGCTTTTATTACTGTTCCAATTATATTTTCTTTTTGCTCTAAATCGTAGTGGGCTAAGCAAGTAATTTGTGTATAATTTTCATCAAACTGCCAGATATTGACCCGACTGACTTGCATAGTTTCTGAGGCAACTTTTGCTATTACGTTCAAGGCTTCTTGCAAACTCCCTGTGCGTATGACAGTACTCTGCGTAAGGTAGAGGTTTGCCTGATGATATTTAGCTAATTCTACTTCAGATTGTTGGGCTTTTTTGATTTCTTTGGCGAGTAGGGAGGAGGTTCTGTCATTTTCTAAAAACATGTAATAAACCAATATCAGGCATACGACGAATAGCTCGGTTGCTATTACTTTGTTCGCTAAATCTGTACTTTGTTGATTGATAGTAGGTACATTAAAGATTTCTATACTCAACCAAACTCTTGTTATAAATAATATAAAAGAAAGTAAAACAGCAAAAACAATAAAAACATATTCTTTTTTGCGAAAGACAACAAAACCTAAGAAAGAGATAGGAATGAAAAAAAGATAGGTAAAAGCATGAATAATGTGAAAAGAAAATAAGAAAGCTATTATGTTTACTGAACATATAAGCAAGACTTTGGCAGTACGATATTTTAAAAAGCGATTAAAAATGATACTGCTGGCATAAAGTAAACAAGCAACACACTCTGCTATGGTTGCGGTAATTGATACTTGTCCACCTAACCAAAGTCCTAATAAAGTGTTGATAATAAGAAAAATAGCAATAATATTTGTTCTTCTGATGCGAGAACTCTCTCTGATAGAAAGTTTTTCAGTTACACCTTGATTGACAAGGAGATATACAGGACTTGATAATGATTTGAATAGTTTTTTTATAATCTTGGCATTTTTTAACAAAGATAACATTTTCAAGTCGATTTTTAGTATAACCACTTGGCTTGTTTGTAATTTTTGGTTTTCAGATGTGCTATAATCTAATAGAGCTTATCCTACCATTACCTCAAGAAGGTCGTTTTTATAAAGACGCTCAGCTAACGCTAAAACTTGTTCGGCAGTAACCGCATCGATTCGCTGTATATGGTAATCATAGTAATCTTCGGAAAGCCCAAAACTATAAATCGTTTTGAACTTGTCTGCAATAGCAAAGGGGGTATTCAGTGAGTTTACAAATGTTCCTTTCATATAGTTTTTGACTAAGTCCAACTCCTTTTGGCTGACAGGTTCTTGTGTTAGTTTTTGAATTTCCTTATAGATTTCATTCAAAGCAACTTGCCTTTGCTCTTTTTTTACGTCAGTACCTATCATCATGTAAGTAGCATTTTTCAAAATACTAAGTTGAGAAGAAATCCCGTAAGAAAGCCCTTTGTCTTCGCGGATATTGCTCATTAGGCGAGAGCCAAAGTAACCACCTAAAATTGTATTTAGTACAAGTTGTACAGTAAAATCTTTTTCCTGCCTTTTCAAAATTTCCTTTCCTATGCGTATAGAGGTTTGTACGGCATTGGGCTTTTCTATATAGACGGCTTCGGTTTTTGAAACCTTTAAGTATTCCTTTTCATTTTTAGTCCATTCGTGTTCAGTAGGTAAATGTTCCAAATAATCCCCGATGAGCTTCATTTCTTTCTCGGCGAAAGCCCCAGCCACAATTACCCGAAAAGGCTTTTGATAAAAAATCTTGTGAAAATGCTGACGTAGTATTTCTGTATCCAGTTGATTAACAGCTTCTTCTGTGGTAGTATATCCGTAGGGGTGGTCTTCTCCAAAAAGATTGGCTCTAAACTTATTGCTGGCAATAAAACTGGTTCTTTCGTTGTTGATTCGAATATTTTGTATAGCTATGCTTTTGAGTTTTTCTAATTCATGCTCAGGGAAAGTAGGATAAGAAAGTAACTCTATCACCAAATCTAATAAGTGATGTAAGTATTTATTCAAACAGTGAAAATCGGCATAAGCCTCTTCTATACCTGCGCCAATATCCAAAGCAGCCCCATATTTATCTATCTCATTAGTAATCTGAGAGGCTGTTTTTTTCTCTGTACCCTCTAATAGCATCTTGGCTGTAAAATGGTTAACTGTAGGATTATCAGCTAAGTATGCGCCTTGAGAAAAAATCAGCTGCACACTAAGTACAGGCTGTACCCCTACATTGACAAAATGTAGAGGTATTTGATTTTTAAGGACTTGCGTAATAGGTTTTTTCAGAGAAAAATTTTGAATCGAATAAATAGGTGGCGGTACGCTTCTGTCTAACATAAAAAATTTGCCTGTGATAATTTTTGTGAATTACTCTGCTTGTGGTCTGAAGCCAATTTTTCGCTGATTACCTGCTTCTTCTTCAAAGTTCAAATCTTTCAGGTCTGCCAGCGTCAGAGTAGTTAGCATTTCTTCTGTACGACTTGATTTGTCTAAGGAAGCCATGCGCAAGTGCTGCTTTCTTATTCCTTGACCTATTATTTTTCTCACGGAACGAGCATTACCAAAGTATTTATCTCGGCGTTCATAAAGGTACTTCATGTACTTTCTCAGATATTCCTCTGCTTCTGCATCTGGCGTAAGCTTTTCTTGGTGAAGCATATACGTAGCTATTTGGAAAAGTTCCTCAGCGGTATAGTCCTCAAAATTGAGTGTTCTGTCAAATCGAGATTTAAGACCGGGATTGGATTCTATAAATCTGTCCATAGGTTCGGTATAACCTGCCACAATGACGATAAACTTTCCTCTTTTATCTTCCATTTGTTTGAGGATAGTTTCCAATGCCTCATTGCCAAAATCATTGACCACTCCTTGTGGAGAGAGTGCATAAGCCTCGTCTATGAAAAGTACTCCACCCATAGCTTTGTCTATTCTTTCTTGGGTTTTGATAGCTGTTTGTCCAATATAGCCTGCTACCAAACTTTGCCTATCGCACTCTACCAAATGCCCTCTTTCTAAGATACCCAGTGCCTTGTAAATCTTGGCTAAAATCCTTGCTACAGTAGTTTTGCCTGTTCCCGGATTGCCTTTGAAAACAGTATGCAAGGAAAAACGCCCCAATACATCTCTGCCCATATCCCGATAAAAGCGCACTAACTTGATGAGTTCAAAAATTTGGTTCTTAACCTCTACCAAGCCAATCATGCTATTCAGTTCGGTCATAGCCTCGTCCAAGAGTGCATTGTCTTCCTCAATTAGAGGGAGTTCCTGTATCTCTTCTTTAAAGATTTTTTGTACGTCTTGCAGTTCTACTTTTTTAAGCATCTCAGCCGTAACTTGCGAAAGATCTGCGGATTTCATCACGCGCAAGCCCATATTCATTTTGGCTTCGTCGACTAAGGAATTAACCAGACGAGCATTGCCAAAGGTTTCATCTCTATTTCGGTAGTTTTCCGTAATTTTCTTGTTCAGATAAGCTAAGGCTTCTGGGGTAAACTCTATATCTCTTTTTCTTGCCGAAAGTTCTACGATTTGGCTGAGTTCCTGAGGCAAATAGTCAGGGAAGTCAAAGTAAATATTGAAACGCGACTTGAATCCGGGATTGGAGTCCAAGAAAATATCCATTTCCTTAGGATAGCCTGCTACGATAATTGCTATGTCGCCTGGACCGTCAGACATCTCTTTGACAAGCGTTTCCACTACTTCCTGTCCATAGTCTTTGCTGTCTTCCTTACTCCTAATAAGAGAATATGCCTCGTCAATGAAGAGTACGCCGCCTCTTGCTTTGTCTATCATTTCTTTGACTTTGGGAGCGGTTTGTCCAATATATTGCCCTACGAGTTCTGCCCTGCCAACCTCATGCACCTTACCATTGCTTAGCAAGCCCATTTGCTTATATATTTTGCCTAACATCTTAGCAATCGTAGTTTTACCTGTTCCCGGATTACCACGAAAAACAGAGTGAAGGTTAATTTTTTGATATTCATCAAAACCTTGCTCTTTACGAAGTTTGAGGAAACGTAAGTAACTGATGTAGTCTTGGATTCTCGTTTTGACCTGATTCAAGCCAATCATCTCGTTAAGTTTGGCAAGTAACTCCTCTAAGGTTTCTTCAGGTTCTTCTGTCTTTTGATGATAATTTTCTGTACGCAATAAGTCATTGCCTACCAGCAGCGTACTTTCTCCTTTTTGCCAGTCGTCGCCTGCTTCAAAAGGGACAACGGCAATGAGTTGGTCCATAAAAATGACCTCTAAGCGGTATTTGTCCTCATACCAAGAACCAGGCGTGTCTGACCCCCAGCCAGTGGTGATGACGACTGTTTCTTCGTTAGGGTTTACTTTTCTTAACTCTACTGTTCTGCCTTTGAGCTGACCAGCATCATTATAAAAGTTAAAGAAAAGTTCAGCGTACCAAGAAGAAGATTGCAAGTTATTAAAACAAAACTCTACCCATATATAACGTGTATCTTTGGCTTTGAAGCAAGTGTAATAGCTACGTTCTCCTTCAGTTACTCCTTTATTGGGACCTTCATAGAGTTTGATATAGCTAATTTCAAAGTAAGGGTTGTCATCATTTAATACGGGTCCCCCACTTTCGACATAAAATCTTTTCCTACCTACTAACTCTTCGTCTATGTAGGCTTCCCACAGGTAATCCCCTCTTGACCAGAATGCACCTGCTTCCTTATTTCCCCAGCCCTCACGTATTTGCACTATATTGTCTTCCTTAGAAACCTTGTATTTTTCCAGTTTTATATCGCAGAGTTCATCTTTTCGTCCTTTCTCATTAAGTCGGTAGGCTTTTAGCCGTATAGAAGTTTCCCAGTCCTCCTCGTCAAAAAGTTTGTTATAAAAGGAAAGCTCTGCGTATAAGTAAGTTGTTTCTATATTTTCAAAAACGGTACGATACTTCTTCTTGCCATCAGCAAGCCATTCGGTAGAGGAATATACTTTTAAATCTTTGAATTTGTATTTTTTATCTAACACCTTATTAATATTTGAAAAATCATTTTACAATATATGGAAATACACACCTTCAAAAGCTAAGCAAAGCAAATATTTTGCTTAAAAATTTCCAAAACATAAAGTATATAAAAAAATAAATTATATGCAAGGTATCAATAATTTTTCTTAAAAAAATACTTTTTTTTCTTGTCAGTGAACATAGCTTGCCGCATTGATGTCAATAGTTGCGCCTGTGGCATGGTCTGCCCAGCCACTTGCCAAAAAAACGACCAGAGGGGCTATGTCTTCAGGCTCTGTCAGTCTATCTAAGGCGATGTCGTTCATAGCATAGAGTTCGCCGTACTGGTCAATAAAGCTACGTGCCATATCAGTTCGGGTAAAACCGGGAGCAATATTAAAGGCTTTGATTCCTTGCTTCCCATAAGCCCTTGCAATAGAGCGTGTTAAGGCAACCATTCCCCCTTTGGAAGCGGCATAGGCTATGTACTCAGCGGTATCTCCTCTGAAAGCAGCGCGTGAGGTAATATTAATAATCCTGCCCGATTGATGAGTGAGAAAATGAGTAATAGATTTTTTGCAAAGCAAGCCTGTTGCACTAAGATTGACAGCCATAGTGAGTTCCCAGTCTTTTAGCCAAAGTTGGTCATCTTTGGTCATCGCCGAGCTGATGGCAATGCCTGCATTATTGACTAAGACATCTAACTTGCCAAATGCTTTGATGACTGCCTCAAAAAGACCAACTACCTCTTGGGGGTTGGCTAAGTCTGCTTGGAAAGCTACGGCGTGTTCTGGATAAGCCTTGACAATTTCTTGGGCGGATTGCTGGTGTTGTGAGTAGTGAATAGCTACTTTTGCCCCTGTTTCTATTAGTTTCAGTGCGATGGCTTTCCCTATTCCTCTGCTTGCCCCTGTTACTAAAATGTGTTGTCCTGTAAGATTAATGTGCATCTTGAATTGAATGTATTTTACTTATTTATCTTTTTAATAGCACGCATCAAATTATTATCCTTTTTTCCCCAGTGATAGCCTAAGTCAAACGGCATAGGTTTGACTGCTCCAAGAGATTTCAGGCTATCATAAAAATTTTTTAAGTCCTTCTGCTCCATTCTTTTAAAATCTTTGATAGGCTTGTCATACACCCCATACACTGCTAAGTCCCACTTTGCCCTATCAAAAAATCTGAAAGGTACGCCTGTATCATCTTGCAAAATACTCTTACTTTTTTCTAAAATCAAAGGTCTTAAATCTGTAAAATAAGGATAATGCAGCAAATAAGAAGCAGACTTAAAATAAGTATTGCAAGATGGCAAGTTTTGAAGCATCTTCATAAAATTAGGATTTTGTTTTAATCCATTATTGGACAAGTCTTGGCGAAAATAGTAAACAGTTTTTAGCTGATTGTCCTGTGGATTGAAAAAGCTAATTTTCACTCCTTTGAGTTTGACATTTACCGTATCTATGGCAGAGGCTAAGATTTCTCCCTGCTTGTTAATTTCTAACTTTTCTATGTCAGCAATGGTATGCCCTGTACGAACAATAAATAGGCAAAGTACGGGCAGTATGCCTTCGGTTCGCCCTTTCTGGAAATCTTTGGACATTCTGCGCGTAAAGAAATAGCTTTTTTCAAATAAATCATCAACCGACTCTAAAATAGAGATAAAATAATTGTCTATCATTTTAGCAGTAAAAGTACGAAAGTCTGGAAAGGGCATAACCGTTTCTAAGCCAATCAATAAATAGCTTTCTGCATTGGGAAAAAATTGATAAGCATTGACAAAATCGGGACCTGAAAAAGGATAGAACAAAAGAGCATTATCTTGATTGGCTGTGCTTAACTCGGTTTTTGCCCAAGAGCGCATCTTAGCAAAACGGTCTGCATCTACCTTTGCCCAAGCCTTGTCTAAGTCCACCACCATTTTCTTATATGCCTCTGATTGGGTGTATCGGGTCAAGCTACTTCCCTCTTCCAGAGGTAAACCTGCGACTAAACGAGCAAAATCGTTGTACAACCTGTGTTTAACTTTGATAGGTTCAAGCCCCTTAGTTATATTATTTTCTGAGGAAGTGATAGGAAGTTCTATACCTGTATTCTTATCATCATTTTCTTGCAGACTGCCCTCTCGCTCTTTGGGGGAACTTGGCTGACAGCTTTGCATAAATAATACAATCAAACCTATACTAACAACGATACTCCTTTTCCAAAATGAAGAGTAAAGTTTATAAAAAGGCGAAATATATAGGTTGTTCATAGGAGAAGATAAGATTTTAGATTTCTTTGTATCAACTAATATCCTCAACATAAAATAAATTAGAGTATTTTAAGGCTTAAATTTACACGTAAAATCAAAGCATATTATCAACTACATCTAAAAATTTTTCATAAAAAATTTGGATATTAACTACAAGTGTAGTAGATTTGTGCTACGCTTGTAGTAAGTGGTGTCAAAACCACTTTTTTAATCTTTATATCTACTACGATTGTAGTTGATTTGTATAAAAACTTAAACTCCATTTAAACAAATTTGAAAAGATGAAATTAGACGATTTGCAACTTGCCGTAATGAAGGCTCTTTGGCGACTTGGTGAGGCATCAGTAGCCCAAGTGCGCGACGAGTTAGAAAAAGACGACCGTGATTTAGCCCTTACTACTGTGGGGACAGTACTTTCCCGCTTAGAGAAAAAGGGTGCAGTAAGCCATGAAACAGAAGGTAAACAGTACATCTACAAGCCTTTGCTATCAGAGGCAGATACCCGAAAGTCTATGTTAGGCTCGCTGATAGAGCAGTTTTTTGGAGGAAGTCCTAAGGCTTTGGTCAATCACTTGGTCAATGAAGGAGAATTTGACAAAAAGGAAATCCAAGACTTGAAAAAGTTATTGGAGGAGTAGTTTATGGTAGTAGTTATATTCAAATTAAAATCGTTAATATGAAAAAAAATATTCTCTTTCTCCTTTTAACTCTTGCATCTACAATCAATGCACAGAGTCTTTTAGAACGCTTTGACAGCCTTACTCATGCCTATTCAGAAAAAAACTTTCAAGGTGTGATTTTGGTTGCAAAGGGAGATTCCATTATTTATAACAAAGCATGGGGCTATGCTGATTATGAAAAGAAGACCAAGCTAAGAGTTAATACGCTTTTCAAAACGGAATCCACTGGGAAAATGTTTACTGCTACCGCTATTATGCAACTGGTAGAAACTGGGAAACTAAACCTAAATAATACAGTAAAAGAAATATTACCCGAATTAGATTTAAAAAATGCAGACAAGATAACAATTCATCATCTCTTGACGCACACATCGGGTTTGACAAGTCCATGGGAAACTCCTGATTATCATTTCAAAAAAGATTATTCCCACAAGGAAATGGAAAAAATTATCTGTAGCGCACCCCTTGTATTTGATACTCCCGGGAAAGAAATGTATTACAGCAATTCAGGATACATCATACTCAGTTGGATAATTGAAAAAATAAGTGGACAATCTTTTGATGATTACTTCTCTACTCATTTTTTTCAACCGAGTCAAATGACAACTATACGGCATCTGAACGATACTATCATGCCTACAAAGGATGCACAACCTTACCAGTTTCTAAGCAGTAAGCGATATGTTTTAAGAAACGAAACAATAAGCCCAAAAGCAAGTGGTGCAGGTGGTTGGCTGGCTACTGCAAATGACCTTTACCGATTTATGCTTGGCATTGACCAAAATAAATATTTGCAGCCATCTACCTTAAAGATAATGCGAACTGCAAATGGTACAAAATCTCTTGATAGCACCTTTCAAGGCTTCGCTTATGGGTTACAAGTGTATAACAACCAACCCGTGAAGGGTATTAGCTATTTTGGACATAGCGGTGGGGGGGCAGGATTCTCGATTGATGCTATCCTTGAACCAGTTAACCATATTATTGTAATTTTTTGCACCAATACCTATATGAATAGCCGTGAGATAAGCAGTAATTATCTTAGAATAGCACTTGGAAAAAATGCTACTGAAATAAATACCCCAGCAAGTATAAAGGTTTATGATATGATTGATGCCAAGGGAATTGAAGATTTTGTCAAAAATGAAAAACACTACTTCAAATCATTAAGTACTGTTCCAGACGAATGGCTTTTTATAAGAGTTGGTGAGGCAATGGAAATGGTGGAGGATAACAAAAACTTGGTTCAATGGGCTGATTTAGGAACACGCTATTTCCCGAACAACGGTTTTCTATTTCTAATGAAGGGAAGTGCTTATAAAAGGTTGAATAAAAAGGCAGATGCAATAAAATGTTTTGAAATAGCAAAGAATATAGCTATTAAAAATAATGAAACTCGTATGATTGAGGAAGCAGAACGAAGAATTAATTCGAGTAAATAAAAATCTGCCTTACTATTGGCTTTTGTGCATAATAGGAAGATTAGTGTTACTAAGTCCGTACTTCACAAATGCTTTTGTTTGCTGATTTATGAGTTATCATTTGAATCACATCTTAGAAACTCTTTGGATTAACTCTGTAGGAGTGAAATATTGGTAGAAAATAGATTTTTGAGATGAAAAGAACCCTGTAGGGGTGAAATATGCCACTCCTACGGAGTTATTTTAGCCTAATGATTTTAAGAATCTCTACCAAGAGACTACTCCTAACGGAATTAAAAATTAACTCAAACAACTTTTCAAAATGTTTAAAACTAAATTTATAGAAACTTCAACTTTTATTTTATGGAAACATTTGCAATAATTCTTTCCTGTTGGTTGCTTACCTATCTCCTGCATAGCACCGCGTTTTATGGATTAGCCAAATTGCTTGTCAAATTTCCTGCTTTTGCCCACAACCGAGCTAAAGAAATCCTTTGGAAAGTGGCTCTATGTGGCGGCTTATTGACCGCAAGTATTCAGGTTTTTACAGGGGCGGGTGTGTTTACAAGCAATTTTTCCGCACAAAATGAAGTATTTACTAATGCTGCTATGGCAGAAAAGCCTCAGAATTTAGCAGAAATAAATACAGAAAAACTACCTGAAAATCAGGAAGTAAGCGACGACATGGCAACAAGCGACCTAAGCAATCCTACTGCCTCTAACCCAATAGGAAACGAAAATGTAGCGAGGGAACTTTCTATTTTTGAAATCGCTGTGATTGCTTGGTTGGCAATAGTAGGTTTGCTTGTAGTAAGGCTATTTATTCAAAAACATCTATTCTTTAAGGCTATTTTGCCGAGAGAAAAGGTAAAAGATGAAAACTTGCTTTTTACCTTGTTCAAACTGTGCAGTTGGGGAGGTATAGAGCAGAAAATTGTGCTTACGTCTTCTGAAAAATTATACAGTCCGTTGGCGATGGGTAAAGGCGAAATTTGCTTGCCAGCGCGCACTTTTACAGAACTTTCCCCTGAGCAACAGCAAAGTATGCTTGCCCATGAGTTAGCCCATGTAGTTCGCAAAGATTACCTTTGGCTAAAGTTTTTTAACTTTTTAGAAACAGTTTTATTTTTCCAACCCTTGAACCGCCTTATGCGGATAGAGTTACAGGAAGTTACCGAACAGCGTTGTGATGAGTGGGCTATCCGCAGTACAGGGAATGCTAAACCTTTGGCAGACACTTTAGTAAAAGTGGCAGAATGGATAACCGAACCCAATGCCTTGCGTTTTGCTTCTGGTATGGCTTTGCACCAATCTTCTTTGCGTCAGCGCATTATGAACATCTTAAAAAATCAATACCTTACCCAAAAAGAACTAAATCGTATGAAAGTCATCGTCATCTTAATTTTATTATTTGTTTTTACAACTTTTGTTTTACCGGGAAAAACTTGGTTGTCAATAAGTTTTGCCCATAATAGCAAATTTGCCAATCTATTTCACCACCAAGAAATTGGCATAGGTGATGACTCTAATGGTGAAAAAGAAATGCCTCCTCACTCTTTACCTCCCTTAGAAGAAGTAGAGGAAATGGAACTACCAGAACCGCCAGAGCCACCTACTCCCTTAGCGGCAGTGGATTTGCCTGATGTATTAGCGCACACACCAGTTGCTGCGGCAGATACCCTCCGTTTCGGTAGCAACTTTATGCTTATTACCAAGGGCAATGGGAATTTTGAAATCTACAAAGATGGAAAACTCATTGAGGAAGAAGACTATGAAAAATACAAAGACGATTTCATAGTGAGAAATGATAGAAGTGTAGAGATAGTCGCTAAAAATGGGGTAGTAGTAAGTACAGGAAAAGAAGAGGAGTTTCCTAAGGCATGGGCTTGGAGTAGCCCCAGAGTGATTACTATTCCCTCTTTTCCTCCTGCAAGAGTGTGGAGCGATGCTTTTGGAGATACTTGGAGTAGAGGATTTGGCTACGGCTTTTTCAACGATGATGAGGGTTATTCGCACCATTGGGAAGAGAAAGGCGATAGGATAGAAATGGATTTTGATAAAGACGATAATTTGATACGCCTCAAAATCAATGGGAAAAAGATAGAAAAGACAGATTTCCCCAAGCACCAAAAACTTATAGACAAGGCAAAGGAAAACATCGAGAAAGACAAATCTCGTAGTAAAAGATATCAAGACCAAATGCTTGATTATAAGGCAACAATAAGAGATGCAATGCGTAAGAGCGAAGAGGAAATTCAAAAAGCCCAAAGAGAATTGGAAAATTTGCAAAGAGGATTACAAGAAATGGCAAATGAGAATCAACTTAGCGCGCGCAAATTAGAGGAAAAAGCAAGGGAACATGAAAGGAAAGCTCGCGAAAACACGGATAGAATCTTAGAGGAATTAATCAAAGATGGGCTGATTGAAGGCAAAGACGCTCGCTATGAGGTGCGTATGAACAAAAGAGGACTTTTTATAGACGATGAGAAGCAGTCAGATACCTTATTTAAAAAGTATAAGAATTTACTTAAAGACCTCATGGGAATAAACATAGAAAATGGTGGCAATTTTATGCTGAGCAATTAAAACAAAACTTGCAAAGTGCTACTCAAAAAGTAGCACTTTGCTTTTTACATATAGTGAAGGAATTGTACAAGACCCTGCCACCAACATAGCACTTAGCTTTGAGGAGATTTTCAAATACCTCGTCTAAAAACTCACCTCTATCCCTCCTAAAATCCTTCTTGGGTCTTGGGGAGCCAAGGGCATGATGTCATCTCTTCCAAAACTTGTGTGATAGTAGCGATTGTCCAAAAGATTTTCAATCGTAGTGAAAAAAGTAAAATTGTACTTTTTCTTGGTTTTTACATTGTATCTGGCTGTCATATTCAAGCGAGCATACATAGGGTTTTGGTAAGAGTTGTACCCCCACCAATTTGTTCCTACTCCTCTTGCATTTCCTGCGATTAGTAGCCTCGTAGCCAAGCTAAAACGCTCTTGTGCTAAGGTCAGTACAGACTTCAAGGAATGTGGAGAGTGCAAAATTACCCCACCTGCTTGGGCGGGAATGGTGTCTGTATAAAGGTCTAACAAGTCGTCATTGGAAAAGCCATTTCGGATATTTTGTCCAAAGAGTGCAAAATAAGAACTTCCTGTGAAGCGAGGTCGCTCAAATCGCCCACCTACATAGCTATACCCTACAAAGCCGTCTAAATGCCACTTTCCCAAAGGAATACGAAAATTTGCATGGGCAGTTACGGTAGTAGAGCGCAAATTCCCCTCGTTGCGAGAGGTTTCCAAGCGATAAATCTCGGCATCTAATCGCGGGTCTTGGTAGCGTCTCCAAAAAGCAGTAGGCTCGTACAACCTCAGCGAGTCCACCGTAGCAAACTGATTGATTAAATCGCTTACTTCTGTATAGGCTACGCCTAAGTTGAAAGACAAATTGTTTGTAATCAGTACGTTTACGCTACTTTCAAAGGCTTGTAGCTTCTCAGGTCGCAAGTCCCTATTGGGAAGTCTTGCATTGTCCAAGATGAGCAACATGCCTCCTGTAGGTCGAGAAGAAGAAGGAGAATAGAACAATATCTGAGAAATATAACCATCTTGCCTAAAAGCCTTCTCAGGCGAAGGGGCTAAAAAAGAAGTGCCATATAATAGCTTGATATTTACTTTTTTGTGAGGGGAAAGCACAGCCCCCAGTCTTGGATTGATGCTACCCCCAAAGCGTGTATTGTAGTCATAGCGAGTACCCAAAGTTAGGTTTATCCATTTTTTAGGCTGGTATTGGGCTTGTGCATAGCCTCCATAGTTTTGGAAGTTCAAGTAAAAAGGGATAACAGGTGTTTCGGCTACTTTGACCAAATCGCGAATCCCCGCAGGAATAAATCTTGGGTCATAAATTCGCGAGCCTATCAGGTAAAGTTCTTGGTCTTGGAAAGGGCGAGCAGGGTCGACTGGCTTCGGTAATGGGGGAGTTCGCGGCACAGCCACAATATTCTCCAGCATTACGCCACCAATGATAGAAAGTTTATTGGAAGCAGTGTAAGAAAACTGCTCTTGAAGCCTTACACTCTGTCCATTGGCATAAGGATAGCCTCTCTGCCAACGAGAAATTGCCCCATAAAAATTGCTTTGTGGGCTGATTTGGTAAAAGTTATAAGAAAGTTGCGAAGATAGCTGCCACCTCTGATTAAAAGAAGTGAAGTCGTGGCGAAAATACATGATTTGATGCGAACGACCTATGAAAGCGTCAGGTTCGTAAGCCGTATAGCGGGGTTGAAAGCCATAAGCACTGCTATGCCTTTCGTAATAATGCACAAAACCTGCCGTAAAGTCCCCAAAATTCACCTGTGGGTGAATGTAGCGTGCATGAGTAGGCATTTGGAAAGTGCCTGTGAGCGAATCACCTGTGAAATCTGGTAGTTTCCCAAAAGGGGGATAGCGGTACAAAAAATTGATTTGAGGCGAAAAAGCAATGAAGCCTTTGTCTTTGAAAGCGTGATTGTACCAGCCGTATTCTTTGGGATAAACTTGGGCGTAGTTGGGTTCTTTGGAAAAATACCCCGAAGCAGAGAGCGAAATTCGCAACTTATCTGCCCTCATTCGTAAAAATAATTGATTATCAGTCGTATTGAAACTTCCAAATAAACTGGACACTCGCCCCCCTACCTTGAACTGTTCTCCTTTTTCTGAGGCAGTGATGATATTGACTACCCCGCTAAAAGCATCTACCCCATACAATGCCGAAGCAGGACCTATGACTACCTCCACCCTTTGGGCATCAGCCAAAGCAAAGTTATGCCCAATGGTATAAGTATCCCCCGTAGCAGGCGTAATTCGGAAACCGTCCAATAAAATCAACAGTTTCTCACTGCCAGCTACTCCTCTGATAGAGAGTATATTGCGAGTATCTGGATTGACATTCCTTTGTACGTCTATTTCTGGAATATCCTCTAACAAATCCAATAAATTTCTGTAGCCTCTTTCTCTAATCTGTTGGGCAGTAATCACGTAGGCGGTAGCTGGGGCTTCTAATACGCTTTGCTTTTTTTGCGAAGCAGACACCATGCCCACGTTGAGCAATTCTTCCATAGAGGCTTTAAAAAAGTTCTCTATTTCAAGGAGTTCAGGTGGTTTCTGTTGAGCAAGAGTAGGCTGGGCTGTAGCAACCGATAGGATAAGAAATAGCCAATAACAAAGTTTTTGAGCAGAAAAAGATGAGTAGATAGATTTCATTCAGATTTAATAAGTTTAATGCACTAAATATACATAAGAGGAAAATAACTACAAAATAAACGTAAAAAATCAAAAATCAGACAAAAATCAGAAAGTAAGATATGCAAAGCACATGAAATAATTAGCACTTCCCTTTACTTTCTCCCATTTCTGCCTTATCTTTGCGTTTTTCCATTTCGAGAGCAATATGTCCAATAAAAATAAAGCAGAACTACTGGCACAGTACAAAAAACTTTCTCCCAAAGAAAAAAATATTGTAGAAATTTGTGGGTTGTTGTATGAGGCTATCAGCCAAACGCTCTTGGTAGAGCTATTGCGAGAAATCGGTGTGAAAGACGAGAAAGGCACATCTTATACCTCTACTACTTTAAGAACTACCAAAGAAAAATTGTTAGCTTCTCACTTATTAACTTTCATAGAACCAGCTTCTTCTACTTATTTTAAGTGTAACGAAGCTATAGCAGACGAGGTAGCAGAGAACTTGATTAACAACAAAAAAGAGGCAGAAAAAGCCTTAGAGGTGATTCGCAGGAAATTTCCTATGATACATTCCTATTGGTACACTTCCCAGCCTACGCATTTTATTCGCTGTATAAGAGAAGCCCGAATTGGACTTTTCCAAGGAGATGTAAATTTGATAGACGAAGCCCTTAGCTATGCAAAAAGATACTTCCCTGAGCAAGTAAGAAACTATCATTTCTTTCTTGATTTTTTCAATAATCCTTTTGATTTAGAAAAACTAAAAAAATATTCCCTTCCTATCCAAGTTTCAGCAAGTATAGAAATAACTAATCAGTCTTTAGCCCAGCTCCTGCCTTGTGATGGGTTTATAGATTATTTATATTCTTGCAAAGATTTTTCCGATGAGAACTATGGAAGAGTCTTTAGAGATTTGTTAGCTACTTTGCTGATTTTCAAGGGAAATCTCAAAGAAGCAGAGAAAATTTGTCAAATAGATAAAGAACACAGCACCAATGCCAATGCACGCTTGGCAACTATTGAGTTCCTCAAAGGTAATAATGATACAGCCATTCAAATATTTTCAACTGCCTTAGAAAGTTATAGACAAAAAAACAACAACAAAAAACTCTTTTTTCCGCAAATCACAGGTGTATTTTTTATTTTAGCCTTGATAAAAAAAGGAGAAATTAGCTTATTACCAATCATTTATGCTTATATAAAATCTATAGAAAAAGACAATGCCTACCTGCCCCTGTACAACTTGCTTTATGCCTTGTTAAAAAACCAAGAAAGCCAAACCATAGAAGCTAATAGGGTCTTAGATGTGCTTGTGCCTAATTCTGCCATAGAAAGATTGCTTAAAATATTGGTTGTGTATTGGGGGAAAGCGGAAAAAGCAAGGTTTTTTTCTTCTATCGCAAGGGACAATTACAATCTGGCACTAAAAAATGGCTATGATTGGTTTACTTTTGAATACGCCAATATTCTTACGCAAATTTCCAATTACGACCAAAACTATGCAGGGAAAATAGAAGAAATCAAAGAGCGAACAGGTTTTGAAAGCCTCTTGCAAGTTGTTCCCAAAGAGGAAGAGTGGAGCAGGATAATCAAGGCATTAGAATATTTAGGCTCAAATGTTAAAAATAAAAGGAGCGATAATCAATCTCGCTTGGCATGGTTTATTGACTTTGAAAGCAAGCAAATTACCCCCAAAGAGCAAAAAATGTCTAAAAGTGGTTGGTCTGCGGGGCGTAACGTAGCCCTAAAAAGGTTAAGAGAAGGAGATTTGGACAGCATGACTGCCCAAGACCTGAGAGTGGCGGGAGCGGCAATCATGTATGAAAACCACGGATACTATGGTGGAAATCAATATTATATAGATTTTTCCAAAGCTATTGTTCATTTAGTTGGGCATCCTTTGCTTTTTTTGGAAAACTCAGGTGTGCTGTGCGAACTGGTCAAAGTAGAACCAGAACTTTTAATAGAAAGTAAGGGGAAAAATTATGAGGTTGGTTTTTCTATCCCTATTGAGGGAGTAGGGGTGAATGTTATCAAAGAAACGCCTACACGCTACCAAGTAGTGGAGGTGTCTGAAACACACGCCAAAATCGCAGAAATTCTTGGCAAAAGAAGAATTACTGTTCCAGAGCAAGCCAAAGACCATTTAGCAAGGGCAATTACCAACATTGGAGGTTTGGTAACTGTTCACTCCGTCATAGGGGAGCATGGTAAGGAAATCCCCAAAGTAGAGCCAGATAACCGTATTCACGTACACCTATTGCCGTACAACTTAGGTTTTAAATTAGAGTTTTTTGTCAAGCCTTTCGCTTCTGTACCTCCTTATTTCAAACCTGCCATAGGGAATCACAATGTTTTTACCACCATTGATGGGCAAAAAACACAAACTATTCGCGATTTTAAAGAAGAAAAAGCCAATGCCCGCGAAGTCATCAAAGCAAGTGCAACCCTATCTAACTACGATGATGGCTCTTACGAATGGCTTTTCGAGGAGCCAGAGGATTGCCTCAATGTGCTGTTGGATTTAGATTTGATAAAAGGAAAAATAGTGATAGAGTGGCCCGAAGGCGAAAAATTAAGAATTACAGGCAAAGCCTCTTTTGAAAATTTGTATTTGAAAGTCAATCAGGGGAAAGATTGGTTTGATGTAAGCGGAGAATTGCGACTTGACGACAAGGTAATTTCCATGCAACAGCTCTTGCAACTTATGGAAAATTCCAAAGGACGCTTTATCCAATTGGACGATGGAAAGTTCTTGGCTTTGACAGAGGAGTTTCGCAAGCGACTCAAAGAAATTGGGGCATATTCTGATACGACCAAAGACGGTTTGCGCTTCCACAACTTGGCAAGTTTAGCCTTCCAAGATTTTGCCGATGAGCTAAAAAACATAGAAGTTGATAAGAAATGGAAAGAGCAAATCAAAAAAATCAAAGAGGCGCAGTCTATCCAACCCCAAGTTCCCTCTACTCTCCAAGCAGAACTTCGTCCTTACCAAGTAGAGGGCTACCAGTGGTTGGCGCGATTGGCACACTGGGGAGTGGGGGCTTGTTTAGCCGATGACATGGGCTTAGGCAAAACGATTCAAGCCTTAGCCATCATCTTAGACCGAGCCGAGAAAGCACCTACATTGGTAGTAGCCCCTGCTACGGTTACGCGAAATTGGGTCAGTGAAGCCGAGAAGTTTGCCCCGACCTTAAAGCCTATTTTATTTGGTGGAAAGGACAGAGAGGGCTTGCTCAAAAACTTACAGCCCTACGACTTAGTGATATGTAGTTACGGCTTGTTACAACAAGAAGCTGACTTTTTCTCCGAAACTTCTTGGGCAACAGTAGTACTCGATGAGGCGCAGTACATCAAAAACATGAACACCAAGCGTTCCAAAGCGGCAATGTCCTTGCAAGCTGATTTTAAAATCATCACCACAGGAACACCCATAGAAAATCACTTGGGCGAATTGTGGAATTTGTTTAAATTTATCAATCCAGGTTTGTTGGGTTCGTTGGAAAAATTCAATGAACGCTTTGCCATTCCGATAGAGAAAAATTTAGATAAAGAAAAACGCAAGCAACTACAAAAACTCATTCAGCCTTTTATCCTTCGCCGCAGGAAAAGCCAAGTGCTTGACGAGCTACCAAGCAAAACGGAAATCACTTTGACCGTAGAAATGAGCGATGAGGAAATGGCTCTCTATGAGGCTCTAAGAATCAACGCCATTCAGAAAATCAATAATGTAGAAGGTAATGACAACGACAAGAGATTCCAGATTTTGGCAGAGATTATGAAGTTGCGCCGTATGTGTTGCAATGCCAAATTGGTCATGCCCGATACGCAAATAGAAAGTTCCAAACTCAACTTACTTTCAGAAATAGTAGATGAGCTTTTGGAAAATGGGCATAAAGCCTTGATTTTTAGCCAATTTGTAGGGCATTTGGAGCTTATCAAAGAGCAGATTAGCAAAAAAGGCATCAAATACCAATACTTAGACGGAAGCACCCCACTCAAACAACGCCAAGACGCTATCAATGCCTTTCAGAGAGGCGAGGGAGAAGTTTTCCTTATCAGCTTAAAAGCGGGTGGAGTAGGGCTAAACTTGACTGCGGCAGACTACGTAATCCACATGGACCCATGGTGGAATCCTGCCGTAGAAGACCAAGCCTCAGACAGAGCGCACCGCATAGGGCAACAGCGACCTGTAACTATTTATCGCCTTGTTACTAAGGGTACCATAGAGGAGAAAATCGTCAAATTGCACCAAGATAAACGAGATTTGGCAGATAGCCTCTTAGAAGGCACAGAAGTAAGCGGAAAAATGTCCACAGAAGAGTTATTGGCACTGATTCAGGAAATGTAAGTATCTGATAGAGAGTAATATGTTTTTTAAAATATAGTATCAATTGGGTAGATTAAATCTGTATTTACCTGCATTACTAGTAATCCTTGTGGGTGCGAGATTTATGATTCGCCCCTTGATGTACGTTTCCCTACCAATCCGCAAGCTAAAAGATAAAAAGATATTTATACTGTTGTGCAGCCAGACCTTTGTGTGATTTGTGATGCTAAAAAATTAGATGAAAGAGGGTGTTTGGGTGCGCCAGACCTCATCGTTGAGATAATCTCACAAGGAACACAAAAAAAAGACATAGAGATAAAAAAAAACGCTTTATGAAGAATTTGGAGTAAAAGAATTTTGGATAGTCTATCCCCAAGACCGATGGGTAGAAGTTTTTTTTTTACAAGAAAATGGGAAATACATAGAAGCAGGTATCTACGATGATACTGACATGATTACCACACTGACTCTTCCGCAGCTAAGTATAGATTTGAAAAAAGTTTTTGCTGATACAGTACGAATCCAATAAATAAAACCTCATTCATACCTTTTCAGTACTCTTTCTACTCCGCTTAGGTAGCTTGTGCCAAAGAGATTCACATGCACCAATAGAGGATATAAGTTATAAATTTCTACCCGCTTATCAAACTCAGGTAGCAAAGGGAAACTTGCTTGGTAAGCATAGTAAAAGTCATCATCAAAACCTCCAAACAGTTGTGTAAAAGCGAGTTCTATTTCTCTATTCCCGTAATACACTGCGGGGTCTATCAGGCACGGCAAACCTTGACTATCCACCATGACATTCCCACTCCACAAATCTCCATGTAATAGTGCTGGCTGTTCCTCTGGCAACATCGAGGGTAGTTTTTCGTATAGCTTTTCCATTTTTTTTAGCAAATCCTTTCCTACTAAGCCGTTGTAGTAAGCCAACCCTGCTTGCACTTTTAACCTTTTTTCTATAAAAAAATCAACCCAAGAAGGCAAGTATTCGTTGCTTTGTGGTAATGCACCAATAAAATTATTGAAGTGCAAGCCAAAATAGGAATGGGTGTTTCTATGTAAGTCAGCTAACTGCCCTCCCAAACGCTCCCAGTAGTTTTTTTGGCGATAAGCAGAGGAGATAAACTCTAAAAGTAAATAGGCTTTGCCATTATTATTCCCATATTTAATCACATGAGGAATCGTAATCGCTTGTTTATCAATCAATAAACTTAAACCATTTGCTTCTGCCTCAAACATTTCTTCTGACTGCTTGGAGTCGTTCCATTTGAGGAAAAATTTGCCCATAGCAGTATCTAACTTTACCGCATTGTTGATACAGCCTCCCCCTAAAAATTGGTACTTGTTTACTTCTACATCTTTGCCAAAGGCTTCAAACAATACAGATTCAAAAAAAGGAGTATAATCTGCGGAAAACATGTTTAGTGGAGTTTGTAGTTTTGGAATTGATTTTATAAAGCATTTTCTTGTATCTTCTGGTTTCGCATCTTTAGCTTTTTATGTTTGAGGAAATTATTTTTTTCAAATTTAGATTTTTTCTGTTGCTTTTTTCCGCGTAATCCTATACTCGTTTTGAAACCATTAAGCACAGAATACCCCCAATAGCTAAAGATACTGCGAGAGAGATTGCGTCTGCTCTTGATTTCTCCAACACGCAAAGGAGCAAATCTGCGAGAAGGATTGTGATTATTCACGACAAAGCTATTAGCCACGAAAGATGCAAACTTGCGATTAATAACCTCTACTTTTAAGTTATTGTATCTCAATAGCATACGTCCTCTTGCATTCTTGTAGTTCAGTTTTAAGTCAAAACTTCCATGCTTAATCACTCCACTGGTAATTCTCACCGGAAAGACGTATTCCAGCATCTCATTAAAGGCAGTCATGTCCATTTCCCCTATTTCTCCTTTGAGAAAGTGCAAGTTTTTAGGGTCGCTCAGGAAAAAACGCGCTTGCAGGCTAAGTTTTCCCTGTCTCATTACTTGAGTATGAGCAGAGAGAATGGGCTGGAAATAATAACTTTGCAAAGAATCCTTGTGATTGGTAAGCGGGGATAAGCTAATTTCTGTTTTTTCAAAAGTAAGCCTTCCCGGTCTTGGTTTCTCTGGAAGCTGCTCCTCATAGATAAAATCTGCATTTTTGACCTTGACTGAGTCTATTTTTACATAAAAAGGCAGTTCTCTCAGCAAGTCTTGAGGCATAGGCGGGTAGTAGTCTGGTCGGTCAGGAAGTCCTCTATCTCTATAAATTTCAAATTTTACCTTATCAAGTTCTAACTTCTTCATTTTCAACTCCTCATGATGCAGTAGGCTATAAAAGTCAAACTTTTGTAAAGTCAATTTGCTAATTTGGGGATATAGCCAAGCCTTTTTGTATGCTTGTTGTTGAGAAAATGTAATTTTGTCCAAAGAAGGTATAAAATCCACATTATCTGCTTCTAAAAGAGAATCTTTGATAGATAAGTAGATAGACTTTGCTTTTAGCGTGTGTATTTTGTCTGGTAGCTGGAAAGTATAGTTTTTAAGACTAACTATCAGATTTTCAGAGTTCAAGAAATGATAAGGGGTAGGGTCAAATACAAAGGGAGGAGGGAGTACTTGCTTGCTTTCATCTATCAGTATGGGTTTAATCGGGTGAATATCAAATTTTTTTGCATAAACAGAAATCCTATCTAAGGTGAAGCGATTAGTTCGGTCAAAGTGGTGAGTCATCAATACCAAATTTGCATTATTGATTTTGAAATCATTGATTTTTAGTGTATTTAAGAAAGGAGAAATAAAATAATGTAAGCTATCTGCTCGCAGTTTTTGGGTAAAATCTCTTAACTTTTTGGTAGTATCTGGGCGATGGATTTGGAGGTTCAGTTGGGGCATCTCCAAACTTGCCTTGCTCAAACTCAGCTCTCTCTTTTCCAAAAAACTAACCAAATCCCATCCTTTCAAGTAAAGTTGAGGGATTTTGACATCTATTTGGTTTTGTTTGTCTTGTTTCTCTAAGCTATAAGGGATAAGAGAACTTTGAGGAGTGATACTCAACTCATTGACTATCAATAAAGAATCTTGTGAAAAAAGTTTAATATCTTTTGTAGTAATATGATGGGTATTATCAGGTAAAATATGATAATAGTTAGCTACGCTAAGGTTAATATACTTTAAATCAAAGAGTTGTTCCCAATGATGCTTAGCTGAGTCTATTTCAAAATGAGATAGGTACAAGCCAAGATTGTCGAGTTTGATAACATGTGTTTTCTCATTGGCTTGCCTGTAAATGAGTTTGGCAAAACAACTGTCTATTTCAAAGTTGTTGATAGACAATTTGTTAAATGGGGTTTTGCTAAATAAATCAGCGAATTGCAAATCTTTGGTTTTCTCTGACTGCCTGCTTGGAGACGCCACTGGGGGAGTGAGGTAAACATCTATTAAAGGCTTATGAACGCTCAACTGCTCCACTACCCAATTTTTATCCTCAAAAATATGGCTTATATCTTTGATTTTCAGATGAATAAAAGGTACTTCAGCTTGATAGACAGACTCTTTGCCTTGCTTTAGATTTTTAGGGATAATATAGATGCCTCTCAGACTTGCAGAGGACTGTGTATAATCTAAATTTATTTTTTTTACTTTAATGGTGTGGGAATTGTCTGGAAAGGTAAAAGAGTAGTCCTCTATATCTATCTTCCCTTCTCCCAAAGACCAGTTCAATCCAATATTTGTTTCTAAGCGTTTGACTGATTTGGGTTTTACGTAGCTATCAAAATTTAGGATAACTTGTTTAAGTTGAGCAGAAAGTTTTTCTGAGGAGTGCATATTTTGAAATAAATCATTGCTTTTTTTGTGTATATTTATTCTGCCATTTTCCATATATACCTCTTCCAACTCTATACTTTTTAATGGACTTTTGCCTTGCTTTGTGGAGGTAATGATTTCTTCTAACTCTTGAATTACTTTTAAAGAAGGGTTTTGCAAAGTCAGTTTTTGTGCTTTGAGGATTCTTTCACGATAAACTTGGTGAATATCAAACTGTTCTAATAGCAACTCTGAGAGGTTTGCGTCCATTGCCAATGCCTTATTTGTTAAATTTTTAGGAAAAAAACGCAAATTACTCATGCGTAATTGCTGTTTGGCAGAGGAGAAGTCCAGATTTCCTATTTGAAAGTTATGTTGATTATCAGATAAATATACATTCAAGTTTTGTCCATTGACTAAGAGATAATCAAAGTATTTTTCTTTATCTATCTGCAAGCCATGCAACTTAGCAGAGAAATTGGGCGAGTAAATTATTTTGCTCAGAATGGGCTGCTTCTCTGTTTTTTCCCATTGATAATAGGCGATGTCGGCATTTTCTATGTGAATTTTCTGCACTGAAAAAGGAAGAGGTTTAGGAGAACTTTCCTCATTAGCTTCTGAAGCCAATTTTTTAAAAACTTGTATATGAGGAGTTTTTATCCACAATTCTTCAAATTTGAGAGAAGCAGTAAGCAGATTCTCCCATAAATTTTTAGCTTTCAGACTTAGTTTAGGTATATTCAAATGAAGTACGTCCTGTTGAGGTGAAACAACGTTTTGTATTTCTTCCAAAGTTGTTATAGATACATTTTCTGCTTCAAGCAAAGACTTTTTAGTAGAAATTTCTAAATTTTTTACTTTCGCAAAGTGCAGATTATCACTAAGTAAGAGTTCATAATCGCTTATTTTTGCTGTAATATCATCAATGAAAAAATGTTTTGCTCTTTGATTTTCCGTCAAAGAATCCAAGTAAAAACGATGAAGTAGAATGGATAGATTTTTTGGTAAAGCTACCTTAGAGGGAAAAGGAGCAAGATTTATCTTTTCTAATAAAATATGACTAATCTCTAAGGAAGTTAAAAACTTGGAAATGAGGCTATAAGACTTAGATAGTACATTTGAGAGCTGGGCTTGGTCTTTCTCCTGATGGCTTGTCAGGTGCCACTCTTTATGTAGCCTAAAATGAGGTTTTTGTAGCCATAGATTATTAATTATCAGTTTTTTGGTGTAGTAAAGTGTATGAAAATCAATGCCACTTAGCCTAAAAAGTGGCATCACCAACTCCCAATCCTTGCTTTTAAGTTGGATATGAGAAATGCTCGCCAGCATTTTTTTTGTAGAAAGATACAACTTCCCCATGCTGATTTCATGCTCACTTTCAGGGATTTGTAAGGAGTTTCTCTGGATAGCTAATTCAATATCTGCTACTTCAAAAGGCTTGGTCGAGTACTGAGGCTGATGCGTAGAATCTACTTTAAAATTACTGATAATCAGAGAGATACTATCTATTTTACAAAGTTGCCTGCTAAGGTCTTTGGGAAGTGCGGCAGTGAAAGAACCATTGTCTATGGTGAGATTTTCTACCCTGAAGAAAGTAAGATAATCAGAAATAAAGCGATATAAGTTATTGACTTTCAGCCTTTCTTCTCTTTTTCGCTCGTTAGGATAATCCAAGATATGGACATGAGGAGTCTGTACATATAAGTTTTTGATTTGTAGTTTCTTATGTAAGAAAACCTCCCAAAAATTGATGCCCTCTATTTCTACTTGGGGAATTTTTGCTTCGAAAAGTCCGCTCTTTACTAAATTGTGGTTTTTTCGCTGTCGGTAGCGGGTGGTATCCGCTTTGATTTGTAGGTGATGAATTTGTAAGCGACTTCGCAATAAGTTGATTTTTATTTTGCCGTAGGTCAGGCGATAAATTCCACCGCTACGATAATCTACCAACGTGCGAGCAGTACGCCCTATAACCCTGTCTAAGTGATAGTTAAGCAAAAAATGTAAAGCAAGCAGACCTACTAAAAATAAGCCTGACAGAATCATTAATCCCTTTCTAATCCTATGCTTTACAATGTTATTCATCTACTTTAGTTGGGCAAATGCAAATGCTTTCAAAGGTAACAAAAAATATGCTCATTTTGTGTTTTTTGGGTGGGGCTTATTTCAAATCAAATTGCTTGTCGAATTTGCTAACTACCCCTTTCCCACTTACTGCGAAACCTACATTTCCCGAGAAACTAACGGCATGAAATACGGAATCATCTATTTTTGTCCATGTCTTACCAAAGTCCTTAGAATAGCACGTTCCGTTGCCTACGCACAAAAGTATTTTTTCTTTGTAAAGACTAACCGCTTCTTTCAAACCTTTGGGGTCTGTGGTGGTAATTACACTCCAACTTTTCCCTCCGTCATAAGTGATGCTGACATTGGGAGCAGCGTCTTTAGTATTGATGTAGTCGCCTCCTACCGCAATTCCTGTGTTCTTATCCCAAAATCTCAAACCAAAAATACCTGCACTTTTCCCTGCTTGGAGTGCAGTTTCGCTTACTTGCCAAGATTTTCCTTGGTCGTGAGTGTAAAAAATTCTCCCTACTTTCCCCCCTCCAGTACCTATCCAAGCACTTGTTTTCCCATAAGTTACTATGCTTGTGCCACTTGCGGCAAAGGCGGCTTCTCCTTCTTGTATCGGGGGAAGAAGGTCAGGATTCACTCTTTGCCAACTTTCTCCTCCGTCTTTGGTAATCAAAATATAAAATTTGTTCTCTATTGGGTCGCCAAAAGCGATTCCGTTTTTTTTATCCCAAAAATCTATACCATCTAAAAATACACCTTTTTCTTGGGTAGCAAAAACTATTTTCCACGTTTTCCCTCCGTCTATAGTTTTGTAAATCTTGGCTTTGCCTTTTTCTGCTTCTCCCGCACTCATCAAAAAAGCTACTTTGTTATCAAAAGCATATACATCTCTAAAATCCAAGCTATCTGCCTTAGCTACTTTTTGTACTTGCCAAGATTTTCCGCTATTAGTGGTTTTGAGAAAAGTTCCTTGTGAGCCACCAATCCAGCAAACTTTGGGGCTAACCGTATGCACAGCCCTAAAATTGGCTTTGGTCGCCACTTCTTGAGGAATCCATTGGGCATAGAGCTTGAACATCGACAAAAAGCACAGCAAAAAAATATAGAATTTATGTGTCATGGTATTCTTATATATTTTAGAAAATTGTAGTTTCAAAGACTTATCAACTATCAAGTGTATTACTTAAAGGTATAAATTTTCATAAGTAAATTTTCATAAGTTATTTGAAATTAAAACTTTGTTGTCTAAATTGCGGCACGATTCAGCAATTTTTAACAGTTATTAGCTGTTAATTTTCTGATTATTAACAAACTACGCTTGTTTTGCAGCGAATCAAAAATTAGAAATGAAAACATATACGCAGAAATTTTTATTCTCATTTTTCTTGCTTCTTTTATCTTTATGGGCAGTTAGTCCACTTGCGAAGGCGGAAGGCGGGCATGGCGACAGTGAAAAGTTCAATCCTAAGGACATGATTATGCACCACGTTATGGATAGCTATGAGTGGCATATCTTGGACTATAAAGATGCCAACGGAGAGGAACACCCAGTAAGTATTCCCCTTCCTGTGATTCTTTTTACTGACGGTAGCTTAGATATTTTCATGTCAAGTGCTTTTCATCATGGGAAAGAGCAGGTAATCAAAGGAACAAACGTGTATCGCATGGACGAGCATGGGCATATCAAAGAAGCTAATGGTAAGAAAATCATTGACTTGTCTATTACCAAAAATGTGGCTTCTATGCTAATAAGTGCCATTATTTTGATTTGGGTGTTTACTTCTGTAGCAAAAGCTTACGTAAAGCAAGCAGGACAAGCCCCCAAAGGTGCGCAAAACTTCTTTGAAATGATTATTGTATTTATTCGCGATGAGGTAGTCATTCCTAACATTGGTGAAAAACATTACAAGAAATATCTGCCGTATTTGCTTACTTTATTCTTCTTTATTTGGACAAATAATCTACTTGGCTTAGTTCCGGGTGGGGCGAATACCTCTGGCAACATTGCCTTCACTATGACTTTGGCATTAATTACTTTCTTGGTAACAAATATTTCAGGCAACAAGGAATATTGGGGGCATATTTTTTGGACTCCCGGTGTACCTAAGTTGCTTATGATTATCTTAGCTCCTATCGAGTTCATAGGTATTTTTACTAAGCCTTTTGCCTTGATGATTCGTCTTTTTGCCAATATTACAGGTGGACACATCATCATATTGAGCTTGGTAAGTTTTGCTTTTATTTTCAAAAGTATCACTGTAGGTTTTGCGGCTTCTGCGGGTGTGGTAGTGATGATGTTTTTAGAACTATTTGTTGCCGCTTTACAGTCTTATATCTTTACGCTTTTGACTTCCCTATTCATAGGCATGGCAATCGCAGAGCATGAACACGAACACGCAGAACATCATTAAAATCTGGAATCTGGCATAAAATAATTGTGATTGACATTTCTAATTCCAGATTCCTTATTCTTAATTCATAATTTATTATTAAATTTTTAAAACTATGTTAGCTAATTTATTATTGGAAATCGGTGGTAGCATGAGTACATTGGGAGCTGGTATCGGTGCTGGCTTGGCGGTGATAGGTGCAGGTGTAGGTATCAGTGGAGTAGGTGGTCGCGCTATGGAAGCAATGGCTCGTCAGCCTGAAATCTTCGGCAAATTGCAAACTGCGATGATTATTGCGGCGGCTTTGGTCGAAGGCGCGGCGCTATTTGCTATCGTTGTTTGCTTGCTTATCGCAGGTAACGCATAATCTCAGCAATACAGGACATTCAGGCGGCTTGCGTCTGATAGTCCTGTTTGTTTTGATTTAATTTTTTAAATAGTTAGATAGTTGAAAGTTTAGATAGATGTGTTGTATTTTGATTATTAAATATTTAAGCATTTATAATTCATAATAAATAACTCATAACTTATTACTCATCACTAAAAATATGGATTTAGTAACACCGGGCGTAGGGCTAATATTTTGGACAGCATTGACTTTCGTTGTTGTACTCGTCATTCTCCGCAGATTTGCTTGGAAGCCTATCTTAGGAGCGTTAGATGAAAGAGAAAAAACAATAGCTGATTCTTTGGCAGCGGCAGAAAAAGCAAAGGAAGAAATGGCAGCTTTGAATGCTCAAAATCAAAAACTTCTGCAAGAAGCCATAGCGGAGAGAGAAAAAATTTTGAGAGAGGCAAAAGCAGTGGCAGACAGATTTGTGAACGAGGCGAAGGAAAAAGCCATAGAAGAAAGCAACCGTATCATCGCCTCTGCCCAAGAAGCTATCCGCAATGAAAAGCAAGCAGCAATGACCGAAGTGAGAAACCAAGTCGCAAATCTTTCGCTGACCATTGCTGAGAAATTGCTTAAAAACGAATTGAGCAACAAGAATGCTCAAATAGAGTTGGCAAAATCTTTTATGAACGAAATTAAAGCAAACTAAAATAGGCAAACAATGTCAGAAATTAGAGTAGCTTCAAGATATGCAAAATCTTTGCTTGAATTGGCAGAAGAAAAAGGTGCATTGGAAGTAGTGCATAACGATATGCAACTTTTTTCTAATACTTGTGATAATTCAAGGGAATTGAAATTGATGTTGCGAAATCCAATTATCAATCATGACGTAAAATTAAAAGCATTACGCCGTCTTTTTTCAGATAAATTTCACACGATTACGCTTTCATTCTTTGAGATTTTGACTAAAAAACAAAGAGAAAATCTCTTAGATGTAATCGCCAAAGAGTTTCATAAGCAGTACAATGCTTTGATGAAAATAGAAAATGCTTTGGTAACTACACCCTTTGAACTCACAGAAGATTTGCGGGCGAGTTTCAGAAAAGCAGTAGAGGAAATCTCAGGCAAGCAAGTAGAGTTGAAAGAAAAAATAAATCCTGAGTTGATTGGTGGCTTTGTTTTGCAAATCAATGATAAGCAAATAGATACTTCTATTAGCAGTCGCTTAAAAGAACTAAGGGTGAAGTTTTCTGAAAATCCATATATCAAGGAGTTTTAATATTAAATTGCTAATTTATAATTACTAATTAATAAACTTTAATTGGTATTATAAATTAGGGTTGTTTTTCATCGTTTAGATTTACAATTCATAATTAATTAGTCATTAGTAATTAAAATATATAAATAACATGGTGCAAATTAGACCTGATGAGGTTTCTGCAATATTAAGAGAGCAGTTATCTAACTTTAAGACAGAGGCAGAGTTAGAAGAAGTCGGTACGGTGTTGCAAGTCGGCGATGGGGTGGCTCGTATTTATGGGCTTACCAAAGTGCAAGCTGGTGAGTTAATAGAGTTTGCCAACGGTTTGAGAGGTTTGGTACTCAACTTGGAAGAGGACAATGTAGGTGCGGTAATTTTTGGGGACTCCAGTGGTATCAAAGAAGGTGATACTGTCAAGAGAACACGAACTATTGCCTCTATCAAGGTGGGCGAAGGTATGTTAGGACGGGTAGTAGATACTTTGGGAAACCCTATTGATGGCAAAGGACCTATTCAAGGCGAATTGTTTGATATGCCTTTGGAGAGGAAAGCACCAGGTGTTATTTATCGCCAGCCCGTCAATGAGCCTTTGCAAACAGGAATCAAAGCCATAGATGCCATGATTCCTATTGGTAGAGGGCAGCGAGAACTTATCATTGGCGACCGCCAAACAGGAAAGACGGCAGTAGCGATTGATACGATTATCAACCAAAAAGAGTTTTACGAAGCTGGGAAACCTGTTTACTGCATTTATGTAGCGATTGGGCAAAAGGCTTCTACAATTGCGGGTATCGTCAATGCTTTAGAAAGAGCAGGTGCCATGCCTTATACCGTTATAGTAGCGGCTTCTGCGGCAGACCCTGCACCTATGCAGTTCTACGCTCCTTTTACAGGTGCGGCGATAGGCGAATATTTTAGAGATACAGGAAGACCTGCCTTAGCCATTTATGATGACCTTTCTAAACAAGCTGTAGCTTACAGAGAGGTTTCTCTCTTGTTAAGAAGACCTCCTGGACGTGAGGCGTATCCTGGGGACGTATTTTACCTGCACTCACGATTGTTGGAGCGTGCTGCTAAAATCAATAACTTTGATGAAGTTGCCCAGCAAATGAATGACTTACCACCTTCTTTGAAAGGTAAAGTAAAAGGTGGTGGGTCTTTGACTGCCTTGCCAATTATCGAAACGCAAGCAGGGGACGTTTCTGCTTATATCCCTACTAACGTAATTTCTATTACTGACGGTCAGATATTCTTAGAGTCTAACCTTTTTAACTCTGGTATTCGTCCTGCGATTAACGTGGGTATCTCTGTATCAAGGGTAGGTGGCTCGGCTCAAATAAAGTCAATGAAAAAAGTAGCTGGTACGCTCAAACTTGACCAAGCCCAATTCCGTGAATTAGAGGCTTTTGCAAAGTTTGGCTCTGATTTAGATGCTGCTACTAAATTGACTATTGACAGGGGAAGAAAAAACCAAGAAATCTTGAAGCAAGGTCAATATTCACCTGTCCCTGTGGAAAAACAAGTAGCTATTATTTATGCCTCGACAAGTGGTTTGCTAGATACTGTTCCTGTAAATAGAGTAAAAGACTTTGAAAATGAGTTTTCTGTGAGATTAGATGATGCTTCTTACAGCGAAGTACTTGCAAAGTTAAAGAAAGGAGTGTTAGACGATAGTGTAACAAGCCCTCTGAGGTCTTTGGCGTTAGAATTGGCTAAGAACTATGCCAAATAAGGTTACATAGCTCATAAATCGCAAACCCAAAAATGGTTTGAAAATGAGAACCCTAAGAGTTTTAAAAAATTCTTAGGGTTTATTTGTTATAATGATTCATTCAAGAATTCTTTCAAAACTTCTGAAATTTTTTCTGTTTCTACTAAAAATCCGTCATGCCCATAAGGTGAATCTATCTCCACATATTGAGCATCAGGAATATGCTTTGCCAAAAACTGCTGCTCGAAAGGCGGGAACAGAATATCAGAAGTAATGCCTATTACTAAGGTCTTTGCTTGGATTTGATGAAGGGCTTTTTCTTTGCTTTCTCTTCCTCTTCCCACATTGTGAGAGTCCATTGCCTTGCTTAATATCAAGTAAGACAGTACGTTAAATCTTCTTACTAACTTTAAGCCCTGATAGCGTTGGTAGCTTGAAGCCTTGAAGTCATCAATTTTTTCGTTAGTTTCTTCACTTTGGCGGCTTTCATAAGTTTGATAGTTGCGATAAGAAAGCAAAGCGATTGACCTTGCAGCACTTAGCCCTGCCTGCCCTGCGTCGTGCCTGCGCTCACTCCAAGTCGAGTCTGCATAAATTGCCAAACGTTGCGATTCATTAAAAGCAATTCCCCATGGTGAATGTTGGGCATTAGTAGCCAATAAAACTAATTTTTTAAACAAATGAGGTTGCAAAATTGCCCATTCCATGGCTTGCTGACCACCCATAGAGCCACCAATGCAAAGTGCTATTTCTTCAATGCCCAAATGCTGACGCAATAAGTCGTGTGCTTTTACCATGTCTCTAATCGTAACTTGAGGGAAATCAATAAAGTAAGTTTCATTAGTTATGATATTGTGTGTAGTAGGGCTGGAAGTGCCGTAGCAAGAACCCAAGATGTTGGCACACACAATAAAATATTCTTCAGGATTGATTAAAAAGCCTTCACCTACCAGTCCTTTCCACCAATCTGCTACATCAGCATTGGCAGTGAGGGCGTGGCATACCCAGACTACATTGCTTTTCTCGGCATTGAGTTTGCCGTAAGTATGATAAGCAATTTGTAATTCGGGTAACACTGCTCCACTTTCTAATTCAAAAGGTCTTCTATAGTGGAAAAACTGCGTTTTCACTGAGGTTGCATGGCTTATTTGGTTAAAGGAAAAGGTCGGGTTTTGCATTATCTTAATTTAGTTATAAGTGATAAGTTATGAATGATGAGTTAGTTTTATAAATTTAGTTTTTTATGTGATAACGCATAAAAAATTGATTTATCAATGCTTCATGTGTTATCACATGAAGCATGTAATCTGCGAAACAAACTCATAACTATTTATGAAATCGCTTGAAACGCCTGCGTCAAGTCAGCAATGATGTCATCTATATGCTCAATACCCACAGAAAGACGCAATAGCGTAGGATTTACTCCTGCGGCAAGTTGCTCCTCATCAGAAAGTTGCTGGTGCGTAGTAGAGGCAGGGTGGATAATCAAAGTTTTAGCATCACCCACATTAGCTAAGTGGCTGATTAGCTTTAGGTTATCTACAAACTTTGCCGCTTTTGCCCTGTCCCCTTTGAGGTTAAAAGTCAATACGCCTCCGTAGCCATGTTTCAAATATTTTTTTGCCAAGGCATGGAACTTACTGCTTTCCAATCCGGGGTAGTTTACACTTTCTACTTGCTCATGTGCCTCTAACCAGCGAGCTACTTTAAGTGCGTTTTCTACAGTTCGCTCTACTCTAAGCGAAAGGGTTTCAAGTCCTTGTAAGAGCAAAAAAGAGTTGAATGGGCTAAGTGCGGCACCCAAATCTCTCAATCCTTCTACCCTTGCTCTGATAATGAAAGCAATATTTCCAAAAGGTCCATCTGTGCCAAAAACCTGCCAGAAGTTTAAGCCGTGATAACCCTCAGCAGGTTCAGAAAATTGAGGGAATTTGCCATTGCCCCAGTTGTAGTTTCCGCCGTCCACGATTACGCCACCAATGCTTGTTCCATGCCCACCAATCCATTTAGTAGCGGAGTTCACAACCACATTTGCCCCTAATTTAAGCGGTTGGCAGAGGTAGCCCCCTGCGCCAAAGGTATTATCCACTACCAAAGGAATGTCATATTTTTTTGCTACAGCTACGACTTTTTCAAAGTCAGGCACGCTAAAAGCCCCGTTGCCGATGGTTTCTAAGTAAAGACCTTTGGTATTGCTATCTATTTGTTTTTCAAGGTCTTCTGCTGAGTCTGAATCTGCAAACTTGACGGTAATACCTAAGCGTTTGAAAGCTACTTTGAATTGGTTGTAAGTGCCGCCGTAGAGGTAAGGACTACTCACCAAAGTATCGCCTGCTTGCAAAAAATTATGTAAAGCCAAGAGCTGTGCTGCTTGCCCAGAAGAAGTTGCCAAAGCCGCTACCCCACCTTCCAATGCTGCTATGCGTTTTTCAAAAACATCAGTAGTTGGGTTCATAATGCGGGTATAAATATTTCCAAACTCTTTGAGAGCGAATAAGTTAGCCCCATGCTCTGAATCTTTGAACACATAAGAAGTAGTTTGGTAAATAGGTACTGCCCTTGAGCGAGTAGTTGGGTCGACATCTTGACCTGCGTGCAATTGTAAGGTTTCGAATTTGTAATTAGACATAGTGTTTATTGAGTTATGAATTAGTTATGAGTTATGAATGGAATTACTAATTTTTAATTACTAATTACTTTGATGTTTACAAGAAATCAACTCTTTAGTAATTAGTCATTATGAATTGGTAATTAAACGGGATTAACAGCAACAACAACACATCATACAGGATTGTATGTGCGCTTGTGTAGAAAGAAAGATAAGAGAAAAGAGTCTTTGTGAGAAAGACAAGTCAGGATTAGAAGATGTAGAAAGCGAATTTTTCATGTTTTGTAATTAATTTATATTTCCCTAAACTTAAATTTGGGTTAGGATGTAGCACCTTGCGTTTTGGCGTAGGTTGCTAAGGGTTCAGTGAGCCTAATCTCTCCCCCTTTCTTTATAAATCAACTACCTTTGGTGGAGTTGATAGAAAAGTGTTTTTCTTTACAACGCAAATAAATAAGATAAGTTTTAGAATTGCAAGATTTTTTGGTAAATTTTGAGTAATACGAAAAATTATTGTGGGACATCATAAAATTTAACTTCGTTTTGATATACTATCTTTGAAAAAGCTGTTATCTTTGCAAGATTTTTTAAGGAATATGCCTTCGTCTTTTGATGAAAGGAAATAAAAATAATACTTTTCACATCAAAGCAAATGTGTCAAAAGTGAAGATACCTACAATTACCGATTTTAATAAAACGAATAAATACAAGGCTTTACCGAACTTGATAAAAGTTTAGTAAAGCCAATTTTTTGAAATTTGAAATAGTTAAAAAATTAAACAGTTAAAATTATTTATAGATACTTAATCATTAACTATTCAACTATCAAACTATTCAACAATTTAATAAAAATGCCAAAAAATCCAAATATCAAATCCGTACTCATTATCGGCAGCGGTCCCATCGTGATTGGGCAAGCCTGCGAATTTGACTATTCTGGCTCGCAAGCCGCTCGTTCTCTCAGGGAAGAGGGGATAGAAGTTATCTTGATTAACTCCAACCCTGCGACTATCATGACTGACCCTGTTACTGCTGACCATGTGTACCTGAAACCTTTGGAGAAAAAGTACATCAGGGAAATCTTGGAAAAACATAAAATAGATGCGGTTTTGCCAACTATGGGTGGGCAAACGGCTCTGAACTTGGCGATTGAGTGCGAAAAAGCAGGGATTTGGAAGAAATATGGAGTGCAGATGATAGGCGTGGACGTTGGGGCGATTAATACCACAGAGGATAGGGAACTTTTCCGTATGAAAATGTTGGAGTTAGGCGTTGGCGTATGCAAGGGACGTACTGCAAAATCATTTTTAGAAGGCAAAGAAATAGCCCAAGAGATTGGTTTCCCCTTAGTAATCAGACCTTCATTTACGCTGGGAGGCACAGGTGGTGGCTTTGTAGATGACCCTGAAAAGTTTGATGAAGCACTTAATAGAGGGCTGCATGCTTCGCCCGTGCATGAGGTTTTGGTGGAGCAGAGCATATTTGGCTGGAAAGAATTTGAGTTAGAATTGTTAAGAGATAATGTGGGAAATGTGGTGATTATCTGTTCTATTGAGAACTTTGACCCTATGGGCGTACACACAGGCGACTCTATTACGGTTGCACCAGCTATGACCCTGCCCGATACGGTTTATCAAGAAATGAGAAACTTAGCTATTAAGATGATGCACGGCATAGGGCAATTTGCTGGTGGGTGCAACGTACAGTTTGCCGTCAATCCTGATACTGATGAAATCATAGCGATAGAAATAAATCCCAGAGTTTCAAGGTCTTCTGCATTGGCTTCTAAAGCTACGGGCTATCCTATCGCCAAGATAGCGGCAAAGTTGGCAATTGGCTATAACTTAGATGAATTAGAAAATCAAATTACTAAAACGACTTCTGCGTTTTTTGAGCCTGCCTTAGACTATGTGATTGTCAAAGTCCCACGTTGGAACTTTGACAAATTCAAAGGTTCTGATACCAAATTAGGGCTTCAAATGAAATCAGTAGGGGAGGCAATGGGAATAGGGCGGAACTTCCAAGAGGCACTGCAAAAAGCCTGTCAGTCTTTGGAAATCAAGCGAAATGGCTTGGGGGCTGACGGTAAAGAACTCACCGACCAAAATGTAATTTTAGACAAATTGGCAAATCCTTCTTGGGACAGGTTGTTTAGAATTTATGATGCTTTTAAATTGGGGATTTCTTTTAAGACTATCCAAAAACTCACCAAAATAGACAAGTGGTTTTTGTATCAAATCGAGGAGTTGGTTTTGCTGGAGAAAGAAATTCAAAAATATACTGTTCATGATATTCCCAAAGATTTATTACGCACTGCTAAGCAGAAAGGCTATGCTGACCGACAAATTGCTCACTTGGTAAGATGTTTAGAAAGCGAGGTATATAAAAAACGTACTGAATTGGGAATCAATAGGGTATTTAAAATTGTGGATACCTGTGCGGCAGAGTTTGAAGCGAAAACGCCTTATTATTACTCTACTTTTGAGGAGGAGAACGAATCTATCGTTACAGACAGAAAGAAGGTAGTAGTATTGGGTTCTGGTCCTAACCGAATCGGGCAGGGCATAGAGTTTGACTACTCTTGCGTGCATGGAGTTTTAGCGGCAAAAGAGTGTGGTTATGAAACGATTATGATTAACTGCAACCCAGAAACGGTTTCTACTGATTTTAATATTGCGGATAAGTTGTACTTTGAGCCTGTTTTTTGGGAACATATTTATGACATCATTCAGCACGAAAAACCCGAGGGCGTAATCGTACAGTTAGGAGGGCAAACTGCCTTGAAAATAGCAGAGAAATTGCACCGCTATGGCATAAAAATCATAGGAACAAACTATGAAAGTCTTGATTTAGCCGAAGATAGAGGCAAGTTTTCAGACCTTTTGAAAGAAAATAATATTCCGTATCCAAAATACGGAGTCATACAAGATTCTGACCAAGCCATAGAGCTTTCCAAAGAATTGGGCTTCCCGCTTTTAGTGCGACCTTCCTACGTTTTGGGCGGGCAAAGTATGAAAATCGTTATCAATGAAAAAGAATTAGAACAACACGTAGTCAATATTTTGAACGACAATCCTGAGAATAGGGTATTGCTTGACCATTTCTTAGACGGAGCGATAGAGGCAGAGGCAGATGCTATTTGCGATGGGGAAGATGTCTATATCATTGGTATCATGGAACATATAGAGCCTGCGGGGATTCACTCTGGCGACTCCAATGCAGTGTTGCCTCCTTTTAATTTAGGAGATTTTGTAATGACACAAATCAAAAATCATACTCGCAAAATTGCTTTGGCACTCAATACTGTTGGGCTTATCAATATACAGTTTGCAATTAAAAACGATATTGTCTATGTCATAGAGGCAAACCCAAGAGCCTCTCGTACAGTGCCTTTTATCTGCAAAGCATACAAAGAACCCTATGTAAACTATGCCACCAAAGTTATGCTTGGCGAGAAAAAACTCAAAGATTTTGACTTCAATCCATATAAAAATGGTTATGCTATCAAACTTCCTGTGTTCTCTTTCAACAAATTCCCCAATGTAAACAAGGAACTCGGTCCTGAGATGAAATCTACAGGTGAGGCGATTTACTTCATAGATGACCTCACAGACGACTATTTTATGGATTTGTACTCTAAAAGAAACTTGTATTTGAGTAGGTAAGGAGAAGTTAAGAGTTTTTAACATAAAATTTTATTCAATGCAAAAGACAATTTTCATTACAGGAGCGGCACAGGGCATAGGAAGAACTACTGCACTCATGTTCGCAGCAAGAGGGTGGTTTGTTGGGCTTTTTGATGTCAATAAAGAAGGTTTAGAAATATTGGCAGAGCAAATAGGTAAAGAAAATTGTTGTTATATCGCAATGGACGTTACTGAGCCTGAAAGCGTCAAAGCCGCAGTAGAACTTTTCATTTTTCGAACAAGGGGAAGGTTTGATGTGCTTTTTAATAACGCAGGCATAGTAGAGGTAGGAGATTTTGAAACTATTAATATTGAGGTGCATAGGCGCATAGTAGAGGTAAACTTTTTAGGAGTAGTGAATTGTATCACTTTTGCCCTTCCATACCTGAAAGAAAACAAAAGTGGCGCCAAGATTATCAATATGAGTTCTGCCTCAGCGATTTATGGAAATCCTGAAATTAGTGTGTATGCCGCTACTAAGAGTGCTATTAAGAGCTTAACTGAAGGTCTGAATATTGCTTTGGAAAAGTACAATATTAAGGTATGTGATATTTTACCTATCTATGTAAAAACAAATATGGTAAGAGATTACTATCAAAAATATCGAAATGTGAAATTAGAAAAAGTCAAACTTACCGCTGAAGATGTGGCAGAAACAGTATGGAAAGCAGCACATAAAAATCGCCTCCATTGGCTGGTGGGAACGGATACTAAACTATTTTTCTTTTTAGCAAAACTTTTACCTACTTCAATAGTCAAAATGATGACTAAGAAAATTTTAAAATACGAATAAGAATGATGGTAAAAATAGACCAAGTGCTTATAGATGAGTTGGTTACGAAAGCAAAAAACTCTCCAAGGAGGCGTGCTATCTTTCGGTTTCATGAAAAAGACGAAGATACGATGCACAGAATGTTAAATGCCTTAGAGCCAGATACCTATGTCCAGCCACATTTCCACCCTGATAAACATGAGGCTTTTATTATACTGCAAGGGAGCATATTATTTGTTATTTTTGATGAAAATGGGAAAATAATGCAATACTATCTTTTGAAAGCTGGAACTTCGGATTTTGGATTGGAAATTTCTCCTAAAACTTATCATACGCTTATCTCCTTAGAGTCTGGGACAGTTATTTTTGAAATCAAACACGGTCCTTACGATGCCCAAACAGACAAAACCTTTGCCACTTGGGCTCCAAAAGAGGGAGAGGCTAATTGCTTGGAGTTTAATGAAAATATTATCAGAAAGTTGGGATTTTCATAATTTAGAATATATACTCTGGGTCAAATTCTAACAAATGCTTGCCAAGTAGTTCTGAAACTGCTCCTTCGCTTAAGTTTTCTTCTTTGAGTTTGGCTAAGTGCCGTTCAGCAAAGAGATTTAAATATTTGAGTAAGTTGAGTTTGTAGTTAGTATCTACTACACCACTCACTACGGCAACGATGTAGTAGCGGTAGCTGTTTTGTATGATAATCTTAAAAGTACCGTACTCTATCATATCCAAATTCCCTCCTTTTTGTTGGAAAGCATCTTCTACAAAGGACTTGATAGCTGTGAGCATACCTGCAATCATATCTTGGTCGACTGTATCTTTGCGGGTATAGTGTCCGATGAGCAAACCTGAGTTTTGGTAAATGACGTACCCTTCCTCAATGACAGGGGCAAGTGCATCTTTCATCAGTTGGTCTTTTTCTTTGATGCCAAAAAGGGCTAAAAACTCTCGTTTGATAGCTTTCCAAGAGAAAGTATCGTCTATCTGTTTATTAATATTTTCCGATAATCTTTCTAACTCTACTTGGATATATTTACTAATCAGACTACCCATAATGGGATATAGCGCATCTATAATATCATCTCTGTTGTTGCGTATTTGTGTTCTGATAGCTTCGCCAAGTGCCTCTCCAGAGAGAGCTGTCATGTTATTTTTTATTTCATTGACTTTGTTATCGACAATAGGTTCTAAGTGGGAATTGATATGCTCAGGTGAAATCTCCTCTTTTAAAGACAAGACTTCCCTTTCCAAAAGTGCGCGTCTTTTGACTTCTTCTTCTAATAAAATATCTTTTAGTTTTTGAAGTATTTTGTCTTCCACCTGCTTTTCTTATCAAACTTTAATTTTTTCGCTTACTTCGTCCAAGAAACTGCTAAATATTTTTCTGTGTGCTTGGTGATGGTCATTTTTAGCCAATGCTTTTGAAATTTCCTCACTAAGCCTCGCCAATACGTTGTTTAGTCGGTCTATAGTAGCTTTTAGTTCATTGGTTACATCTTGACCTATTTCGTGGAGATGATTTATATGTGCTTCATAGTCAGCATCTAATTGCTGATTTACTTTGTGAGCCTTTTCATTCATCACTTCCATATCGTAGCCTAAGATGATTTCTTTGACGGCATCGATTTTGCTCATGCGAATTTGCTCTTTGCGTTCACTTTCGCTGGCAACTAAGATGAACTCCTCTTGTGCTTGCTTGTTAATTGTTTTTTGTATCATCTGAGGCAAGGCACGCTGTATTTCTTCCAATTGCTGTTTAAATGTATTACGATTCTCTTCTAAAATATTGACAAACAGTTGTTTCATGTCATTGACTTGTCTGTCATACTCTTTTTTGTTCTCAATAAGCATAGAAGTAAATAATTCTTTCATGCCTGTAATTTGGGCATCTATCTCCTTGCGGTCTTTCCCAACGATGAGTTCTCTGACCAATTCTACTTTGGATACTTCTTCCTCTTGGATTGGGTCATTTATTTCCTCCATAATTTTTTAACTATTTGAAAATTAGATATTTCTGGCTATTTGGCTAAGGATACTACTTAAATTTTCTTTGCTTATATGGGCTTCGTTCTGGCGATTCAGCTCTGCTTCGGTAGCACGGCGGACTTCCTCTATTTGTGCTAACATACGGCTTTCCATATTGGCAATATTTTCCAATAATTGGGAGCGAAGGCTATTCATTTCACTTTGGATTTGACTGTTCTGCTGTCCCATTTTAGCGTAAATCGCCTGTATTTTCTCCTCATACTCTCTAAGGTTTTGCCCAAAGATAAGGTCTTTGACTGCATCAATGCGTGAATTTGTGTAGCTGTCGTAGTTTTCCATATTTTTAAAATTAAGAATTGTTTAATCTGGAATGAAAACGCAAATTTACCATATTAGGCGTATTCTAAATTTTGTGATTGCTTCTCATTCGCTATTCCTACATGGTAGATTATTTGATTAAAAGTTTAAGGGTTTTTGTATCAGCTATCCCTGAGGGATATATTTTCTGACTTTTTTGAAATTCTTTGATAGCTCCTTCGGTTTTATCAGAAAAAAAGCCATCTACGGGAATTTCATATCCTGCTTTGACCAAAAGACTTTGTAACTCCCAAACTGCTTCGGACTTTTCTCCATTTTTTAATGGCTTTCCTCCGAACAGTTGATAAAGTAGAAAATTTTTCTCAGAAACTCCATTCTCCTCCATGTATTTAATATCCAAGTTATTATAACCTAAGTCTTTGAGACGTTTGGATTCTCTGAGTTTACCTTCCAAAAACTTGACCTTAGCCAAAAGTTGATTGTAAGCTAAGGTCGCGCTTACGCTTTGAGGGTCGCTCTTGTCGACTAATTTAACATCTATGCCATGATTGAACCACATTTCTCTTGCCAAACTTCCTATTTGATAAGCGGTAGTGTAGTAATCAGATAATAGGCTGACATCGTGGTAGTTCGCATCTATGTCCTCAGCTACCTTGTAGTCGTAATCATTAGGAATATTGAATTTCTTGTATTTCAAATACTGAGAAAAGGCAATAATGACTAAGCTAATGAATACCAATAAAATGATAATGCGTTTCATTGCAAAGCGTTAAGGTTTTGAATAACAAAGTTGTTAATTTTTTTATTAATTCAATCAAGTTATAGAGAAAATAGATTTTGTAGGTAAAACAGATTAAATTTTACAAAAGTAAGTTTTCTAATAATTATTCAGGGTAAAATTAGTAATAAATCAAAAATATACAAATTTATTTGCTTTTACCTTACTAAATAAAAAGTAAGTACGTAGCAAATATTACAGTTTCACCTGCTCCATTTTGGGGGCAAAAAAGTGCATAACTACCCATGCCAATAGGTATGCCAAGCCACATATCGTAAATAGTATATTGTAGCCTGCCGTAATGTCCCCTGCTGCTTTGTAGCTATCTAATAGTTTCCCCACAAAGAGAGGAAACAGAATGCCGCCTACTGAACCTGCCATTCCCCCAATGCCTACCACCGAACTTACAGCTTTTTTTGGAAACATGTCAGATGCCGTAGTGAAAATATTGGCACTCCAAGCCTGATGTGCTGCTGCGGCTAAGCTAATCAACGCTACTACCAGCCATACATTGCTGGCAAACTGAGCGGTAACGATTGGAACTACACAAAAGGCAA
The DNA here is from genome assembly GCF_900113045.1 of Thermoflexibacter ruber. Lineage (GTDB taxonomy): Bacteria > Bacteroidota > Bacteroidia > Cytophagales > Thermoflexibacteraceae > Thermoflexibacter > Thermoflexibacter ruber. The sequence goes on from NZ_FONY01000011.1 coordinate 113,352, forward strand.
AAATAAGCATAGCTGTTTTTCTCGCTCTATACACTACCCAGCCTTTACTAATCAAGTAAGAGGACAAATACCCGCCGCCTATGCTCCCAATCGTTGTAGCAGTATAGACAATAGCCAAATGAATGTTGGGCTTTTTGAAATCAATCTGGAAAGTAGTCGCAAAGTAAGAAGGTAGCCAGAAAAGGAAAAACCACCACACAGGGTCTGTCAATAGCTTGCCGAAAACGAAAGCCCAAGTTTGTCGAATTTGGAAAAGCCTGAGCCAACTCACTGGTTTATCTTTACTTACTTCATTAGCAGGCTCATTATCGCTATGTATGTACTCATACTCAGCCTTTGAAAGCCTCTTTTGCTTAGTAGGAATGTCGTAGTAAATCCACCAAAAAATTAGCCAAACGAATCCAATAGCCCCTGTGATGATAAAAGCCTCTTCCCATCCATAAATGCCTACTATCCAAGGCACTAAAATAGGGGCTATGACTGCTCCTATATTTGTTCCTGAGTTAAAAATACCTGTGGCTAAGGCTCTTTCTTTTTTAGGAAACCACTCTGCGACAGCTTTGATGGCGGCAGGGAAATTGCCTGCCTCGCCCAGTCCTAATGCCGCTCTTGCTATACCAAAGCCTAAGGTACTTCGGGCGGCGGCATGAAACATAGCCGCAACGCTCCACACTACAATAGAAATAATATAGCCCAATTTCGTTCCTATCACATCAATAAATCTCCCAAATAAGAGCAGACCTATAGCATAGGCACCCGAGAACGCCATGACAACATTGCTATAGTCTGATTCTGACCAGTTAAAGGTTTTTTCTAACTCGGGCTTAAGAAAGCCTAAGACTTGGCGGTCAATGTAGTTGATAGTGGTAGCAGAGAAAAGCAAGGCAACAATAACCCAACGATACCTCCCAATAGGATTTGTTTGTTTTTTCATCTTTGTTTTTTAAAGTATAAAATAAAAAGAATACATACAGTGGACAAGTATGACTTTTTATGTCAGGATAATTAATCTTTTTTTACTTTGCTCAAAAATAGCAACTCTGAGGGAATAGAAAAAAAATTTGAGATTTTTCCTCTACTAAAATCCAAGATAGTTCTATCTTTTACCTAATACGAAATGGTGGTGCTTTCAAATGTATGATAATTTTATGTGTTTAAAAAAATCCGTTCTCATCGGTACAATCTGTGTCATCAGTGTTCCAAAATAGAACACTGATAATACGGATTTGGCTGATAAACACAGATTTTTATTCAAAAAAACACTTTTCTCATCAAATTGATAACAGTAGATAAAATACCATCACATCATACAATTGGAATCATCACCTACGAAATTGTTGTATAAGTTATTCTTTTCTAAATATATACTCTCCACAAAACAAGGAAATTTACTAAGTTTGTGAGTTAGAAAAAGTGATGAAAACATGATTCCTAAAGTAGAAACCGTTACGCTCATAGAGGAAATGAGAACAGATGGACACAGCCCTATGAAGTTTATTTGTTCTGATGGAGATATTTATTATGTGAAGTACAGGAGTGGTAAAAGTTTCAATAAGAATGAATTAGTTTTTCTTTTTTATGAAATACTTTGTTCTAAGTTACTTCAAACTCTCCGTGTTCCTACTCCTCTGACAGCCCTTGTTTATATTAGCGAAGGAAGTTTTAGCCCTGAGAGTTTGAAAGCCAATAAGCGATATGCCAAACCTAATATTATTGCCTTTGGCTCAAAAGAAATACCTAATAGTCATTTGATTACAGATTTTGAAGTAATAGAAAAAGAACAAGATTTCCATAAAATTATAAACCCACTCGATTTAATTAAGATAGCTATTTTTGACTTATGGGTGGACAACAATGATAGAGGGAAAGCATTAAAAATTGGAGGGTATAACTATAACCTTTTGTTTGCCCCTTTTCTGAGCAAGCAACAAATTTTTGCTTTTGACCATGCTTTTACTTTTGGCGGAGAGCAAAGTATTGGAATATTTTCCAAAGATTTACCAATTTCTATTATCAATAAACTGCCAAATTCTCCTTTATTTAGTTCCATAGTAAGATTTTTGGATAAAAAAGAAATTCAAGATACAATACAAAATTTTATTCAAGAGTGTAAAAAGATTAATTTACACGAAATTCTTGTTTCCTTACAAATCGTTCTACCTGCCGAGTGGTATGTTTTCCCACAGCTGTCTGCACATATAGAAGAATTTTTAGGTTCACATCAGCGTTTGGATAGCATAGAAATCATCATAAAAAATGCCTTGAAACTATGAAGAACAATTATTATATTCCCATTTATTTTCAGACTAATTCTTACAGTGCTGAAAAGTTAGTAGGTGGCATCTTGTTTTTTTCATCAGAGCAAATTTTCTTAAGAATTGCGGAGAGTAAAATCAAAGCAACGGCTCAAATAGGCAATGCCAGCAGTGTCTTAGTAATACGGCAAACTGTAAGAATGCTTTTAGAAAAAATAGAGAGCCAAAAGCACTTATTTACGCATCAATATTTAGAATATTTACATAACTATAGCAATGGTGTAGTCCAATTTGGGGAGGCAAAGCCCTTACATTTATCGTCACAAAAGTTTAGCGACTTTGCTTTCAAATTTTTGGGTGAAAGAATAAACTTTCATAAAGTTGTAAACCAAAAGATAAATAACATCAAAAAGTTTTCAGAAAAAATAGTTAGTCCTTATATTTTTCAAGTCCCTTCTTTAAAAAAATTATATAAAGTTACTCTAAAAATTCTTGTAAATAAGGAAGAAAGTTTTATTATGCAAAGCATTGATTTTCAAAACTCAATGAGGACGATAAAAGAAGCCCTTAATTTATATGGGAAAATAATAAAAGAATTAGAGAGCCAAGCAAATGAAAAAAATAAGTTTGCTTTGGTTGTTGAGAAACCTACCGAAGACCAGCAAAAAGAAATGCTATTAAATGACTTTCAAATTAAAAATCCAAATTGTGAAATTATTAGTTTGAACGTACTTGATGAAAGACTCAAAGAAATAGTGATGTACTTTTAATTTAATAATGAAACAATGATTTACTAAGTTTGTCCTCTCAAAAATTAGTAATTATTCATTACCCATTAGTAGCTACTAACATGACTCCTGACAAAGAAACGCCCTTGATGAAGCAGTACAACGCATTTAAAGCAAAATACCCTGGAGCAATTTTGCTTTTTAGAGTGGGCGATTTTTACGAAACCTTTGGCGAAGATGCCATCAAAGCAAGCAAAATCTTGGACATAGTGCTGACCAAGCGAGCCAATGGCGCAGCGGCTTTTGTAGAGTTAGCAGGTTTCCCTCACCACGCCTTAGACAACTACCTGCCCAAGTTAGTCAGAGCAGGCGAAAGAGTAGCCATTTGCGACCAGTTGGAAGACCCTAAGTTTGCCAAAGGAATCGTCAAACGTGGTGTTACTGAACTCGTTACGCCGGGAGTTTCTTTCAATGACAATGTGTTGGAAGGCAAAAAAAATAACTATTTGGCTTCCTTACACTTCGGTAGTAATCAAATGGGGGTGGCATTTTTAGATGTTTCCACAGGGGAGTTTTTAACTGCACAAGGGGAGCAGAACTATATAGAAAAATTGCTGCAAAGTTTCCAACCTTCCGAAATCATTTTTAACAAAAAATACAAGGCAGATTTTGAAGAAAAATTTGCAGACAAATACAATACTTACTCTCTTGATGATTGGGTGTACCAATTTGATTATGGGTATGAAAAACTCACAAGGCATTTTGAAACTAACTCTTTGAAGGGTTTTGGCATAGAAAACTTGAAGGAAGGCATTACGGCGGCGGGTGCAATTCTGTACTATTTGGAACTGACCGAGCACAAGGAAATTCGCCACATTTCTGCCATTGCTCGTATTGCCGAAGAGCGCTATGTGTGGTTAGACAGGTTTACCATTCGCAATTTAGAACTCATTTTCCCACAGCAGGAAGGAGGCGTACCCTTAATAGATATTTTGGATAAAACCGTTACGCCCATGGGTGCAAGGCTGATGAGAAAGTGGGTAGTGATGCCTTTGAAAGATAAAAATGAAGTAGAAGAACGCCACCAAATTGTGCATTTTTTTGTTGAAAACGAAGAAGATAGAGAAAATTTATTAAAGTATTTAAGACCAATTGGCGATTTGGAACGCTTAATTTCCAAAGTTTCCGTAGGTAGGATTAATCCAAGAGAAATGCTCCAACTCAAAAGGGCATTAAAAAGCATTTTACCAATTAAAAATTTGTTAGCCAATAGCAAGACCCAAAGTCAGCAACTACTAAAAAAGTGGGCGGATAAGATTAACCCTTGTGAATTTTTATTGGAAAAAATTGAGGCAGAACTCAAAGATGATGCCCCGATGGTCAGCAATCAAGGCAACATCATCAGAGATGGAATCTACCAAGAATTGGACGAATTGCGAAAAATTGCCTTCTCTGGCAAGGATTATTTGGCAAAACTCGAGGCAAAAGAGGCAAACAGAACAGGCATCAGCTCGTTGAGAATCTCTTACAACAACGTTTTTGGCTATTATTTGGAAGTGCGAAATACCCACAAAGACAAAGTTCCCAACGACTGGATTCGCAAGCAAACCCTCACCAGCGCAGAGCGTTACATCACGCCTGAACTGAAAGAATACGAGGAAAAAATCTTGACCGCAGAGGAAAAAATCAATTCCATAGAGCAGAATTTGTACTTGAAATTGGTGCAAACTGCCACAGAATACGTCAGTTATGTCCAAGATAATGCTCGCATCTTGGCAATGCTCGACTGCTTACTTTCCTTTGCAGAAGTCGCTGTGCATCAAAAATATACACAGCCACAAATGACTGACTCCAACGTGTTGAATATCAAAAATGGTCGTCATGCAGTCATAGAAACCCAACTGCCTCTGGGCGAGGCTTACGTACCCAACGATATATTTTTAGATGACGAAAGCCAGCAAATTTTGGTGATTACGGGACCCAATATGGCGGGAAAATCTGCCTTGCTTCGCCAAACCGCTTTAATCGTCCTCATGGCACAAATGGGCAGTTTTGTTCCTGCGGAAAGTGCGGAGATAGGTATGGTCGACAAGGTTTTCACGCGTGTAGGGGCTTCGGACAACTTGGCTCGTGGCGAATCGACCTTCATGGTAGAGATGACAGAAACCGCAAGTATTCTCAATAATTTGAGTGAAAAAAGTCTGGTGCTGATGGACGAGATAGGCAGAGGGACAAGCACTTATGACGGTATTTCTATTGCTTGGTCTATTGTAGAATACCTACACAACCACCCTAAGTATAGAGTAAAAACATTGTTTGCTACTCACTACCACGAACTCAACGAGTTGGCAAATGACCTACCCAGAGTCAAAAACTTCAACGTAGCGGTCAAAGAAGTTGGCAACAAGGTCATTTTCCTCCGCAAACTCAAAGAAGGTGGAAGTGAACACAGTTTTGGGATTCACGTAGCGCAAATGGCAGGAATGCCCAATCAGGTAGTTATCCGAGCCAGTGAGGTTTTAGAAGGCTTGGAAGAAGAAAAAATGAAAGATAAAAATAAGCTCAAAATCAGGGAGTTACCTAAGAACACTTTTCAATTCAACCTCTTTGAAGCAAAAGACCCCAACTACAATGTAGTGAAAGAGATGCTGAAAAAATTGGACATCAATACCATTTCGCCTGTGGAAGCACTGCTGAAATTGAATGAGATTAAGAGCTTGATAAGTAATTCAACAAATTAAAACGTTTTTTATTCAGTGCCGTAGGTACGGCGGCTTTGTAGTGAATAGTAGTCAAACAGGTTTATCAAAGTCCCGTTAAGGACGATACATGAATTTTATAATCAATTAGTTATGTCCCTAACGGGACTTTCATGATTATTTCTTATGATTTACTACAAAGCGGTCATTCCTAAGGAACTAAAAGAACGCTTGAAAAAGTTGATATGCTTAGCTGTTAAGGATAAATCTAATCATTAATAGCTTGATAAACCAATGTCTTAAAAACCTTATCTACTTCAGCTACCCCAGGACTCCATATTTGACGGTATAATATGACCACCATGTTTTCCTTAGGGTCGACCCAATAAGTAGTTGAAAATGCGCCCCCCCAACTGTAAGTTCCTGCTTGATTTGGTGCTAATCTGCTTCCACTTTCTGTAATAAGAGAAAAGCCAAAACCAAATTTGTTTTCAGGTCTGGTAGCAGAATCTATAAATAAATCTCCAATCTGGTTCATAGTCATCATGCGGACAGTATTACGAGCTAAAAGTCTTACCCCATTGTATTGACCATTGTTCAATAACATCTGAAGAAAAATAGCGTAATCATAAATAGTAGAACTTAAACCTCCGCCCCCCGAAAAATAAGTGGTTTTATTGAGTGGGTAGTTCATATCCAGCGTACCTCCAAAGGTTTTGGCTTGCTTTTTTATGACTCCTTTTTGGTCAGCTTGAAAGAAATTGACCAACCTTGATGCCTTATCAGGAGGAATATTGAAGTAGGTATCTTTCATGCCAAGAGGCTCGAAAATTCTTTTGTTGAAAAATTCTTCTAAAGTCATACCTGACCATATCTCAATGAGATAGCCCAATACATCAGTCCCTAAGCTGTATTTCCACTTTTCCCCAGGTTGGAAAAATAGGGGAAGTTTCCCTAAATTACTCATCACCTCTCCTATTTTTTGATTATTTACACCCAGCCCACCTGAAATCCAATTTTTAGCATAAATCGCATTTTCCATCGGGGTTCCTATGCCAGCATAGCCTAAGCCAGAAGTATGGGTGAGCAAGTCCCGTATGGTAATAGGTCGTTTTGCAGGTACAGTAGTATAGCTTGTATCGGCTGGATTATAAGTAGCAATTACTTTTTGATTGCTAAAGGTAGGAATAAATTTAGCTACTGAATCTTCCAATGAAAACTTTCCTTCTTCCCAAAGCATCATAGCGGCTACTGTAGTAATCGCTTTGGTTTGTGAGGCGATACGAAAGATTCCGTTTTTATCTAATGGGGCTTTTGTTTCCAAGTCATTGTATCCTTCAGCTTTATGAAATGCAATCTTTCCATTTCGGGCTATCAGCACCAAAGCACCATTTATCCAATTGTTTTTTACCCAATCAGACATGGCATTCTCGAGTCGAGCCAGTCTTTGAGAAGAAAGTCCTGCTTCTTCTGGAGCAGTATTTTTTAAAGTTTGAGAATAAGCAATTTCTGAAAGCAAGATAAATAAAACGAGAAACAACTGTACTAATCTATTATAGCGCATCATGGGTTTATTTTTTTAGTTTTTCAAATATATTAAGCAATTATGTATTTTGAATTAAAATATACCTCAGCGTGCTTAACTCATTATTGAATACTGCACACTCTAATTAGTATATTTACTTCCCAATATCTTCTTCTAACTTTTTTGATGCAATAAAAAATAAAACACTTGCTACCACACCTACTAACATGGCTATAGACATCGCCCATCTTAATGATTCATTTTGCAAAGAGGGGGCTAACCAATCACTCATCCAACCTACCATTAAGGGTCCAAACCCCAGCCCGATAAGATTGAGTAAAAAGAATAAGATAGCTGAGGTAAGTGATCGCATAGAGGCTGGGACTAAAAAGTGAGCAATGGAGATTGAGGGACCTAAATACATACTTTGGAACAGTACACAAATTCCTAAGCAAATCACCGACAAAGTAGTAGTTTGGAACAGTAAACCACCAACTGCAAAAATACTGGATAGTAGGGTAGTATAAGCTGGCAGTTTTAAATACCACTGTTTATTGGATTTGCCCAAGTAGTCTGTAAAATACCCACCAACATAAGAGCCTATAGCCCCGCCTATTCCAAAAAATATACCTAATATCAAACCAATTTTATCCGTAGGCATACTATGCAATCTTGTAAAAAATGAAGGTGCCCAATTCGCAATTCCATAGATGCAAAATACATGTAAACTTGCAGCGAATCCTAAGAAGGGAAAGGTTTTGGTACGAAACAAATACCTTGCTACAGCTAACAAAGATGGGCTTTTTGTTATCAAAGACGTATTTGCATCTGTAGCTCCTCTCATTGGTTCTTTTACTAAAAAATAAACCAATAAGGAGAAAACTACTCCCGGCAAGCCTACTACAAAGAATGCCACCCTCCAGCCCAATTCTTGATTCAAATAACCGCCCATCAGAAAGCCAATCATGATTCCAAAATAAATACCTGCGGAGTAAATAGAAAGAGCTGTCGATCTTTTTTCAGGAGGGAAATAGTCTGAGATAATCGCATGAGCAGGAGGGCTTCCGCCAGCTTCCCCTATGCCTACTCCAATTCGTGCTAATACCAATTGAAAAAAATTGATAACTAAGCCTGAAAGTACTGTCATTATGCTCCACAATGCCAAGGAGATAGATACAATGTTTTTCCTATTCCCTTTATCTGCCAATCGTGCAATAGGAATCCCCAAAGTAGCATAAAATATAGCAAAGGTAAACCCCGATAACAGTCCAAGCTGTGTATCACTCAAATTCAAATCTTTTTTAATAGATTCTTGCAGAATAACAAGCAATTGCCTATCTATAAAATTGAAAATATAGACAATCGTCAGCATGGTAAGCACAAAGTTTCTGTATGAATTAGCTTTTAAAATCGACATGATGTTATTGGTTTCTTTAGATATTTTACAGGAAAGGCAATTTAGAAAGCTGAAAATAATAAAATTGTCAAAAAACATAGAACAGTTTGCAAAAACATAAATCTTGTATGTAATTGTCTATAAAGTTAAAACTGTCAGTAATTGCAAAATGAAATGATAAAAATTTTCCTCTCATTCCTTTCTCAATCAAATTCTTTGCTAATTTACGGCAATTTTCATTTTAACAATATTTTGGCTCATGGAAATCATCAGAGGACTGATAGGATTGTTTTTTTTGATAGCTACGGCGTATCTTTTTTCTGCCAATCGCAAAGCCATAGATTGGCGTTTAGTAGGGGTGGGGGTATTGTTGCAAGTGAGTTTGGGCGTTTTACTCATCAAAGTTCCTTTTGTTAATGAGTTGTTTCAAAAAATTGGGGACGGCTTTGTTATTTTTCTTAACTTTACCAGAGAGGGAGCAAGATTTTTATTTTCAGATTTAGCTATCAATAGTTTCAATGATGCCAATGCTAAGCACAGCTTCGGGCATATTTTTGCTTTTCAGGCACTTCCTACGGTGATTTTCTTTTCTACCATTACAGCAGGTTTGTATTATTTGGGAATTTTACAAAAAATAGTCATGGGCATTGCTTGGGTCATGGCTCGCTCTATGCGACTCTCAGGAGCAGAGAGCCTTTCTGCCGCAGGGAATATTTTTTTAGGACAGACAGAAGCCCCCTTGCTCATCAAACCCTTTATCGCTAATATGACCAAATCAGAGCTACTTTGCCTAATGACAGGCGGCATGGCGACCATTGCAGGAAGCGTATTAGGGGCTTATGTAGGCATGCTTGGTGGGAACGACCCCGAAGAGCAGGCAAAGTTTGCGGCGCATTTGCTAAGTGCTTCCATTATGAATGCCCCTGCTGCTATTGTGATTTCAAAAATTCTTTTACCTCAAACAGAAAATATTGATATTGAATTAAAAGTAAACAAGGAAAAATTAGGAGTAAACCTCATAGATGCCATGTCTATGGGAGCGGCAGATGGGTTAAAATTAGCTCTAAATATTGGAGGAATGTTGTTGGCATTTATCGCAGTGATAGCTATGCTGAACTATGTTTTGCAAGATTTGATAGGGAGTTGGACGGGACTGAACGAAATTATTAAAAATACCACCAATGGACAGTTCAAAGGACTTTCTCTGGAATATTTGTTAGGGCAAATATTTAGGTTAGTGGCTTTTGCCATAGGGGTAGATTGGCAGGACTGCTTACAGATAGGTAGTTTATTGGGGCAGAAAACAGCTATCAATGAGTTTGTGGCTTATGCTAACTTAGGAGCAATAAAGAGTGCTAATCTAATTAATGAAAAATCTATCCTCATTGCTACTTATGCTCTCTGTGGTTTTTCCAATTTCAGTTCTATTGCGATTCAAGTGGGTGGCATTGGCAGTATGGCACCTAACCAACAAGCAAATCTTTCTAAGTTAGGCATGAAGGCACTGCTTGCTGCAAGTTTAGCGTGTTTGATGACGGCTACGATTGCAGGAGCGGTAGGATAAAAAAGAAAAATCTTTATTTTAAATCTTGGTATAAGTTAGCCAATAGCTCATCTTTGGCATAGCTGTTTAGTTCTATTTGGCGAATCGGTTTGGCGATTTTGATGTTATGCTTCCTAAATTGCTTGTAAATCTCTAAAAATATTTCTGTACGTACCGCGGCATGTGCTTCATGTGGATTGACATAGTACCTGAACTTTACTAACAGAGCATGCTCTGTCATAGTATCAAACGAAATAGCACATACATTGGCAACTTTGGGGTTGGCAAGGACGATTTCTCTCAAAATGTCAAAGGCAAAAGCGAGTTGTGTTTCATCTACTTCGTAAGAAATAGGAATAATGGTTTCCTCAGTGATGCCTGCACCTTCTGAATAGTTTTCTATGGTTGTATTTACTAAGTCAGAGTTAGGAATAGTTACCAAAGTGCCTTTATCGGTTCGGAAGCGAGTGCTTCTGATACCCACTTCCTCTACTTTAGCTCGATAGCCTTTTACCAAAATCCATTGATTGGCAGAGAAAGGTCGGTCTGCCACAATGGTAACTCCTGCAATAAAATTGGCTAAGGTTTCTTTTGCGGCTAAGGCAAATGCCAAACCACCTATACCCAAACCTGCAATCAAAGTATTCAAATCGTAGCCAGCATTATCCGCAGCGATAATAACTGCGACTATCCAAAGCGTAATTCTAATACTTTTTCTGAATAAAGGTAGGATATGGTCGTCCAAATCAGAGCGTGTTCTACTTGTCCATGGTACAGCATACTCTTGGATTAGGGCATCACTCAGGCGAGCAGTGAACCATGTGGCATTAAAAATGATAAGAATATAATAAGCCCTATGAATCCAATTATTTACCTCTGCTGGGGTTTGTAAGATAGAAATTGCATACCAAATCCCTGCCAATACGATAGCAAGTACGACAGGCTCTTCCAACATATCTATCAGAATATCATCTAATTTGCTTTTTGTTCTGTGAGTAATTCGCTTGATTACCTTGGAGAAAAACCAATAAATAGCCTTACCAAAAAGCAAGGAAACAATGATAATAGCTCCTGCAACTAACCAAGTAAATAAAGTATTACCATAAAAGGCTTTACTGAAAAACTCTTCAAACATAATAAGGGAGTAAGGGATATTTCAAAAAATTGGTAACGATGTCAGACTGCTGACTTTAAAATAACAAGCATCTATGATAATTTATATTTTTGAGATGCTTATAGGCAATAATACGAAAAATAGTTGATACAGGTAGAAAAATTACAAAGAATTTATGTTTTTAGAAGATTCTCAGTAAGTTTATGCCTAAAATTGATGTAAAACTAAAAACCGTATGGAAGCAGAAGATACAAGGTCTATTAAACCATACCTACAACTCATGCGTCCTGCCAATATCATTACTGCGATTGCAGATATTTTAGCGGGGATATCCGTAAGTTTTTATTCTCCTTTTGCAACCGTAGTAGGTTCTGTCCTCCATGATTTTTGGAGAAGTTTCCGAATGACTTTTGCCTTACTCGATGTTTTTGCTTTGGTTATTGCTACAATAGGGCTTTATGGAGGGGGAGTCGTCTTAAATGATTACTTTGATGCAGACTTAGACAAGGTAGAGCGTCCAGAAAGACCTATCCCAAGCGGAAAAGTCCCCAAAGAAAATGCCCTATTTTTAGGAGGAGGTTTATTACTGATAGGAGTAATATTTGCCTTCAAGGTTTCTTGGCTAAGTGGTGTAATAGCTCTTGCAATAGCTTTGTTAGCAGTATTTTATGATTACAAAGGCAAGCACATCGTTTGGTTTGCCCCTTTGAATATGGGGCTTTGCCGAGGTGGCAATCTTTTGTTAGGAGCGAGTATTCTTTCTAATAATGTGTATTCCTATTGGTGGTTGGCTTTTATTCCTGTGGTATATATCTCTGCGATTACCCTGATTAGCAGGGGAGAGGTGCATGGCGGCAATAAAAATACTCTACTCAAAGGCTTGGGAATGTACCTCGTAGTGATAGGGGCTTTGGGGGGCTTGCTGTATTTTTCCAGACATCCTTATACGGTGATTCCCTTCTTTTTTCTTTTTGCGTATTTTATTTTTCCCCCATTGATGAAGGCGATAGACCAACCTAAACCTGCCAACATTCGACAAGCAGTAAAGAGTGGGGTCATTTCATTAATCCTATTGAATGCTACCTTAACGGTGATTTTTTCTAATATTTGGTTCGCATTGCTTGTCTTAGCTTTGTTACCTATATCCAGAGGATTAGCTAAAAAATTTGCTGTTACATAGCTATTTTCGGATTATCTTAACAATTATGTTTAGTATAAGATAAGTTATGAGTACGGAACTAATCAAATATCTCACTGTTTTTGCTTGGACAATGGTCAAGTTCATTTTTGGACCTGTTTTGTCTGCTCTTTTTAATATTTCTTTTCTCCCCGCAGTGCTTCTTACAGTAGGGGGTATGATGGCTTCGGTTGTTCTTTTCACTTTTGCGGGTAGGGCAATTCGCCATTGGTGGCTATTAAAATTTCAACAAAATCGTATTTTATTTACTCCTAAAAAAAGACGCATGGTGCGAATCTGGAGAAAATACGGAATCTGGGGGGTGGCGGCGCTTACACCCTTGATTTTTACTCCCATAGGTGGAACGATGATAGCCGTTTCTTTTGGAGAAAAAAAGCACAAAATTCTTTTAACCATGTTCATAAGTGCTATTTTTTGGGCGTTGGTATTCTGTAGTCTTATTGTGATTTTAGGGAAGGAAGTCTTTTTACACTTAACGGGGCATTAACAACTCTCTATATTTTTCTTCATTGCAAGCCCTGAGAGCATTTTCTAAATGCCTTTTCCAAAGTATAATTTCCTGATTATAAGGCTTTACTTGGTCTAAAACATTCTTTACATCGCTGTACTCATAGACTGTAAATTTACGAAGTTCGGATAGATAGGGCAAAAGGTAGGTTTGAGAGGTATAGGAAAGAGATATTTCTATGGCATTTTCTACAATTAGTTCACTCTCGGCACTTTCTACAGCCGAAATCCCTTGCGGAAGGGTAAACCAAAAAGTCGCTCCTTGGTGAGGTTTTGAGATGACATCTATCATGCCGCCGTGTGCCTCTACAGCCATTTTGCAAAAAGTAAGCCCCAAACCCGTAGAGCGAACCTCGCCCGATTTGCGTTCTTTTACTTGGCTAAATTTATCAAAGATATGAGGAATCTTATCAGGGGCAATGCCCTCGCCTTGGTCAGCAATAGCAAGCAAAACAAAATTGGCAGGAGGAGAAACCTCTTTTAAGGTAGAGAAGAGTGTAATTTTACCATTATTAGGTGAAAACTTGATGGCATTGGTTAAAATATTGACCAATACTCGCGTCATAATCTCAAAATCAGCTTTTACGTAAAGGGAAGGCGAAATAAGGCTTTCTACCGTCAAAGATTTACGTTCTATTAATAACTTTACCTCTGAGAGTGCTTGCCTAACAATATTTTGTAAGCGATAATCTGCCAAGTTTAGCCCAAACTGTGCCTTTTCAAACTTCTGCACATCTAAGATATTTAAGACCATGTTGAGCATTTGCTTACCTGCTTGTATCACTTCCTCTTTTTCTCCCAAGCCCAAAATCGTATTGAGTGGATTTTTCAAGTCGTGTACTATCATGCTTGTTAGTCCTTCTTTGAAAGTGTCCAGTTCTTGCATTTTCTCGTTAGCAATTTTAAGTTCTTCGGCTTGGTTGCTAATTTCCTCTTTCTGAATTTTAGTAACAATTACGGTCTGGTTAAGTTGCTCATTGATTTGGTTCAACTCCTCTATCACGCTATTGAGCTTAGAGGCTCGTTCATTAATTTTGGTTTCTAAAATCTGGTTCTGCTCCTGCACAAGTCGCAAGTTTTCGCTTTGTACTTTTTCTTTTTCTGCTTTCAACAAATTGATTTTATAAGCCAAAGCAAAGGAAAGTACTATCAATTCCCAAGCCGAGCCTAAGTGCAGGAAATAGTCTGCTATGGTGGAAAAATAAGGAATTACTCCTTTGCCTACTAAAATGTGTGCGGTTAGCCCTATCTCAAGCCCAACAAAAGCAACAAGATAAAAAAGTGCAGGTTTGTATCCTTTGCGATAAATGAGAAAAGCTACTGCTAAATAAAGATAAACAGGCAAAAGCGCACTTAACTGCAAAGAAATAAAGCTAAGATGCCTATAACCTAATAGAAAAAGTATTGCATTGGTCCCTGACCAAATTACTACTCCCCAAACGACCTTCGCCGTCCAAGGATAGTATTTTCTAAGCTGTAAAAAGTGCATGGCGAAAATACTGCCAAGAGCAATAGAAATGACGGAGATAAGAGTGGCATACTGCCGTATCCAACTATCTAAATAATCACCTACAAGATAAGCTGTAAATCCCTGCGTATGACTGTAAGCAAGGGCAAAAGTAAGGCTAAACCCAACATAATAGAGATAAGAAATATCTCGAATATTAATGAATAGGAAAAAGTTGTAAACAAGCATCACAAACACAATCCCAAAGTAGAGTGCGTTCCACCATACCCTTTGGTCATTATAATCAAATAATGCTTGCAATGTCCCTACCTTAATATCCAGCATTAGGGTCTCATCATCTAAAAGGCGAAGATAAACGTGCTGAGTGTTAGTGGGGAGTTCAAAGATAAAAGAGGCAGACTGAATTTCTTTGATAGCATGATAGTTAGCCGTAGAAAACTGCTTTTGCTTGACTAATTTGTTGTGTATATCAAAGGCATAAAACTCGACGCTATCCATAGAAGGATTGGTCAGTTGGAGAAAGCATTTTTCTTCTACAAGGCTCTGTACAGGGATTTTTACCCAAACGGCTGCGGTAGTAGTAGCAAGCGCAGGTACATCTGACTGAGCAGGAACAAATTGCTCTTGGAACGGCTCTAAAAGTAGGTCGTCTATGCTTACTTGCTTGCTTTTATCCTCTAACAAAAGCATATTCCTTCCTACATTTACTATTTCCGCTTTTTTATCTATGACTACATTCTGAGCAATAATAGAAGAAGAAAGGAAGAAAAAAAATAAAAAAACGATACCCACCCTCAGCATTGCCTTTTCTGATAAATTTTAATTTGCTATACTTTAACTTTCAGTCAATTTTTTGCACTCAAAAATAAAGATTTAAAATTAAAATTGTTAAGATTTAATCTTTTGTGAGGTCTTTGTTTAAGAAAAAATGAGTAGTTTTGGTAAATTTAGGTAAGCATACACCCAAAAATTTCTTATTTCATGCGAATAGAACTACCAAGAGAAGCAGAACGCTTTGGCTCTAATCTTTTTTACGGCGTGCAGAAAATTTACGAATTGGACGCTGGCAGTAGCCAAGACACCGAGTTTTCAAGCCCTTTCCATGTAGTACAAAAAGTGCCTGCTGAGAAAATCTATGAGATTGAAAGCCAAATGGCTATCATCATTCCGATTAAAAACGAACGGCTTAAACTTTTAGAAGGCGTACTTTGTGGGATTCCTCATGCCTGCCTGCCTATTGTGGTGTCTAATAGCACCCGAGAACCTACTGACCGTTTTCGCATGGAGAGTAACGCCATAGATAACTATTGTCGCTTTGCTAAAAAACGCTATGTCATTGCACATCAAAAAGATACTGCCTTAGCCTATGCTTTTCAGAAAACAAGCTATGCCAACATTTTGGACGAAGAAGGAGTTATCAAAAACGGAAAGGCAGAGGGAATGATAGTAGGCATACTATTGGCAAAGCACTTTGGGAAAAAATACATAGGCTTCATAGATGCAGATAATTTTTTCCCTGGTGCCGTTTACGAATACATCAAAATCTACTCCTCTACGCTTGCCTTAGCAAACTCCAATTATGCCATGACGCGCATCCTTTGGCATAGCAAACCAAAAGTCATAGATTCACACTTGTTTTTTGCCAAGTGGGGACGAGTTACACGCATTACTAATTAACGTGAGTTATTGAGGTAATTGCTTAAAAGTCAATTTTTTATGATAAAAAATGTTCAATATTAATAAATATAGTATATTTGAAAATTACACTAATCAAAGAATACTATGTACTTAATATTGAACACAACAAAACTAATAGAAATTTACATTACTTGTGATGACTTTGCTAAAAAATTTGAACAGTATCAATTAAGTCAAGGACAAGTTGTACCACAAGAAAAAATGTCTTGTTCAGAAATCATGGCAATTGTGATTTATTATCATATATCAGGCATGAAATGTTTCAAATATTACTATCAAAGTATTATTAAAGGCTATCT
>NZ_FONY01000034.1:0-19277 GCF_900113045.1 Thermoflexibacter ruber
TTCAAAGAAACTGCTTTACCATTGACATCATTTCAAAATATTAGTTTGGGCAAACCAAAATAAACTATCATACATGTGAAATCAACACCATATACCTAAATAATATAAAGAATAAAGTATGCAAAGGATATTTGAAAACTCAACACTAATATTAGACTATGACGAAGAGCAAAGCCTAATAATCCAACGATGGTTCGGAGAACTAACTGAGGAAGTATACAAAAAAAATATGAATATACTCGTAGAGTGGGTTATGAAACTTCCACCAGTGCATTTTAATATTGTTTATCCTAATTTAATGTTTACTATTACACCTGATTTACAAGAATGGACGGTTGAGAATGTATTTTTCCCTACCAAACATAAGGGTTTACAAAAAGCCGCATTTATAGTTCCGCAAGAAGTTTTTGACCAACTGATAGTAGAATTTTTATCTATTGAGCAGACCATGGAAGAGAATCAAAATCTATTTGAAACAAAGTATTTTACTTCAGAAAAAGAGGCTTATCTGTGGTTTAGTGAAGTATGATGACAGAAGATGACATAAAATCTTTGCTTCCTGAGTGCTTATTGCGTTCAGAAACCTACTACTTAGTCATTACTGACTTAGAAGGGCGATATGTTTTTGTCAATAATGCTTTCAAAGAAAGATTTTCATTTATTTGTGAAAATTTTGTCGGACAACCCTCACTTATCGCCATTTACCCCAAAGACCACCAAGTTTGTTTACAAGCCGTAGAACAATGTTTTGCGAACCCTGATAAAGTAGTAAAAGTCCATTTACGAACACCAGATACCAACCAACAAGACTTTTATTGGACAGAGTGGGAATTTTCACTTTTCAAAGACCAATACAAAAACCCAATTGGCATACTTTGCATAGGGCACGACATTACCGAAACCGAAAGAGCAAACAAACAAGCCAAAGAACTTGCTCAAAAAGTAGAAACTATTATAGAAGAAATAACAGACGGTTTTTATTTACTTGACCGTGATTGGAAATTTGTGAAAATCAATAAAGTATCCGAACAAATTTTAGGTATTACACGAGAGCAGTTATTAGGTCGGAAGATTTGGGACTTATTTCCTGATACCCCTGATTACAACTACTCTGCAGCCTATCGGAATGCAATAGCAGAAAATAAATCTATAACTTTTGAAGACTACCGCCCCGACCTTGATAAGTGGTTCAGTGCAGTTTGTTATCCATCAACAGAAGGTTTGACAGTGTTTTTTAGGGATATTACGCAAGAGAAGAAGTACATTGAAACTATAAAGCAACAAGAGTATATACTTAGGGCTATTTATCAAAGTACCTCAGAAGCAAGCACATTTATTGACAAAAACTTTATTATTCGCTACAATAACAAAGTAGCCCAAAGCATAACCCGACAAGTCTTTGGCAAAGAAGCCCAAATAGGGGACAGCTCTTTAGATTATGTTTTACCTGAATACCAAGCAGAGTTTAAAGACTTTTACACAAAAGCACTATCAGGACAAAATATTATAGTTGAACGAACAGACGGCATAAATTGGTGGCAATTAAGTATGTACCCTGTTTATGATGAACAGCAGCAAATTATAGGTATTGCTCATAATGTACAAAATATTACAGAACGTAAGAACAGAGAACTCAAAATATTGCAACAAAACGAAACTTTACGTGCTATTTCTTGGCAACAGTCTCACGAAGTTCGCAGACCTGTGGCTAATATCTTAGGACTTTGTGATTTGTTGAAAAACTACAAAAATGAAACCGAAGAGATGAAAAACAAGTATATTGAAAGCATACTATCTGCAACACAAGAACTTGACAAAATTATACACAAAATAGTATATCAAGCCAATGAAAGTGAGTATCTTGACAAGTGGCAAACCAACGCCTATTAAAGGCGACAGGTGATAGAGAATTTTGAACTTTGACAATAAGTGTACGAGTATAAAAATCAAGCAAAAAGTGGCAATGTGCTTGGGAAGCAGAAGCATCTACTCACTTGCAAGGGATAATTAAAACCATTAGAAAACAAGGGTTTAATCTATCTTAAACACTATTTTGATTCTACTATTAACAATAGAAAAACAATCTTCAGTTAAGCTATCTCTGAATAATTGCCCATATCAATAAAACCTCATCAGTAACACAGTACAGTCGTCTTTGAGGTAGGAGTCATTAGTGAACTGATAAATCTCTCTAACTAAGTTATTGGCGATGTGGTCTAAGTGGGCATACTGGTTGGTGATGAGAAAGGTTTTCAAGCGTTCATAGCCAAATTCTTCCCCTGTTTCATGTTTTTTGGCTTCTATAACGCCGTCAGTGTAAAGGAATAAGACATCACCTCTTTTGAAATACAAGGTTTCTATACTGATAAAGTTTTTATAGCTTTTATTGCGGATAATACCTAAGCCCAAGCCTTTGGATTGGAGATATTTAACTTCGTTATTATTGGCTTGGAGGTGCAAGGGAGGACAATGCCCAGCTCTTACATAGGTGATTTTGTTCAACTTAGTATCTATCACTATGTAAATCGCTGTAATAAACGCATTTTTTTCCAAACACCTTGATAGGGCTTCATTGGCATATTTTAAAAAAAGGTCAGGCGGCAAATCTAACTGCACCAAAGCATGAAAGATACCCTTCATCTGCGCCATATTAAAGGCGGCAACTGTGCCTTTTCCTGAAACATCACCAATAATTACAGCATATTTATTTTCCGCAATTTGGTGAAAATCATAAAAATCTCCCCCTACTTCCTCTGGAGAAAGAGAGGTTGCTAATAGCTCAATTTTGTCTGATTGGAAGGCAAGTTTGGACAGCAGTCGCTGCTGCACTTTTTTGGCAGTAAGCAACTCTGTCTTAAATCGCTCATTTTCTACCGTTTCAGAAATCAAGCGGAAGTTGTCTAAGGCAATGCTTGCTTGGGCGGCATACGTGCTAATCAAGTTAGTAACTACATTGTCAAAGGCGTTATTCTCTTTTTTGAGTAAAACCAAAGTAGCCAAGTGTTTATTATGAGAGGTCAGTGGTACAGCTAATATCGATTTGTACTCAAACTCCTCAGCCAATCCATTAAGCGAGTCGGGATTGAATTTTTTATAGTTTTGATGATTATACCCACTTTTATTGATGCTATCTATTATTTTTTTTGCCAAATTTTCCTCTATCTGGGAGCAGATAAGCCCTTTGTGGTCTGCTAATTCCAACCATGCGGCATCTGATTTGAGGTTTCTGATGGCTATTTCCAACATAGTATCATAGACCTGCTTGGCAGTTTTGCCCTCTATTAATTTATGAAAATCAGAAATTTCTGCAAATTTTTTCTCGAAAACTGAAGAAGTAGGCATATTGAAAAGTAAAACTAAGATAGAAAATACGCTATATACGCCTATAAAAAGAGTGATAGAGGCAAAAAAGACACTGTTAGAAAGGTCAACAGAAATATTACGAAGTTCAGGATATTCTTTTAAGAGATTGTAAAAATAAGCCAAAAATACTATCATGCCTATCAAGAGCATAAGACTGATAAATTTTTGTCTTAAAGATAAGAAAGCAATCCAACTCAAATTGATAGAGAGAATCAAGCTAAAGGCAAAAAATACTATCTCAATAATCTGGTTGAGCAGAGGAATAATGTATTGATTACTAAAAAAATGCAGTATCAGCGAAGTAAATAAGGCATACTCAAATATTCGCCAAAGAATCTTGACAAAGCGTGAGTTTTGGTACAAAATGAGTTTTTTCCACCTGATAAAAGCAATGATGAGAAAAATTATCATCAATCCCAACTCTATCAGATAAAGGAAATAGAGCCATAAGATAGTGGCACCTGTATTTGACTTGATAAGTCCACCCATGAACTGGGTGAGGATAAGGGAAAAAACCGTACAAACTAAACCTATAAAGAATACACTCCAAAGAATATTGTAAAATCCACTTCCCTCTTTCAACTCCTCTTTTTTCTCTATAAAAAGATAAATACTGACCACAAAAACATTGAGTAAGAGAGCTTTGATGAAAAGAGGGACATGAAGTTTGTAGTGGTAAATATCGAAAAAATGGTCTGCTAAGATGAGCAATGCTAAGATTGCCCAACTTATCACACCTGCGAATACATAGATTCTTTTTATATAGTTTTCATTCATTTACCGACTATAATTAGGGGCTTCTTGGGTAATGATTACATCGTGAGGGTGGCTTTCTTTGACCCCCGCAGAAGTAATTTTTACGAAAGTTGCCTTGCGAAGTGCCTCTATATTTTTCGCTCCGCAGTAGCCCATGCCTGCCCGCAAACCTCCTACCAATTGATATAAAACTTCTGCGACTTTGCCCTTGAAAGGTACTCTGCCTGAGATACCTTCTGGCACTAATTTTTTAATATCGTCCTCTGCATCTTGGAAGTAGCGGTCTTTTGAGCCTTCTTCCATTGCCTCTACCGACCCCATGCCTCTGTAAGACTTGAACTTACGCCCTTCGTACAAGATGACATCGCCCGGCGCCTCTTCTGTCCCTGCCAAAAGCGAACCTATCATAACCGTACTTCCGCCTGCTGCCAAAGCCTTCACCACATCGCCAGAAAAGCGAATACCTCCGTCAGCAATGACAGGTATATCAGTGCCTTTCAATGCCTTAGATGCTTCTATCACTGCATATAATTGGGGAACTCCTATGCCTGCGATTACCCTTGTCGTACAAATACTACCCGGTCCTACTCCTACTTTTACGGCATCTGCACCTGCATTTGCTAAGGCAATAGCCCCTTCTCCAGTAGCTACATTGCCCGCAATAATATCTAAATCAGGAAATTGGAGTTTTGCATTTTTTACTGCATCTAATACCCCCTTAGAGTGTCCATGTGCGGTATCTATACAAACTACATCTACTCCCGCCGCTTTTAACAAGGCTATTCGCTCTATCATATCGGGAGTTACACCTACCGCCGCCCCTACTCTCAGGCGACCAAACTTGTCTTTGCAAGCATTGGGTCGGTCTTTTTTATTCAAAATATCTCGGTAGGTAATCAGTCCTGTGAGTTTATTTTGCTTATTTACGATAGGCAATTTCTCTATTTTATGTTTTTGCAAAATTTCCTCTGCGTCGTGCAAATCTATGCCTTCCTGAGCAATGATAAGGTTCTCCTTGGTCATAATATCCCCCACCAAAGTTGTCATATCTTTTTGAAAGCGCAAATCTCTGTTGGTGATAATGCCCTCTAAAAATCCCTCCTTGTTCACAACAGGAATCCCCCCAATTTTAAAGTCCTTCATAATCCTAAATGCTTCTCTAATAGGTACATCAGGGGTAAGTGTAATAGGGTCAAGTATCATTCCGCTCTCTGAACGCTTTACTTTGCGAACTTGCTCTGCCTGCTGTTGGATAGGCATATTTTTATGAATAAACGCAATACCTCCCTCGCGAGCAATTGCCATAGCCATTTCATATTCTGAAACGGTGTCCATGGCTGCCGCTAAAAATGGGATATTGAGTTTGATATTGCGAGTAAGATACGTAGAAACGTCTGTTTCTCTTGGTAATACTTCCGAATATGCAGGAATTAACAGTACATCATCGTAAGTAAGTGCCTCTATAAATGTGTGGTTCATGGCAAATAATGGTTTTCTTATTTGCCAAGCAAAATTAGGGTGTTTTTTTTACATTAAAAAATATTATACGTAAAATGATATAAAAAGTTATGTTAAATAATTTTTAGCCATCAAAACAAATAAATTTATCAGATACAGTAAAAAGACGTAGCAAGAAAATATCTTTGTAGCATTATAATTAGTAGGGCTAAATGAAGTACGCATTAGTTTTATTACTCTTATTATTTGGTAATTGTATGGTAGAGCAAAAAAATGAAGGTAAGCAGTTCACTTACTTAGCGTTAGGAGATTCTTATACCATAGGGGAAAGCGTAAAAGAAGAAGAGCGCTACCCTGTGATGCTTGCCAAAGAACTTAATCAAGCAAAAATACCTATCAACAATCCTGACATTATTGCGCGTACAGGTTGGACTACTGATGAACTGCTCTCTGCTATTGAGAAAAAAAATCCACCTAATACCTATGATTTAGTTTCCTTATTGATTGGGGTAAACAATCAATACCGAGGATATAGCGTGGACACTTACCACAAAGAGTTTGAAATTTTACTAAAAATAGCGATTGAAAAAGCCCAAGGCAATAAAAATAGAGTTTTTGTGCTATCCATTCCTGACTACGGGGTTACTCCCTTTGCCCAAAATAGTGATACTGCTAAAATTGCTCACGAAATTGATATTTTCAATAACATCAATCGGGAAATTAGTCAGTTATATGGGGTAAAATATTTTGACATTACCCCTATTTCTCGTAAAGCAAAAGATAATGCCCAACTGATTGCAAAAGACGGTTTACACCCCTCTGGGCTAATGTACAAAGAATGGGTTACGCTGATTTTAAATGATGTAAGAGCCATGTTCTGAGGCTGTTTTTCCATTGCTCTTACATCACACAACTTAGTTTATTGCTTTGTTATTAACTTCACCGTACCTAACAATCCCGACTCAACCAAGCTAACCTCTGCCCAAGGTCGCATCCAAGCGTTTGGTCCTTTGATGATGTTGGATTTAGTGCGGCGATATGGCTCTGGCACTTTGGCATCACCTACCATTCTGTTATTCAATACATTGGCTACCTCTATGACTAAGTAGTTTTTCCCTACTTTTAGGTATGGCGTAATTTCGTAGCTATAAGGCACGAAGCACCTTTCGCCTAAGTGCTGCCCATTGAGCCACACATCTGCTATTTCCCTGACCCTGCCTAAGTCTAAAAAAATACGCTTCCCTTGTGGCATATCTTCATTAGTAAGCTCAAAGGTTTTATAGTAAGCGGCAATCCCTGAGAAATAGTGGATAGCAGTATCTTTGGCATTTGTCCAAGATACAAGGTCGGGAAAGATAGTGCGTGTAGGAACACCCCATCCGTGTGGGAAGCGCACTTCCCATTCTCCTTTGATTTCTTTGGTAGCAAGTATAGGGCTTTGCTTGTCGGTCAAGGGTGCTTTCTTTGGATTTTTTCTAAAAACTATGAAAAAAGATTCATAAGGCTGCACTTGCAAGCGGAAAGTGGTAGTATTAGCTTCTTTCTGCACATTGGCAAGTTCATAAAAGCTCCCGTCTGTGGGATTCCAAAGCTGTGGGGTCTTATCTGTGTTTCTGAAAGTTAGGTTTGCTTCGTAGGTAGCGTTTTTAGTATTTCTAATGAAGTAGATGTCATCATTAGCAGTTCGGCGGTGTATGTAGTCCAGCATAGCGGAGTCTAAGGAAGCAGTAAATTGGAAATCAGGTACTTTACCTCTTTCTGCTAATACTTCTCTCACCGTTTTTCCCCATATAATTTTCCCCTTGCCATATTTATTTTCTTTTACATTTACACTATCGCACCTGCCCCAAAGCCTTTCAGTAATCGCTTTTATTTCTTTTTCTTTCTGCTCATAATTGCTTAGCGTATAGGTCTTTGTAGGCTTTCTACCAATGATAGTTGCTCCGTCAAAAACCATTTTTTCCAATTTTTTCAAAACGTCTAAGTTTACTTCGTCCTCATCGGGCAGGACTAAGACCTCGTAAAACTGCCCATAAGGTAGGAATATTTTTCCTTCTTTGACGCTCATGAACTTTAAAATCGCCTCGGAATTGACCACATCATAGTCGTATCCCCTGCCTAAGGAAGGGTGGACATATTTGGGTTTGACAAAGTTCGGGGCTTGGTCGCCGTAGTAAAAAGCTACATCACCGACAAAATTCCCTTGTTGCAAAAGGTAGCTACACCTTGCGAGGTACTCATGGAAAGACTTGGATTTTTCCCACCAAGAGTTATTGACATGAATCAGTGTACCAAAGTTATACACCCAACCGGGATTGCCCGCTTCGGCAGGAGTATGCGGAAAAGTGTGATATACAATGCGGTTCAGTCCTTCGCAAAAAGCCCTGTCTGCCAAAGGCTTAAGTTCTTGAGGTCCTTCCTGCCACAGCCAAACGCTTGTAAAAGACTCGGCTTCTACGTATTTTTGGTTGTATAAGTGTGCCGCACTCGATATGCCCTTGATGATTTGTAAAAGCTCGAGTTGTGGGTGTTTGTTCCAAAATTCTCCTCTCGGGAAACTCAACGAACCTAAGGCTTTCAAATCTTCAAAAGGTACGTTGTGAATGGGCTGCCCCGGTCCGCCTGCTTCGGCAGAAAATTGCAGTCCATATTTTTTACAAATTTCTACGCATTTGGCATAGTGGTTTTCAATGATTAAATCAGAAAGTAGTTTTCTGTAATCAAAAGAAAAACGGCGACTAATGTCTTGGTTTTCTACCACTTTTCCATCTAAAACAGGTAGATAGGGAATCATGCTATACCCCCAACGCTTCTCAAACTCGCTCACAATCTTGGGTGTCCAAATCGCAGAACTTGCTTCGTAACTATCTGTATATAAATATTGTAAAGAACGATTTTTCAAACTCCCTAATTCTTTTTGCAGCCTTTCAATGATATACATAAGGTGAGCCTCGGTAGCTTCTGCGCTGAAGTGGTCTATCATTCTGCCTCTGGAGTTAGGACTCGGCACCTTGAGAGGCTGCCCTGTGGGGGCGCAAACGTAGCGAACTACGAGCCAATCTCCTTGCGGAGCGTCCCACGAAAGTTCACCTTTATCGTTCATTTTATCAGAGATGTTAATTATCTCATTATTTTTTAATGACTTCTGGTCGGAAGGCATAGCCAACACTGCCACTTCTTTGTAAAAAGTAGGCAAGCCATTGGCATCTTTTTCTATAATAGGTGTATCTCGTCCCAGTTTTTCAGGTAGTGTAGGGAAAGCCAATTTTTCTGTAATTTTCTGCCCTCCTTTTATCTTTATTTCTGTCTTAAAAAGTCCCATGACTCCGTGTTCAGGTTTTACCCAATCGCCTCCTGCATTCCAACTGCTGGCGGTAATTAAGCCCAATCGCAAACCCAAACGTTCTCCTTCTCTAACTGCATGAGCAATTCCCTGAACAGATTCTTCACTCATGAATGGCGCACCTGCGGGAATCACTTTTTTCTCATCTACCAGTACCCCTACGTCCCAAATATCAAAGCCTCCCATGCCTTTTGCCTTGGCTTGTTCCATTTCATAAGTAATTTGTGAAAGAGAAAAATTGCCATTTGTCCAGTCCCAAAGAGCCATAGGGCGAGCCTCCATAGGTGGATTTTTGAAGCCTTCCAAGAGTTCATCTTTAGGGGTAGTATTAGACCATAGAAGCAAGGGTAAAAAGCAAAGTAGTGCTATCTTTTTCATTTTCATAGTATTTTAATTGTTTATGAATTTTTGCAAGATAGAAAGTAAAGCAATAAATTTCTAATCAAAATCTTAACATTCTTTTCCCTATTTCCTTTGCTACTTTGCAGTTTTATATCTTTGAGAGTGCAGATTTTTTGCAGTAAATCAATGACTTGCGCTTTGCATTCAGTCAGTTGATTTCCTAATTTATATTCATGTACATTTTGTGTGAGAGTGTACAATAAAACATCAAAGTTTACATTTTATGATTCTAACTCAGTTCTTAGCAACATCACTTCCTCTTTGCTTATTGCTTTATTTTAGCCTTTGGCTCTAATGCTTTTTAGGAGTTTTTTATCGCCTGTCCACAGTTTGGCATCAAGTAAATCTGCAAGTGCTACAAAAGCAATATCATCTATATCTATGTCTCTTACAATAGGTAAAGCATTTTGCCAATATTCAAAGGGGATAATTTCTTCAGAAATAAAAGTAATTTTGGCAAAAATAGTTTGGCAGAGTATTGCCAATTCACTTTCTGTAAAACCTGAAATTTTCAATATTTTAGCTTGATGTTCCCTAATTTCTTCTTTTAACAGTGAACAAGAATAAAACTCAAATACATTATCAGAGTTCAATACTAAATCTCCTATTGTACTTGATGTGTTGAGCAAAGCAATAAAAATCACATTAGTATCTATCACTATTTTTTGCTTTTCCATTATTATTTTTTCACAAAAACACTTGGTAATAATCTTGAGCAACAGTGTGAGAGAAGGAGAATCTTATGGAAGGAGTTTGTCTTTGTTTTTTTCCCACCAATTTTTGTTAATTTGTGATGCTAACTCATCTACCTGCTCCTGTGTAGCTTTACTTTTTGATACAAGCTCTCTAAACTTCAAAAAATCTATCAACCTTTGGAGTCCTTCTACCTCTACTCCAGAAGGGATACGAATAATAATTTCTGTGGGTGTTTGTTGTATCAACATAGTTATTTTGGTTCTTTTTAATTTAAAACTACTTACAAATAAAAGAAATTCAAAAAATTTTAATTTCTTTTACTCTAACTACTTATCGTTAAACTCTCTCTCTCTATATATATTTCCTTTGCCACTTTGCAGTTTTATATCTTTGAGAGTTCAGATTTTTCGCAGTAAATCAATGACTTGGGCTTTGCATTCAGCAAATATTACTTATTTTTGCAAAACTTCTAATCTCTTTTTTACCAAATCCCCTACAATTTTTGCCGAACTCAATGCCAGAGGGATACCTCCTCCAGGATGCACACTCCCTCCACAAAAAAATAAGTTAGTAATGGTAGGAGAAAAGTTAGCATGACGGAGAAAAGCGGCATATCGATTATTGCTACTATTGCCATACAGCGCACCTTGCGAAGAGGAAGTCTTTGCTTCTATACTTCTCGGGTCTAAGATTTGTTCTACCTCTATATGCCTTGCTAAATCAACTTTAAGCATGCGGCTTAGCTTCTTAACGATATTTTCTCTGGATTGGGCAATGAGCATATCCCAGTCCTGTCCTGAATTATTGGGTACGTTTATCATCGTAAACCAATTTTCACAGCGAGGGGGGGCATCATCTCTCTTATGCTTAGAAGTGATATTGATATATACAGTAGGGTCGTTATAGATAGTTTTTTTCTTAAAAATATGCTCAAACTCTTGTTGATAGTTTTGGCTAAAAAAGATGTTGTGCAAGGCTAATTCGTCAAATTCACGATTGATACCCCAGTAGAAAATCAATGCTGAACTTGACTTAGGCTGATTCAGAATTTTAGTAGGTTGTGGTTCAGAAGGTAATAATTTTTGGTATGTATTCACAATGTCCATATTACTCACTACCATATCAAAGTCATATTTTTCACCATTGACAAGCAGTCCTTCCACCTTTTTCCTACTGTGATTTTCCTTGACTATAATCTGCTCTACCTTAGCATTTAAAGTAAAATCTACTCCTAAGTCTTTTGCCAAACGAGCTAAACTGGAAGTAATAGAAAACATACCTTTTTTAGGGAAAAATGCACCAATACCAAATTCCAAATGAGGAATGATGTTGAGTGTCGCAGGTGTTTGCCAAGGGTCAGAACCGTTGTAAGTAGCGTACCTATTGAAAAGTTGGACGATTTTAGGGCTCTTAAAAAGACTTTGATTAGCTTGGTTCATAGTACGAAAAGCATCTAATTTGTACGCATTTAGGATACACCAAAGCGTTTCTCTGTTGAGGAAACTGTCTATGGTATGCAAAGAACGTCTTAGGAAAATTTCCCCAGTCAGTTCATACTTTTCTTTGCTTTTCTTCAGAAAAGTAAGCACAATTTCTTTTTTCTCTCCCGTCTTTTCTTCTACTTCCTGAGCAAATCTTCTTGTATCAGCATAAGCGTATATTTTTGTTCCGTCTTCATAAAAGTAATTAGTGATGACATCAAGTGTTTCATAATCAAAGTAATCCTTAGGATTTCTACCAGCTACTTCAAACAATTCCTCAACAAAATGAGGCATAGTAAACAAAGAAGGACCTGCATCAAAGCGGTATCCCTGCACTTCAAACTCTGATAACTTGCCCCCTAAATAAGAATTTGCTTCAAAAATACTCACTTCTAAGCCCAAGGTGCGTAAGCGAATAGCCGTAGCAATGCCTGCTATGCCAGCCCCTATGATTCCTACTTTCATTGGAAAAATTTATAATATGTTTTATGAAATAAAAAAGATTTTTAACATAAAAGTTTAAAAAAACTTATAATAATTCAATAAATTCTTCGTTTTATGCAAGATTACGTAAATAATGAACAAGAATTATTGCTATGCAATGAACTAAGAAAAAGTATTTAATACATAGAAAATAAAAAATTAATATTGTTTTTTACTTTTCTTACTTTTTTATGTTTGCTTGATAAAAGAAATAATGTAGCTTATACTTGTACTAAATCGAGATTTTTTTAGACTAAATTTATATATTCATTATTTTCACTAAATATATGCCTAAAAACTTACGTATGAAATGTATGAAAAAACAACGCTAAGCATGGTATTTATTTTTTACTTAACTTTGTATCAATTTAAAACATAGTAACATCAACAAGACTTTTACCAAATCAAATATTTTTTTTCTAATAATTAAATCTTTTAGAAATATGTTAGCTTTTATCATCTTACTAATTGCAGGTTTTACATTTTCTTCTTTTATGTACGGCTATTTTGCAAAGAGTGCAATCATCGAACCAACCGAGAAAGAAGCAGAAGCAGTTATTATTGGCAAGAGTACAAACTCAACGCCCACAGCTAAGGCGGCATAGGTTATTTATTTGTCGATATTTTAGTATTTTTGTAAATGTAATTTAACACTTTTACACATGAGAGTTTTTTATTTTATGATTACATAGAAACCCTTTTAAGCAGTAATGATTAAAGGGGTTTATTGTTTAGTGACTTTCTATCTATCCTCCACATCCTATCAACTTGTTAAAATTTCCTTTAGTATTTTGCATAAAAAGTTCAAAGCCATTCACCTGTTCTGCCTCCTCCTCGTCATTTGACTCATCATTATTACCTGAATCCAAATCCTTTTCAAGAGTTTGCTGACAAACAGCATCAGTGATGTCTTTTTGCAGGCGATTTGTTAATGAAGTATCTTCTTTCGTTGGTGTCATACTCTCACTGTTTTCACTGTAACAAAAATATCCAATAATATAAGTATCAAAGCAGGCAATAGAAAAATATAAAACTTATTTGCTTTTACGTCCATTTTTCGTTTGTCGCGCAGTTGTCCTTCTAATTTCTTTACTGTATCAATTAGCTGAGCAACATTGTTTTTTTTATCACTTATTTCAAAATATTTTCCTTGTGTTTTCTCGGCAATTTCTTGTAAAGGTGCGCGATTGAGCGTAGTAATTACTTCTCTTCCAGACTCATCTCGCTTGACACTACGCTCTCGGAATGGAATAGTGCTTCCTGTTTCCGTGCCTACTCCAAGAGTAAAAACTTTAATACCTCTATTCTCCAAATCGCTCAGTACGTCTTGGGTTTCCTCACCAAAATCCTCTCCATCACTGATTAAAATAATCACTTTGGCTTGGTCTTTCACGTTGTCTTCGCTATCTTCTGTAAATTTTTTGTAGGCGATTTGTAAAGGAGGGGCAAAATCAGTACCCGTGTTAGGCACTAAACCTGTGTTAAGCGTTTCTATAAACAAATTTAAAGCACTTTGGTCAAAAGTAAGAGGACATTGCACAAACGCTTCTGAGGAGAAAATAATCAATCCTACTCTATCAGAAGAAAAATTAGAAACAATGTTCTTTAATTCAAATTTTACTTTGTCTAAGCGAGAGGGCTGAACATCGGTGGCGTTCATAGATAGAGAAAGGTCGACTGCGATGTAAATGTCTTTGCCTTTACTTTCTACCTCTTTGCTCACCTCGCCGAAGGAAGGTCCCAAGATTGCCAAGATAATTAAAGAAAAATATATGATTCGTAAAAAGAACTTGATAAATACACCTCTGGCACTTGTCTTGAGCATGGAGGCGATGCGGTGTATTTTACCGAGATATAGAATATACAAAAAGACAAATACACCTATTAAAATCAGTTCTATTCTACCTAATTCATTAAACCAAGTCATTTTAGCGGTTTGAGATTAATAATGTAACTACTTCCAATGTTATTATTTTGCCATACAAAATTATAAAATTTACCTAAGTAAAAAATAAATACAGAGAGCATAAAACGATAGTATATTGATAATTAAGGTTTTAAAAAACTAATAATAAAAAAAATAACACTTTTTAAGAGAAAAAATTAAAAAACACTTGGAATATTAAATTTTAAGCAGTACCTTTGCAACGCTTTTCAAGAAAGGAGAGGTGCCTGAGAGGCCGAAAGGAGCGGTTTGCTAAACCGTCGTACGAGCTAAAACTTGTACCGCGGGTTCGAATCCCGCCCTCTCCGCTAAAAGAGAAGCCATCGGGGTGTAGCGTAGCCCGGTTATCGCGCCTGCTTTGGGAGCAGGAGGTCGCAAGTTCGAATCTTGCCACCCCGACATGCTAAGCAAATACTAATAATCAGTTTTTACCGTGATTGTTAGTATTTTTTTTCTAAGGAATATTTGTTCTCGTAGCTCAGCTGGATAGAGCAACTGCCTTCTAAGCAGTAGGTCGCAGGTTCGAATCCTGCCGGGAACACATAAGAATATAGCAAAGAGAAGTATTTGAACTATTCAAGTACTTCTCTTTTTTTGTCCATAAATTGGGTACAGATTTTGTCGAATTAATCAGCTAATTTGTTGAAAATGCCAATGAGATACCGTAATTTCCAACGTAAATAATTCTATTTTCATTAAAACCATACCGATTTATGGAAAAAAAAATGCTTCTTATGCTCTTATTGGCATTGGACTTCCACTTTGGGCAATCACAAGAAAAAAAATTTAAAAGTAGTTTAGACAAAGACAAGCAGTTTGTTAGCAACATGATAGATAAAAAGTACTATGCAAACTGCCAGACCGCTCGTGCTATTTGGAACTGGGCGGAGTTAGGGTATCAAGAAACGAAAAGTTCTGCACTTTTACAGGAAAGTCTTAAAAATGAGGGATTTAGCGTAGAAACAGGCTTAGCTGATATTCCTACGTCTTTTGTAGCTACTTATGGAAGTGGTAGCCCTGTGATAGGGATTTTGGCAGAATTTGATGCCTTACCCGGACTTTCACAGGACTCCGTACCTATGCAAAAACCACTTGTTAATGGTGGGAGTGGACATGGCTGTGGTCATAATCTTTTTGGCACAGCCTCAATTTCTGCGGCTATCGCTTTAAAATATTGGTTATCGCAGTCTAAGAAAGGAGGAACAATCAAGGTATATGGCACACCCGCAGAGGAAGGCGGGGGCGGGAAAGTGTATATGGTACGTGCAGGCTTATTCAGCGGTACAGATGTAGTGCTACACTGGCACCCTTCTAGTGCGAATAACGCAAGTCCAGAGAGTTGTTTAGCTGTTATGAGTGGTATCTTTCGCTTTTATGGCATCAGTACTCATGCCGCAGCAGCCCCAGAAAAAGGGCGTTCTGCTTTGGACGGGGTAGAGGCTATGAACTATATGGTCAATCTCATGCGCGAACACGTACCTCAAGAAAGCCGTATCCATTACGTGATTACCAAAGGTGGACTCGCCTCTAACGTAGTTCCAGATTATGCTGAAGTAGAATATACTGTTAGGCATCCTGATGTAAAAACTACCATAGAGCTTTGGGAAAGGGTAGTCAAAGCAGCAGAGGGAGCTACCATTGGCACCGGAACGACCATGAAATACGAGGTTTCTTCTGGCTTATACAACCTTTTAGCGAATGAAACACTTGCCAAATTGATGCACGCTAACTTAGAAAAAGTAGGAGGCATCAACTATGCTCCAGAAGAGCAGGTTTTTGCAGAAGAAATACAAAAAACTCTCAAAAATCCGCCCCCCATTCACTCAGTACAGAAAATTATGCCCTATCAGATGGGATATTTCCCTGCTTCCACAGATGTAGGCGATGTCAGTTGGGTCGTGCCAACCGTAGGTTTAGGGATAGCTACTTGGGTAGCGGGAACTTCCGCTCACAGCTGGCAAGCAGTAGCTACCAATGGCATGAGCATAGGATTCAAAGGTATGCAAAATGCAGCAAAGACCTTAGCTATGACGGCAATCGATATACTCAGCAATCCTGCCATAGTGGAGCAAGCCAAAGCAGAAATGAACAAGGCAAGAGGGGCAGATTTTAAATACAAAAGTTTGATAGGAGATAGAAAACCTCCCTTAGATTACAGAAAAGGAAGATAGAATCAACCTCCAAGAGCATTAATCTCACATAAAAGCCGTTAGCACATTTTATAGATATGCTAACGGCTTTACACCCGATGATTCTTTTAACTAATCAACCTCCTCATCAGTTTTGCTATCTTTTGACTTTTTATCTTTCGAGCCATAAATTAGGTCATCAGGCTGGTCTTTCAGACTTGGAGGGAAGCCATTGAGTTGTCGCCAAATCTCAAACCAGATAGGCACATCGTCAAGCATAGCCCAGCCAAGCACTCCTGAACCTTGTCGGAGTTGGACTGGCCAAGGATCATCCTCTGGGTCTGGACTGACTAAAATCCTGTATTTCCCTGCTTTGCTATCTACCGCATCTATGACTTCTATCCGTCCCCCAAAAGTACCTACAGACACGCTGGGCCACCCAGAAAACTGCAAGGCAGGCCAGCCCTCAAACTGCAAGCGTACCTTGCGACCTATAGAAAGCAAAGGTACGTCCATAGGTTTTACGTACAGAGCCACTGCTGTATAGGGATTGTCAGGCATAATCGTTGCTACTGCCTCTCCCTCTTTGATAGTTTCACCAATACCTGCTTTCAAAGCACGTACTACATACGCATCTTGTGGAGAAATCAGGTAATACTGCTCATTTCTAATCTTCATATTGGAATACTCCAAAGTCAGTTTGGCAAGTTCTCCCTCTCCCTCGGCTAAGAAACTTCTTGCAGAACTGAGGTCAGATTGGGCTTTGGCAATTTTGTCTGCATACTCCGCTTGCAATGAGTTTAGTTCTATACGTGCATTTAATATTTCATTTCTTGCCGTTAGGACTTTATTCAATAAAGAAATAACTTTGGCATTGGTTTCCTGTACTTTGAGGCGACGAGACTCTAAGGTAGTCAAAGGAATTAAACCTTTTTTGTACATTTCCTCAGCCCTAACTAATTGGTCTTCGGCGATTTTCAAATTAATTTTTTCTGCCTCCCAGTCAGTGCTGTCGCTAATAAGTTTGAATTGGTTTTGTTGGAGCTTGTTTCTGGCTTTCGAGAGGCTCAGTTCCAAGCCGCTTTCCAAAGCTAAAATTTGATTGGATAGTGCGGAAATTTTTGCCTTATACGCCGTAATACCATTCTCTTTCGCCTCCATTTGCTCTTTTAAACGTAAAAGTAAGTTGGGGTCAAAAAACTTTTCCTTGACTTCTGCTAATTGAAGAATAGTATCTCCTTTGCGAACAAACTGTCCTTCCATTACTCTCCACTGAATAATCCTACCTGCAATCGCAGACTCTACTGTTTGTGGTCGGTCTTGGGGACGAAGCGCAGTAACTTCGCCGTCTGCTCTAATATTTTGTTGCCAAGGCAAAAATAAAACGATAAAAAATACCAAAGACAAGCCCATAAGCCAATAAGCCAGCACTTTGGCAGCTTTGGGCGTTTGCAATACTATGGTTGAGCTTAGTTTTTCCTTATACAATTTGTCGTCGACTCTATTTTTTGGTGAGATGCCTAACATAAGTAGCTTTTTTTGTTATAATTTTGTTTTAAAAACAAAAATAAGGGGACTTAGGTTTTTGTTCAAGTAAAATCTATGCAAAATTGTATTTCTTTAACAAATTATATCTTACTCTTCAGAAGTTAGCGTCAAAAAAGTAAAACAGAAATAATCAATATTATTTATAATTTTTTTGTAGAAGCATACTTTTTAAAAGTTTTTGGTTAAATCTTTGTGCAATCGTTTCTTAATTGGAGAGAAAACATTGCCCCTGTTACTTAATTAACTTAGTTTGAATGATAGTAAACAAACAACATATTTCTTGGTTAAATATCTCATAATTATACTTTTTCTCTACAGCATTTCATTCAATCAGAAGGTTTTTGCTCAAACAAAAATTGCTGAAATCAAATATGCTGTACTCAATCTTAATGACTATCCTATTGACAAAGAGGTTATTTCCTTAGATGGGGAATGGGAGTTCTATTGGCAGAAGTTTCTTTTGTCTTCAGATTTTGATACAATCCAGCAAAAGCATTTTACTGAAATTCCAAGCAGGTGGAGAGGTACAAATTGGTTCGGAACGGTATTAGGAGGTCAAGGTTATGCCTCTTACAGGCTAAGAATAATGACTAATTCTCATATTAATAAGCACTTAGCCCTACGAGTTACCTCGGTGAGTAGTGCATACGCTCTTTTTGTAAATGACAAACTTATAGGGGTAAATGGTCAAGTAGGGACTTCGTTAGAAACTTCAAAGCCACAGTATCGCGCTCAAATCTATGATTTTGAAGTAAATAAAGATACACTTGAGTTAATTTTTCATATTGCTAATTTTCATTACCGCTCTGGAGGTCTTTGGGAGTCAGTAGAATTAGGTTCTCGGCAAAAGCTACAAGAAAGAAGAGAATCCTCGCTTTTTCTTGATTTAGCATTAGTAGGTGGTATTTTTATTATGGGAATGTATCACTTTGGCATTTATATCCAACGCAAAGAGGACAAGTCTAATTTGTATTTTTCTATTCTTTGCTTCACTGTAGTTTTGAGGATTGTCAGTATAGGAGAGCGACTGCTTACTTATTATTTGCCTGATTTTGACTGGGAATTACTTATAAAAGTCGAGTTTATCTCAGCTATGACCGCTCTGATTGCTCTTACCTATTTCTTTCATTGGCTTTTCCCCAAAGAAAGTCCTAAATGGTTAGCAAGATTGATTTTAACAGTAGAAAGTATTTTTATTCTCCTTTTTCTGTTTTTTCCCGCAAGGATTAGTTCCTACTCCGTAACCTATCATAATTATTTTACTTTTGCTATTTTATTTGCTAATCTGATAGTTACTGTGCTTGCGGTGATTCGTAAAAGAGAGGACTCTTTGACGTTGGTTTTAGGATTTTTCTTAGGAGGAGTTTTTGTAGTCAATGACATTCTGCATAATATGGAAATAGTCAATACGGGTAATACCGTACCTATAGGCATGTTCATTTTCTTTTTTTCGCAAGCAGTTTTGTTATCAAACCGTTCTTCTAAGGCATTTAAGAAAGTAATAAGACTTTCAAATGAATTAGAAGAAAGCAATAAAAATCTTGAACTCAAAGTGCAAGAGCGAACTACAGAACTCAAGGAAGCCAATGAAGAACTTAAGCAGACTGTAGAAGAACTCAACTCCACCTTAGAGCTTGCCAAGCACCAGAAAATAGAAATAGAAATACAAAATA
>NZ_FONY01000034.1:21242-61893 GCF_900113045.1 Thermoflexibacter ruber
CAAGGGCAGATTTTGGAGAAAAGGCTTGCATGGTGGCAAGGTAAAGAAAAACAGATAGATGATGTGTTGGTAGTGGGAGTAGTGCTATGAGATAAATTTTTTTAAAAATTGTACTTTTTATTTTGAATTACAAAAAAAAGTATATTTTTGCGAGCAATTAGATAATTTACTGCAATTTTGGACTTGTCTTAGAAAATTTAGTACAATATTAATTTGTATTTTAATAAGTTAGCGTATAGCCAAACCTTTTTCTAAGTAATCACGTAATACTTATTAAAAAAAGATTAAACCCCAATTCATCACTGCTTAATATTACTTTACCTATTTTAAACCATATATAATCAAGAGGGTTTCATCTCTGAGT
Source organism: Thermoflexibacter ruber (assembly GCF_900113045.1). Lineage (GTDB taxonomy): Bacteria > Bacteroidota > Bacteroidia > Cytophagales > Thermoflexibacteraceae > Thermoflexibacter > Thermoflexibacter ruber. The sequence continues at coordinate 21,607 of NZ_FONY01000034.1, forward strand.
TAATTTTAAACCAAGACGCTTATGAAGTCATCAACAACAGGAGAAAAAGTTCGCTACTCAGAAGCAGAGTTAAAGGAATTTGAGGAACTTTTATTAGCCAAGCTAAAAGAGTCAAAAGACAAACTTTCTCACCTCAAACAGTCTATGAATAGGCGCGCCACAGGCGAAGACGACAATGTAAACGGCATGAAGTCATTAGAAGATGGTGCCGATGCACTTGAAAAAGAACAACTTAACCAGCTTGCGGCTCGTACACAGAAGTATGTTACACAGTTAGAAAATGCCCTTGTAAGAATCAAAAATGGTACTTATGGCATTTGTGTAAGCACAGGCAAATTAATACCCAAGGAAAGGCTGAGGGCTGTGCCACATACTCAATACTCTATTGAAGCGAAAAAAGGTAGCTAAAGAATACAAAAGGTTGGGATTGGCTTATCTCAACCTTTTTTTGTACTACATTTTGCAATTAGCAAAAAATTTAAGAACTTTGCAAAAGTTTTTAAGGCTTGTTGTTTTACGCCTAACTTATGTTACAGACTTCTCGCTTTCTTACAACCCATATTGAAGCCCTTATATTCTGTTCATCGACGCCGATTAAAATTGAAGAAATTAGGCTATGTTTATCAGAACTATTGGATACAGAAGTACCTAACGAGCATATAGAGGCAGGTATTCATGAGCTTATTAGCAAATATCAAAGCGAAGATTTTGCATTTCAAGTATTTTACACAGGTGGCGGCTATCAGATGCTTACAAAACCTCAGTATCAGACTATCATAAGCCTACAAATCAAACAAAAGTCAAAAAAACGCCTCTCTAATGCGGCATTAGAAACTTTGGCAGTAATTGCATACAAACAGCCTATCAGCAAAAACGAAATAGAGCAAATTAGAGGAGTAGGGTGTGATTATGCAATTCAGAAGCTATTAGAAAAAGAACTTATCGAAATCAAAGGGAAGTCAGAAGCCATCGGCAGACCCCTCCTATACGGCACAAGTGCCAAACTAATGGATTATTTGGGAATCAATGACCTCAAAGAACTACCTACACCCAAAGACTTTAGTAGTGATGCAAGTGAGATAGGCAATCAGCAGTAAAATAAATCAGCAGGCGGGTAACATCCCCTCACAATTTAGGTTTAAAGATAAAACAAAACATGGAAAACAATTACAGAGATAAGAAATCTCGTTCTTCACGCTTGGGAAAGCGCAATGAAGAAAATAAATCAGGCGCAAAAAATAACTCCGCCAATAGGAAAGAGGCATTTAGCAAAGGTACAAAGTTTGATAAAAAATCAAACAACAGTTTTGACAAGAAAGATGGAACTTTCAAGAAAAAATCAGGTATTCGCACAGCCCAAAACAAAGAGTATGACATAGAAGAATTGACAGGAACCCAAACTCGCAAATCTAACTTTAAATCTCAAAATAATCGCCACAAAAATGAAATGCAGCAAGACGGCGACCACTTTTACGGAAAACCTTTTGAGAAAAAAGAAAATAAGTTTGGAAAGGAAAAATCTAACGGCAAACCTTTTAGAAAGAAAGAGGGAAGTAGTGAACGCAACGGGAAATCCTTTGAGCCTAAGCGCAGAGGATTTGACGAAAGCAAACCTTTTGAAAAGAGGGAAAAGTCTTACGACAAACCGTATAGCAAAGAAAATAAGTCTTTTGAAAAGAAAGACCGTACTTACAATAAGTCCTATGATAAAGAAAACAAACCTTTTGAAAAAAAGGAAAGATTTAGTAACAAAAACACTAAGTTAGAGTTTGAGGACTTTAGCTATGGAGATAGCAATAGTACTAAAAATAAGTTTGGTAGAAATGGCAGACTTTCCTCTCAAAGACCTCAGCAAAAAGAAGATGTAGTAAAGGACTTCAAAGAAAGAAAGGAAAAAGCCAAAAAAAAGAATATCAAAACGCCAGATTATGACTTAAAGAAATTCAAAGACATAGAACAAGATTTAGCAAACAAAGAAAAAACAAAACGCAAGAGAATAAATCGCAAGGAGCAAGATGTTTCCTTTGAGGAAGTGAAAGGTGATGGAGGCGAAGTACGACTAAACCGATTCATCGCTAATGCGGGAGTATGCTCGCGCAGAGAAGCCGATGAACTCATACAAAAAGGTAGAGTAAAAATCAATGGTCAAGTAATGACGGAAATGGGCTATAGAGTAAAGCCCACAGATTCCGTGTATTTAGACGATGAGCCTTTGAAAAGAGAACGCATTGTTTATGTGTTACTTAACAAACCCAAAGACCATATCACGACTACTGATGACCCAGAAGGAAGAAAAACAGTTATGAATTTAGTAAGAAAAGCCTGCAACGAACGCATCTATCCCGTAGGGCGACTTGACCGCAATACCACAGGCTTGCTATTACTCACTAACGATGGGGCATTGGCAGAAAAATTGGCACACCCTTCTAATAATATCAAAAAAGTTTATCAAATTCTTTTAGACAAGCCAATTACAGAAGACGATTTCAACAAAATTGTAGAAGGTATAGAATTAGAAGACGGTAACATTAAGCCTGATAAGCTATCTGTGATTTCTGACGATGGCTCTGCCTTAGAAATGCACATACATAGCGGTAAGAATAGAATAGTTCGTCGTATTTTTGAGCATTTAGGCTATGAGATACTACGCTTAGACCGAGTAAGCTATGCAGGACTTACAAAGAAAGGACTTACCAGAGGAGAATGGAGATACCTTACTGAGCAAGAGGTAATTAGGCTAAAATACTTCGTAAAGTAACAGGATAAATTTTTGTACTTTGTCAAAGTTTTGATACTTTGACAAAGTATTTATCTGCTCAAAACCGCTACGCCTCTATCTCTACTTCAAAACCAAACTCCTGCCAAACCTGTGCTAACCAAGCATTAAGACGTTCTTCGGTAAGTTCTGGCTGATTATCCTCGTCCAATGCCAAACCCAAGAAATAGCCGTCTCTTTCTCCCTTAGAAGCAGTATGTTCATAGCCCTCAGTCGACCAAAGTCCCAAAATTTCTCCGCCTTGGGCTGTTACTACGTCAGCAATAGTTCCCACCGCATCAAGATAATACTCAGCGTAACCATATTGGTCGCCAAGCCCATAAATGGCTACTTTTTTCCCTGAAAAATCTAATTTGCTAAGAGCAGGTAGGTTAGTTTCCCAGTCAGCTTGCAACTCTCCATCGTACCAAGTAGGCGCACCAAAAATAAGATATTCATAATCAAGAATTTTTTGAGGATTGGTATCTGCCCAATTGTAGATGTCTATGTTTTCTGTGCCGACCAAATCTGCTATTTTCTCAGCAACTTCCTTAGTTTTTCCTGTGTCTGAACCGTAAAATAATCCAATTTTCATTGTTTGCTAATTTAATTGTTCCTTTTATATAGTTTGTAGTTTCTTGTTTATTCTCGTTGATACAGTTTTGAATTGTTTTGTCAAATTTGTTTACTCCTTTTTTCTCAAATCAAGAGTATGAAAGACAAAAGCCCTGATAGTGTGATTATTGTAATATTTATTTCCCGATGAAAGTTGTTGAAAAATGTTCATATAGCCTAACTGAAGCTGAGCATTGGGAGAAATTTGATAACCTAAACCTAAAAAAAGTCTGTTTTGGTCAAAAGTATTATAGGTAATTTCCTTTCCTAAATTGATATGGAGTTCGTTACTGAAAATAAAACTTAGACTTTGAGGCTCAAAATTCCTTTTTCCTAATGCTACTGCGAGTGAAAAATTATAACGAAATCGGTAATTGAAATTATAACCCTCTGCCAACTCATCATCACTTTTGATTTTTTGCCGAAAACGTTGCTCTGACCTGAACCATTGCATTATTTTCATTCTTTTTGAATTTGTATGCCACTGCACTTGTTGCCAAGGACGATGCTCTGGCTGAGAAATATTTTTATGCCCATCTGCTGGAAAATGATTAATATAAGCATAGCCCGCAGTGAGTTTTATATGGTCATTGACATAGTAAGTAAGCCCAAAGCGAGCGATACCTGTCGACCATTTTTCTAAAAAATTATCTGTACGCCTCAAATGCCCATCAAACCAAAAACCAAGTTTGTTAGTGAACCTTGTTTGGTTGAAGTAAGCAGTCCAAACTTGCTCTCTATCTATTACTTGTTTCAAGTTTTGTGCAAAAACACTCTGCCCACTTAACCATAAGCAAACAAACAGCGTAAGTCTTTTAATTTTCATCTCAGTTCTCAATCAATGAAGCAGTTAGCTCATTGAGTTTTTTGACCTTTGTTTCAAAATCTCCTTTCAAACTATTTCTAAACTGCTGCAAATTGTCCAACAATTCTTCTATTTCTTCTGGTAAAGCCTCTTCCAAAATTTCTCTGAATCGCTTGGCAAAAGTAGGCGACTTCCCATTGGTCGAGATAGCAATTTTCAAATCTCCTTTGGTAACAATGCTCCCCAAATAAAAATCGCACAAATCAGGCGTATCTGCCACATTGACAACAAGATTGCGTCTTTTTGCTTCCTGCCAAATTTGGTAGTTGAGTAGCTTGTCTTCTGTGGCTACTATCAATGCCTGAAACCCCTCCAAATCTGAATTTTCAAATTTTCTTTTCTTAATTTTTAAGGAGTATTCTCCTTGATATTCAAGGATTTCCTCTTTGATTTCTGGCGCAATCAAAGTAACTTTAGCATTGGGGCTGGACTTGAACATAAACGACACTTTTTCTAAGGCTACATTCCCGCCTCCCACTACCAAAATTGGTACTTTGTCTAATTTTAAAAATATAGGATATAATAAATTGCTCATATTTTTATTTTTGGAGTACAATTTTCTAAATCATACAGTTGAAATTATTTTACCAAGGACCTGGATACCCGCCACTCAAATTTTTCATAAAAAAGCCATCTACCTTATAATTGCCCTGAGCATCAGTTTTAAGGTCTAAGACAATGTTAATGAAGTAGTTGCTTTCTCCAAAGTAGCAATCTACTTTCACTCGCAACAAAGACGAACCGTCTATGATATTGGTACTTTCCTCCTTACCAAAAATCTTCCACCGATTAAGTTTGCCTTTTTCTGTTTGAAGTCTTTGGTAATTGGCTTGGTAGTCTGCCAAAGCATACTTAGCTTTATACGCTTTGGTCGTGAATTTTTCATAGGCTTCTTCTATTTTCCCTTCGGAAATCAATGTAAAATAAGGAGTTACCAATTTCTGATTGATTTCTTCCTCAAAAGCCACTGTTTTTTGATAGCTCTGGTATAGTCCAAAAATTGCTACTGCCAAGCCAAGCAAAATGAGCAACCCATAGCCCTTATAAATACCTAAAACTAATAACAAAATACCTACGATAATGATAAGTACAATTTGGATAGTGGACATGACTTTAAAATTTTTAGTGGAACAGATAAAATCTATCCAAATATACTTTTTTCGCTTATAATTTTGCCAACTCCACTACTGCCTTTCTTTGCTTTACAAAAAACTCCACAGACTCTCCTATCACAATGATAGCAGGTGCGCCAATTTCTTCCTGCTTTGCTAAACTCACCAAGTCTTGCACTCGCCCTGCTACTATTTTCTCATCGGGCAAAGTACCATTCTGCACTATGACCGCAGGAAGGTCGCCTTTGGCATGGTCTTGATAGACCTGTACTATTTTTTCTAATTTGTGTAACCCCATTAATATTATCACGGTGTCATTTGATTTTACTACGTTATTTATGTCTTCGTTCAATTCGTTGTCGGTAGTAGTAGCAGTCATTACCCTGAAACCTCTGCTGACATTGCGTTGGGTAAGAGGAATTTGTAACTGAGAAGGAATTGCAGTGGCTGAGGAAAGTCCTGGTATCACTTCCACAGGAATTCCAAAACTTTCTGCTGCCTCTATCTCCTCGCTTGCCCTACCAAACACAAAAGGGTCGCCGCCTTTGAGCCTTACCACATGACCGTATTGGAAGGCATGAGAAATAATTAACTGATTGATTTCATCTTGTTTAAAAGATTGATAACCAGCACGTTTCCCTACAAAAAGTTTTACAGCTCTTTGTGGGGCATAAATGAGCAGTTCTTCGCTAATCAAGGCATCATACAACACTACATCTGCCTCTGCAATGGCTTTTAATCCTTTGACTGTGATTAAATCTGGGTCGCCAGGACCCGCACCTACTAAGGTTAATTTTGGAGATACTTTCATATAATTTATCTGTTAGTTTGTTTAAATTTTTAGTTGTTAATTGGCTTTTCATGTGATAACACATGACATGAAAAGTTGTCTTTTTGTTAATTTGTGTAAACCATTGTAACAAGTTATTCTTCAGTGTTTTACGTGTTATCACGTAAAACACAAATAAAATAAGAAGATAACACATCACTGCTAACTCAAAACTGAATTTCTATATCCCTTTGCTTTGAGCAAAAACTCTTTGGCTTTTCTTAAATAATTACTTACAAATGAATACATTGGTACTTGCTCTGCTACTTGCAAGGCAAGCTCAGCAAAAGAACTTCCCAAGTCAATTTTCCCTGTCTGTATAAATTCTCTATCAAATCCATCAATGATACTTTGGTGAGAATTTGTTTTAGCTTCTATGCTGATAAGCAACGCTTTAGCAGTGTAAATCATGGCATTGTAAGTATGGTAAGCGGCATCTGCCAACTGTCCCGCATCGAGGGCAAGCTCAGCAGTATCTATTTTTTCTTCTGTTTCTACGAACAAAGTGGAAATCAGGTCAATGATGACCCCTGCACACTCGCCTATCCCTACTGCTTTTTGGTAAGAATCCTCATTCCCCCAATCTATCAACTCCTCCTCTGCCACATTGGAAGTATCTGCAAAAGGAGCCAAAAGCGTAAAGAAATATTTTTTCCCTTGACGTTGGTAATAGTCGTTATATAACTCATTTTCCAATTTATTTGCCTGATAATCATTGAGTAAAGTACGCAAAGCATCAGGGGTTCTGCGGCTCAAAACTTTCAAGGTTTTTTCTGCAAACTGCCCTTGTCCGTTGGAAAGTACGCCACCACCTAAGACTACTTGGAAGGCAGGCGCAACCGCTTTCCCAATGTTCATTGACATTCCTTGAAAACCAATATTGGCAATGACATGCTGACCGCAAGCATTCATGCAACCACTGATTTTAATGCTAAGTTGGCGATTAGTAGCAAATTGAGGGTATTCTTTGACCAAAATTTCCTCCAAAACTTCTGCCAAACCCATACTACTTGCCACCCCCAAGTTACAAGTTACCGTACCGGGGCAGGTAGTTACGTCAAAAGTAGTTTCAAAGCCCACATTTGCTAAGCCGATTTCATCTAAGTAGTTGAAAATAAAAGGCAAGTTTGCTTCTGGAACAAAGCGTAAAAGCAGGTTTTGGCTTGCCGTAATCCTCATATCATCGCCTGTATAGATGTCAGCAATATGGGCAATTTTGCGAGCCAAAGCAGTGCTAATGTTCCCTTGTGTGATTTTTATGCCTACTGCATAGTAGCCTGTTTGCTTTTGGCGAAAAGTATTGGTGGTTTTCCAAAGGGAATATTTGGCTTGCTTGTTTGCAGCTATATGCTCGGTACGAATAGCAATTTCTGATAAAGTATTAAGAAGATATTTTTCTTCATTTTCCGAGTTGGAAACTCGGACTACTTGATTTAGCAAAGACTTTTGTTCTTTTTCTACTAATCTGAGAAATTCCTCTTGCCCTAACTCTTTGATTAAGAACTTCAAACGCGCTTGCATGCGCTTGTTTCTTTCTCCATATCTATCAAAAACCCTTAAAGCGGCTTCGGTAAAAGGAATGATTTTTTCTTCTTCTAAAAACTCAAAAGCAGTAAAGGCATGAACAGGTTGTTGCCCTAAGCCACCGCCTACTAAAACTTTAAAGCCTTTGATTTTCTGACCATTGCGAATCTGAATTTTAGGAATGAAACCAAAGTCGTGCATAAAAGTAAAAGCAGAATCTACTTCGCTTGAGGAGAAGGCAATTTTAATTTTGCGCCCCATATCCCCACAGATAGGGTTTCTTAAAAAGTATTCAAACATTTTTTGAGCATAAGGCGAAACATCAAAAGGCTCGTAATAGTCAATGCCTGCAAAAGCAGAAGCCGTAATATTGCGGACTGTATTGCCACAAGCCTCCCTGATGGTGATTTCATCTTGCTCTAATTCTGCCCAAAGCTGGGGGGTAACATCTAAGCTAACATAGTGAATTTGAATATCTTGCCTTGTAGTTAAGTGTAAAATTCCGTTGGAGTAGGTATCCGCTACATCAGAAACTCTGAATAGTTTTTGAGAAGTAATTTTCCCTTGTGGGAATTTAATGCGAATCATTTGCACGCCCGGCTGTCTTTGACCGTAAATGCCTCTAACCAGACGCAGACTGCGAAACTTGTCCTCATCTATTTTGCCTTCTCTGTAAAGTCTGATTTGCTTTTCTAATTTGATGATGTCCTGCTCTACTACAGGGTTTTCCAATTCTAATTCTGTTCTAAAACTTTGCATATAGTTAAGTTTAAAGTTATTCCTTTATTTCTGTTTGGTATGGTTTGAAATAGTTTGATAGCTAAATAGTTTTTGCTTATTGTTAATTGTTAATTGCTCATTGATAAGATAATGAGATTTTGGGGCAGGAAAACTGCCTTTGCGGGTGAGGTATTCTGTAGCTAAGGCTATTTAAGCAATAGGGAAAACCAATGCCTAATAGCACTTTTTACAAAACCCAAACACAATGAGGAATTTTAACAACAGCAACAACAACAGCAAGCAACATTCATCACGGCAGATGAAGCGAATAGAATAGAAGAAAAATTACCCGAAGAGAGGGTTTTGAGATTTGAATGTTGTGAGAAAAACTGTTTTGTCTTCATGGTGATTTTTAAAATTTATATTTCCCAAAAATTATTTTAGGTCAGGAATTGGCACCGTTCTCTTTGCAAGTATGTCAGAGAGGTTGCCAGAAGGTCATAGAGCCTGTTCTCTCGCTTCATTCTTTATAAATTTGCCTTTGTAATCAGCAACCCAATGTAGATGGTTGGGAGATTGTTACAATAACAAATGAATTATTGACTGCAAATATAGTCAGTTTTAAATAAATTACAAATATTTTAGTGATTTTTTAAAAAATTTGTAATGAGTTTTTTTGTGCTTAAACCAAGCAAAACATTCCTTGCTTGCTACCCGAACAGTAAATACGCTAATACCAGAGTAATCAGTATGTTAAAAGTTTGTGCCAATAGAAAAGCATAAAGCGGTTTTGTGCTTTCGGAATTAAAAATATCGGCAAATTTGGTTTCTAAACCAATGCAAGTGAAGGCAAGGACAAACCAAAAAGTTTGAATGTTTTTTAAGCTATCCTTTACCTTATTGATAAGAATTGGATTTAAGAAAAAGGAGAATAAAAGAGAAGCTAACATAAATCCCAAGACGAACTTGGGGAAACGCTCCCAAATTACGCTCCAAGTAGGCTTCAAGGTTTTCCTACTTTCATCTATCTTTTTGGTATATGTCCAATACACACTGATAGCGAAAGCAGCAAGCCCAAGCAGTACATTTTGAGAAAACTTGACTATGGTGCTGACTTTCAAGGCAGTTTCACCTACTAAACTTCCAGAAGCTACCACTGCGCCCGTCGTGTCAATGCTTCCACCGAGCCATGCACCCGTAACTTCCTGAGATAGCCCCAAATAATTAGCCAGATAGGGCATGAAAATCATCATAGGGATAGCAGTAATCAATACTAAAGAAATCACATAAGAGAGTTTTTTGGTGTTGCCTTTGATAGCTCCTGCCGTAGCGATTGCGGCAGAAACGCCGCAAATAGATACCGCGCTGGCTATCATCATGGTCATTTCATCATCTACTTTGAGTTTTTTGCAAAGCCAATAGGCTACATACCAGACACTTAGCACCACTACCAAAGCCTGCACCAAACCCAAAGCACCTGCTTTGAGAATATCTGAAAAAATCACCGTTGTTCCTAAAAGCACCAAGCCAATTTTTACAAAAAACTCAGCAGAAAGTGCATGGGTGAACCATTTTGGAAGTTTAGCGGCGTTTCCAATAAGTAAGCCAATACTCAAACTAAAAATGACAGCTTCTAAATTCAAGTCTTTGACTTGGCTATTCCCTGCAATAATCATAGCAAGTATGGTTAATAAATAAACTATGGGGAATGCTAAAAATATGTTTTTCAGAGGTTTGTTCATCAACCATGCTCCTACCATAAAGATACTTAAGGTATATAAAAATTGGAAAGTAATCAAAAGTAAATTCTGAGCAGCAAGCACCTTTTCAAAAAGGTCTTTGCTGTCTTTCCAAGAAAAAATAGGCACAGGCAGGGTAAAAGCAAAAATAGAAAGACAAATGATAATGAAACCCAGAGAAACAATCACCCAATCTTCTTGTAGTATAATTCGTTTTTTTGACATATCTATTTGATTATAAATTAGTTGTTAGTTATAAAGCAAGCTAAATTAAAAATCTGACTTGCCTTGATTAGGGTTACACTTTTAAGACTACCAACAAAGTTAAATGGTTTGTCAATAAATTGATGTAGTTTTAAATTTTTCCTAAGACTTAAAACACATATCTCAAAGTAATCCCATACGTTCTTGGGTCGCCCAAGACTGCCCCATAATGCCCTGCGTTCCCTGCCGCAGGGAGGAGTTGCTCAAAATAGTTTTGATTAAAGAGGTTGCGTCCCCACAAGAGCATGGAAATACCATTAGAAGCGCGAAAACCTATTCGTACATTGACCAGCGCATAGCCATCTATGTTCAGAAATTTAGATGGAGAAGGGCTTGATGAAAAAGAAGAACGATAAAAGTTGTCTAAAGCAAGAAAAAACCTGCCTTTTAAACCTAAAAAGTTTCCTCTGGTGGACACTTCGCCTCCCAAAGAACCCGCCCATTTGGAAATCCCAGGTAAATCTCCTCCTGAGATGTCTTTGAATGCAGATGCACCTCCTGTTTCTTCCAAAGGTACAGGGGCATTTTTGAAGGAAACATATTTCCCATCAGTGTAAGCAAGCGCGCCATTCAAGGAAAAGTAATTGCTTACTCTAATGCTTCCGTCCAATTCTATGCCTATGACCCTTACTCTTTCTGCATTAGAAAGATAGCCCCTGTTTACCCCTACCTCGGCGGTTTGGACTTGGGTTTGGAAATCTTTGATGTCTGTATTATGAAAGACTACATTGAAAGTTGATTGTTTGCTGGGTTCTGTTTTTATACCAAACTCAAAATGAGTTACATACTCAGGTTTTATCCTTGCCAAGTCAGTCAGGACTTCTCCGCTTGCGGTTGGCAAACCACCCAAGTTTACCCCCACAGGCTTGTAACTATTAGAAACAGTTGCAAAAGTGTGAAATCCTTTAAAAGGTTTGTAAGCCAAAGTAAGTTGCCCTGAAAAATTGTTTTCTTCTACATTTACTTTAAAGGCTTGGTTGGTATAAACAGCATTCTTCAAGGCAAGCAAGGCGGGGTCAGAAGTTTGCAAACCTCCATAGGTTTCTCGCTTGTAATCCACGTCCTTTTTATCGTAGTTAAAACGAATACCACCTAAAACGTGTAATTTGTCCGTAATTGCATAGTCAATTTGTCCAAAAGCCGCCGCTCCTAATGTATTTAGTGTAGAAGTTGTTTTGATGCCCAAACCCTCGAACAACCCTGGTGTACGCCATAAAGCAGAAGTAGAACTTTGAGAGAATCTCCACTGTGCCGCACCTGCTTCTTCTATGTGGGCGGGTTTACTTACCAAGTTTTGTCCAATGAAAAATACACCGACTACCCCACTCAGTTTGGGAGAAAAATCCCCAGCATAGCGAATCTCCTGCGACCAGTTGGTATGCCTTGAAGTTGCTTGGGATTTGGAAAGTACAGGAAGCCCCGTAAAATCACGGTCATTCATAGGGTCCCAATCCCAAAAACGCCAAGCAGAAGTAGCGGTGAGTTTACCATTCCCTACTTTTGCATCTATATTCACCGACACCCCTCCAAGGTCATTGCCTGAACGCCAAGGAGAATCGGTGTCTATAATTCGGTCAAAAGGATTGGTACTTGGCAGTTTGTAACCCAAATCAGCAATGATGCTGTTAAATTGGCGGTAAGCGGGACGTTGGGTAGTTACTACTCCTGCAATAACTTGGGCATAGCCGCTTGGTCTTTGTCTTGAATAATCTCCTATGAATGTGATATTTAGATTTTCAGTGGGTTTGAATAATAGCTGTCCCCTGAAGCCTAAATTATTTAGCGTATTTTCAGATTTATCAGTTCTCACATTGTAGAGTGTGCCATCTCTATGCGTACCTGAAAAAGAGAAACGACCTGCAACATGCTTGCTTAATGCTCCTGTGATAGAGGCTTTTGACTGAATAAAGCCATAATTTCCATAACTGACTTCAAACGCCCCCCCTGTTTCAAAACTTGGTGCGCGGGTAGTAATATTAAAAGCACCTGCTGTAGTATTTTTCCCAAAAAGTGTGCCTTGTGGTCCCCTAAGCACTTCTATTTGCTCTATGTCAATAAAGTCAAGCGTAGCGGCAGCAGGGCGAGCATAATACACCCCGTCCACATAAAAGCCTACGCCAGGGTCTATGCCATCATTAGTCAAACCAAACGTAGAGCCTAAGCCTCTGATATTCAAAGTAGTATTTCGTGGATTGGAAGAGTAAAGCTGTACGGTAGGCACTAACTCCTTCAAGCGGTTTACGTTGAATGCACCCGCGTCTTCTACTGTAAATCCACGAATAACCGACACAGGGAGAGGAATTTCCTGCACGGATTCTTGTCGCCTTCTCGAGGTAACAACTACCTCTGCCAGTTCATTGACATTTTCCTCTAATTTGATTTCTACACTGCTTTCGCTAATAACAAGTTCTTTTTTCAAATAACCCACATAAGAAACTATCACCGTAAAAGGAAGTTTCTGCCCCGTAATTAAGGCGAACTCTCCGTTGGCATCAGTCGTCGCTCCGTTGGTAGTGCCTTTGATAGCGATAGTTACACCTACTAAGTTTTCATTGGTGCGAGCATCAACTACTCTACCTGAAACTGTTGCATTAATCACGGGTTTGTCTTGTGCTGATAAAAATAATGGGAAAAAAACTGCCCCTATGTAAAGAATCGATTTGAAAATATTTTTCATTTTTGTTTGTTTAGTAGTTTATTAAATTTTCTAAATAAGTGTGCAGATTAAACGTATCCTTGTTTTAGGCAAAGACACTGTTTATCAATTATTTATTAGCTTAAAGGCAAATATATAAGTAACTCAACTTTTTCAAGCGTTCTTTTTAAAATTATAAAGTATTAGTTATAAATTAGTTATAAATTTTGAAAGAACGATTATTTTTGTTGAATTACTTAATAGACAAGAGGTAGATGAACTTACTTAGCTCACGTATCATTGGATTTCCAGAAAAATAGAAAAGGAATGATTAGCAACAACAACAGCAACACCTCATCGCAGAAGGATTTAACAAGTGATTATTTTTTGGAAGTTCCAAAATACCCACTAAGGGCAAAAAAGATGTTTTTGAGTTCATGGTGATTTAAAAATTTATATTTCCCAAAATGATTTTTAGGTCAGGAATTGGCACCTTTCTCTTGTGAGGGGTTGCCAGAAGGTCATAGAGCCTGTTCTCTCACTTCGTTCTTTATAAATTTGCCTTTGTAAGGAAACACAAACAAAATGTGGACTATTTTGAAGGCTGTTACAAGAACAAATGAATTGTTGGGTACAAATGTAGGTATATTTGAATAAATTGCAAATATTTTAGTATTTTTTTGAAAAATTTGTAATAAAAAATCTCATAGGAGAGCATATAAAAGTTAGTAAAATGCTCATTCTAACACCTCTGCGACTACAAAGGTACTGCCTCCAATAAAAACAACGTCATTTTCTCTTGCTTTGCGTTGTGCAGTGTGGTAAGCAGTTAATACCTCTGGTATGACCTCGCCTTGCAAGCCATAAGTAGCGGCTTGTTGCTGCAAGATAAATGCGTCTAAGCCTCTCATAATGTTAGGTTTGCAAAAATAATAGTAAGCCTCAGTAGGAAGTATAGCTAAAATTTTGCTCAGGTCTTTGTCATTTACCACACCAAAGACGATGTGTAAGTGTTCGTAGTGAAGTTTTTTAAGCTGTTTGACGACTTGCCTAATTCCTGCTTCGTTATGTCCAGTATCACAAACAGTTAAAGGCTTTTTATTCAGTATTTGCCAACGTCCTTTAAGCCCTGTTAGGCTGACTACTTTTTCTATGCCGTTCCGAATATGCTCTTTGCTTATTTGATAATTTTCCAGTAATTCTATAGTCTTGATTACGCCACATAGATTTTTTTCCTGATAGCCTCCTTTAAGTGGACAGGTAAGATGAGATAAAAAAACAGTTTCTTTTTCTTCATCTATTTTTTTTATAATATCAAAAAAATCACCTTCTTCATAGCTTGTATGCTGGTTATCAAAATAATATGAATTTATTTGGTACTCTTCCGAAGCAAAGAAAATAGGACTTTGGGTTTGCATGGCTTTGTCTTTAAAAACTGTTTTAACTTCTTCCTGCAACTCGCTAATGACACAAGGAACATGATTTTTGATGATTCCTGCCTTTTCAAAAGCAATTTCTTGTAAGGTGTTTCCAAGAATATTTTGGTGGTCATAGCTAATATTGGTAATTAGAGCAACCTCTGGGCTAATCACATTAGTGCTGTCCAATCTTCCCCCCAAACCTGTTTCTATCACTGCTATATCTACTTGCTTTTGAGCAAAATACGTAAATGCCATGACGGTAGTGAGTTCAAAAAAGGAAGGCTCTATGGTGGCAATGGCTTGCTGCATGTTTTCTACAAAATTGATGATAAACTCCTGCTCGACTTCTTCGCCATTGACCTTGATGCGTTCTGTAAAACTTTTTAGATGTGGAGAGGTGTAAAGTCCTGTTTTATAGCCTGCACTCTGCAAAATTGAGGCAATGAGGTGAGAGGAACTGCCTTTCCCATTTGTTCCTGCAATATGAACTGACTTGAATTGGAAATGTGGATTGCCTACATATTGGCAAAGAGCAAGAGTATTATGTAGGTCTTTTTTATAAGCCTTTTCTCCTATGCGTTGAAACATAGGCAATTTTGTATAAAGATACTCGATAGTTTCCTTGAAAGTCATGCTTTATTTTAGGTTTTCCCAATACCATTGAATTGTTTTTTCAAGCCCATCTTTAATGCTATATCTGGGCTGATAGCCAAGCAGTTGCCTTGCTTTCTCTATGGAAGCGTAGCTATGCCGCACATCTCCTTTGCGTTCTGTACCAAAAATAGGTTGGACAGAAGCAATCCGACTATCCAAAGGCGTAAGCAAGTCAATTAATGTATTATATAATTCTATTAAAGTAGTTTGACCATTAAAAGCAATATTATATATTTGGTTCAGTGCATTTTCATTTTTTGTAGTTATGGCTAATTGATTGGCTTGGACAACATCTTCTATATAAGTGAAATCACGGGATTGCTTACCGTCTCCATTGATAACAGGCGATTGGTGTCGGATAAGTTGGGAAATAAAACGAGGAATGACTGCACTGTACTCTCCTTCTGGATTTTGATTTTTCCCATATACATTGAAGTATCGCAAGCCGATGCACTGAATACCATAGAGTTCTGAAAAATTTTGAGCATACAGTTCGTTGGTATATTTAGAAATTGCATAAGGTGATAGTGGTTTGCCTATGTGCTGCTCTATTTTGGGTAAGTACGGGTAATCTCCATAAACAGAGGAACTTGAAGCATAGACAAATCGCTTTACTTTGGCTCGGACTGAGGCATGGAGTATATTGACAAAACCACCTACATTGACTTGGGTAGTAGCCATAGGGTCGTAAATAGAGCGAGGTACGGAACCCAGAGCGGCTTGGTGTAAGACGTAATCTACCCCTGCAAGTGCTTTTTGGCAATCTTGGGCATGGCAAATATCTCCCTCTATGAGCGTGAATTTTTTATTAGCAAGTAAATGGTTAATGTTAGCATATCTTCCCGTAGAAAAATTGTCTAAGCAAACAACTTCATTCTCTTGGGCTAATAAGGTTTCGCAGAGATTTGAGCCGATAAAGCCCGCACCGCCTGTTACTAAAACTCTGCTATGGGTGATTTGTTGATGATGAGTCATTGATTTTTCTTCAGAAACCAATGCAAACATTATAAAAGAATTAGAAAAAAGAAACAATTAGTAATAAAATTATTTCTTTCTCTTTTGCATAAGAAATTACTTCACTTGCTTATTTATCTGTAAGTGAGTAATTTTGGGATTTACCTCGGCTTCTATGACTTTTTCTTTGCCATTGATTTTATTTACTATGACTTTGAGTAAAGTACTGAGTAAAAAGGCAGTAAACACCACAATAGGCACGAGGATATTGTCATTCTTCCCATCGGTAAGTACGGCAAAGATAATAAAGAAAACATTGACCAAACTTACTATCAAAGTAGCTTGGATATGGCTTAATTTGGCATCTATGAGTAAATGATGCAAGTGGTTGCGGTCTGGGGAGAAAGGAGAACGTTTTTCTAAGATACGAATAACAAATACTCTCAAAGTATCAAACAAAGGATAAACCAAAATACAGGAAACCAAGCTAACAGGGCTGAGAAAATGCAACACATTGGTAGTTTTCATGACTGCATTCTGATTGATAAAGCTAATAGTAAGGGTAGCGGCAGTAAAGCCTAAAATCAGCGAACCGCTATCTCCCATGAAAATATGAGTACGATAGTTGTAAATCAAGAAACCAATCAATGCTCCTATCATACTAAAACAAATAATTGCTGTAGTATAGTTATGATTCATGAAAAACCAACCGCCATAAAAACAAAAGATGATAATGCTAATCGTTCCTGCTAAGCCGTCTATGCCGTCTATCAAATTGAAAGCATTGGTAACTACAATGACTGTCAGCAAGGTAAC
This sequence comes from Thermoflexibacter ruber, assembly GCF_900113045.1. GTDB lineage: Bacteria > Bacteroidota > Bacteroidia > Cytophagales > Thermoflexibacteraceae > Thermoflexibacter > Thermoflexibacter ruber. Next base: position 38,510 of record NZ_FONY01000034.1, read on the forward strand.
TGCATAGCCCCAATACTCATTGATTTCATAGACACCTAAAAAGCCATGCAAAGAAGTAAGGCGAATATCCCCTAAGTACATTATCAAGAAAGCGGCAATAGTTTCGATAGTAACCTTTACAGTGGGGCTGAGTGGCATAAAGTCATCTCGCAAACCCACAATAAAAACGCCTGTAATCGCCGCTGCAAAATATTGGATATTGACAAATTGGTCTTGGATAAATGACCATACCAACATGGAAAGAATAAATCCTAAATAGATTGCGATGCCTCCAAAGCGAGGCACTTTATGAGAGTGTATTTTCCTCTCGTCAGGTTCGTCGTGATACTCGTTGGCATGAGCTACATGGATAATCTCTGGTGTAAGAAAGTAAGTAATAACAAAAGATGATATAAGGCAAAATATAATAGAATACATGATAATTTAGGTTGTAAATTCCAATTTTCCTAAAAAGAAAATTTTTTAGTAATGTTTAAGTTAGTTCATTTGATGCGCCCATTTCTGCATCTCACTTATTGGTTAAAGTATCAGTTTTATCATTAAATGCCTTGTACTTAGTTGGTAAAGCATTGGTCTTCAGGTGAATCATTGGTTTTACCCAATCTAAGAATCCTTTTTTCCATATATACACCAAACCCAATGCCAAAATCAAAATAAAAATTAGCATTTCTGAAAAACTAAACCACCCCCACAGTCCATCTGTACTTTTGATGTATGCTTTTTTCCCAAAAACTACTGACCAAGGAAAAAGAAAAACTAACTCCGCCTCAAATAGCATAAATATCAATCCAACTACATAAAATCTGCTATTAAACTGACCAGAAGCATGGTTTACCGTGTCTTCTCCACACTCATAAGCAGCTAATTTTTCCTCATTGGGACGTTTCGGACTTAGCAAACTCGAAATAAATAACGCTAATGGTACAAAGATTATTGCACCGATGATAAATAACAAAATAAATCCAAAATCTGTAAGCAAAATTTCTATGGTTAAAATGACTAATCTTATTTGCCCGCAAAAGTACATGATATTAGGTTAAATAAAAAACTTCTGCTATTTTATACTCCATCAAAAGTGTTTTTGAAATTTTCTTTACTCCAAAATCCCTGTTCTCTGACACTTTCCGTGTAAAACTTAGGTAAGCATTGGACTTTCAGACTAACACCATAGGTGTACTATTTTTGTAGAAAATAATGAATAAAACCGCGCAGCGGTGGCATATTTCACGCCTACGACCTTGCTGTAGGTGGGTTGGACTTACTCTTTTCTACCAAGATGACAGCCCTACGGGCTTAAAGTTAGATGTAGTATTGTTCATTGGAAAAAGTGTCAGAGAACCAAAGTCCCTTTCTTAGCAAGAGAAAGGAATTGAAAAATCATTTTATTTTGAGCATAAAATTGATAGACTGTAAAGTAGTCTTAAAGGTGAAAATTACTTACCTTTGTGCTATCTTAACCAATAAAAAACGTAAAATACTTAAAATCAAAATGTTAGAATCAACAACCTTAGCCGTAAAAGAGCAAGAAAAAACAGTCGCTCTTTTTGATACCCTTGCTCAAATGGGACACGAGCAAATCGTATTTTGTAATGACCCTCAGTCTGGTTTAAAAGCAATTATTGCAGTACATAGCAGTATTTTAGGACCTGCCTTAGGAGGAGTAAGAATGTGGAACTATGCTACAGAGCAAGAAGCCCTCAATGATGTGCTTCGTCTATCAAGGGGCATGACCTTTAAGAATGCGATTGCAGGACTGAACTTAGGCGGTGGTAAAGCGGTAATCATTAGCAATCCGCGTAAAGATAAGTCAGAAGCATTACTACGAATCTATGGGAAGTTTGTTAAAAACTTGAATGGTAAGTATTTGACAGCAGAAGATGTAGGCATGACAGAGAAAGATATGGAATATATCAGTATGGAAACAAAATACGTTACAGGACTGCCTCATTACTTAGGAGGAAGCGGCGCCCCAGCCCCTATGACTGCTTACGGTACTTATATGGGCATGAAAGCCGCTGCAAAAAAGGTATATGGTAGCGATAGCTTAGCAGGTAAACGTATTGCGATTCAAGGAGTTGGACACGTAGGCGAAGTATTAGTAGATTACTTGACCAAAGAGGGTAGCAAGGTATTTATCACAGACATTTATGAAGATAGAATCAAAGCAGTGGCAAATAAATACAAGGTAGAAGTAGTTGATAAAGAAACTATTTATGATTTAGATATGGATATTTACTCTCCATGTGCTTTGGGTGCAACTGTCAATGATGATACGCTTGACCGCCTGAAATGTACTATCATCGCAGGCTGCGCCAACAATCAACTCAAAGATGAAAAAATACATGGACAAGAGTGTCTAAAGCGAGGCATTGTCTATGCTCCTGATTTTCTGATTAATGCAGGCGGGGTAATAAATATTGCTACTGAGGTAAATGGTAGCTATAACCAAGCATGGGCAAAGGCACAAACAGAAACAATCTATGAAAAAACCTTAGAAGTACTAAATGTTTCGCTTTCACAAGGTCGCAATGCCCAAGAAGTAGCTATGGAAATGGCTCTCAGACGCATCAATGAGATAGGCAGAATCAAAGCCATGTATTAATCTTTTCATCATTATTTCATAATGGCTACTAAGGGGTGATTACTTTTTTACATAAGAAAGTAATCACCTTTTTTATCTCAATTTTTCTAAGCTATCTGACTTATATTTTTATACACATTCATCTACAATAAAGGATATAATTTCATAAATTTCTCTTATCTTTAAATTTGCGATAATAACTTGGACAAGTTTTATTAATATATTTGCAAAGCAAGTGCGTTCATTTTCAAGTTTTACCTCTTACTAATCCTTAATTTCTCTATGAGAAAGCTAATTTTTTCTTGTATTTTTCTATCTATTTTGTCGTTGAGTGATAGTTTTGCTCAACAACCTCGAGTACACACAAAGACCAAATACATAGACGAGCAAGGTCGCTATTTTCAACATGTTTCTCTACCTGTTTACCTTTTTTTAAGCACTACTTCCGAAGGAGAAGAAAGGGTACGCCTACAAACAACGACTAAAAATCCTCAGCAAAATGCCTTTTATTTAGATGGTCATGGAAAGCATTTTATTCGCCACCCTATTACCAAAGGAAAACAAGCAGGAGATGAGATTCGCTTTGTAATCTATGCCGATGGGATAGCTCCTATTTCATCTATCAAATTTCAGAATGCTCTCTCTTACTATCACCCTGAGAAAAAAGTGCAATTTTTTGGGAAAGGACTGACCGCTTCCTTGACTGCCACTGATGAGATGTCTGGGGTACAACAAATATATAGCTCCTTAGACAAGTCTGATTATCAGGAATATAAAGGTACAGTTAGTTTTGAGAAAGAAAAGGAATACTTGTATCAGTTTTATACGGTGGACCGAGTAGGCAATGCAGAGAAGCCACAAGTGCGTAGATTCATGGTGGATTTAACGCCTCCTATTTCAGAGCCGAGCCTTAGGATAGATTTACTTGGTGATGTTATCTCGCCACGTACTCAAATCGCTCTTTCTGCTACAGATGCAGGGGCAGGAGTAAAAAAAATAGAATATAAAATAGATGATGAGCCTACTTACCGTACTTATACCAATCCTTTTGATTTGCGAACACTATCAGACAATGAGCATGTGATTACCTATCGTGCTGTAGATAACGTGGGAAATGTGGAACAGGAAAAAATCTTGCCTATTTACTTAGACAAAAACCCTCCCATAGTCAATTCGGAAATCTTGGGAGACCGTTTTGTAGTAGGGGGGAGAACTTATTTCTCAGGAAGGACAAAACTTAAACTACAAGCCTTAGATAATAAATCAGGTGTGCAAGACATTTACTATTCTATAGATGGAGGAGAATATAAAAAATATGAAGATGCTTTTTATCTGCCTACTAAAGCAGGAAATCACTTTGTAAATTATTACGCTATTGATAAAGTAGGGAACAGGGGCAGCGGAAGGTTTGAAAGAGATGTTACTGCAATGTATATGGACTTGACAGGTCCTAAACTCAGTTTTAGTTTCTCGGGAAAGACTTTTACGATGCAAGACACAGTGTATATTAGCGACCGCACTCAAATCAATCTTTTTGCTTCTGATGCCGAGTCAGGAGTCCAGCAAATTAGCTATAACCTTCAAGGTCAAGATGATAGCAATGAAATAGATTACTTGGGTAGTCCTTTTACTGTCAGCAAAGAAGGATTGCACGAAATCATGTTTTTTGGTTACGACAATGTAAATAACCGCAATAGACAAAAATTTCACTTCATAGTAGATAAAATAGGACCGCAAATCTTTGCTCACTTCAGCGTAAAGCCCATAGAACAGCGAGTTTTGAGTGCAGTTAGCCCTAATGCTCCCGTTTCTAATAGTGGTATTATCAACGTATATCCCAGACATGTAACAGTTTTCTTAGCGGCTACCGATGACAAAGTAGGGTATGATAGGATTTACTATAAACTCAATAATAACATAGAGCAACTCTATACCATGCCTATTACTAATTTCCCCGCAGGAAAGCTGAATATACTGACCATCAGAGCAATAGACAAGTTAGGAAATGAAAGTGTAGAAGAAATGCAATTTCAGACAGACAAGTAAAAGTTCGTGTATAAAAAAAAAGGGAGGCTCTCTTAAAAGCCTCCCTTTTTTTATGCTCTATATTTTTTGCTTAGTTCATAAATTGGTCAAAAGTAAGAGAAACATAATACATAGCCCCTACGGTTGGGTTGCCCCAAGCGGTAGTGTAGGCTTTATTTAAGATGTTAGTTCCACCCACTTTGACTAAAGTTTTCATAGAAGGAATCTTGTAAGTAACTTGTGCATCTAAGGTAGCATAAGCAGGAATCACACTTTGCTGTAAAGTAGCTAAACTTTGATTGACAAAAGAGGACTGCCATACAAACTCTTGTTGCCAACGATAGGTAAGCCCAAATCCTAAGTTCTTCACTATGTTTCTATTTCCTAAGTTGATGTTGTATCTCCACTTAGGCGTATTGAAAGAAGATTGTAGTCCTTCTCTTTTGAAATCATCTTCATTGAGGAGTTCATTGTAAGCAGTATTGAAGCCTGCTGTCCAACTTTTGCCAAAAGCATAATCTATTCCTAAGGCTGCACCGTGTGCTTTTACGTCAAAGATGGTATTTTCTGGAAAAGAAAAAGTATTTGCTCCACTAATCCCCGCTGATGGATTTTTTACTACTGCCCTACCTCCATCAAAGTTCTTATATACATTATTAAAGTAGTAAGCATCAATAAGCAACTTATTATTAATCAGTCCTTTATAACCTACTTCCCAAGCAATTACTCTTTCTGGTTGGAACTCTCTGGGTTGGTAACGTTGCGGATTGCCTGCTAATATAGAACTTAATGTAAATACATCAGGTTCATTGAGCCTGTATCTATCACGGAAGAAGGGTAAACCACCAATTAAACGCGCACTTGGCGTAGCTAAGTCAATGTACTGATTTTGAGTAGTTGGGATACGGAAACCTGTCTGGATAGAGGCTCTGAAATTGTGTGTTTTTGCCGCAGTAGCTACTAAGGACAAACGGGGGCTAATTTGACCCTTGAAATTTTGGTTCTTATCGTAGCGTGTAGAGGCAGTAACTTTTAATACTTCTCCAAACTTCTTAGCAATTTGTCCGTAGAAACCATATTCATTGATATTGAACTCTTTTCCATTATCATCTCTGGCAAATAGTGTTCCTTCAGAGTTCAAAGCATATACGCGATAGTTACCTCCTATAATAATCTCAGCCCATTTAATTTGGTTACTGAAGTTATACATACCCTCAAAGTGGTAAAGAGCAGTTTTATCTAAAAACTTTGCACCTACTCTGCCCGGTCTGGTTAAATCACCTGGGATAGCCCTATTTTTCACTTCGTTAGCTATTCTATCAAACTCTGCTGTACCCGCAGGCACTCTTCCTTGGTCGGCGAAGGCACGAGCTGCATTATGAAAGCCATTCGTGCCGTTATTCACTGCGGCTAATCCTGCTTGGTAGGCTTGTGCAGGGGTTTGTCCTTGCGCCAAGGCAGTTTGCAAAGTAGTGGCAAAAGTTCCTATGGCGGCAGTAGCATAGGTTTGGAAGTATTGAGGGAACCATGTTTGACTTGGCTTCCAGCCCTCATTGATACCAGAGCCTAAAATACCTGCGGCATAAGACTGACCCGAGTTTTCCCCTGTAGTATAGGCTCTTACAAAGAAATTAGACCCTTTCAGTTCTAATTTGCCTTGGTATAAGAAAAAGTTAGACAAGGCATAACGGTCTGCGCCTGTGTAAACAGTAGTGCCAGAGCCATAGTTACCCTGAGCTATTAACTCTACTTTATCGCTTAGCCTTACGTGCAAGGCGGCATTAAGTTTTAAACTTTTAGTAGTGTAGTCTGCTAAATCTCTTTCTGCATAACCCGTTCTGGAAATGCTTACGTTAGGAATCAGTTGCTCGAATAGTGTATTCAATGGCACTCCTGTCAATTGAGAGATACCGAAAAGCGGATTAGCAGCAACGGGTGCAGTGAGATTGGGTCGCAGACTGTTACGCAAATTTACATTGGTCTCATCGCCATAGATATTTACCCCATTATAGCCTAAGTTATTTTCTCTTGTGCCTGTGGCTAAAGTACTTCCATTGAGCAAACCTTGGTCTCTGATGTCATTAGCTTGCCAGTCTTGTGCTTGAAGGTAAGCAGCGTTAAGTTTGAAAGCTACTTTGTCATTGAAGGATTTGGCATAGCGTATAGCTCCATCAAAGAAGCCTGTAGTAGGTGTAGAACGTGTTTTTTCATTCATTAAACCTGTACGGACATTGGCACTCAAACCTTGATATTGGAAAGGATTTTTACTGTTCATCAAGATAATGCCATTGATAGCATTAGGTCCGTAAAGAGCGGAAGCCGCACCAGGCAACACTTCTACGCTTTCTAAGTCCAACTCTGACATACCTACTATGTTCCCCACAGGGAAGTTCAGCCCTGGCGCTTGATTGTCCATTCCGTCTATCAACTGAACAGTACGGGTATTACCATTGGCGTTGAAACCACGCATGTTCACAGAACGGAAAGTCAAACTTTGGGTATTCATATCTATCCCTTTCATGTTTTGTAGGGCATCATAAAAAGATGCTTGCGGGGTTTCTTTAATAGCACGAATATCCATTTTTTCTACCGAAACAGGAGATTGGAGTACACTCTCCTCCACACGAGAAGCAGATACCACCACTTCCTGCCCCAATAAAACTTGAGAGACAAGTTCTATACTTAGGTTAGAATTAGCTCCTGTGATTTCTATTTCTTTAGTTTGGTAGCCAATAATAGATACGCTCAAGGTAACTGGGAGTGCACGAGTAATTTTCAAGGAGAACTTCCCGTTTACGTCGGTAACTGTACCTTGGATAGTCCCTCTAACAGCAATATTCACCCCTATCAAAGGTTCTTTGGTTTCTGCATCTGTTACTGTACCTGAAACTATGGTAGGTTCTTGAGCAAAAACATTTGTAAAATATACTGCACCAAATAGTATGAGCAGTAAAGATTGAGTAATTAATTTTTTCATACTTACTTTATTGGTTTAAATGGTTATGGGTTTTTATGTTTTGTAAAAATTAAAAAAAATAAACGCAACATTTGCTTTGTCAGATAAAAATTTTTGAAATGAGTAATAATGTTATCAAACTGTATTTTGGGGTAATTGTTTATTTAAAACTGACCAAAAATCAATAGACTTGTTAAGCAAAGTAAATAAAACGATTTGTATTTTTCCACTATTTTATGGCTAATTTTCATGTTTAAAGCAGTTTTTTTTATCTTTCTAAAAGGTATTATCTAAGCCGTTCTAAAAGTCTTAAAAGACCTTGACTGTTTTTTGGAAATTAGAAAAAAAAAGAGTACCTTTGTTGCGATATTTATAAAGTGAATAATTAAATAATTTGAAAGGAGTAGCCGTATCATATAATTCCATGAGAAGTTTTACTAAGGCAAAGTTGTTTTTTGTTTTGCTCTTTTCCATTATATTTACTTTACTATCCATTTTTAATGTCCCTTCCAACCGAAATATCTTAGCCAAAGAAGCCGCAGAATCCGAGAAAGAAGAATGTAAATCTGAAAGTGAAAATAACGGTGAACTTTATAATATTTTTGGTTTAAAAAAAGCAAAGTTAGGCAAGAAGTCCCCGCCGCCAGATATATCTTTTATTTATGATGCTATATTGCCTAATAATAGTCTTGTACCTTTTTTTTCTATTTATACTTGCATTGCCAAAATTGAAGCAGTTACCACTTGCTATTATAATATTTTCAATCATACTCCTCGTTATATAGTTTTCCACGCACTTATTTTCTACGAAGTCTAAGCATATACCTCTTGCCAAGTGCTATACATGGCAATACTATCCCATCTATCAACTAAAATTGTAATCCTACCTGTATAGTCCATACAGCGAAGATTACCTATTCATTCTTCACAAAAGTTATTTTAGAAAATTTATGAAAAAAATTTCATTTATCTGCATAGGGTTGCTCTCATTGCTACTCTACACAAGTTGTGAGCATCATTCACATCACGCAGAAGAAGCCACCTATTTAGTTACTCAGCCTATTCGTAAAGATACTTCTATTTTTAAAGAGTATGTTTGTCAAATTCGCTCTTTCCAACACATTGAGTTAAGAGCCTTAGAAAAAGGATATTTGCAAAATATCTATATAGATGAAGGTCAGTTTGTCAAAAAAGGACAACTGATGTTTAGAATCATGCCACTGATTTACCAAGCCGAAGTAGAAAAAGCGGAAGCTGAAGCCAAATTTGTAGAGGTAGAATACCTGAATACCAAGCAGTTGGCAGATAAAAATATTGTATCGCAAAGTGAGTTGGCATTGGCAAAAGCTAAACTCGATAAAGCACAAGCAGAATTAGCCTTAGCCCGCACTCACCTGAGCTTTACCGAAGTCAAAGCCCCTTTTGACGGTATCATGGGCAGATTTAATGTACGTTTGGGAAGTTTAGTAGATGAGGGAGAACTGCTCACTACCCTCTCCGACAACAGCAAAGTATGGGTATATTTTAACGTTCCCGAAGCGGAGTATTTGGACTTTGCTACGAGCGATAGAAAAGAAAATCTTTTAAAAGTAAAACTCCAAATGGCAAATGGAAAGCTATTTGACCAAGAGGGAGTGGTAGAAACTATAGAAGCCGATTTCAATAATGAAACGGGAAATATTGCTTTCAGGGCTACTTTTGCCAATCCCAAAGGCATTTTACGACATGGAGAAACAGGTAATATTCTGATGCCTGTGCATTTGGAAAATGTATTGCTCATTCCACAAAAAGCCACTTTTGAGATTTTAGGCAAAAAGTACGTTTTTGTCATAGACCAAAATGGAGTTGCCAATATGCGTGAGATTGTTACAGATACAGAAATGCCTCACTTGTTTGAAATCAAGAAAGGAATTAGCGATAACGAGAAAATCTTGATAGAAGGTTTGAGAAAAGTCAAACATGGAGATGAAATCAAATGCGACCTTGTCAGCATGCAAAAAGTACTTGCAGAACTCAATCATTTACACGCCGAATAAAAACTTTTAAGTATTTATGTTTAGTAAATTTATTCAAAGACCTGTATTAGCGATTTCGCTTTCTATTGCTATTGTTTTCATGGGGCTTTTGGCAATGAACAGGCTGCCTATCTCTCAATTCCCTGAAATAGCACCGCCAAGGGTGAATGTTTTTATAGACTACCCTGGCGCAAGTGCCGATGTATTGGTGCAATCCACCTTGATACCTTTGGAAAGAGCTATCAACGGCGTGCAAAATATGCAATATATTATTTCTGATGCCACAAGTGCAGGGGAGGCTACTATCCAAGTAGTGTTTGAACCCGGTACCGACCCTAACGCTGCCGTAGTAAACGTAAAGACACGCGTCGACCAAGTGATGAATAACTTGCCTCCTTTGGTACAGCGTGAGGGTGTGATTATTACTCCTATCCAGCCAAGTATGCTGATGTACGTCAATCTATACAGCACTGACAAAAACGCCGATGAGAAGTTCTTGTTCAATTATGCCTATGTAAACGTTTTACCTGAAATACAAAGGATTAAAGGCATGGGGCGCGCCCAAATCTTGGGTAGTCGTCAGTTTGCCATGCGTATTTGGCTCAAACCCGACCGCATGAGAGCTTACAATGTTTCTACTGAGGAAGTAATGAAAGCCTTAGAGGAGCAAAGCGTCATAGGTCGCCCCGGAAGGCTTGGGCAAAGTTCTGGCAAAACGCCTCAGTCCTTAGAATATGTATTGGTTTATAAAGGTAGATTTAACAAACCTGAAGAATACAAAGACATCATTATCAGAGCTACACCCGAAGGTGAAATCTTAAAACTAAAAGACGTTGCTGATGCGGAGTTAGGTAGTGAGTTCGTCAATATTTATTCCAATAAAGATGGGCTTCCCTCTGCCTCCATAGTATTGAAACAAAACATTGGTAGCAATGCCCAAGAGGTGATTGCTCAGGTAAAAGCCAAGCTACAGGAACTCAAAAGGGACTTCCCTCCTGGTATGCAATATGAAATTAGCTATGATGTTTCTAAATTTGTAGATGCCTCTATTGACAAAGTTTTGCATACCTTAGTAGAAGCCTTCGTGCTGGTGGCTTTGGTAGTGTTTTTATTCTTAGGGGATTTTCGCTCTACGCTTATTCCTATCATTGCTGTACCTGTATCTTTGGTGGGGGCATTTCTATTTATGCAAGCCTTTGGACTTACTATCAACCTGATTACGCTTTTTGCTTTGGTGTTGGCGATTGGGATCGTGGTAGATGATGCCATTGTGGTCGTAGAGGCAGTACACGAGAAAATGGAATCCGAACATCTTTCCCCTTACAATGCAGTGAAAAAAGTGTTAGGCGAAATCAGTGGGGCAATCATCGCTATTACTTTAGTCATGGTATCTGTGTTCGTACCTATTGCCTTCATGCCAGGTCCCGTAGGCGTGTTTTACCGCCAATTCTCTATCACTATGGCGAGTTCTATTGTTATTTCGGGGGTAGTAGCTCTTACGCTTACACCTGTGCTTTCGGCAATGATATTGAAAAATACGCATGGCAAACACAAGAAAAAAAGCCCCGTCGCTTGGTTTTTAGATTGGTTCAATCGTACTTTTGAAAAAGTTACAGGAAAATATACACGTTTTCTTACCCTCATTGTAAATCGGAGGTTGGTTACTTTTGCCGTTCTATTGGCTTTTTGTGCAGGTATTTATTCGGTAAACGAGGTATTACCCGCAGGGTTTATTCCTAACGAAGACCAAGGAATGATTTATGCGATTATCCAAACGCCTCCTGGTTCTACGCTGGAGCGCACCAATGAAGTTTCCCAACAACTCCAAAAAATAGCTGAGGAAGTAGAAGGTATCCAATCCGTTACATCACTTGCTGGTTATGAAGTGCTTACCGAAGGACGTGGTTCTAATGCAGGTACTTGTTTGATAAACCTGAAAGATTGGGAGCATCGCAAGCATACAGTCAAAGAAATCATAGAAGAATTAGAAGAGAAAACCCATAATTTAGGAGCGGTCATAGAGTACTTCGAACCTCCTGCTGTGCCGGGCTATGGTTCTTCTGATGGTTTTTCTTTGCGTATGATAGATAAAAACCCTACTGTGGACTACCAAGAGTTTGATGCAGTCAATATCCAATTTATGGAAGCCCTCCGTAAAAGAAAGGAACTCACAGGGCTATTTACTTTCTATGCTGCCAACTATCCTCAGTTTGAACTTTTGATAGATAACCAAGCCGCTATGCAGAAAGGTGTATCTATTGGGAAAGCAATGGAGAATTTAGACATTATGATAGGTAGTACTTATGAGCAAGGTTTTACCCGTTTCAATAACTTTTTTAAAGTCTATACACAGTCTGCCCCAGAGTACAGACGTATGCCTTCGGACATACTCAACTTGTTTATTAAAAGCGAACATGGCGATATGGTACCTTATTCTTCTTTTATGAAACTGCGAAAAACCCAAGGTCCTAACGAAATTACTCGTTTCAATCTTTATACTTCTTCTTCTATCAGAGGGGTGCCCGCCCCAGGATATACAAGTGGCGAGGCTATCAAAGCAATTCAAGAAGTAGCCAAAGAAACTTTACCACAAGGCTATGACATTGCTTGGGAAGGTTTGTCGTATGACGAAGCCCGTCGCGGGAATGAAGCTATTTACATTTTTGCCATCGTATTGATTTTCGTGTATTTGGTACTTTCTGCTCAGTATGAAAGTTTTATTATTCCTTTGGCAGTACTTTTTTCTCTGCCGCCGGGTATTTTTGGCTCTTTTCTGTTACTCAAAAGTATGGGCTTGGCAAATGACATTTATGCACAAATCGGTCTGATTATGCTGGTAGGACTTTTGGGTAAAAATGCCGTACTAATTGTAGAGTTTGCAGTACAAAGGCAACAGCAAGGTCTAAGCGTTTTTGAGGCGGCTATCGAGGGAGCTAAAATGCGTTTTAGACCTATCTTGATGACTTCTTTTGCCTTTATTGCAGGTTTGATACCTCTGGTAAGAGCCACAGGAGCAGGGGCAGTAGGAAACCAAACCATTGGCGCTTCTGCTATGGGCGGTATGCTCTTAGGAACTATCTTCGGAGTAATTATCGTACCCGGTTTGTACTACATCTTTGGCAAATTGGCTGAGGGCAGAAAACTCATACGCGATGAAGACGAGAATCCACTTACAGAGGACTTCGTAGAAAGCCATACTGAAATTGCTTTTTCTAAGAATGGAAAGTTTAGAAATTTGGTAAAAAAAATATTAAGAAAAAATGAAAACAAAGACAATTAATTACTATATCATTATAGGGGTTTTATTACTCTCAGCCTGCGTTCCTACACTTAAAAATACCCAAAGACAGGACAATTCTTTGCCTCAAAGCTTTGGCAAAGAAGTAGTTGCTGATACCAGCAATATAGCTTATATTCAATGGAAAAACTATTTTAATGATACTAACTTAAACTTGCTTATTGAAGAAGCCTTAAAAAACAACCAAGAACTCAACATTGTATGGCAAGAAATAGAAATAAGTAAAAATGAGATTACAGCTCGCAAGGGAGAGTACTTACCGTTTGTTGGTTTGCGGGCTGGTGCGGGTTTGGACAAAGTGGGAGAATATACTCGACAAGGAGCAGTAGAGGAAAACTTGAAAATCATGGAAGACAAGTCTTTTCCTAAGCCCTTTACAGACTATATGGTGGGGGCTTTTGCCTCTTGGGAGTTAGACGTTTGGAAAAAGCTCCGAAATGCTAAAAAAGTAGCCGCCTTGAAGTATTTTTCTACAATGGAGGGGAAAAACTTTCTGATAACCAATCTTGTAGCAGAAATTGCTTATAGCTATTACGAACTTTTAGCATTAGATAACTTGTTGGAGATTATACAGCAAAACGTAGAAATTCAAAGTAGTGCCTACCAAATCGTAAAGCAAGAAAAAGAAAGCGCAAAAGTTACCCAATTAGCCGTTAATCGTTTTGAAGCCCAGTTGCTTAATACCCAAAACTTGCAGTACGAAGTAAAACAGCGTATCGTTGAAACTGAAAACCGAATTAATTTCTTGTTAGGACGCTATCCACAGCCTATTGTAAGGAATTCCAAATCCTTTTTTGATATTTCTTTAGACAATGTGCGGGCAGGTATTCCTTCGCAACTTTTGGTCAATCGCCCTGATGTTAAGCAGGCAGAGTTAGAGTTACAAGCGGCTCGTTTAGATTTGCAAATTGCAAAGGCTAATTTTTATCCTTCGTTTAGGATAACAGCAGGAGCAGGTTTTCAAGCTTTTAATCCTTCCTACTTGTTTAGTCCACAGTCTGTTTTATACTCTTTAGCAGGTGATGCCATAGCTCCTTTGGTAAATAGAAATGCCATCAAAGCAACCTATTTTAACGCTAATGCTAAACAGATTCAGACGCTTTATCATTATCAAAGAAGCATACTTAATGCTTACGTAGAAGTCTTGAATCAGTTAGCTAAAGCTGACAATTACAGCCAAAGCTACCAAGTCAAGCGACAAGAAGTAGAGATTTTAAACCAATCTGTGGATATTGCCAATAATCTATATCGCAATGCCCGGGCTGACTATATGGAAGTTTTACTTACTCAACGTGAAGCCCTGAACGAAAAATTAGAGTTAGTAGATGTCAAAGCAAGGTTTTTGGAAAGCAAAGTGGGGCTTTACAGGGCATTAGGTGGCGGTTGGAGATAAGCGAAAATTTTTGACAAATTTTATCGTTGTAAACAGTATAAGGTTACTCGCTTTAAACCTTATACTGTCCACCATAAAACAAATTTTTAAATGAACTTCAGCACAGCCTCTGCCAATGTCCATTTGCTAAATAATGATTTTTTTATGCCCCAACTCCATCGCTATCGCCGTATTTGGATTTATCTTCCTTTGGAGTATCCTTATACCGATAAAAGATACCCCGTACTCTATATGCAAGACGGGCAAAATCTTTTTGATGCAACGACCTCTTCTTTTGGAGAATGGGGCATAGATAAAACTCTAAATAAATTACAAAGTGAAGGTAATCAAGGTATTATCGTAGTAGGGATAGACAATGGAGGCGAACATCGCACCAATGAGTATGCTCCTTGGGCAAGACCTAAATTAGGCGGCGGTGAGGGGTTGCACTACGCTCAATTCATTGCACATACTTTAAAACCTTATATAGATGAGCATTTTCGTACCCAAACTGAAAGAGAGTTTACAGGTATTGGGGGTAGTTCTATGGGAGGTTTGATTTCTTTTTACACTGGACTACACTACCCTGAGATTTTTTCTAAGTTAGCTATCCTTTCCCCCTCTTTCTGGTTCAATAGGCAGATTTTTGAATGGGTAGCTAAACAGCCCAAAAAGTTTGAAATGCAAATATGTATGGTCGGAAGCAGAACAGAAAGCAGTACTATGGAGCGGGACATTACAAATATGTATTGGACTTTACGAAATTCAGGATACAGAGAACAAGAACTCATATTTGAGATTCGCAACAGAGGAAAGCACAATGAAAAGTTTTGGGGAAAAGAATTTAGTTTTATTTACAAAGAACTATTTGCAAAACACGGATAATTTAAAATCTGCCTCTATTTTCAATACAATAAATTCTCTATCTCACTTACAGTCAGTGTTTTGAATATTTTTTTCCCGTCTGGAGCATAGTTAGGATTAGAACAAGCAAAAAGTTGGTCAATCAAGGAACTAATTTCTATCTCTGATAAAGGAGTAGAAAGACCTATTGACAAACGCTTAGACATGGTATAAGCTATTTTTTCTGCCTTATTTAGCTTGAGGTGGGCTTGGTGCTTAGACTGTTCTATGAGTTCTTCTATGAGCATAGCTTCTACACTGACAGGCAGATTAGCAGGAGTACCACTGATAATGAGGCTATTGTCTTTGATAAGATAATCAAAACCTAAGTTCCTCAATTCCCACTCCATTTCATTGAGCAAGGCAATATCCACAGGCGATAAAGATACAATTTCAGGGAAAAGTAGGCGTTGCACCGTTCCTTTACCTCCTTGTATATTTTGTAAAAATTTTTCGTATAGAATACGCTCATGGGCAGCTTGCTGGTCTATGAGTAAAATTCCTGATTTTATCTGACTGATAATGAAACGATTATGTAGTTGAAAAACTTTTTTCCCTTCTGCCTGCTCCTGCGTAACCGAACTTTCTAAGCGGCTTTCAAAGGTCAAGGTTTCTGCTTTTTTGCTTTCTAAAACCTTACGCATCTCGTCGTCAAAACTGTAAAGCTCTTCCCAATGTTGCAAGTTGCTTTGTTGGCGAGTAGTATTTCTGAACTGTGAATAGCTATTAGATTGCTCTGTAAGTGGCAAATCCCCTAATTCTTTTTGCCAGTCTATCTGGTGTTCCTCTTCGTTGTGTTGTAAATTTCCAATATTTGTAAAGTTGGTATCCAAGTCAAAATCCATTTTTGGAGCAAGATGATGTTTGCCTAAGGCTTTGCAAACTGCTGCCCTGACCAAAGCATAAGCTGTTCTCTCATCTTCAAACTTAATTTCGGTCTTAGTGGGGTGTACATTCACATCGATTTTCTGAGGGTCAGTGTCTATAATAAGCACATAAAAAGGAAAGCTATCCTCTGGGAGCAAGCCCTCAAAAGCAGTTACTACGGCATGATTGAGGTAAGAATGTTTGATAAAGCGTTGATTAACAAAGAAAAACTGCTCTCCACGCGTTCGCTTTGCCGATTCTGGTCTTCCTATGTAGCCCTTGACCCTCATATTAGTCAATTCCTCCTCGCAAGGAATTAGTATTTGTTTGTAGTTTTTTCCGAAAAGTCCCACGATGCGATGTGCAAGTTTACCTTTTCTGAGCTGATAAACTTCTATGTCATTATGGAAAAAAGTAAACTCTATGTCAGGGTTTATCAAGGCAACCCTTTGGAACTCATCGATGATGTGCTTCAGTTCTATAGGGTTGGATTTGAGAAAATTGCGACGTGCAGGCACGTTATAAAACAAATTTTTTACGGCTATGCTTGTACCTTTGGCACATTGAATAGGCTTTTGCTCTGTTACTTGTGAGCCAGCCAAACTGATAAAAGTCCCTAATTCTTCCTCAGGAATTCTGGTTTTCATCTCCACCTGAGCTACTGCCGCAATGGAGGCAAGTGCTTCTCCACGAAAGCCCAAAGTACGAATCTGAAAAAGGTCATCTACGGTTCTAATTTTGGAAGTAGCGTGTCGCTCAAAGCACATTCGCGCATCAGTTTCTGACATTCCACAGCCATCATCTATCACTTGGATTAAGGTTTTTCCTGCTTCTTTGATAATCAGTTGGATATGAGAACTTCCTGCATCTATGGCATTCTCAAGTAGTTCCTTGACCACCGAAGCAGGTCGCTGCACTACCTCGCCTGCTGCTATTTGATTTGCCAGACTATCAGGAAGTAAACGAATGATATTCATTGTTTTTTTATTCCTTGTTTTGATGTTGTTCCCATTCGCTTTTTAGCTGTTGGTA
The DNA here is from genome assembly GCF_900113045.1 of Thermoflexibacter ruber. Taxonomy (GTDB): domain Bacteria; phylum Bacteroidota; class Bacteroidia; order Cytophagales; family Thermoflexibacteraceae; genus Thermoflexibacter; species Thermoflexibacter ruber. Next base: position 55,559 of record NZ_FONY01000034.1, read on the forward strand.
GCTCGTTTCTTTTTCTTGTAATTGGGTTTCTATGGTAGAAAGTTTGCTTTGCACAGATTCCAACTTTTTGGCACGAGCGCGTATCTCGAGGTCAAATTCTTTTTGTTTTTTATCAAAATCCAACAAAGATTTTTTGTATTCTTTTTTGATTTCTTCTAACTGCTTGTGGAGCGATTTGATTTTCTTATGAAAGAAAAAATAAGTGCCTGCTCCGCTTAATAGCGCACTAACTACTATCCCAAAAATAAGTCCTGCTGTTCCTTCGAGTATCATGAGTAACTTGCCATTAGATTTTACTTTTACAAATATAAGACAAAAAATAAGAAATCCAATACATCGAGTACGTGGTATGACTTTAAGAGTAAGACCTACAAGGTAAGATTTATCTGTTGAGTCAAAACACCCTAAAAAAATTTCCCTCAGCAATACAATACTACCAACTGCATCGCTAAGGGAAAACAACATTTAATAGAAACACCTATTTACTTTTTTTCATTAACTCTCTGGAAATCACTAATTTTTGAATTTCAGAAGTTCCTTCACCAATCGTACATAACTTGGCGTCACGGTAATATTTTTCTACTGGAAAATCTTTGCAGTAGCCATAGCCTCCAAAGATTTGCACAGCTTCATTAGCTACCTTACAAGCCACCTCAGAGGCATAATACTTAGCCATAGCAGATTCCCTATTTACTTTCATACCTTTATTCTTCATATCTGCTGCTCTGTAAATCAACAACTTAGCTGCATCTATTTCTGTTGCCATATCAGCCAGCTTAAATGCTATCGCTTGGAAAGAGGCAATAGGTTTGTTAAATTGATGACGCTCTTGGGCATAAGCCAGTGCCGCTTCGTATGCGCCTTCGGCTATCCCCAAACTCAATGCGGCTATAGAAATTCGCCCTCCTTCTAATACTTTCATAGATTGGATAAAGCCTTCTCCTACTTCCCCTAATACATTTTCTTCTGGAATACGGCAGTCTGTAAACACCATTTCTGCTGTTTCTGAAAGCCTCATTCCCAATTTATTTTCTTTTTTTCCTGCACTAAATCCCTTTGTTCCTCTCTCCACTACAAAAGCAGTCATGCCATGAGAATCTCCTACTGCTCCTGTTCTGGCGATGACCACCGCTATATCTCCTGACTTGCCGTGAGTAATAAAATTCTTGGCACCGTTAATTATCCACTCATTACCATCTTTTACAGCCACAGTTCGCATATTTCCTGCATCAGAGCCAGTATTAGGCTCAGTCAAGCCCCAAGCCCCTAAGTATTCGCAAGTTGCCAACTTAGGTAGCCATCTTGCTTTTTGAGATTCATTCCCAAATAATAGTATATGATTGGTACACAAAGAGTTATGTGCCGCCATAGAAAGAGCAATAGAAGGGTCTGCTTTCGCCAATTCTGCAATCGCAGTTACATATTCAAAATAGCCAAACCCAGCCCCTCCATAATAATCAGGGACTAACATACCCATAATGCCAAGTTCTCCTAACTTTTTAAAAACTTCTATGGGAAAATACTGCTCATCGTCCCACTTATCGCGAAAGGGTGTAATGTGCTTTTTTGCAAAATCACGCACTGTTTGTGCTATCATTTCTTGATTTTCAGTTTCCGCAAAAAGCGGCGGACTGTCCATTTCTAAAACCTCCATGTTTTTGTGAGTAGATAAAAAAATGTATTAAAGATTATAAATAAATTTACTTTTATTACCAATGCTAACAGCCTTTGATGAAAATTTGTTTTCAAAAATATATATATCATAAGTAATTTAGAATGATTTTAAAAAAATTAACTTATTGACTAACAGTCAGAAAAAGACTAATATTTTAATAAATTGCAAAGATATTTTAAAAGTTTTGAAGCTAACTTGTAAATTTGTCAAATAACTTAATCTGGAAAAATATCATGAATTTAGCTCCTGCACTCCAGTCTATTTTGCCCAAAGAACGCATCAAAACTCGTTTGATTGACCTGTATGCATACGCAAGTGATGCAAGTTTTTACTACTTAGTTCCCCAAGCCGTAGTCCAGCCTATTTCTGTAGAAGAAATCCAAGCCTTATTTCACTTTTCTAAGAAATATCAAATCAACCTCACTTTCAGAACCGCAGGTACAAGCCTGTCAGGACAGGCAGTAACGGACGGAATTTTAGTAGATTTGAGCCAGCATTGGAGAAAAATACAAGTAGAAGAAAATGGAGAGAGCGTAAGGGTACAAATAGGAGCAGTCGGAGGAGCAGTAAATACCATATTAAAAAAGTACAAAAGAAAAATAGGACCTGACCCTTCTTCTATCAATGCTGCCATGATAGGCGGCATCCTCTCTAACAATGCGAGCGGAATGTGCTGTGGAGTAGCTCAGAACTCTTATCATACTTTAAAATACATCAAATTTGTATTACCTAATGGCTTAGTATTCAATACAGAAGAAAAAAGTGATTACCAAAGGCTTGAAATTGAGGCAAAAGAAATTTTTGAAGGAATAAAAAAGCTAAGAGAAGAAGTTTTAAGCAATACCTCTCTTGTAGAAAAAATCCGAAAAAAATACAAAATGAAAAATACAGTAGGCTATGGGCTAAATGCTTTTATAGACTACGAACACCCCTTAGATATTTTGGCACACTTACTTATCGGTGGCGAGGGAACGTTGGGCTTTATAGCTGAAGCAGTCTTACGAACCGTACCTGACTATCCATACAAGCTAACAGGAATGTTGTACTTTCCCGATATACAAGCCGCTTGCGATGCTATTCCTGCCCTTAAAGCATCAGGAGTAGAGGCATTGGAACTTATGGACTTTCCTGCTTTGAAATCCATAGCAAACTTGAAAGACGCACCTGAGATTTTAAAATCTTTGACAGGCGACCAAACTGCACTATTAACTGAATATCAGGCAAATACCAAAGAAGAGTTGCAAGAAAAATTTAATTATGCTTTTGAAAACTGTATTAGCAAATTGCCTCTTGCTTTCGAGCCTGTTTTTACCACAGATGCTTACCAGCAAGCCAATCTCTGGAAGCTAAGAAAAGGATTGTATCCTGCTGTAGCGGCAGTTCGTCAGAAAGGAAGTGCTATTTTGTTAGAAGATGTCGCCTTCCCCGTAGAAAACTTAGGAGCAGGCATTAGAGATTTGCGAAAACTCTTTGAAAAGTACAATTATACCTCTGCCAATATCATTGGTCATGCCAAGGACGGAAATTTGCATTTTATCTTAACTCAATTAATAAATGAGGAAAAAGAAATCAGACGCTATGCAAATTTTATAGAGGAAATGGTAGAGGTCGTAGTAAATAAATATCAGGGGGCTTTGAAAGGTGAGCATGGTACAGGCAGAAATATGGCTCCTTTTGTAGAAACAGAGTGGGGAGGAGAAGCCTACCAAATTATGAAAAAACTCAAAGAACTCATTGACCCTGAATATCTTTTAAATACAGGAGTGATTATCAATCCTGACAAGTCTGCACATTTGAAGCACCTAAAAACCTTACCTATCATAGAGGAGGAAGTAGATAAATGCGTAGAATGTGGTTTTTGTGAAAATCGTTGTCCAAGTCGAGATTTTACGCTTACCCCACGCCAAAGAATAGGAATCCGCAGGGCTTTGCAAAGATTACAGCAAGAAGGCAAGCAAAAAGAGTGCGCACAAATCTTAGAAGAATACAAATTTGACGGTTTAGCAACTTGTGCTACCGATGGAATGTGTGCTACTGACTGTCCTGTCGACATCAATACAGGCGAATTGGTAAAGCGACTTCGTAGAGAAAATCACTCACCTTTTGCCCAGAGAAATGCCCTAAGAATAGCAAAAAATTTTAAGTTAGTAGAAAAAAACACACGATTTAGCCTAAAAGTAGGTAACTTGGTAAATGTTGTTTTTGGGAAAAAAGCCATGCCTCGCCTTACTTCCTCTTTGCGAAGTATTTACAAAAACTTTCCGCTTTGGAATCAGTATTTAGAGGTAGGGAACGAAGTGAATCATACGCAAAATAATAGCAAAGTACAAAATCTAACAGCCCAAGCAGACTTTGTTTATTTCCCTACTTGTATTTCTCGCCTCATGGGAGGTACCGCAGCCAATACCTTGCTATCAGTGGCTAAAAAGGCAAATCTTCATATCTTAATTCCGTACAACATACAAGGGCATTGTTGCGGTCAGGCTTTCTCTTCCAAAGGTTTCTCAGAAGCCTATCAGTTTACTGCCAACCAAGCTATAGAAAGCCTTTGGACTTGGACAAAAGAAGGGCGACTTCCTGTAATTGTAGATGTTACCTCTTGTACTTTTACTTTCCAACATTCTCGGAATTACTTGAGTGCTGAGAACCAAAAAAGATTTGACCAGATGCAGTTCTTAGATACCATTGATTTTGTAGCAGATATTGTCTTACCTCGTATCCAAATTTCCCAACCCAAAGAAAGCATTGTCTTCCACCCTGTTTGCTCTGTTTATAAAATGGGTTTGCTAAAAAAATTGGAGAAAATAGGGAAGCTCTGTGCTAAAAATTCAGTGATACCGCAGTTTGCAGGGTGTTGTGGCATGGCAGGGGACAGAGGCTTTTTTGTACCCGCACTTACCCAATCTGCTACCCTAAACGAAGCAAGTGAGGTAAAGCAAAAAAGCTACGATGGCTACTATTCTTCTGCTAAAACCTGCGAAATGGCAATGAGCGAGGCAGTAGGGAAAAGCTATCAATCTATCTTGGAATTAATAGAGGAAGTGAGTGTAAATATATGATAATTAGAATATTGTGCTAATTTAATTATCTATTAAATAATTTCTGCTACCTCAAGCGCAACTTTTAATTCTTCTATGCTAACAGTCATATCATCATTGTTGTAGATTTTAGTTTTATCTCTATCTGTGGTATCTAAAATTTCTCCTTCTGCAAATACATAGAAATATTGAATGTCCTCCAATTGACAACTCATCAGCCAAAAAAGAGGATTAATTGCCTTAGGAGAAGCTATCTCAATAATTTTACTATTGGGCTTACAAAATGCAATATTAGTAAGTCCAGCACCGTGAGGTGCTACTATTACGTCTGCATTTGCCATAAGACTTATCTGTTCTTGGAAATTATAATCTTCCATTACTATTTTTGTAAACCCAAAATCCTGAAGCAAAGAAAATACCTCTGCTTCATTAATAAGCCTCCTATGGGTAACTTGCCCCCTGCTAATGTAAATGCGTTTGGGTAAGTCGTTGGTTAATTTAGCGAGAGGTAGGAAGGCATTTCTTATATAATTAACCCTCCAATTCATATTTGATATTCTAAGCACAGACGGGACAACTAACATATCTGCCACAAAATCAGGATTCCACTGACTTGTTATAATTTTTTTTGCAGGAATACCCAAATACTCAAATGTTTCAACTTGAAATTTTGAAACATAATCATTGACTAAAAACTTGTCAATATCTTCTACTCGAATCCCTGCCTCTCGTAGCAAACCGAAGCGTGGAATCAAATCCATCATCCAATGATAATAACCAGTCAAATCTACTGTCAGTACAGCTACTTTTCCTTTTACTTTAGGAACGCGTTTTCCTTTTAGCTGTTCTTTTAAAAGTTGTGATTGACGATTTGGCTCTAAGGTAAAATCCCTAAGCAAGAAATTATCTGGCGTAACAATATCTCCCAAGTTTAAAACACGCCCATTAGGTAAAAATAGAACAGAACTATTAGTTATTTGAGGGGGGGTATTCGCTAAGTATTCTAACTTCATGATGCTACCTCGAGAAGTCCAAGGAAGTTTGTTTTTAGAGGGATGAACATGAATAATATCTTTTTTTAGGCTAACTTTTTCTTCATTTTTTATCTCGATACTATTGTTTTTTATTACCCAGTCTTCTAATGAACCTTCATATAAAGAAAAGGCTGTAGTATATACCATTTCTGTCTTTAAGGAATTAATATATCCTATAACTTTTGATAGTTTTTTCCAAATAGGCTTAAAAAATTTTATTCTTTGAGGACTTTTTTTAGCATAAGAATATGCTCTCGTTAGAAGATGTTTGGCTAAACTCATAATGTACAATGGCTATTGATTTTAAATATAAGCATACAAAATTACACTTCTTTGCTAATAGCAGTTGGAAATAGCTTACATTGATTAATTAAAACAAAAATTTGTTTTAAAAGCTTATTATACTCAATAAAAATTGGTTTTGGTTTTAGGGATATGAAAATTCCAAGAAATTAAGGTTTCTAATTCCTGCTTATATTGGGCAATATGGGTAAAAAACTCACAGACCTTTTCCTTGAAATCTTGAAACTTCCTATAAAAACAAGTATCAATGACCTTTTTACGCATAAATTTCCATAATCTTTCAAT